>CANQOL010000001.1 GCA_947625475.1 uncultured Acetatifactor sp.
AATCCCAGAAACTATTGATTTTTCAGCAGCTTCTGGGATTTTTGATGTCATAAAGTGTCAAAGATGAGATTATAACATAAAAAATGCGATTCGCAAAGAACGAATTGCATTTTTTAGGAAAAAATATGTCGTTCCTTCTCAGATCGGGGAAAAAAGCTCCCAAATTCTCTGAAGGCACCATCCGAAACGGATGCGTTCCACCCCCTGGGTGAGTACGATATGCTCGGTCCTGTAGGTTTTGCCGTCCACCGTATACGAGACGGTGCCCACCTGGCGGCCCGCCTCCACCGGGGCCGTCAGCTCCTTCTCCACGCGGCAGACCACCTGGACGCTCTCCCCGGGCTTTAGGAGCAGCCCCTCCAGCTGGAGGGCAGGGTTCTCCTGCCCGGCAGTTTTCTCTTCCCCCGCAGGCGCTTCTCTCCCGGCAGGTTCCTCCCCGGCAGGCACTTCCTCCCCGGCAGACGCCCCCTCCCCGGCAGGTTCCTCCCCGGAGATTCCTAAGCTGCCGGAGCGCTCCGCGATCCTCACCCGGACAAGGGCGGTCTGGCCGATGCGCTCCGTCTCTCCCCCGCGCACCGGGATGGGCTCCAGCTTCTCCTGGCTGTAGGCCGCCTCCGAAAAGCTGTGATAGGTATAGTGCTCCAGGCCGAAATTCATGAGCCTGCGGGTATCGCTCCACTTGTAGGTCTTGTTGTTCGGCCAGCCGCAGGCCAGCAGAGCCACCACAAAGGTTTTCCCGTCCCTCTCCAGGGCCCCCACATAGCAGTAGCCCGCCTTGTTCGTAAAACCGGTCTTTCCGGAGAGGGCCCCCTCCATCATATTGAGGAACGCATTGTGATTGCTGCAGGAAAAGCTGCGCCCGTTGGCGATGGAAAAGGAGTGGGAGGCCGTGCGGGTAATCCGCAGGAAATCCTCCCTCCTGGGGGATCTCTTGATGCAGTAGGCCATGATGGAGGCCAGCTCCGCCGCCGTGGTGGAGTGCTCCCGCTCCAGGACCTCCCCGCTCTCTGACGTGACGCTCTCCGCAGCGTCCAGCCCGTTGGGAGTGATAAACCAGGTGTTCACACAGCCCAGCTCCCGGGCCTTTCGGTTCATCAGTCCGGCGAAGGCCGCCACCGCCATCTGGCTTTCCTCCCTGGTGTACTCCCCCGCGCTCTTCTCCCGCAGGCCCTTGGGCAGGTACTTCTTCCCCACATGCTCCGCAATGGCAACCGCCGCGTCATTGTGGGACTCCAGCATCAGAGAGTAGAGCAGATCCTCCAGCCGGTACTGCTCTCCGGGGCTCACGTAGAGCTTCACCTTGGGCATTCCGGCCGCGTAGGAGGAAATGTCCACCGTCTCCTCCAGCCCCGCCCTCTCCAGGGCCACGATGCAGGTCATGATCTTGGTGGTGCTGGCCATGGGCAGCGCCTGGTCCGCGTTTTTCCCAAAGAGAAGCCTGCCGGAGTCCGCGTCCATCAGGGCCGCGGACGCGGCATAGAGCTGGGAGGCGTCGAACTCCGGGGAGACCACTTCCCTCTGCCCTTCCTCCCCGGCCGCCTCTTCCGGCAGAGACGAGTCTTTTTCCCCGCCGGTCTGGGCCGCCTCCCCGGGCAGAGGGGTTTCCTCCCCGCCGGTCTGGGCTGACTTCCCCCAAAGGAAAGACCCATTTGTCCCGCCGGTCTCCCTGGAGAGCCCCTCCCCACTCCGGGCCGGTTCCCCCACCTGCCCCAGGACGCCGGAAATCCCCCCAAAAAGAAGCAGGCACGCCGTCAGAAGGGCCCCTGCCCTCACCAGTCCGTTTTTTTTCATCTATGCTTCCAACCTGTTATCCCGCCTGCGCCCAGGCGCAGGATGCCTTGCTGCATTATATGCGGCGGGAGGCCCGCCCATACCCGAAAACAGCCGGGCAGACTTGCAGTCCGCCCGGCTGCCAAAGGCATCCGATGGGTATGACAAAAGCAGCCCGCCCAGACCTGCCAAAGGCGTCCGACGGGCATAGCAGAGGCAGCCCGCCCAGACCTTCCAAAGACGTCCGGCGGGCATAGCAGAGGCAGCACGCCAGACCGCCAAAGGCGTGGGGCGGGCTGTCAGATATCCAGCTGGAGCTGCACCTCCGCCTCCGCCTGCTGCTTGAATTCCTCCATCTGCACCGGATTCAGCTCCGGAAGTTCCTCCAGGCTTCTGACTCCGAAACACCGCAGGAACTGCTCCGTGGTGCCGAAGAGCAGGGGCCTGCCCGGTGCGTCCAGCCGTCCCAGCTCCGTGATCAGGTCATACTCCAGGAGCTTATTGATGGCGTGGTCGCAGCTCACGCCCCTGATCCGCTCGATCTCCAGACGGGTCACCGGCTGCTTGTAGGCGATGATGGACAGGGTCTCGATCACCGTGTCCGTGAGCACAATCTTCCGGGGGGCCTTGGCGATCTTAATCAAATACTCGTACAGCTCCGGCTTGGTATAGAGCTGCACCCCCTTGTCGTACCAGGTCAGCCCGATCCCCCGCCCCTGGGACTGATAGTCCCGCTCCATCTCGCCGATGATCTCGCGGGTCGTCTTCACATCCTCCCCGATCACCTCCGCCAGACGGCTTACCTCCACGGTATCCCCCATGGCGAACAGCACCGCCTCTATCACTGCCTTTGCCTTTTCTCTCTCCATCGGTCTTTCCCCTGCCCTCCCCTATAGATTTGACGTGATCCTGATATCGCCGAAGATTTCCTCCTGGGAGATCGCAATCTTTCCCGTCTTCATCAGCTCCAGTATAACCAGGAAGGTGACAATCACATTCATCTTTCCGCTCTGCTTGTCCAGGAGGCTGCGGAAGCTGAAGGTGCCGTGCTCCCTGGCGTATGCCTCCACATAGAGGAACCGCTCCTCCATGTCCACCTCGTCCTTCTCGATGTTGCCGTAGGTGCTTCGGATGGGGTCGATCTTATCCTCCTGGCGCTTTAACATCTCCTGAAAGATCCCGTGCAGCCGCTGCAGCGTCATATCGCCCAGCAGCTCCCCGTAGTCGATGGGCTTCCGGTAGGACTTCACCTCCTGGGGCAGATCCTGGCTGCGGTAATAGCTTCTCTGGGCGTCCACCTGGCGGTCCCGCAGCTCCAGGGACATATACTTGTACATCTTGTACTCCAACAGCTTTTGCACCAGCTCCGCCCTGGGATCCTCCTCCTCCCCTTCCTCGTTCACTTCCTTGGGAAGGAGCATCCGGCATTTGATATCGACCAGGGTGGCGGCCATCACCAGGAATTCGCTCATCACGTTCATATCCTGGCTCTCCATCCGGCGGATATAGTCCAGATACTGCTCCGTAATCTCCACGATGGGGATATCATAGATATCCACCTTGTTCTTATCGATCAGGTGAAGCAGGAGGTCCAGCGGTCCCTCAAACACTTCCAGCTTTACCGGTATGGCCATGGTCCTTACTCCTTCCCCGGGAAGCCTGTCCCTCCCGCGGGGCATTCTCCCGCCCCTTTTCTGTCTGCGCCGTCACTGCCCTCTCCTTCCCCGGCAGGAAGTCCAGCACAATCAGCTCCCCCGGGTTGAACAGACGCAGGGGGACCGTGTGCATGCCCAGCCCGCGGCTCAGGATCATCCGGCTCTCTCCCTCCTGAAACAGTCCTCCGTCGTACTTGGGGAAGAGTCTGAGGCTGGGGGAGATCAGCCCTTTCCCAAAGGGGATCCGGATCACTCCCCCGTGGACATGGCCGGAGAGCACCACATCCGCCCCCCAGGCAGCGTATGCCTTGAAATGCTCCGGATCGTGCGCCAGCAGCACCCTGCAGCGGCCCGGGAGCGGCTTCCCCAGCAGTTCCTCCAGATAGCCTTTCTCCATGACCGGCCTCTTAAAGCGCCTGTAAAAGCGCCGGTCCGGCTCCAGGCCGTAGACCGTGATGCCGTTTTCGGGCAGATCCACATGGGTGTTCACCAGGGGACGTATGCCCATCTTCTCCAGCGCCCTGTCATAGCGCTCCGCCATATCCCCGTAGGTCCCCGGATAGAGCTTCAGACGCTGTTCGTGGTTCCCGTTGCCGTAGCAGACAGGGTACTCCCGGGAGAGGGCTTCCATCAGACGGAGCGCAGGCTCCAGGCTGGCCCTGGGCCTGGCCGTCAGAATATCCCCCGCCGTCCAGACCGCATCGGGCTGCCGGAGACGGATGGCCTGAATCAGCCTCTCATTATCCCTGCCGTACCGCTTGTTATGCAGATCCGTGAGCAGCACCGCCCGGTAAGGGGCCTGGACTGCGGGATCCTCAATGCGGCAGCTGACTACCACAAAACGGTTGCTGTCATAGAGCAGGACCCAGAGACATATGACAAAAATGGCAGCCACAAGGGCGATCAATAGATTCAGCATAGGATAAGTTCCCTTTTCCCGGAGTAAATTGCCTTATGTACACAAAGCCTAGGCGCCGCTCAGATCCAGAAGGAACTGACGGAAGGTTTTCCCCAGATAGTCCAGATACCGGGCCTTCTCCACGTCCTGCGCGTAGAGGATATCCACGGTTCCCAGCTCCCTGTCGCCCAAAAGATAGCGGGCACAGCCGGCCTTCTGGCCCTTTTCCACCGGGGCCTTCACGCTGCCCGGCACCTCCACCACCTTTTCCACCTGGTCCAGAAGGTTCCCCTCGATATCCAAATATCGGAATTCTCCCGCATAGGAAATCGGGACTTCCTCCTGCACCCCCTTCTCCACGGGGACGGCGCTCAGGGGATCCTGATTTTCATCCACATACAGGTCGCTGACGGAAAAACCGTAGCTGAGAAGCGTCTGGGCATCCTGAAAGCGGGCCTTCGGATCGGGAGCCCCCATGACCACGGCGATCATATCCAGTCCGTCCTTGCTGGCGGTGGCCGAGATGCAGTATCTGGCTTTCTGAGTGGAGCCGGTTTTCAGCCCCGTGGCGTAGGTATACTGCTTGAGCAGCTTGTTGGTGCTGGAGAGCCCGAAGGTGCTGGTCCCCTGAGGCGTGGTGTGGGTGATATCCTCCATCCAGATCCTGGAATAATCATAAATGGCGGGATATTTGGTGATCAGCTCCCTGGACATGACAGCCACATCCCTGGCGCTGGTGTAGTGTCCGTCGGAGTCCGTGAGGCCGCAGCAGTCCTCAAAATGGGTGTTGGTCATTCCAAGCTCCTTTGCCTTCCCGTTCATCAGGGCCACAAATGCCTCCTCGGAACCCGCGATATGCTCCGCCACCGCCACGCTGGCGTCGTTGCCCGACGATACCACGATACATTTGATCATAGTGTCCAGGGTCTGCACCTCTCCCTGGGCCAGATAGACCTGGGAGCCGCCCATGGAGCTGGCGTACTGGCTGGTGATGACCTCATCCTCCAGAGAGAGCCTCCCCTTCTCCAGCTGTTCAAAGATCAGGAGCAGAGTCATGATCTTGGTGATGCTGGCGGGGCTTCTCTTCTCGTCCGCGTTCACCTCGTAGACCACCCGGCCCGTGGAAGCCTCCATCAGGATGACGGAGGGTGCGGACACCTCCGGGGCCGCCTGCGCTCTCAGCAAAAGGGCCGACAGCAGGACCGGGATAAGCAGAAAGGAAAGTATTCTTTTTCCCCTGTGCAGCAAGTTTGTAACCTCCATACTCTTGCAGGGGACAGGGCAGTCCCCGGCTTATTACTACAGAATATGGAGAGGATTTGTCCATTATGCCCGCGAAACGGGCTTCCTCATTACAGGGCACACTGCCGTAAAAAGCTGCCGAAGGGAATTCCTCCGGCAGCGCCTCTTTCCGCTCAATACCACCTGGCCTTAAAGGATTGATACCGCTCCACCAGCTTATCCTTCTTCTCCCGCACGTCCACATGGAACGCGCGCAACAGCTGGATGAAATAGTCCACCGCCAGCACCGCCACGATGCAGTAGATCAGGCGGATGCCCACATGGCGGTCCACCCGGTCCACCAGCCGGTACACATAGCTCTGCAGGAAGGCCACGATCCCCACCGCGTAAAACCCCCAGGCCACGGTGCTCTCCAGGCAGATAATCCCCCTGTAATTGAAGGGCTTTTCGTTGTAGTCCCACCAGAGCTGGCCGAATACCCGAAGCATGAGCCTTCCCACCAGATACTCAAAGGCGGTGGCCAGCAGGGCCCCCACAAAGTACACCCCCACCAGATTGCCCACAGGCTTTAACAGAAAGTACCCCGCCATGGCGCCCACCCCATAGATGGGGCAAAAGGGGCTCTTGGCAAAGCCTCTGTTGGTCAGATGCCTGTTGCAGAAGGACATATACACGGACTCCAGAAACCAGCCCAGCACACTGTAGACAATGAAAGCGCCCACCAGGTGGTATATGTCCGTTCCCAGCAGCTGTCTGCTCCACATACTTCTCTCCCCTCCCAAAAAAGGACGCCCCCGGCGCCCCTCTCCCGGCCATACGCAGAAAGTCCTCGGTCTCGGGCCAAGGACTTTCTGCGTTGTCATCAGTTATATTTACGCTTTCTCGCTGCTTCGGATTTCTTCTTGCGCTTTACGCTTGGCTTCTCGTAATGCTCTCTCTTGCGAATCTCCTGCTGAATGCCAGCCTTTGCGCAGCTTCTCTTGAAACGGCGCAGCGCGCTGTCCAAAGTCTCATTCTCTTTCACGATCACGTTCGACATGCTTATCCCAACCTCCCTTCAGTCCCTTCCTAGTATCATGACTGATTGGGTTATTATGTACCGCCGGGAACAATCCCGCATACACATAGCTATTATAACACAAATTGTCCCAGCGTCAACCCATTTTTTAAAATTTATCCCCACAATTTTGTCAGGACAATTTTGTCAAGACAACTTTGTCAGGGCAATCCATCCCTCATCTGCACAAAAAGGGCGTCAGATAAACCGGCAGATATCGGATTCCTTCCTCTTTTCCAAGGTCTTTTTGAGAGATGACGATACAGTCCCCTGTATTCCTGGAATATTTCCTCCGGAATTCGGACAGGGATTCATGTTTTCCAATTCCGGAAGACTTTACCTCCAAGGGGGAAACCTTGGTTCCACGGGAAATCAGGAAATCGATTTCATAATAATGGGTACTCCCTTCCTTTTCCCAGGTATGATAATATAATTCCCGTCCGGAAGCAGCGATCATCTGGGCAACCAGGTTCTCATATAGATAGCCCAGGTTCGCCGGAAGCTTATCCGACAGCAGCTTGACATAAATTTCATTTTCCGTTGACGGCCTGTCCATAAACATCAGAGTGATGAACAGTCCCGTATCCGCCACGTACATCTTATAACTGTCCAAATCCTTTGTAAGGCTTAAGCTCACCCTTGGGTCTGTCACGTTATAAGCCGGAAGCACTGTTTTCGAATCGATCAGATCATAAATCAGGCTTTCTTCTTTCCGTGTTTTCCTTTTTCCCACTGCCGAAGCTAAACGATACCGCTTCATGTCCTTGGAAAGCTGCGCTGGGATGGAGTGATAAACTGCGGAAAGCTTTCCCGATGGATCCAACCGTTTAAAATCATCTTCATAGAGCCTGATGATCTGACGTTTTATCTGATCGATCCTGGCAAAACTATCCCCATTTACATAGGCTTCCACCGCCTGGGGCATCCCGCCCACCGCCATATAGATCCGAAGATCCTGCATAAGCTTTCGGTTCACCTGCTGTCCCAGGGATTTTTTCTTCTCATAAATCGTTTCCAACATGGAATAATTGTTTCCCGCAGCCCCGCAGAACTCTTCATAATCCATGGGATAAACAGGAATCTTCATTTCCTCAGATGGGATCAAGATATTTTCCACATTTTTCCTGATTGAAATCAAAGAACCAGTCTCAATATAGTGATATCTGCCATCCTTCACCAAATGCTTGATGGCCTGCCGGGCCTTGGGAAACAGCTGCACCTCGTCAAAAATCACCGCTGATTCATGCACATATAAATCAACGCCTTTTACCGCCTGCAGTCTCAGGAAAAACAGATTCAAGTCGGAGATGTCGTCAAAGCAGGCAATTTCTTCCTTGGAGGCCATGGAAAAATCCACCAAAATGTAAGATCTGTATTCCTTCGCCGCAAAGCGCTCCGCAATCGTGGACTTTCCCACCCGTCTGGCGCCCTCCAACAGCACCGCATAATGATCCGCATAATTCTCCTTCCAGCGCAGCAGCTCCTCGTATGCCTTTCTCTTAAAATACATATCCTGCCTCCCTAATGGAATAAAACCCTCCGTTTTGCATTTCTTCAATAGTATTTTAAGTCATTTTGCGCATTTCTTCAAGATTTTATTCTTTCAATATATGCATTTCTTCAAGATTTTTGTGCTGCAACATTACGGGAGATGGATTTTATAAAATACGGGGGGAAAGGATATCAGCCCATTTGCGCCAGGACAGAATTAACAGATTCGCTGCAGGAAGCATTTGGTTTCTGCACCTCGAAAGAGAGCGAAAGTCCCAAAATCCGCTCTTTAAGCGGGTTCTGGGACTTTAAGTATTGTCAGGACTTTCCCTTACGGCGCAGGGCCCCCACCGCCAGCACCAGGTAAGCGACCAGCGCAATCAGCCCCACCAGGGCCAGATGCTCTCCGTACCCCATTTTTTCGCTCCAGCCCAGACACAGCATGTGGGTGAAAACCTCAAGGGCCGTCCCCAGATCATAGCTCCCAGGGAGGGCATCCACGGTAAACTCCGCGCAGGTTCCCAGATACACCGCCAGCGCCGTGCCCCCCAGGCATGTCAGCACTCCGGGCATATCCGTCCGCCCCCTCGCCTTTTCATAGCAGAGCAAGGGCAGGAAGGCCGCCACCAGCCCCGCGAAAAAATCCCTCAGATAATACCGGCTCTGGCCCATTATCGTCAAGGCAAATGCCCCCAGCAGGGCGCCTCCCAGGGACGCCAGCACTCCCAGAAAAAAGCTTCTCTTTTTGGGGGCACCGGCCTTTTTCTCCTTCTCCTGCAGGGCCGCAGCCGCCGCACGGTTCAGTTCGTCAAAGTCATTCAGATTCCCGCCCATTTCTTTCCCCCTCATCTATCCTTTGCGCAGGCAAAGCCGCCGGGGACTATCTGCCCTGAAGCTGCTCTTCCAGCACCTGGGCCGCCTTCTCCAGCGCCGCCGGGATGCCGGAGGGATCCTTGCCCCCTGCCTGGGCCATACCGGGCCGTCCGCCGCCGCCCCCTCCGGTCAGAGGGGCCAGGGCCTTCACCAGATTGCCCGCGTGGGCCCCCGCCTTCTGGGCGCCCTCGGTAGCCATGGCGATCATATTCACCCTGCCGTCCCTGCTGGAGAGCAGCACCACAACACCCTCCCCCAGCTTCTCCTTCTGCTGGTCTCCCAGCTCCCGCAGGCCGTTCATATCCACATTTTCCAGGCTGGCAGCCAAAAGCTTTACGCCGCCGATCTCCCGGACGCGGCTCCCCGCATCTCCCAGGGCGTCCTTGGCTGCCCTGCTCTTTAGGGCCTCGTTCTCGCCCGTCAGCTCCCGGACCTGGGCCATCAGATGGCCGCAGCGCTCCACTAGGGAGCCGGGAGAAGTTTTCAGGGTTCTGGCCGCTTCCTCCAGGGTTTTCTCCAGATTCTTATAATAGGCAAATACGCCGCTGCCGGTCAGGGCCTCGATCCGGCGCACGCCTGCCGCCACGCCGCTCTCCGAGAGAATCTTAAAGGCCGTCACAGCCCCTGTGGCGGACACATGGGTGCCTCCGCACAGCTCCGTGGAGAAATCTCCCATGGAAACTACCCGGACGCTCTCCCCGTACTTTTCTCCGAACAAAGCCATGGCCCCGGTCTTTTTGGCATCCTCCAGGGACATGATCCTTGTGGTCACCGGCAGGTTCTCCCGGATCTTCTCGTTGACCCGCTCCTCCACCTGCTCCAGCTCCTCTGGCGTCATGGGGGCGAAATGGCTGAAGTCAAAGCGCAGCCTCTCCCCGTCCACATAGGAGCCCGCCTGCTCCACATGGGTGCCCAGCACCTCCCGCAGAGCCTTCTGCAGCAGGTGGGTGGCGGAATGATTCTTACAGGTATTCCCCCGGTTTTCCGGATCCACGGCCAGGAATGCCTTCTCCCCCGCCAGGATCCTTCCCTGGACAACCCTTCCCACATGGCCGATCCGGCCTCCGGGGAGCTTCACGGTCTCCTCCACCTCAAAGACGCCGCTCTGGGTGCGGATCTGGCCCCGGTCTCCCTTCTGGCCGCCCATGGTGGCGTAGAAGGGGGTCTTCTCTGCCAGGACCGTTCCCCTCTGGCCCTCCCCCAGGCTCTCTGCCCGCTCCGTTCCGCAGGCCAGGGCAGCCACCCGGTCCTGGCCAGTCAGGGTGTCGTACCCGATAAACTCGCTGACAATCCCCTCCGCCAGGGAGTCAAAGGCGCCGGCCCCCACGTTCAGCTTGGCGGAAAAGCTCTGGCCCTCCCGGGCCTTCTGCTTCTGGCCCTCCATGGCCTGGGCAAAGCCCTCCTGGTCCACCGAAAGGCCCTCCTCCTGGGCCAGCTCCACCGTGAGCTCTAAGGGAAAACCAAAGGTGTCGTAAAGGTAGAAGGCAGACTTTCCGTCGATGGCGCCGGCCCCTTCGGCCTTTTTGGCCTCCAGGATCTTCTGAAACTCCTTCATGCCGTTCTCCAGGGTGCTCTCAAAGCGCTCGATCTCCTTTTTCAGCTCCGTGAGCACAAACTCCCGGTTGGCGGTCAGATTGGGATAACTCTGTGCGTAAATCCGGTCAATATACAGCCGGGCAATCTCCAGCACATCCTTCTTGGCGTCAAGGCCCAGGATTCTGGCATGTCTCACCGCCCGGCGGATGAGACGGCGCAGCACATAGCCCGCCCCCGCGTTGGAGGGAAGGAGCTTCGCCTCGTCCCCCATGAGCATGACGGCAGTGCGGGTGTGGTCCGCCAGGATCCGCATGGACCGGGTCAGCTTCTCGTCCTGCTCATACTTCACCCCGGAGGCCCCCTCCAGATAGGCGATCACAGGCGCGAACAGATCGATCCGGTACACGTCCCTGCTTCCGTTTAAGAAGGCCAGAATCCGCTCCAGCCCCCAGCCGGTGTCCACATTTTTCTGCTTCAGGGGCGTGAGGGTGCCGTCCTGATGCTTTTCGTACTGCATGAACACATCGTTGCCCAGCTCCGTGTACTTGCCGCAGCCGCAGCCTGGCCCGCAGTCCGGGCCGCAGTCCGGTCTGTCGTCGACATAGAACATCTCGCTGTCGGGGCCGCAGGGACCGTACTCCAGCCCCCACCAGTTGTCCTCCGCAGGCAGATAGTAGATATTTTCCTTCTTAAAGCCGGAGGCAATCCGGTACTGGGCTCCCTCCTCGTCCCTGGGCGCGTTCTCATCCCCCGCGAACACGGTGGCAGCCAGGTGGTCCGCGTCAAAGCCGAACACCTCCGTGAGAAGCTCATAGCTCCACTGGCAGCGCTCCTTCTTAAAATAATCTCCCAGGCTCCAGCTGCCCATCATCTCAAAAAAGGTCACATGGCTCTTATCGCCCACGGAGTCGATGTCGTTGGTTCTCACACAGCCCTGCACATTGCACAGCCGGGTGCCCAGGGGGTGCTTTTCCCCCAGCAGATAGGGCATCAGGGGCTGCATGCCCGCCACGTTGAAGAGAACCCCCGTGGAGCCGTCGGATACCAGGGAGACCGCTCCCACATCCACATGTCCCCGGTCCGTATAAAACTGCTTCCAGGTTTTTCTGAGTTCGTCCGATGTAAACTGTCTCATTGCTCTTTTTCTAATCCTTTCCCGCCGCAACCTCACGGCCTTTTCCCTGCGCCAGGCAGACCTCTCCCTCCTTTAGAAGGTAAATTTATCCGCAAAGTATGCGTCCAGGCCGGCGATGGCCACCCGCTCCTGCTCCATGGAATCCCGGAAGCGCACGGTCACACACCCGTCCGTCTCGGACTCAAAGTCGTAGGTCACACAGAAGGGCGTGCCGATCTCGTCCTGACGGCGGTATCTCTTGCCGATATTGCCCCGGTCGTCATACTCACAGTTATACTTTTTGGAAAGGGAGGCGTAAATCTTCTCCGCGCCCTCCCCCAGCTTCTTGCTCAGGGGCAGCACCCCGATCTTCACCGGAGCCAGGGCGGGATGGAAACGGAGCACCGTGCGCATATCGCCCCCCTCCAGCTCCTCCTCGTCGTAGGCGGAGCACAGGAAAGCCAGCACCACCCGGTCCGCCCCCAGAGAGGGCTCGATCACATAGGGGATGTATTTCTCCTTTTCCTCGTCGTCAAAATAGGACATATCCTGGCCGGACACATTCTGGTGCTGGGTCAGGTCGTAGTCGGTGCGGTCTGCAATGCCCCAGAGCTCGCCCCAGCCGAAGGGGAAGAGGAACTCGATGTCCGTGGTGCCCTTGCTGTAGAAGCACAGTTCCTCCGGGGAGTGATCCCGGGCCCGCATTTCCTCGTCCTTCATGCCCAGGGACTTCAGCCAGTTGATGCAGAAGCTTCTCCAGTACTGGAACCACTCCAGATCCGTGCCGGGCTTGCAGAAGAACTCCAGCTCCATCTGCTCAAACTCCCTGGTGCGGAAGGTGAAGTTGCCGGGGGTAATCTCGTTGCGGAAGGATTTCCCGATCTGCCCGATGCCGAAGGGCACCTTCTTGCGGGAGGTCCGCTGCACGTTCTTGAAATTCACAAAAATGCCCTGGGCGGTCTCCGGGCGCAGGTATACGATACTCTTGGCGTCCTCGGTGACTCCCTGGAAGGTCTTAAACATCAGGTTAAACTGGCGGATGTCCGTGAAATTATGCTTGCCGCAGGAGGGGCAGGGAATCTGATGCTCCTCCACAAAATCCCGCATCTGCTCCTGGCTCCAGCCGTCGATGCCGCTCTCTAAGACAATCCCCTTCTCCTGGCAGTAATCCTCGATGAGCTTATCCGCCCGGAAGCGCTCATGGCACTCCTTACAGTCCATGAGGGGATCGGAAAACCCGCCCAGATGGCCGCTGGCCACCCAGGTCTGGGGATTCATCAAAATGGCGCAGTCCACGCCCACATTGTAGGGGTTCTCCGTGATGAATTTCTGCCACCAGGCTTTCTTTACATTGTTCTTTAACTCCACCCCTAAGTTGCCGTAGTCCCAGGTGTTGGCCAGGCCCCCGTAGATCTCGGAGCCCGGGTACACAAAGCCCCTGCCCTTGGCCAGCGCTACAATTTTGTCCATTGTCTTTTCCATCATTTTTGCCATCCTTGTTTTATAATAATATATTTCAGTCCTGCATCCTGGCTGCCGTCGGCGTCTCCGCTCTCCGTCAGGGCCACGTTGGGGCTGCGGTACAAAATCCTGCCCGGACAGCGCACCGTCACCGTGTCCTCAAAGATCAGGATATTTCTCTTTTGATTCTTTGCAAGAGCCTCTCCCGTCACTGGGGCGCCGTTCCCGGCGTCCACCAGCGCTCCCTCCAGCTCATAGCCCGCCGCCTGGGCCTCCGCCACGGTGCCGAAAAACAGCTCCCTGCTCATACCGTACTGGGACATATAGGTCTCATAGGCCTCACCGCTGCAGAAGGTAATGGCGGCCACCACATTCCCGCTTCCGTCCGAGGACATGGCCACCTCTCCCAGGGACATAGGCTCCTGTCCGCTCTCACCCCGCAGCTCCCGATGCTCCAGATTGAAGGAAGCCACCTCCGCCTGATAAGCCTGGGTCAGTTCCTCCATCCGATAGTAATTCTGGTTGAAGGGCTCCACCTGGTAGAGCGTCAGCTCCCCCTCCCTCCCCACCTCTATGGTGGGGGAGACCACAGGCTCCCGGGGAGGATCCTCCCCGCAGCCGGTCAGGAGCACGGCCCCCAGCCCAAGGGCTGCCAGCAGCGCGCCTCCCTTCTTCCGAATTCTCACAACATATCTAGCTTTCAAGCCGCCTTTTCCTCTCGTCAAGATATTCTGAAAGCTATTATAATCAATCGCCCCGGGTTTTTCAACCTAGAGTTTCAAGAATTTCCAGACTTTTGAATTTCCGGTCCATGACTCTGGCCCGGGCTGCGGCAGATACAGCCTCCAGCTGAGAGAACACCCTGTCGGAGACCGCAAAGGTGTAGAGCTTTTCTATGGGACTGCCGGTGATATGGGCGAGGGCATAGCGGGTGGAATCCTCCGGCTCCTCCCCCGGGGGGAGCAGCCCTTTCCACAGGGGGTCTCCGGCGGCCGCCTCCGACAGCTCCACGGGAAATTCCCCGTTGACGGCCATTGCCCGGATTTCAAACACGCAGCGGACCAGGCCATGGGGAATGGAGGCCGCGCACAGCGCCCGCAGGGACTGATAGAGGAGCTTAAGCATCTGGGCCTCATCGTTGTTCTCCCGTCCGTAGTAGTCCGCAATCTCCGCCAGATACATGCCGTAGTAGGC
Organism: uncultured Acetatifactor sp.; assembly: GCA_947625475.1. Lineage (GTDB taxonomy): Bacteria > Bacillota > Clostridia > Lachnospirales > Lachnospiraceae > Acetatifactor. The sequence goes on from CANQOL010000001.1 coordinate 14,292, forward strand.
GCCTATGTAATCCTTGCGGAGTTCCTCGAAATAATTCTGGATCTCCGCCTCCGCCACGCTGTAGGCGGTCCGCCCTTCACAGAGCCTGAACCTGCCAAAAGAGAGAGGGGCCGCCGCCCCCGCCAGACGGCTGCCGGGCCTGCGGCACCCTCTGACAAAGGCGGAGATTTTTCCCCTCTCCCTGGTGAGCAGACAGATCCGCCTGTCATACTCCCCCACAGGCGTCTGCTTCAATATAATTCCCGTCACACCGATCCATTCCTGCATAAGCCCCGACCTCTGTCCCCTCTGGCAGCTCCCCCGGCTCCCGGCAGGGCGCTGCGGACGTCCTCTCCCAGGACTCCCGCATATCTCAGATAATCCTCCACTGCGCCGGTCCTTGTAAATCTCTGCCAGTCACTTTCCTCTTTTTCCTCTAAATGTGCCTCCATGCCGGCTCCCCTTTCGCTCTGGTATTCATCACACCATTAGGGTTTGCCTTTTAGAGTTTTTTCATTCACTCCCTGGGATTGTAGCCAAAATTTTTCAGCAGCAGCTCCGAATCCCTCCAGTCCTTCTTCACTCTGACCCACAGCTGGAGATTCACCTGTTTTCCCAGCATCCGCTCCATATCCCTGCGGGCGGCGGAGCCGATGCGCCGGAGCGTCCGGCCTTCTTTCCCGATGATAATCCCCTTATGGGAATCCTTCTCGCAGATCACGGTGGCCTCGATGTCCCAGATTTCCCGCCGCTCCTTCATGCTCTCAACGGTGACCGCGATCCCGTGGGGGATCTCCTCCTCCAAAATCCGCAGGGCCTTCTCCCGGATCATCTCCGCGGCTATCTGGCGCACGGGCTGGTCCGTCACCGTGTCCTCATCGTAAAAGGCCGGCCCGCAGGGCAGATATTTCATAATACAGGAGATCAGGGTATCCGTGTTTTCCCCCTTCAGGGCGGACACGGGCACAATCTCCTGAAAATCGTACTCCCTCCGGTAGGCGTCAATGAAGCGCAGGATTTCCTCCCGCTTTACGGTGTCCGTCTTATTGATTACCAGGATCACCGGCGCGCTCCCCTGGCGGAGCAGCTCTATAATATGCCTCTCCCCCGCCCCGATAAAGGTTCCCGGCTCCACCAGCCACAGAACCACATCCGCCTCCGACAGGGTCCTTTGGGCCGCATTCACCATATAGCTTCCCAGCTTGTTTTTTGCCTTGTGGATCCCCGGGGTATCCAGAAACACAATCTGCCCCTCCGGGGAGGTGTAGACGGTCTGGATCCGGTTGCGGGTGGTCTGGGGTTTGCTGCTGGTGATGGCGATCTTCTGGCCGATCAGCCGGTTCATCAGAGTGGACTTCCCCACGTTGGGGCGGCCGATCAGGGCGGCGAACCCGGACTTGTGGGCCGGGCCCCCTGCCCCTGCCTTCCGCTTTTCTTCCCGCTTCTGCTTTTCTCCCTGCTTTTCCTTATTTTCTTCCTGCCCCGCGTGTCCGCTCATTTCCGCCCGTCCTCCGGGTTTCCTGCCTGGGAGGGCTGCCCGGCGGGAGCGTCCTTAGACAAGGTCTCCTGAACCGCAGCTCCGCCCGGCTCCTTTGCCTCTCTCCCGTTGGGAGTATTCTGGGGCGCCGCCATGGGGGACGGATACACAGGGCCGGGTCCCGGCATGGGGCCTGCTCCAGCGCCCGGCACGGAACCGGTTCCCGGCATGGGGCCTGCGCCAGGCATGGGGCCTGCTCCCGGCATGGGACCTGCTCCCGGCATTGGGCTCATCCTCATCATGCTCTGCCTTCTGGCGGTCTCCTGCTCTCTCTTCTGCCGGCCCTTCCGTTCCGCTCTCTTGACCAGCGCCACTATGATCCAGACAATGGCGCCGATGATCAGGGCCCACAGGATCAGATCCGGGATATGGATCACAAACCAGATCCCGAACTCCGCCAGGCCGTTCAGCAGGCTCTCCACTCTGCCCGCAAAGCCCTCGCTGATGCGCTCCCAGGCGTTCTTCTCCACCACCGGGGTCAGCTCCTGGACCTCCTCCACCTGCAGATACACGGTGCTGTAATCCACCTTGTTGTCATAGGTGCGCAGCTGGGACTCCATGCTCTCAATCTGATAGCGCACATCCGACAGGCGGGACTCGATGGTGATAATATCCTCGATGCTCTCCGCCCGCTCCAGGAGGGCCATCAGGCGCTCCTGCTCCACCAAAAGGGCCTGCTTGTGGCTGTCCAGATCCACATAGGCCAGAGTCACATCCTCCACATTCTCCGAGCGGCTGATCACATTGCTGATGCCGGAGACTTCCTCCAGGAAGGCGTCCAGCTTATCCTGGGGCACCCGGATGGTCATATTGGAGTTCCGGGCGGAGCGCTGTCCGGAGGAAAGGATCCTTCCGTTGTAGGTGTCCACGCTCTCCAGATAGCCTCCCAGAGCCTCCACCCGGCTCTTGACGGTGGCCATCAGGCTGTCAAATTCCTTGGTCTCCACGGACATGTTCACCGTGGTGATCAGCTTCCGGTCGGATCTCTTGGTCTCCTGGCCGCTCTCCTGGGACGCCTCTTCCGGCCTCGGTTCCTCAGAGTAGTCCGCCTCATTCTCGTACAGATCCTCGGAAAAATACTCATAACTCCCCCCGGCCGCCTGGGGCGCGGCCGCAAAGGATGCGCTGTCGCTGGCTTTGCTGCCTCCGCTGCTGCCTCCGCAGCCTGTCAGCAGCGCCGTCAGGGACAGGGCCAGCCCAAGGCACATTCCCCTCGCCGTCAAACCTTTCTTTTTCATAACCTCCTCCTTTTCCCCCGGGTATCGGGCAAAAATCCCCCTCCCCGGGCGCTTATTCCTCCCCCGGCAGTCTTTGCCGGATTTTCAGTACAGATTTTCCGTATGGGCGAAAAGCGCTGCATCCTCCCGGATGCGCTCCGCGCTGCCCACCACGCAGAGGCTCTTCTCCTCCATAAAGGCCCGGATATAGGCCGCCAGCTCCCGGATATCCCGGGCAGTGGCGCCCAGCACCTCATCCCGCTCCTTCTGCAGCATCTCCTGGGTCACCCCGGAGAAATAGGAGGACTGGCAGAACAGGCCGTAGGCCGCCGGATTCATGGGCAGATCCAGATCGCTGACCGCCCCGATGATATACTGGGTCATGGTCCGCTCGTCCGCCTCGAACGCCTCCACCGACTGGGCCGCCTTTTCAAAGACCTCCACCGTCTTTTTCAGATTGGGATCCCGGTAGGAGACAAAATAGCTGTCCCCGTCGGAGGCAAAGCCGCACATACAGCCGTAGGCCCCTCCCTTTACCCGGATATTGTTCCACAGGTAATCGTAGCCCATCATCACCTTCAGCACCAGCAGCGCTCCCCGGTAGGGCAGTCCCTTTTTCCGGAAATTCCCCGCCCGGCTCACGTACTGCACCTGTCCGGCGGTCATGAAGCCCTCGTTTTTCTGAACGGGCAGCGGGTGAAAGCTCCCCTTTTCCACAGGGGTTTCATACAGGCCCGCCGCGAAGGCCGCCACCGGCCCCTCCAGCCTCTGAAATCCCTCCTGATCCCCCACGAAATCCACCGTCAGGTTCTCCCTTCGGAACACCGTGGCCGCCAGCTCCTTAAGGGCTCCTGCCAGCTCCTGCTTTCTCTCTTCAAAATGCTCCTCCAGCCCGGCAATCAGCCGATAGAAGTCCACCCCGGAGAGCACCTCCTCCACACATCCGGCGCTGCTGCCGTAGGACAGGGCCCTGCCGGAGGCCACCCTGTGGCCGGCGGAAAGCATCTGGGCCTGCATCCGCACTTTCCCCTCAGCCAGGATCTGGGAGAGACGCTTCGTATCTCCAAAGTCCGATGTGGTGAGGATCTCGCTCATCAGCTCTATGGCTCTGGGGAGTTTTTCGTAAAGGGCCTTCCCCTTGATCTCCAGAGTGGCCGTGTAGTTCTCCGGATCCTCCACCTTTGTGTACACATTGGTCACCGCCGAAATTCCGCCGGTCTCTATATTGATCTCATTGAACAGATCCCCGTAGCTGTAATGCTCCGTGTTCAAAAGCCCCAGGCAGCCCTTCAGCACCCCCACATAGGGATAGAGCCGCTCCGGCACCCGGTCCAGCCGGAAAATCATCCGCAGATACCCGATCCCGCTGGTAAAGATGGGATGCCAGAGCACCGGCACATCCCCCAGCTTCTCGCTGCGGTTTACCAGCTTCCTGGCCTCCCTGCCGATGTCCTCCCTGGTCAGCAGAGGGATCCTCTCCAGATCCTCCCTGGGATCCTCCGCCTCCTGATAGGCCCGAAGCTCCTTCGTCCGATCCACAATCTCCTGAATCTGCCCGGGAGAAAGGCTCTCCTTGAGCCTGGCCATAGCCTCCTTCTGCTCCCTCTCCTGCCGGGCGGCCAGTCCCTCCACAGGGCGCAGCACCACCATGGACCGGTGGGGATTCTCCAACAGGTACCGCCGGATCAGATCCTCAAAATATCCCTCCTGCACCTTCCGGCGCAGAGTCCGGTACACCTGCCCCGCCTCCAGATACAGGAAGGGCTTCGTCTCATCGTAGAGCCAGCTGGAGAGCATCTCCAGCCCATAGATCAGTCCCTTGGGGGCAGAGCCGAAATCCGCCTCCCGGTACTTAAACTCATAGTAGTTGATTCCGGCCAGCAGAGCCTTTTTGTCAAAGCCCTCCCGCACCAATCCCTCCAAGACCTCCCGGATGACGGAGAGGAACTCCTGCTCCTTCTCCAGGGAAACTCCCTTGGAGATCACTCCAAAGAAGGGCTGCCGGAGCTCATTGTCATAGATGCTGTACACATCCTTCCCCAGGCCCCTGTCCACCAGGGCCTGCTTTAAGGGCGCCCCGGGGGCGGAACACAGGGCGTAATCCAGCACCTGGAAGGCCAGGCACAGCTCCCGGTCCAGGCTCTCCCCCACGGCCGCGCTCCAGCTGAGGTACCCGCCCTGGGCCGCCTCGGCTCCGTCGCTGACCGGATACTCCTTTTCCTCCCGCCGCTCCTTCTCAAAGGGAGCCTGCAGGGACACCCCGCTGTCCACCGAAAGGGCCTCAAACCGGGACAGATATGCCTTGTCTATATAATCCAGCTTCTCGGCCATATCCATATTGCCGTAAAGATAGATGTAGGAATTGGCCGGATGGTAGTATTTTCTGTGAAAATCCAGGAATGCCTCATAGGTCAGCTGAGGGATCACCCTGGGATCCCCTCCGGACTCTGTCCCGTAGGGCGTGTCGGGGTAGAGAGAATTCATAATCTCCCTGGTGAGCACCTCGTCCGGGGAGGAAAAGGCTCCCTTCATCTCATTGTAAACCACCCCGTTGACCTTCAGCTCATCCTCCGGGCTCTCCAGCTCGTAGTGCCAGCCCTCCTGGCGGAAAATATTTTCGATCTGATAAATCCTGGGATAAAATACCGCATCCAGATACACATGCATCAGATTCTGGAAATCCTTGTCATTGCAGCTGGCAATCGGATACAGAGTCTTGTCCGGATAGGTCATGGCATTCAGGAAGGTGTTCAGGGACCCCTTCACCAGCTCCACAAAGGGATCCTTGATGGGAAACTCCTTAGAGCCGCAAAGGACCGAGTGCTCCAGGATATGGGCCACGCCGGTGGAATCCGCCGGCGGCGTGCGGAAGCCGATGCAGAACACCTTGTTCTCATCCCCGTTTTCCACCAGCGCCACCCTCGCGCCGGTCTTTTTATGCCGCAGCAGATAGCCCTGGGAGCCTATGTCCTCCAGGGGCCCTGCCTCCACAATCTCGTAAGCCGGAAGCGCCTCCAGCCTCTTTACAGTTTCTGATTTCTCGCTCATTTCCTTTTCCTCACCTTTCTGCAATATGCTTCGGCCTTCTCTGACGCCTACACCGTAAAGGTCATCAGGGCCAGCTTGCTCACAATAATCTCCTGGATCAGGATCCCCTCCTGCTCCTTTTGGGCCGGGGTCATCTCCACCAGACGCTCCAGGGGGATATTTTCCGTCACATAAACCCTCTTCCCGGCCCCCGGCCTCCCCGGAAAGCCTTTCTTCTCCTTCAGGCGGCTCACCTTCACCTTGACCTTCAGCTGCCGGTAGATCCGGCAGGCACTCTCAGAGGCCGTCATATAGTAAAAATGACTTTCCAGGCTGGTATCCGGGTCCAGTCCGGGCATCAGGTAGCGCTCTGCTACGGTCCGCAGCTTAAAGGGGACTTCCTCCGCCTCCAGGAGTTCCTCATAGGTATATTTTGCCCCCACATACACGAAAGCGGTATCCGCCATCACATATTTGTAATCCTCATAGCTCCGCTTGTCCGACAGCATCCTTTCCTCCCGTCACGCGTCCTTCGGCACATCCAAATCCAAAATCCGCCGCTGTTCACGCGTCCTTCGGCACATCCAGATCCTCAGCCCGCCGCTGTTCACGCATCCTGCGGCACATCCGGGCCCTTGATCCGCCGCTCTGGCGTCCTTTGGCACATTCAATTCAAATCCTCAGCCTGCCGCTGCTCACGCGTCCTTCGGCACATCCAGATCCTCAATCCGGCTTCCGCTGAGGCGGTATGCCTCCAGAATGGATCTCTGGGTCAGGCCGCTCTCCTGGGCAAGCTCCTGGGGCGTCACCTTCCGGCCCAGATCCTGGGCCAGCTCCCTGGCCTTGTCCGCCACCCGGTTCACCTTGTCCAAGACCTTCTGCTCCGTCTTGGCGCTGTCATAGCTTTCCCCGATCAGATCCTCCATGGCGTCCATGATCATTTTGCCCAGCATCCCCTGGGCCTGGCCGGCCTCATCCAGGCAGCCCAGCATGGTGGTGCCAACAGAAAGGGCCACATTCCCCTCCCCGATCAGATCCTCCAGCAGCACCCCCTGTCCCACGTAGAGCTTGGCGATCTCCACCACATCCGGCAGATAGATCTCCACCAGACGCCTCTGGGCCGCCGCCTCCCCCGCCATGGCCTGAATGGTGATGGCCTCCTTCTCTCCGGGGCTTACCTTCTCCAGACGCTCCAGCTCCCCCAGATAATCCTGGAGATAATCCCTCTCATCGCCGGTGAGGGACTCCTGCACATCCGCGGGCTCTCCGATGCCCACGTTGTGCTTTTTCAGATAATCAAATACCGGCTCCAGCTGCTCTTCCCCCAGAGAGAGCTCCGAAAAGGCCGAGACAACCTCCTCCCTGGTCAGCATGTTCCCCTGCTCTCTGGCCCTGCGGCGCAGTTCCTCCAGCGTCTTCGCAAATTTTACTTCCCGTTCCTGGCTTCCGCTCATCTGATTCTTCCTGTCTCCTGTCTATATAGACCGTTTTTTGTGCCGTCGGTTACATTTTTTGATTCCTTTGCCAAAAAGCCCGGCGGCTGTGCCCGATGCGCTCCCGCAAAATCCCTGTGCCCCGGCCAGGCTGCCGCGGGCTAATGACTGCGCTTCACATGCTCATGGGTAAAAAGATGATACTGGCAGTACTCGTAGCTTCCCTCGCACTTGGAGCAGTAGCGGAATTCCAGACTGGGATCGTCCTCCGGCGTCCTGCCGCAGATGGCGCACTTGTGGCGGCTGGCGGTGGGCGACATCTTCTCTCCCCTCTTTACCTCCTGGCGGAACTCCTGCCGCCTCCTGATCTGCTTGGGCGACAGGTGCATGTGGCTGCGCATGGAAAACCAGAACACCACAAAGTTCATCAGGGAAGCCACAATCGCCACCCGCAGGAACAGATTGCCCAGGCTGGAGCCGGTGCCCGAGATAAACTGGGCAGCCAGCAGCACGGCGTAAAGGATGCCCATAATCTTCATTTTCACGGGAATCACGAACATCAGCAGCACCTGCACGTCCGGGAAGGTGGCCGCAAAGGCCAGGAAAATGGACATGTTGATGTAGTAGGTGCTGAAGAACGTCCCTCCGGCGGCAAAGGTCTGGGCCGGGGCAAGGACCCCCGCGGCAAAGAGATCACCGAACATAAGGTAGCACAGGGCCATGGACACAAAGCTGCCCGCTATGGTGAAGAGCATGCCGGAGAAGATGTAAAGGTTGTAGCGGTAGGTTCCCCAGGTGCGCTCCAGGGTGGTGCCGATGGAGTAGTAAAAGTAGAGCATAATCAGGGTAAAGATGTCCAGGGACTGGGGCGGCACCAAAATCCAGGTCACCAGGCGCCAGATCTGGCCCCGGAGGATCAGGTAGGGGTTCAGCGTAAGGAAATCCACAAAGGCCGGGTTGACCAGGCGGATCAGGTAGCCGAAGGCGTAGCACAGGATCAGTACCAGGGACAGGTTCCGGATCGCATATTTTCCGAACCGTTTTTCAAAATTACTCATGTTTTACACACATCCTTCATATGGATTCATGATGTTAGTTATTATATTTTAACATTATCGCGGGGAGAAGTAAACCAAGCAAAGCTATTTTTACAAAAAGTTTAGAGATGAGGGAACCGGAGGGCGGTGGGATTGATGGGTTACTTGGCGTGGGACTGATGGGTTACTTGGCGTGGGACGCTGGGAGATGGCTATTGTACCTGTTCAGGCCCGCTTTCGCTTCGGCGGAGGACGTTGCGTTACTAAGCTCGAAAAAACCTCGCTAAGTAACGACGTCCTCCGAGAGCCATCACAGGTACAATAGTCATCTCCCAGCTGGCATGGTCTGACCCATAAGACATATGGCGCGGCTTGACACTGCGGCACTCTTGAAATATGGACTGACCTGTGAAACATTGACTGCTCCGTGAAACATCGACCGCCCATGAAACATAAACTGCTCCGTGAAACATAGACTGTCCGTGAAACATAGACCGTCCGTGAAACATAGACCGTCCGTGAAACATAGACCGCCCGTGAAACATAGACTGTCTGTGAAACATTGACTGTCCGTGAAACATTGACTGTCCGTGAAACATGGTACTGTCCCAAGAGAGCAGCCGTTGCAGCCGTTCTTCGACCATATCAGCCGTGAGACGGATATAGTGCCTGTGACGGCTCTCGGAGGACGTCGTTACTTAGCGAGGTCTTTTCGAGCTTAGTAACGCAACGTCCTCCGCCGAAGCGAAAGCGGGCCTGAACAGGCACTATACCCGCCTCACGGCGTCCCTTGCCAAGTAACCCGCACCCCTCACGCCACAAAACGTCCCCTCCGAAGCAAAAGCCCCCTTGAACAGGCACTATACCCGCCTCACGGCGTCCCTTGCCAAGTAACCCGCACCCCTCACGCCACAAAGCGTCCCCTCCGAAGCAAAAGCCCCCCTTGAACAGGCACTATACCCGCCTCACGGTGTCCCTTGCCAGGCAACCCGCACCCCTCACGCCACAAAGCGTCCCCCTCCCTCATCCTCTCTTTACATATTATTTACAGAAATTTAACACCCCTGATTCGTTGCAATTTGCCCCAGGTTGTCGTATAATGTTTGAGAATGTCCATAAATGAAGTATTTTGAAAGATAATGAAAGGAAGTTACCGTATGATCTGTCGTTTGGGGATTGATATCGGATCTACCACTGTGAAGATCGTTCTTTTAGATGAGGCGCATAAGATCCTGTTCTCGGACTACGAGCGCCACTATGCCAATATCAGGGAGACCCTGGCCGCCCTGCTGAAAAAGGCACAGGCACAGCTGGGGAATGTACAGCTCTGGCCCATGATCACAGGCTCGGGGGGACTGACCCTGGCCAGCCACCTGGGCGTGCCCTTCAACCAGGAGGTGATCGCTGTAGCCACAGCCCTGCAGGAGCTGGCCCCCAAGACCGACGTGGCCATCGAGCTGGGCGGCGAGGACGCCAAAATCATCTACTTTGAGGACGGCAATGTGGAACAGCGCATGAACGGCGTCTGCGCCGGGGGCACCGGCTCCTTTATCGACCAGATGGCCTCCCTGATCCAGACGGACGCCGCCGGCCTGAACGAGTATGCCAAAAATTACCGCTCCCTGTACACCATCGCCGCCCGCTGCGGCGTATTCGCCAAATCGGATATCCAGCCCCTGATCAACGAGGGCGCCACCAAGGAGGACCTGGCTGCCTCCATCTTCCAGGCCGTGGTCAACCAGACCATCAGCGGCCTGGCCTGCGGCAAGCCCATCCGGGGCCATGTGGCCTTCCTGGGAGGGCCTCTCCACTTCCTCTCGGAGCTGAAGGCCGCCTTTATCCGCACCCTGCGTCTGGATGAGGAACACGTCATCGACACCCAGAACTCCCACCTCTTTGCCGCCATCGGCTCCGCCCTGAACGCCAAGGGGGAGGGCGCCTGCTCCATGGACGCCATGGCGGAAAAGCTCTCCGGGGAGATCAAAATGGAATTTGAGGTGGAGCGCATGGACCCCCTCTTTGCCTCCCGGGAGGAATACGAGGCATTCCGGCAGCGCCACGCCAGGCACCGGGTGAAAACTGCCCCCCTCTCATCCTACCAAGGGCCGGCCTTCCTGGGGATCGATGCCGGCTCCACCACTACAAAGATCGCGCTGGTGAGCAGCGAGGGGGATCTTTTATACTCCTTCTACAGCAGCAATGACGGCAGTCCCTTAAAGACCGCCATCCGCTCCCTGAAGGAAATCTACAGCCTGCTGCCGGAGGGCACCTTCATCGCCCGCTCCTGCTCCACCGGCTACGGGGAGGCCCTGATGAAGGCCGCCTTCCTGCTGGACGACGGGGAGGTGGAGACCGTGGCCCACTACTATGCCGCCGCCTTTTTTGACCCGAAGGTGGACTGTATCCTGGACATCGGGGGCCAGGACATGAAATGTATCAAGATCAAAAACCGGACCGTGGACAGCGTCCAGCTCAACGAGGCCTGTTCCTCCGGCTGCGGCTCCTTTATCGAAACCTTCGCCAAATCCCTAAACTACAGCGTGGAGGACTTCGCCAGGGCTGCCCTGTTTGCCGCCCACCCCATCGACCTGGGCACCCGCTGCACCGTTTTCATGAATTCCAAGGTCAAGCAGGCCCAGAAGGAGGGAGCCGAGGTATCGGACATCTCCGCGGGCCTGGCCTACTCCGTGATCAAGAACGCTCTTTTTAAGGTAATCAAGGTCTCCGACGCCTCCCAGCTGGGAAGCCGGATCGTGGTCCAGGGGGGGACCTTCTACAACGACGCGGTGCTGCGCAGCTTTGAGAAGATCTCCGGCTGCGAAGCCGTCCGGCCGGACATCGCCGGCATCATGGGGGCCTTCGGCGCCGCCCTGATCGCCAGGGAACGGTATCTCCAGGCCCTCTCGGAGCGAAACACCTGTGAGGACGCCCCTCCTGTCAGCTCCATGCTCTCCTATCAGAAAATCTGCGGCCTGCAGTTTGAGACCAGCATGGCCAAATGCAGGGGCTGTACCAACAGCTGCCGTCTCACCGTCAACCGCTTTTCCGGAGGCCGCCAGTATATTTCCGGCAACCGCTGTGAGCGGGGCATCGGCGGCCAGAAAAACCCGGAGGGTGTGCCCAATCTTTACGACTACAAGCTCCGCCGGATCTTTTCCTACGAACCCCTGGAGGCGGATCAGGCTCCCCGGGGCACGGTGGGGATCCCCAGGGTCTTAAATATGTATGAGAATTACCCCTTCTGGCACACCTTCTTTACCAGGCTGGGCTACCGGGTCATCCTCTCCCCTGCCTCTACCCGCCAGATCTACGAGCTGGGCATCGAATCCATCCCCAGCGAGTCCGAGTGCTACCCCGCCAAGCTGGCCCACGGACATGTGACCTGGCTCATCCGCCAGGGGATCACATTCCTGTTCTACCCCGCCCTGTTCTACGAGCGGAACGAATTTGCGGAGGCCAATAACCATTACAACTGCCCCATCGTCACCTCCTACTCGGAGAACATCAAAAACAACGTGGAGGAAATCAGCCGGGGGGAGGTGCGGCTGTGCAATCCCTTCCTCTCCTTCCGGGACGTACATACGGTGACGGAGGCTCTCATAAAGGAATTTTCCCAGATCCCCGCCCAGGAGATCAAGGCCGCGGTGGAGGCCGCCTGGGAGGAACAGGCCAGGGCGCGCCTGGACATTCAGAAAAAGGGGGAGGAGGTTCTGGCCTATCTAAAGGACACGGGCAGGAGAGGCATCGTGCTGGCCGGCCGGCCCTACCATATCGATCCTGAGATCAACCACGGCATTCCGGAGCTGATCACATCCTACGGCCTGGCAGTTCTGACAGAGGATTCCATCTCCCACCTGGCGGCCCCGGAGCGGCCCCTGATCGTATCCGACCAGTGGATGTACCACTCCCGGCTCTACGCCGCGGCCAGTTATGTAAAGACGGTGGGCAATCTGGATTTAATCCAGCTCAACTCCTTCGGATGCGGTCTGGACGCAGTGACCACGGACCAGGTGAGCGACATTCTCACCGGCTCGGGCAAAATCTACACCTGCCTGAAAATCGACGAGGTGAACAATCTGGGATCCGCCCGGATCCGAATCCGTTCCCTGCTCTCCGCCATCCGGGTCCGGGAGCGGGCAGGAGAGCCCCGCACTTTGCACTCCAGCGCCATTTACAAGGTGCCCTTTACAGAGGAAATGCGAAAGGACTACACCATCCTCTGCCCCCAGATGTCACCCATCCACTTTGAGATCCTGCAGCCCGCCCTGAGCGCCTGCGGCTATCACTTTGTGGTGCTTGACAACGACAACCGCCACTCCGTGGACGTGGGCCTGAAATATGTAAACAACGACGCCTGCTATCCCTCCCTTCTGGTGGTGGGACAGCTGATGGAGGCCCTGCTCTCCGGAAAATATGATCTGGACCGCACCGCCATCATCATGACCCAGACCGGGGGCGGCTGCCGGGCCACCAACTATGTGGGCTTCATCCGCCGGGCCCTGGAAAAGGCCAGGATGCAGCAGATCCCCGTCATCTCCCTGAATCTGGCGGGCATCGAGTCCAATCCGGGCTTCCATTTAAACGCCCAGCTTCTTCTGCGGGCCTCTGTAGGAGCCGCCTTCGGAGATATCTTTATGCGCTGCGTGTACCGGATGCGGCCCTACGAGCTCACCCCCGGCAGCGTGGACGCCATGCACCAAAAATGGCTGAAAATTGTTCAGGATTATGTGTCCGAAAAGCATCTGCGGCTGTGGAAATTCCCTTCCCTGTGCCGGCAGATCATACGGGATTTTGACCAGATCCCCCTGCGGGACGTGAAAAAGCCCAGAGTGGGCATCGTGGGGGAGATCCTTGTGAAATTTTCCCCGGCGGGCAACAACCATCTGGTAGAGCTTCTGGAGGCCGAGGGCGCCGAGGCGGTGGTGCCGAATCTGATTGATTTCATGCTCTACTGCTTCTACAATCAGATCTACAAGGCAGAGCATCTTGGCACCAGCAAAAAGACAGCCCGGATCTCCGCCCTGGCCATCTGGGCCGTGGAGCATATCCTCCAGGGCGCTTCCACGGCCGCCTTCCGCAAAAGCCGCCACTTTACGCCGCCCACGCCCATCCGGAAGATCGTGAGCTTCGCGGAGCCCATCGTCTCCATCGGCAATCAGACCGGGGAGGGGTGGTTCCTCACCGGCGAGATGGTGGAGCTGATCCACGACGGCGTGCCCAACATCGTCTGCACCCAGCCCTTCGCCTGCCTGCCCAACCACGTGGTGGGCAAGGGCGTGATCAAGGCCCTGCGCAAAGCATATCCTCAGTCCAACATTGTGGCGGTGGACTTTGACCCCGGGGCCAGCGAGGTAAATCAGCTCAACCGGATCAAGCTGATGCTCTCCACCGCCGTAAAGAACCTGGAGCGGCAGGAGCAGACGGAACAGGCCCCGGAAAAGCAGCAGGAAACTGCGTAAGGAGCGGGGACAGCTGTCCCTCCGGCACCGGCCGGGGAAGGATGGCTGCCTGCTCCCCCGCTCCGCCGCACAAAATTCCCACCAGGTGCCCCTCCCCGTCGAACACTCCTGCTCCGGACATACCGGGGCTGGCGGGAAGGGACGCCCACATCATATAATTCTGAAAATCCTCCATGTAAATCCAGGCATCCAGCAGCTCTCCCTCCCGCAGTTCTGTCTTCTCCTGCCAAAGCTCCGGTACAAACAGGGCATCCCCCGGGGCCAGAGCGTCAAATGCCTCCTTCTCCCCCTCCGGGATCTGGCACTCCGCCCAGCGGTTTTCGCTCCCGCAGGGCACCTGCAGAAAGGCTCCGTCCGCCCCCTCCAGGGGCAGGATCCGGGAAGCTTCCGCCTGCTCCCCGTCCGAAAAAATCACCTGCACTTTCCGGGCGCCCTCCACCACATGGGCCGCCGTCAGAATCAGCAGATCCTCCCCCTGCTCCCCCCAGATCACACCGCTCCCCTGGGTTGTCCCCGCCTGGAGGCGCACACAGCGGGCCTCCAGCAGCCGGGCCAGATCCGGCTCCCCCTCCCCCTCGGGGAAGCTCTCTTCTGCCAGCAGCTGCCCGGCCGGGGACTGGGCGCTCCCCTGGGAAGGTGCGGCGCTGCCCGGAACCGGCGCGGTCTCTCGGGGAAATATGCCGGTTCCATGGGTACAGCCTGCCAGGCTCAGACACAGTCCGATCCCAAGCACCCCCATCCAGAACCGTCTTCCCATGCCCATACCTCTTCCCATGCCTCTTTCCATCCCCATACTTTTTCCCATACCTGTGCCTCTCCCGCACCCCGCTCCCCGCCTCTCCGGGCAGGGCAGACAGTCATCCCTTCTGCTTCCCGTAACACTCTGCCCCGGAGCCGCTTTGACAAGGCCCTCCGTCCAGGGCATCCTTCCTCCATGAAAAAGCCCTGCGCGCCGGCCTTCTGGCCAAACCCGCAGGGCTTTCTTGCAAGCAGAACGATAAGCCGGGTTATGTCGTGGGTCATCATCTATCTAGGGTGCCCGTCGCCGGACACCTCCAGCGACCTACCTGAAGACAGGCCGGGCAAACCTATGGTCTTCTTTTTGGTCTTGCTTCGGATGGGGTTTACATGGCTCCGGCCGTTGCCGGCCGGACGGTAGTCTCTTGCGCTGCCTTTCCACCCTTACCCGGCGCTCCCTGAAGGGAACGGGGCGGTATATTTCTGTTGCACTGGCCTTGGAGTCACCTCCACCGGACGTTATCCGGCATCCTGCCCTGTGAAGCCCGGACTTTCCTCACCTGCACTGCTGCAGCCGCGATGACCTGTTCTACTTGCGCGCTCTGCTATTCTAGCACAAAAGATGCGCTCCCGTCAACCGCTGCGGCCCGGCCAAGCCCGGAAAGATTTCCCTCCGCGCTTTTGGCCTGCCGGTTTTCCTTTCACACCGGCCCCTGACTGCCAGACGACGTATGCCTTTGTGTTTTCAGATCTTTCCCTGCTCCCTGAGCCACAGAGCCTCTCTGGCTTCATTCTCGCTGATCCCGGCCACCGCCCGGGCATCCTCCGGGGCCATGTGCATCGCTATAGCCCGCAGGTAACAGCGCTGCATCCCTAGTTTTTCACCTTCGCTCCTGCCCTGCTCCAGGCCCTCAAGCCTGCCGTCCTCCACTAACTCCCGCAATGCCGTACACATATCGTATCCCTCTCCTTCCTGATATTTCTCTTTGTTTTTCTCGAAATTCTTCATCCCCATCAGCACGCTGGCCGCCCTGGCCGTCTCTTCGTCCAGAGAGTGATATACCGCGTTTCCCTCCAGATACTTTTTGAGCCCCTGCTTGTCCTTCCGATAGGGCACCAGCCCAAACAAGTCCTTCAGCGGGCTTTTGAAACAGCCAAAGTCCTTCATCTCATTCAGACACACCAGATGGATCCGGTAGTCCGAAAACAGCTTCTCCCATCTCTCCCGCTCCCGGCCAAAGTCCATCATATCCTTCAGGCTCCGGGGGCCGTCCCAAGGTTCCTCCCCGTGATACAGACACAGGGTGAACACCGGCACCAGAAGGTCCTCCCTTCGCAGCCCGCACATCCGCTCCGCACTGCTCCCAAGGCGCCCTTCCCGCCGGTTTTCCCTCCGCAGACGCCGTATCTGTTCCTCATACTGGAGCGCATCGTAATTCATCCCGCGCCAGGGAAATGCGTAATCTACCTGGTCCTGATTCTCCACCGCCAGGATCCGCAGCTCACAGCCGCTTCGCATCCACTTCTTGATATCCCTGATCCGCAGAATGGTTTTTCCGGCGCCCTTTCCGTTTCTGCCGGAGCCTTTCCCGCTCCTGCCGGAGCCTTTCCAACTCCCGCCGGAGTTTTCTCCGCTCCCGCCGCAGCCCGTTCCGCTTCCGCCATTCTCCGGCCAGGCAGCCTCTTCTTCCCGAAACAGTCCCTCCACAGCAGCCTTCCGGGCTCCTTCCCGGGACAGTCCCTCCACAGAGACCTCGGAGCCCTCAAAGAGCTCTTCCGCCCGGATCACATTTTCCCCGCCAAAGAGCGTTCCGTTAAACAGGTCCGCAAAGCGGGTGTTGTCCCTCAGGTAATCCATCAGGACGTCGTTTACTTCACCCATGTACCTTCCTCCTTTTCCGGGCAGGAATGCCATGGGATAGATGCCTCTGCATTTCTGCCGCTTTTTTGTCTGATCTCCGTTGAAATCGGCAGAAACGCCAGCGATAACCGCTACAAACAACAGACGAATCAAGAATTGGAACACAATTTACGTTCCTTAGATGCTTTTAGTTTAACGTGATGTAATGTTTTTGTCAAGATAGAATTTTTAAATTTGTCAGATTCCCACAAGAAAAGCCACCGATTCTGCATAGCTGCCCGCCAGCCTGTCTCAGCTCTGAATTGCCTCTGCTGCAAAACTTCGGGAATATTATATTTTCGGTACACGCTGTCAAGATTTGCCTTTCCGCAACAAAATGTGCCGCTCCTTCCCGGTCCCTTTCCTTTTCCCTCTCCGGCGGCTCCGCCACAGCCACAGAAGCAGGCAGACAATAGCTGACACAGGCAGATACATCACCATCCCTATGAGATACGCATTGCTGTGGATGGATTTCAGATAATAATAGGGGGGAAGCAGATACTGCAGGACCCTCCCCACATGCGCCAGATTGATAAAAACCGGGCAGAAGACGGCCATTCCCAGCAGGGCAGCGGGGATACAGGCCGCCAGCCTTTTTTCGTCGCCTGCCAGCAGTCCCACAGCCGTGCAGAACATACCGGTACAGGCGGCAAAGAGCACGGCTGCCAGAATCTCCCGGCCCAGGCCCACAAAGATCCCTGTGGCCCGGCAGGCCGCCAGCAGCAGGATCACCCCGTCCAAGAGCAGCACCGCCTGCACCCCCAGGGCTGCCAGGGGTCTCCTGCCCACACCGAGCCGCCCGAAGACTCCCTTTCTTTCATCCTCCATCCGGTACAGCACCGCGGCAAAACCGCAGAGCACCAGCCAAAGGGACAAAAATCCCCGCATGGGGGAAAGCAGATAGTTGTTTTCCTCATCTTCCCGGACCTGCCCGTCCAGATAGGTAACCTGTACAAAGCTTCCCTGGATCAGGTTCCTCTCATAGTTTTCCCGCAGTTCTTCCGGGGTGACCTCCAGCCCCAGATCCCCCCGGACATAGTCCTCATAAACCGCATAGGAGAACTCCGGGTACAGGGCCGCCGCCAGGATTTCCCGGGAAAAAATCAAAGGCAGGCTCTCCCAGCACTCCACCACCGTCACCACACTCTTCATGCCGCCGCCCGCCGCGCTGGAGCGGATCGCCTGGGCCAGATCCTCGGGGAACAGCCACGCCGCCTCCGCCTCTCCCCGCCGGACCATCTCCCGGGCCTCCTCCTGGGTGCGGCACACATGATAGACCAAAACGTTGTTGTCCTCCTGCAGCTTTTCTATCACCTGCCGGGCAAGGGAATCCTGGGGATCGGCGGTGTACAGGGCAATGTGCAGCAGACCGCTCTCCTCATGGGAAACCGCTCGCAGCCCCGCCGCCAGCAGGGGCACCAGACACAGAATCAGCACAAAACCCGGCTTCTTCAGCAGCCTTTTATTCCAGAGAAAATACCGAACCGCCCATTGCCTCATGCCGCTACCTCCCGATTCTCCGCCGACGCACCAGCACCGCAAGCCCTAGGAAGGCGGCCGTATAGGCCAAGACTCCGAAGGCCTGGGCAACGGCGCCTGCATCCCCGCACTCCATACAGGCGCACAGATACCGCATGGCCAGCCCCGTTGGCAGCACCTGGGACAGGGCCTGGAGGGTCTGTGGAAACACATTCACCGGATAAAAACAGCCCGACAGATACCCCAGGACAATGGCGCAGACAAACTGCAGCAGCACCCCGCTCACCACCCCTGTCACCAGCTCGTACAGCAGAAACTGCAGGGCGGCCGCCAAGGCAGCCGCCGGAACGGCGCACCCGAAAAAGAGCAGGGCCGCCTTGGCCCTCTCCTCCTGCCACTCGGGAATCTGAAGAAACCCTGCCGCGCCGGCACCGCCTGCCAGCAGGAACACACCCGCCAGACAGCACAGCTCCAGGCACAGATAGGACACATACTCGCTCAGCACCTGCCGCCCCCCGGACACACCCCGGGCTGCAGACAGACGCATCAGTTCCCGGCTCCTTCTACTGAACACATGACAGCTGTAAATTCCGGACAGGAGCAGGAAAAACAAAAGCAGCCCCGAAAAGTAATATCCCTCCAGGGAAATCCGGGGCCCCTCCTGGGTGACTTCCACCCGGCACAGCTGGGTCCGGTTCAGCACCAGACCAATCAGCCGAAGATTTAAAATATCCGTCTCCAAGGGCACCCGATCGCTCATCCCCCGGGACCAGAGAATATTCTGCATCCCAAAAACCGCGCTCTGGGAACGGGTCACCAGCGTGCACACAATATCCGCCAGCTCCTGCATCAGGATACTGGACAGCCCCTTCTGCCCCTCGGGCCCCATCAGGGCGATGGTTTCGTCGTTTGCCCCGGACACCAGAGAATCCATCAGACCCTCCGGGATCACCGCGTAGGCGGAAATCTCCCCCTTCCGCAGCTGTCTGCGGGCCTCGTCCTCAGTCAGCTGGATAAGATCCAGCATAAACCGGGAATCGTCCAGGGATGTCAGGGCGGATATACCGAAGCCCAGATAGCTGTCGGACACATCTCCCACCAGTCCCAGCACATATTTAGGCTTTTCCTCCGAATCCGCCGCCCGGGAGAGCACCCCCGTCAAAAGCAGCGCCGCGCATCCCATCACAGCCGTCACCCCTGCCACCGCAGGCAGAAGCCGCAGCATTCTTTTCATCTGTACGATAAAATAGGAGCCTGAAAAGCTCCCCTCCCTTTTTTCTTCCTTCATAGCAGTCCCCATTCCAGTGCGTTTCCGGCGGATGTTCCCGCCCTATGTTCCCACCAGCCGTTCTCACCATGTGTCCTCACCAAGTGTCCCCGCCCCGTATTCATGCCAGTTCCCCCGCCAGCCGGTGCATATCCCCGTCCCAGACGTAGGGCGCCAGCCGTCCCTGACGCAGCACATAGCAGTGGCTGCACAGGGAAATCTCCTGCACATCGTGGGTGGCCAGCAGCAGAATCCCTCCCTGGGCCCGGAAACTGTCAAAATACCGGCAGATCCGCTCCTTGCAGGGGAGATCTAAGGCAGCGGAGGGCTCGTCCAGCAGCAAAATTCCGGGCCGGGAGACCACCGCACAGCCGATGGACAGCCGCTTTTTCATGCCGCCGGACATTTTGCGCACCGGCACCTTCAGGAATTCGTCCACTCCCAAAAGCGCCAGCACGCCTCCCTCCAGCTCCCGGCGGAGGGCCCCGGCCCCGTGCCACAGGCGCAGATTATCCCAGGCGGAAAGCTCCTCCACCAGCGGATTCTCCTGGGGCACATATCCCACCAGAGCGTTTCTCCGCCGGGTATTGCCCAACAGATCCTCCCCGTCGCAGACAAAGGAGCCGCCGTCCGCCCTCTGCACTCCCGCCAGGACGGACAGCAGCGTGGATTTCCCGCTGCCGTTCCCTCCCAGTATTCCGATACAGTCTCCGTCCCCGGCGGTCAGAGAGACCTGCTCCAATATACTCCGCCTTCCATAGGCCTTCTGGATCTCATTTACCTCAATCTTCATCCCTCTGTTACCAATCCGCTGTTTTCGCTCTTTTGTTACCACCACAGTTGGAGGGCTTCCTCGCCTCCCTCATCCTCTACATCATCTGCAAAGTCCTCCAGGAGATCCAAGATATCATTTGGCAGCGCGGTCTTCTCATACCGGGCGATCACCTTATCCCAGTCCACATCCTCCAGCCAGTTTCCCAGATCTCTCAAATCCTCCACAAGCTCCGTGGAATTCTCAGCAGGGATCTTTGCCTTTTCGCCCTTGCCGATCTTTAAAGACGCACTGGCTCCCAGCAGCTCGTCCTTGCCGCTCTTAAGGCTCACGGTATAGGAGCCGGCGCTGTCGTTGGTCTCAGCCTTCAGCACAACGCTGCAGTCGTCCAGGATTCGGAATACGCTGTCCAGCACCTGGCCGGTCATTCTGTCCACATCGTCAGGATCATATCCTGCGACAGTCTGCAGCAGGTTCTGCACCGACTCCGACACGGACACCTCCACAGTGCCGTTCAGGCGGCCCCGCAGCAGAGCGGCCTTGTCCAGACCCTTCACATCGATCACCAGCGGCAGGTATCCTCTTCCTGCGTCAACTTTAAAGGAGCCGGTTACCTTGTCCCCGGAAAGCTTTCCGCTTCCCGACAGCCCTGCGGACTCTCCGTAGTACTCATATGTCAGCTCATATCCGAATTTGGATCCCTTCACAGGCATTCGGTAGGTTAAGGCTGAGCCGTCCGCTTCCACGCTCCGGCCGCGGATCACGCCCCGGCCGTCCACATACAGCTCCATCTTGATGCCGTCCATGGAAAATCCACCGTCCAGCTCATCCAAAGCGTCATCAATGCCGTCCAGAAACATTTCGTATATCTTGTCAGGGGAGGCGTCTCTCTTGCGCATGCCCAGCAGATCCGCGTTTTCCTCCGCTGTGGCCGCCACCTTCCGGATTATCTTTTCCACATCCTTGTCTTCCTCCAGGGCCTCCAGCACACCCTTCATCATATCGACTGCCGTATCCTCATCCACTGTCACCTTCAGCTGGGTGGTGCTCTGCTGCACATCCTCCGCCTTCAGAGTCCGCTTCTTCAGATCCACGTCCTCCACATAGGTCAGGGCCAATGTCAGATATTTCTCCGCCAGCTTCTTTACCTCCGCCTGGCTGGGCATTGCCTTCAGAAGCTGCTTCCAAAATGCCCTGAGTTCCTCCGGATCCACATCCCCGCTCTGCACGTATCCTGGCAGTACATCCTCTATATCCATCTCCAGATAGGTGTCTGACAGCTCCGGGATCCGCAGATAGAACATTCCGTTGGCATCGTCCCCCACCGCCTCCAGGGACAGCAGACTGCTGCCATTGGCTGACAGAGAGCCCTTCAGGCCGGACACACCATCCTTTACATCCATCCCTGCGGAAACAGTGGCCTTCTCCACCCAGTCTGCTGCGGAAAAATCCACCCCTGTCAGGGTGCCCACGGTACCCATCAGATCCCGCACATCCTGGCCGACGGAAAGGGAAAACTCCCCTTCCAGGCCCATGTCATACACATCCGCATGCTCCAGGGAATTGCCGTACCAGTCGGCTATAATGTCCGCGGCGTCCTTCACTGTCTGCTGCTCCGCATACTGATAGTATTGCGCCGGGGAAGAAAAGGTCTTATGAATCCAATTGTTCAGCCTGGCCCAGTTCAATCCCACAACTACCAGCACCAACAGCACCGCCGCGCCTGCGCTGATGAGAATCTTTCCCTTGGTGCTCCCCAAAAACTTCTTGGCTGATTTTTCCTTGGGCGTTTCCTGGGCTGCGGACTTGGAGGTCTCCTGGGACTCGGACTTGGACTCTTTCTTGATCTCGGCCTTAGAGTCTTCCTGAGTTTCAGCCTTGAGAGTCTCCTGGCCTTCTGACTTGAGGGCTTCCTGAGCCGCAGCCGTGGAGGTCTCCTGCTCCGGGGTTGTCTGGGTCTGGGACGGTTCCGCCTTTGCCTCCGCCGTCTCCTGGGCCTTCGGCTGCTCTGCTTCAGGCGGGGCAGCTTCCTCAGCAGGGCTCACCGGCGCACCGCAGTTCTCGCAAAATTTGTCCTTTTCCCCTATGGGATGTCCGCATTTCTCACAAAACATTTTTTTCTCTCCTTTTCTATCTCATTTGTAATGATACAATTCATTTCTTTCATTTGTTCCCACCGGCCGGAATATCCGGCAAACCAGTGAACCCCGCCGAACTTTCTCCGGTCTCAGTAAAACTCCACCTCCGAGATACAGTTGTCCTCGTACTTGGTGCCTGCGTAATTGGAATCCGTCAGATACAGGTCAACCCGGTCAGCGATCACCGGCTCAGAGAATGCAAAGGACTGCTCTCCGTTGACGTCCTCCAGAGCAATTCTGACGGGCTCCCCGCCGGATTCATAGTCATCTCCCACGTAAAAGTAGAGCGTAATCGATGCCGGCCTGGTATTCTTCTCATAGGTATCCTGGGACTTCTGATAGCCGCCCCGGATCCGGAGCCCGGATATGCGGTAAACATTTTTGAAGGAGAAGGAAACGCACTGTCCCGCTCCCACGCCGTCAGCCCCCTCTACCCAGGCGGTGGCCGCATCTCCGTCACAAATGTGCCCTGCGGAGTGAGTCACAGTCCGCTCCGCCAGCTCGGAGGACGCGGAGACACCGTTCAGGTTATACATCCGAACCGAATCGTAAACGATCGCGCTGCCGGCCAGTTCCTCTGCCAACCCCTGATCCTCGCCGTAATCCACATAGGCTGCATATACGTTACCGTAGGGGTCACCTGGTACCTGCTGAGTCATAGGACGCGGGCCATCCCCGTAGAGCGCCTCATCCAGACTCTTCTCATACTCCAAATAAGAAACATCTGATCCATCCCACCTATATGCATATTCCCACCCATCGCCAGCATCAGATGCCCATTCGTCCCACCCCCCTCCTTCCAGCTCTTCCAACTGCCCACCTGCCAGTTGATATACGGTATCGCCATAAGAATCCATATGTCCCCCACTCCAATATATCCGGCCCTTCTTATACTGATAAGACAGTAAACAATGACCGCCAAACCCATACTCCTGAACCTGTCCATTCACATACCAAAGCATCACGTTTCCGTCAACTTCACCATAACCTGGCATATAAACCTCCGGTATATCATCCCCATCAATATACCGCATTTCGTAACCGTCGTAGCTATATCCGTCGGCATCTGTCGGAATATCACCATAGCAATATTTCTGTTTCACATACTGCTCATAGGCATCCATGGCCACCAGGACTTCCTCATGATTGTCCTCCTGCGCCCTTTCTTCCTCCGGCAGGGCGTAATAGGCATCCCATATGCTGCCGTAGTAATTCCCGCTCATGCTTCGCCAATCTGCCCTGGGGAAAACCTCCTGCAGCTTTTCCCTGCACTCTTCCTCTGTGCTCTCCTGGCCATTTAAGCGGCACTGCAGCTCCATCTCCACGCCCGGTTCCTCGTAGATTTCCGGGTAGCTATATTCCGCCAGGAAGATAGAAACCCAATTTCCGTTCTGCACACTGTATACGGCGTCATAGGTATAAAGATCGGCCGGTATTGCAGAAAAATACAGTTTGTTATGCCTTCTTACATACTGGAAGTCAGAACCAAACTCTTCCTCCAGCACATTTACCTGCTGCCCGTCATAGGTAAGGAAGATCGGATACCCGTTCGGCCAGCAGACCACCTCCGGCACCACGTCGTCATTCAGGTAAAAAATATTGCAGCTATAATAATCGTACCGGCTGTCCATATACTCCTGGTAAGCGTCCAAAGCCGCCCGGATCTGGTCTCTCCCCGCGTGCTTCCACAGCCCCCCGTCGTCAGGGATGCTTTTCTCCACAGGAGCCTCCGCCGGGGTCTCCTCAGGCGCTTCCACAGCTTCCTCCGGGGCCGCTTCTCCGGATTCCTCTCCTGGGGACTTCTCTGCAGAGCCTTCCGCACCGCTTCCCCCAGCGCTCTCCCGGGCCCCTTTCTCCGGGGAGCTTTCCTCAGGGACGGATGCGCTGCCCTCTCCGGGCTCCCTTCCCTGGCCGCCAGCCTCCTGGGAAACATCCGCCGAGGCCGCCATGGTCTCCCGGAGGGTCTGATCCGGCTCCGTGCCGTCTCCCAGCCCCTTAAAGAGCACCGTGCCTCCCACAGCCACCGCCGCACACACGGCCGCCGCCGTACCGGCCACAGGCCAAAACAGCTTTTTCTTCTTTTTTGGCAGAGGGGGCTCCCTCCTCTGTGCCGGCGCGGCGCTTTTACTCCCCGCGTCCCCCTGGGATCCCTCCCCGCTTCCGGCAGAAGCCGCCCTCTGCTCTTCCTTCGGGCTGTAGGCGTCAGCCTTCTGCTGAGGCTGCTCGATATTTTTCACCGGGCAGCCGCAGCTGTTGCAGAATTTTGCACCCTCCCGAAGCTCCTTTCCGCAATTTTTACAAAACATTTTATCCTCCATTCCGGAACGCTTTGCGCGACAGGGCGATGAGAAATCCGCGCATGCGGTTTCTCATCTGCCATCAGGAGAATTTGTGGCGCTCCGGCACAAATTCTCCTGTGAAAAATCAGCACATCCGTGTGATTTTTCGCACTATCCCCTTCCTTTTCCCGCGGCGGGCCTTGATCCGGCCCGCCGCAGCATCCTTTCTTCTTTACTGCCTGCGGCAGGTCTTAACCCGGAAACTTCCGATACGCAAAAAAGCCGCTCCCGCTCGGAATTTCTCCGCGCGAAAACGACTTTCTGCACTCCCATATTCTTTTAAATAAAGTACCCTAACAGACAGCCCGGACGCTATCTGTCTGTCTGTCTGTCTGTCTGTCTGTCTGTCTGTCTGTCTGTCTGTCTGTCTGTCTGTCTGTCTGTTAATTGTATCCGACACCCTCATCCCAAGTCAACCTTTTTCTTTCTTTCGGATCCCCGTCCGGAACTGCCCGCGCGTCCACAGACACGCATGGAGCGGGAAGTCCACAGATAGTCTTATTTTGTTATTCTATCATCTATGTGGGCCAAATGCAAGCAAACCTGACCATTTTCCCCATTTTCCCCATTTTTATCCGCAGACAGCCCTTACACCCTAAAACAGCTTCCCCCCACGAATTCCCGGCAGATAGAATTCTTGGGCAGGGCCTCCGTGTCCACTCCCAGGAAATACTCCAGGAACTTGAGCAGGCGCTTGGCCTCATAGTACTCCGGATCCTCCTTCTCAATGCGGAACAGCAGCGGCTCCGCAAACTGCTTGAGCACTGCCAGCTCATAGATCAGGGCGGAGTTGAACATGGCATCCGCCTGTTCCTGGAAGGGGAAGATGTTTTCCTCCTCCCCCCGGCGCACCGAGGGCCACATGCGGATGGTCTGCCTGGCGTCCGAGCCCCGGGTCCTGGCGTCCCGCACAATCCTCCGCAGGAGCCTGCCGTCCGTGGTGGAGATCCGGTTGTGGTCGTCCACATTGATACTGGTCAAAGCGCTGATGTAGATCTTGTACTTGCTTTCCTCCGGCAGGGCGTAGGAGGTTTTTTCATTGAGCCCGTGGATCCCCTCGATCACCAGGATATCCTCCGGCCCCAGCTGTTTGTAATTGCCGTGGTACTCCCGCCTGCCGATCTTAAAGTTGAAGGTGGGCAACTCCACCCGCTCTCCCTTCAGCAGCCGCATCATGTCCTGGTTGAAGCGGGCCGTGTCGATGGCCTCCAGGCACTCAAAGTTGTAATCCCCCTTCTCGTCCCGGGGCGTATTCTCCCGGTCCACAAAATAGTCGTCCAGAGCGATGGGATGGGGCGTCATGCCCAGGGTCCGCAGCTGGATGGACAGCCTGTGGGAAAAACTGGTCTTCCCCGAGGATGAGGGGCCGGCGATCATGACAAACTTCACGCCTCCCCTGGCCACGATATCCTTGGCAATCTCCCCGATTTTCCGCTCCTGCTCCGCCTCCTGGACCAGGATCATATCGCTCAAGGACCCCTGGCAGATCTGATCGTTTAACTCCCCCACCGTCTCGATCCCCATGGCATGATCCCACCGGGCGGAGGCGTTCAGAGTGGCGAACAGTTTCCTGCGCTCCTGGAAGGGGGCCACCCGGTCCGGCTCCTTCTGATCCGGCAGCAGCAGCATAAAGCCGCCCTCATAGGCCATCACCTCAAACCACTTCACACAGTCCGCCCCGGGCAGCATAAAGCCGTAGTAATAGTCAAAGTACCCGTCCATCTCGTAGAGATTCACCTGGGAGCTGCGGCGGTAGCGGAACAGCCGGCATTTATCCTCCATCCCCCTCTCGGCAAAGAGCTCTATGGCTTCCTCCAGAGGGCAGGATCTCTTGAGGATGGGCGTGCCCGCCTCCCGGATCCGGCGCATCCGGCCGGCCAGACGCTCCGCGTTCTCCCAGGTGGGCTCCACCCATCCGTCCGTGTCCACATAGGAGCCGTTTCCCACGGCGAATTCCACCCGGCAGCCTCCCGCGGCCTCCGGTCCGAACTCATCCTGCACAGCCTTCAAAAAGAGCATGAGGGCCGTGCGCACGTAGCTGCGGTGTCCCGCCTCGTCCCGCAGCGTCAAAAAATCCAGCCGGCAGTCCCTGCTGACGGTCCGGAACAGCTCTCGGAGCTTTCCGTCCTCCACCGCCAGGGCGATCTGTTCCTCCGGCTCTCCCAGCAGGCCCGCGCAGTCCCGGGCAATCTCCCGGTATGGGGTCCCCACAGGATAATTCCTCTTCTCCCCCCGGATCTCTACCGTGACAGTTTTCCGTGCTTCCATAACCTCCGCCTCTCCTTCTTCTCATCCCTGTCTGCGCTCCGGGCCAGACGCTCCCCGGTCAGACGCCCTCCCGGCCTGCCGGAACATCTCCAGCGCCCGTCCCAGATATCCGGCCTCCCGCTCCAGTTCCTCCGCCCGGGCCGCCGCACGCTCTCCGATCACACGCTTCCCCGCTTACCGGAACATCTCCAGCGCCCGCTCCAGATATCCGGCCTCCCGCTCCAGTTCCTCCGCCCGGGCCGCCGCACGCTCTCCGCCCTGGGCCCGCAGCCCCTCTATCAGGATCAGCCGCTCCTTCAGCGTATGCCGCAGATACTGTTCCAGCACCGGATGGCGCTGCTCCAGCAGGAGCCTCCCGAAGCGGTCCTCCAGCTCCGGCCCGGCAGATCCGGCGATTTCCCGAGGCCCCCCGCAGGCCACCGGGGATGCGCACACAGGTCCGCTTCCCGGCGCGCCCCCGGTCATCCCCCGGGCCTTCCCTCCGGCCCGCTTCCCTTTTCCCCCGGGGACGGCCTTCATCATAGGGTAGTATTTTCCGTCCTCATACACCATATTCTCGGCCACAGTCACATATCCCCGCTCCCGCAGGAAAATCCGGAATTCCCGCAGTTCCGACTGAGGCTGCAGGATCAGTTCCTCCATGGCCTGTATCTTCTCCCCGCCCTCCCGCAGGATGCGCATCATCAGCCTGCCGCCCATACCGGCGCAGAGCATCCCCTGGGCCTCCCCCGCCCGGAGGGCGGAAAGGCCGTCCGACAGCCTGGTCTCTATGTATTCCTCCAGCCCATGCTCCCGGATATGCTCCCTGGCCCTCTCCAGGGGGCCCGGCCTCACATCCATGGCGAACACCTTGGGACAGATGCCTCTCTGTACCAGGGCGATGGACACAAACCCGTGATCACAGCCCACGTCGCACAGACAAATCCCGGGTGTAACCAGTTTGGCCAGCGCCTCCATCCGGGCGGAAAGGATCACGTTCTCTCCACCCATCAGTCCAGATAATCCTTCAGCTTCCGGCTGCGGCTGGGGTGGCGGAGCTTCCGCAGGGCCTTGGCCTCGATCTGCCGGATCCGCTCCCTGGTCACATTGAACACCTTTCCTACTTCCTCCAGGGTGCGTGCCCTGCCGTCGTCAAGCCCAAAGCGCAGGCGCAGCACCTTCTGCTCCCGGTCCGTCAGGGTGCCCAGCACATCCACCAGCTGTTCCTTCAAAAGGGTAAAGGCCGCCGCGTCCGCAGGAACAGGCACATTGTCGTCCTGAATAAAGTCCCCCAGATGGCTGTCCTCCTCCTCGCCGATGGGCGTCTCCAGGGACACGGGCTCCTGGCTGATCTTTAAGATCTCTCTCACTCTGTCCACGGGAAGATTCATCTCCTCGGCAATCTCTTCCGGGGAAGGCTCTCTCCCCAGCTCCTGGAGAAGCTGACGGCTCACCCGGATCAGCTTGTTGATGGTCTCCACCATATGCACAGGGATGCGGATGGTCCTGGCCTGGTCCGCGATGGCCCTGGTGATGGCCTGCCGGATCCACCAGGTGGCGTAGGTGGAGAACTTGTATCCCTTCCGGTAATCAAATTTTTCCACAGCCTTGATCAGGCCCAGGTTGCCCTCCTGGATCAGATCCAAAAACAGCATGCCCCGGCCCACATAGCGCTTGGCGATACTCACCACCAGGCGCAGGTTTGCCTCCGCCAGACGCTTTTTCGCCTCCTGATCCCCCAGCTCCATCTTTTTGGCCAGTTCGATCTCCTCCTCCGCGCTCAGCAGAGGCACCTTGCCGATCTCCTTCAGATACATGCGGACCGGATCCTCGATACTCACGCCGTCCGGGACCGACAAATCGAGGTTCTCAACATCCACATCCTCCTCATCGGAGAGGATGATTTCCTCGTCGTCCACATCGTCCTCGTCGGTGATGCGCAGCACATCCACATTGTTCTGCTCCAGGACATCCAGAATCCTGTCGAACTGATCCTCCTCCAGAGGCATGTCCGCAAAGAAGTCGCTGATTTCCTGATACTCCAGCACATTCTTCTTCTTTTTGGCCATCATCAGGAGTCCCTTTATCTTTTCCTCAAACCGTGCCTGTGTGTTTTCATCCATCTTCGTGGTTCCATCCTTCCTCATTGACTGTAAATATTGGTAATTTCAGTATTGACTTCATTCTATGGAAATATGCGTTTTAGCAAGTTCTTCCAGCGCTTTCTTGCCTGCGATGGCCTGCTTTAAGGCTCCCACGTCCCCTCCCATCTGGGCTGTAAAGTGCTCATAGCTGTTCTTCTTCACCGCCAGCAGGATATCCCGGAAGGCCTTTTCCTCCTCCTGCCTGCCGGACAGCCTGGGAAGCTGGGTGTGAAAGAGGGACGCCGCCTCCCGCTGCTGCTCTTCATCCTCAAACATGCTGATAACGGCCGCCGGATTGTAGATCCCCGCCGCCAGATCCGAGAACATCCTCTGGGCCGCCTTCCGGTAAAGTTCCTCCGTGAAATCCTCCGCCGTCACATAGGGGGCTGCCTTGGCGTACAGCTCCGGGCGGTCCGCAATCCAGGTCAGAAGAAGCCGCTGGGCCTTCTTCCCCTGCTCCTGGGGCGTATTTTTGGGTTTTGTCCCGGACCTGGGCTTTTCCACCGGCCGCTCCAGGCCCGTCTGGGCCGCGTAGCTGGCCACCAGCTTCCTCAGATTCTCAAACCCGATGTGATACTTCTCCGCCACGGCCTCCAGATAGTTTTCCCTCTCCACATCCTCGGAAAAGCCGCAGAGCTTTTTTGCAATCTCCCTGTGGAAGCGGGTCTTCTGCTCCGGATCCCCCAGATCATACTCCCTCTCCAGGATCCGCACCTCAAAGAAAAAGCTGTTCTCCGCCCCGTCGATCCGCTCCTGAAAAGCCTCCCGGCCCAGGTTTTTGATAAACTCATCCGGATCCTTGTAGGGCCGCATATCTATGACCCGGCCGGTCAGCCCGGCCTCCTTCAGGATTCCGATGGCACGCAGGGCCGCCTTGACCCCGGCCCCGTCGCTGTCGTAGGCCAGAAGCACATGATCCGTGTAACGCCGCAGCAGCGCCGCCTGCTCCCCGGTAAAGGCGGTTCCCAGGGAGGCCACCGCCTGGGTAAATCCCGCCTGATGCATGGCGATCACATCCATATAGCCCTCGCAGAGGATCATATTGCCGGCCCGGGAGGTCCTGGCAAAGTTCAGCCCGTAGAGGTTCCTTCTCTTGTCAAAAACCGCCGTCTCCGGAGAGTTCAGGTATTTGGGCTCCCCCTGCCCCATGACCCGCCCGCCGAAGCCGATCACCCGGCCCCGGGCGTCCTGGATGGGAAACATGACCCGATTCCAAAACAGGCTGCTCAGCCCCGATTTCTCGGAAAAACGGGCCAGCCCCGCCTCCATCACCAGCTCGTCCTCAAAGCCCTTGTTCTTCAGGTGCCTGAGCAGTCCGGCGCCGCTGTTCTCCGCATAGCCCAGGCCGAAGCGCCGCATGGTCTCATCCGAGAGCTCCCTGCCCTTCAGGTACTGAAGGCCCGCCGCCCCCACCGGGCTTCTCAGCTGATAAAAAAAGTAGGTGGCGGCCTCCTTGTTCAGGGCCAGCAGCCGCTCCCGCTTGTCCCGCTTAGCCTGCATCCCGGGGCTGTACTCCGCCTCCGGCAGCTTTACCCCCGCCCGCTGGGCCAGGGTTTTCACCGCCTCCTGAAAGCTCTCGTTTTCGTAATTCATCAGGAAGGTAAATACATTGCCTCCCACCCCGCAGCCAAAGCAGTGATACATCTGCCTGGCGCCGTTCACCGAAAAGGAGGGCGTCTTCTCATTGTGAAAGGGACAGCACCCCCAGTAGCTGGCTCCCTTTTTCTGCAGCTTTACGTAGCCGGATATCACATCCACAATATCGTTTTTTGATCTGACTTCCTCGATCAGTTCCTCCGGATAATACACCCTTCTCACACCCTTTCACACCCGCCCCGGGTCCCCCCGCGGCGCTCCGCCCTGCCCCAGGCCTTCCGCCGGATGCCGGTTCCCTCCGTCTGGGGCCCGCGGATATCCCGCCGGATGCCAGCCCCCTCCGCCTGGGGCCCGCGGATATCCCGCCGGATGCCAGCTCCCTCCGCCTGGAGTCCGCGGATATCCCGCCGCCTATATATGCCAGGATCTGGGTATGTAAATTTCCTCGTACTTTGCGATGGCGAAGCGGTCGCTCATGGCCCCCACGTAATCGCACACCACCTTTTCCCGGGGCTCCCCCCGCTCCGCCAGCCCCAGGAATTCCTCCGGGAGCTCGTCCATGTGGGACAGATAATACCCGTAGAGAGTCTCCATCAGCATCTCCGCCTTTTTTTCTTCGCTCTTGGCCTGAGGGTTCGTGTACACCCGCTCAAACATAAACTGCCGCAGCCGGGCCATGGCCTGAGCCACCGGCTCGGACATGCAGATATCGTTCCGATCGGAGCTGGCGGTGACAATATCGTGGATAAAATGATCCAGCCTCTCCCCCGGAGTGAAGCCGATAACCTCCCCGATCTGCCGGGGCACATCCGCCTCCGTCAGGATCCCGGCCCTCACGGCGTCGTCCATATCATGATGGATGTAGGCGATCTTGTCCGAAAGACGCACCACCTTCCCCTCCAGGGTCTGAGGGTTTCCCTTGGTCTGGTGGTTCAGGATCCCATCCCGCACCTCATAGGTCAGATTCAGCCCCTGGCCCTTTTTTTCCAGCAGATCCACCGTGCGGACGCTCTGGACGCTATGGTCAAAGCCGTAGGGGCAGACTCTGTTTAAGGCCCTCTCCCCCGCGTGGCCGAAGGGCGTATGGCCCAGGTCGTGCCCTAGGGCGATGGCCTCCACCAGCTCCTCGTTCAGCCGCAGGGCCTTGGCGATGGTCCTGGCGTTCTGGCTCACCTCCAGGGTATGGGTCAGCCGGGTCCGGTAGTGATCCCCCTCCGGGGTCAGAAATACCTGGGTCTTGTCCTTCAGCCTCCTGAAAGCCTTGCAGTGGATGATCCGGTCCCGGTCTCTCTGAAAAACCGGGCGGATATCGCAGGGCTCTTCCCAGCGCACTCTTCCTTTGGAATTTCTGCTGTGAGCCGCGTAGGGGCTTAAGTATTCCTCCTCCCACTGCTCCAGGCTCTCTCGTATGGTCATGATCCTCCGCCTTCCTTCGCAGAAGTTTCTACCTTATATATTCTGTGCTCCGGGGAAATTTCCTTTTTCAAATTCCGCACAAAAAGCGGCGGATCCAGGGGGGCTGCATCCTGCGCCGCCCCCGGGTCCGCCGCCGGGAAACCTTTCTCCTATTGGGCCGGCTGGCCTGCCCTGCCGGGCCAGTCTGCCGCAGAATCCCGCGAACCTGCTGCGGCCCGCCCGGCAGACCTGCCCTATTGAACCGGTCTGTCGTAGATGCCCATAAACAGGGGCGTCTGGGTCTGGGTATCCAGAATCATGTACACGAAGGGCTCCGTGAAAAACACATCCACCGGATCCCGCAGGGGCACGGCCAGGGCACATTCCATCATGGCTATCTCCGTGACGGCCGCCGCCTCCGTCCCTTCCTCATCCACCCGGATCAGGGCCTTCTGGGCCACCAGGTCTATGCACAGAGGGATCCCGGCGTCTGTATACCCCAGCCCCGTCAGATCCGCCCGGTAGGGGTCAAAGGCCAGCTGCAGCCCCAGCCCCTGCAGATCCTCGTTCAGCGTCCGGGAAAACTCGATCTCAAATTTGGGGAGCTTCAGGTTCATCAGGGTGTCCGTGCGCTCATCCAGCAGCCGGGAGAGGGCCTGGGGATCCAGCTCCCCGTACATCTCCCGCACACTCTGTCCCCCGGTGGGCTTCAAGGCCACAAAGGCCAAAGGGCAGTCCCGGTAGGGAAGCACCACTCCGTCCAGATCCTCCCCCTTCACATAGGACAGGTTTTCTCCCCACTTGCGCATGATTTCCGCGGAAACCTCCCCGCCCTGAGCCGGATAAAAGGGCTCCTCCCCCGTATCCATGGCTTCAAAGGGATTCTCCCACTCCCCCTTAAAATACACAGTGTTAAAGAGGGCCATCCGGGTGCCGTCCTTTAAAGGCTCCCCCAGCAGCTGGGGAATCAGCCCCTGGGTCTTCTCGGACACCCAGCCGTTGATCTGTTCCATCATATCCCTGCCGGCGAGCTCCCCTGTGCGCACCTGGGCGTGCATCTCTTCCTCCATCTGCGCCTGCCACTGGGGATCCGCCTGAAACACCTGATCCATCCACACGGAATTGGCCAGCTCCAGCCGGATATGCTCCTCCTGCCGGGGAAGCCGCTCCATCAGATCCGCGGCCTGGGCGGTCATATCCTCCCCCATCAGGTCCGTAAACTCCCGGGCCGTCTCTCCCTTGGCTCCCGCCCCCACCATGGACAGGGCCAGATAAGCTGACAGAGGGGAGAGAACCGGGTTTTCCTCATCCACTGCCCCAAACAGGTCAAAGGAAAATTTTGCCAGAAGGTTCTGTTCCTTCGCCGCTTCCTCATCAAAGACCACAGGGGGATCCACATCCTCCGGGCAGGGATCCGGCTGGGAGCTCCCCTCCCCCTCCCGGGGCTCATAGGAAACCGTCGCCACAGAGGGATCCTGTCCCTGGCCGGAAGCCTCCCTTGTCTCCCCACCGGAGTCCTCCTGGCCGGACGGATCCTCTATTTTCCCGCCAAGGCTCTCCTGGCCGGACGGATCCTCTATTTTCCCGCCAGGGCTCTCCTGGCCGGACGGATCCTCCGCCTCCCCGCCAAGGCTCTCCTGGCCGGACGGATCCTCCGCCTCCCCGCCAAGGCTCTCCTGGCCGGCCGGCTGCGTCTCCCCGGGGACGCCCGCCCCGCAGCCGGACAGCAGGGCCGCCGCCAGCGCCAAAGCCATCATCCGCAAAACCTTCCTGTTCTTCATGATCGCACCTCGCTTCCGCAAAATCTCTCCGCCCCCCGGGCGGTTCGTCCTCTCACCTATACAGACAGCATCCGCAGCCCTTCGGTTACAGGGAATTTCCCCTTGTACAATTTCCAAAACAAATGCAACAGCTCTTGTACTTTTTTTACAAAGCGAGTAAAATAAACTGCGTGAAGCTGTTGGCAGGAAAATCAAAAGCGGCCCCCGGGCCAGGAGGAATACCATTGACAGATCGGGAATTTATCGCCTCCACCATCATGGACAATCTCTTAAAGGTGGCGAAGGTCAACATCAACACAGGGGAATACATTTTTTATAAAAGGATCCCCACCCAGGACGAGGCCAGATGCCTGCGGGCCGCCACCATCACGGAATACATCCAGAACATCATCGACTTCGGCCTGCTTCATCCGGACGACACGGAGAGCTACCTCCACCACACTGACTTAGACTACCTGCGCTACACTATCACCCATCAGAAGCGCAAGATGGTGCACAGCTTCCGCCGCAAGGTCAACGACGCATACATGTGGGTCACCTTTGAGATCATCATCCCCAAGGATTTTTCCCTGGAGAGCCATCCCTGGGTGGTCTTCAGCTGGAAGGAGGCAGACAGCGACTCCTGTGACCTGGAGGATGCCCTGAAAACCCTGTCCGCCATCTACCACAAGATTTTAAAAATCAATCTCACCGCGGACACCTGCCAGGAGGTGAAGGTGTACTCCCAGGAGCTTACCCCCGAGATGGGCCACTCCCTGCAGATTTCTGAGTGGCTGCGCCGGTTTGCGGAGTGCGGGAACGTACATCCGGAGGATCTGAAGGAATACTACGCTTTCACCGACATGAATTTTCTGAAATCCTACTTCCATTCCCATTCCGACTGTATCCGGTGCCGGTACCGCCGCATGACCAACGGGAGCTTCCGCTGGGTGAACATGGAGCTGCTTCCCAGTATCGAATACACGGACTCCAACCAGGTCCTTATGCTCTATATCCGGGATGTGCACGACAGCTATATTTCGGACCTGCAGTACCGCAAGGATCTGGAGAGGGTGTGCAGCAGCGATACGCTCACCGGCCTGCACAACCGCTTCGCCTACAACCAGGTCTGCGACACCTTTTCCGCCTCCCCCACCAAGCCCAGCATGGCCGTGGCCTTCGCGGATCTCAACGGCCTGAAATATATCAACGACCACTTCGGGCACGTGAAGGGAGACCAGCTGCTGCAGCACTTTACCCGCATGCTGACGGAGGAATTCGGCCCGGAAAACTGCTACCGCATCAGCGGAGACGAATTCATCGTACTTCTCCCCAGCATGGAGCGGGAGGCATTCTTAAGCCAGTGCAACGCCTTCCAGGCAAAAATCCACGGCCAGAGGGTGCCCATCGCATCCTTAGGCTACCACTGGGAGGCCGCCCCCTCCTCCCTGGAGAGCGTGGTCCATGTGGCGGAGGTGGCCATGTACGCCGACAAGCAGTGGTATTACAACACCTATCCCCAGTACGCCAGGAAATAACCCATCGTCCTCAAGGTCCCGCTCCCCGGGGCCTTTTTTCGGGTTTGAAAAAGGCCCGGATCCCACGATCCGAACCTTCTCTCATGCGGATGAAGGGACTTGAACCCTTACCTCCTTGCGAAGACTAGCACCTGAAGCTAGCGCGTCTGCCAATTCCGCCACATCCGCTTATCTGCCCCGCCGGCCCGCCGCTTGCGCGGTATCGCCTGCGAACAAATAGTATTCTATCTTGTTTCCCCGCAAATGTCAATAGAATTTTTTCAATTTTTTAAACAATTTTTCCGGGCCGGGGAACCGCAGGCCCGGGGCCGGAAAAACATACGCCCGGGGCCGGCAGGCCGGCCCCGGACAAACTGATCTTCCGGCAGTGCGGCGGGCTTTACTCCTCCCCGCTGTTCTCCGCCACCTTGGCCGCTCTCTCGGCAACCTCCTTCTCCTGGACGTCGCTGGGCGCCTGCTCATAGCGCACAAACTCATAGGCGTACTCGCCCCGTCCGCCGGTCATGGAGCGCAGATCCGTGCAGTACCCGTAGAGGCTGCTCATGGGAATATCCGCCTCCACAATCTGCTTGCCTCCCGCCACAGGGGTCATCCCCAGCACACGGCCTCTTCTCTTGTTCAGATCGCCCATCACATCACCCGTGTAGGAATCGGGCACCGTCACCTTAATGTTGGCGATGGGCTCCAGCAGGATCGGCCCCGCCTCCATAAAGCCCTTCTTGAAGGCCTGGATGGTAGCCATCTTGAAGGCCATCTCCGAGGAATCCACCGGATGATAGGATCCGTCGTACAAAACCGCCTTCACGCCCACCACGGGATAGGCCGCCAGAGGGCCTCTGCCCACGGACTCCTGCAGTCCCTTCTCCACCGCCGGGAAGAAGTTCTTGGGAACGGCGCCTCCCACCACCTCCTGCTCAAACACATAGGGGGTCTCCAGATCCCCGGAGGCGGAAAAACGCATCTTCACATGACCGTACTGGCCGTGGCCTCCGGACTGCTTCTTATATTTATACTCCACATCGGAGGTCTTGCGGATGGTCTCCCGGTAAGCCACCTTGGGCTTCATCAGCTCCACCTCCACCTTGTACTCGTTGAGCAGGCGGCTGGCTATGATCTCCAGATGCTGGTCTCCCATGCCGTAGAGCAGAAGCTGCCTGTTCTCCGCATCGTTGACCGCCTTCAGGGTCAGATCCTCATGGGTGATCTTCTGCAGTGCCTGGGAAATCTTGTCAATATCTCCCTTGTTCTTGGGCAGATAACGCATATATGTGTAGGGCGTGGAAACCTCGAACTTTCCGAACTTGACCGTAGTGGTCTTGGTGGAGAGGCTGTCCCCCGTCCTGGCGCCAGTGAGCTTTGCCAGGGCGCCGATATCGCCCGCATGCAGCTCCTTGACCTCAATGGGCTTGTTGCCCTGAAGCACATAGAGCTTGCCCACCTTCTCCTCGATATCCTTGTCTACATTGTAGAGCACATCGTCGGTCTTCAGCACGCCGGAATTCACCTTGATCAAAGAATACTTCCCGATAAAGGGATCCACGATGGTCTTCCAGATATAGGCGGATTTTGCCTTGGAGAAATCATAATCCGCATGGTAGACCTCGCTGGTCTTCATATTGATGCCGGCCACCTCCCGGTTCTCGGGGCTGGGCAGGTACTTGATAATATCGTCCAGCAGGGTGTACACGCCCTGGCACAGGATGCTGGAGCCCATGGTCATGGGCACGATGCTGCTGTCGCACACATTGGTGCGCAGGGCTGCCCGGATCTCCGCCTCGGAGAATGTCTCCCCCCCGAAGTAGCGCTCCATAAATTCCTCGCTGGTCTCGGCCACCGCCTCCATGAGGGCGTCCCGGCAGATCTGCAGGTTATTCTTGCTGTAGTCGGGCACGTCGCAGGGAACCACCTCCTTGCCCTGCCATCTGTTGCCGGACTCGGTGATCACATTGATGTATCCCACAAACTTCTCGTTCTCCCGGATGGGAAGATGGAAGGGGGCCAGCTTCTTGCCGTACAGATTCGTCAGATCCTCCACCACCTGGCGGAAGGAAGCGTTGTCCACATCCATACCGGACACATAGATCATCCGGGGCAGCTTGTATTTTTCACACAGCTCCCATGCCTTGATGGTCCCGACCTCCACGCCGGCCTTGCCGTTCACCACAATAATGGCCGCGCCGGCCGCACTGACGGCTTCCTCCACCTCGCCCACGAAGTCAAAATAACCGGGGGTATCCAGAATATTGATCTTATATCCCTCCCACTCGATGGGGACGACGGAGGTATTGATGGAAAACTGTCTCTTCTGTTCTTCCTTGCTGTAATCGCTCACCGTATTGCCGTCGGTCACCTTGCCCATTCTCGAGGTAATGCCGGAGAGATAGGCCATGGCCTCCACCAGGCTGGTCTTGCCGCTGCCGCCGTGGCCCAGCAGGCAGACATTCCGGATCTTGTCAGTTGTGTAAATATTCATGCCATTTCCTCCAATTATGATGAAATTTGGGGATTCCGCCGAAGCAAAATTGAAATATCAAACCGCCCATACGAGTATATTACTAAATATTCAATCATTTTACAAGACATTTTGTGATATTTGGACAAATATTTGTTGCGCGCTCCCCTATTGACCTTCGCGCTTTAAAGTGCTATCGTATCTAAGAGAACACTGCAGGAGGGAATGGTGTGAAAAATCTGACTGTGGGCTTTATCGGCCTGGGGCTGATCGGCGGCTCCATCGCCAAAGCCCTGAAAAACAATATACCCGGCCTGACCGTTGTGGCCTATGACCGGAATCCGGACACCTTGCAGGCCGCCTCCCGGGACGGGACCGCGGATCTGTGCCCGGCGGGAATCGATGAGAGCTTCCGGGACTGCGACTATCTGTTCCTGTGCGCCCCGGTGCAGAAAAACGACGAGAACCTGGCCGCGGTAAAGCGGATCCTCTCCCCGGACTGCCTTCTCACCGACGTGGGGAGCGTGAAATCCGACATTCACAGGCATATCCAGGAGGCGGGTCTTGCCTCCCAGTTCATCGGGGGCCACCCCATGGCCGGCAGCGAACGCACAGGCTATCTGAACTCCAAGGCCGCCCTCTTAGAGAACGCCTACTATATTCTGACGCCCACGGAGCAGACCGACCCCGGACGGCTGGACGCCTGCCGGGAGCTGGTGGAAAAAACCGGGGCCATTCCCCTGATCCTGGACTACCGCCAGCACGACTACGTGACGGCAGCCATCAGCCACCTGCCCCATGTGATTGCGGCCTCCCTGGTGAACCTGATCCGCTGCTCAGACTCCGAGGACGGCATCATGAAGACAGTGGCGGCGGGAGGCTTCAAGGACATCACCCGCATCGCCTCCTCCTCCGCCGCCATGTGGCAGCAGATCTGCCTGACCAACACGGAAAACATCTCCCGGCTGCTGGAGAGCTACATCGACTCCCTGAGCCGGATCAAAGAGCAGCTGGACGGCCGGGACGCCCGGGAGCTGTACCAGCTGTTTGACAGCGCCAGGATCTACCGGGATTCCTTTATCGACGCCTCCAGCGGCCCTATCAAGCGCTCCTATTCTCTGAACGTGGATATTGCGGATAAGCCGGGAAGCCTGGCCGTGATCGTGAACATTCTGGCCGGGGAAAACATCAGCATCAAAAACATCGGCATCGTCCACAACCGGGAGCTGGAGGAGGGCGTGCTCCGGATTGAATTCTACGACGAGCCCGGCGTCCTGCGGGCAAAGGAAACCCTCTGCGCGCGGGGATATGCAGTGTATGAGAGGAAATTTTAGAGAGCCAGGCTCAGCAAAACGGCTCTCTGCAGGGTATTCTCTTTCCCCTGCAGAGAGCCGTTTTAGTATTAACCGTCAGTTTTCTCCCGCTTTTTCCGGCCAAAGGTTTTCGTAGACAGCCTGCTCGTCAAAACCGCTGGCTTCGGCGGCAGAACAGATTTGGTCAACCTTTTCCTGATCTGCCAGCAGATCCTCCGCGATTTTATCCGGCGTGTCTCCTTGTCGCAGCTTCGCGCAGACCTGACGGATCAGCAGCCGCAGCTCTCCTTCGGCTCTTCCTTCGACCCTTCCGTCCTCCACGCCCTCCTCATATCTCACATCCAGGGCGTCATCCATGTTGAACTGCGTGTACAGCATATTCACCGCCTCCGTTCCGTGCTCACGCACAAACTCCGCAAAGATTCCCTCCCTCTGGCAGTCCAGGATCGCTTTCCGGATCGACTCGTCGCGCCCCAGTTCTTCCTCCTGATACTCCCGCACCCGCTGGATAAACCAGGCGTACTCGTACAAGGGCCGGCATTCCTCCAGGATCTCATGCTTCGCCGGAAGGTTGATATTGATCATTTTCACCACACATTCTAACATAGGGTGCTCCGTTTTTTCAAGATATGCTTCAGATAATTTCAGAACCCTTTCCAGGGGCTGGGCGGTTCCCCCGTTGTAGAACATGTAAAACTCCGGGGTTGGGATCGGGATCCTCTTCTGATGATAGAGCGCCCGGGGTTCCAGGAGCTTTTCTACGGTCCGGCCATAGTAGATCACACTCCGCAGGGGCATGTTCTCGCTCACAGTCGATTGGTGCTCGGCGATCACCAATGCCTTGTTCTTTACTGTGAAAGCCAGGTCGTTTTTCCTGGCCAGGAACAGCACCCCCTCCAGGGTGCGGATCACGATGTCCTCCGGGGCAGTTTCCACCCCGGCCAGCGCGGAATACAGCTGGGCTGCATTTTTCGGTTCGCTGAAGTAGGCGGTGAAAGCGCTGGATTTCACCTCCCTGTTGGATACTTCTCTTGCTTCGTTTTGTGTCATAAGCAGATTCCTCCTATTGTTTGATGTATAAAGCTACAGTCTCAGAAAAATGCCGCGGAACCGCGTGGATCATAGAAATGCTCTCGATTTTCCAAAGACAAATACAGTATAACAAAAAAGGAATCCCTTGTCGAGGTGTTATACTATTAAAATTATCTAAAATTTTCTAAAATTGTCCCACCTCCTCCGCCTCCCTGTACATCAGATCGTCCTCCGGCTGAATCTGCCCGGGCTCTGCCTTTACCATATCCCGCAGCATAGCCATGCAGAACGCTTTCTCTGCCCCGGCAAGCTGCGCCTCCTCTATATTCCGCTTCCAATATCTCCCATACCGCTCCCGCCAACGGATCAAATGCTCCAAATACACAGCCCGATCCCCGCCGGACGCCAAAAAATCCTCCACACGCCGAAAAGACTCCGTCATATCAGATATATTTTTTTGAATCGCCTGAAAGGACCGCAGGTTTATGTTGGACTCAGGATGCTCCTTGTAATAATAGACCGCCTCCTCCGCAAAAGCACATTTTTTCATCACCGACAAAATAACGGAAGAATAAATAAAGTCCTCCAGCATAACCAGATGACCCTGAAAAGACTCCAAAACTGGCAGACATTCCCCTATGCGCGCTCTCTTATACAGCTTATTCCAGACCACATGCCAGTGGTAATTGGTTCCCTCCTGCTGCCAGTACCGCTCATAAAAGTCTTTCCCGCCCTGCCCGGCCTCCCGCGATAACAGACACCCCGTCTGCAGGTAGGCGTGGGCGTCCGCACTGACATTCACAATCTTCCCCACCGCAAAATCCGCACCCTCCTGCTCCGCTGCGCGGTACAGCCGGTCAAAATAACCCTCTGAAACAAGATCATCGCTGTCCACAAAACCGATATAATCCCCCTCCGCCCTCTGAATCCCACATAAACGCGCCCGATACAGTCCCACATTTTGTTTCAGGTTATAAATCCGAATCCTGCCTGACCTCTTTTGATAGGTCTTTACAATTTTAAGGCTTCTGTCCGTAGAGCCGTCATTGACACAAAGCATTTCAAAAGGACACTCTGTCCCGCTTATAATACTCTCGAGGCAGTCAGCAATCCATTTCTCTGCATTGTAAAACGGCACAATAATAGATACCTTTGGGGGTGCCGTCCGCTTTTCCCTAATCTTCCTCTTCCATAACCGCGCTGACAATGTCTTCCTTTATCCTTTCTCCGGCCAGGCCGTCCCGAAAAGGAATACAGGCCGCATAAGCCTTCTCCCTTTTCACCCGTCCCACATCCTTTCCCTCGCAGAACCGTTCCAGGAACCGGATCATATCCTCGCACGTGTTCCCCTGCTCATAGCTTTTGACCAGAGGTTCAATCGCCCTGGTAACCGGCTCATAATAATTCCGATTGGTCAGGAAAAGCACCGGCACATTCAAAGCGCCGGCCTCCACCATAACCGCGCTGCGGTCTATTATGACACAGTCCGCGTTCACCAGAGATGCCCTGTAGTCTTCACGCTCTTCCACCCAGGCATTCTCCGCCTCCGAAAAACAGGAAACAATCCTCTCCGTCATTTCGCGGGTTCTCGGATCCTTTCTCTCCTCCAGGAATTTGGGATGCGGCATCAAAATAAAAAACAGCTTTTCATACTCCCTTATCTTTTCCGCAAACCGCACATATTCCTCCAGCTCCGGCGTGACGGCCACATTTACCCCTTTTTCCACAATTGTTTTCGGAAAATGAACCTTCCACAGCACGATGGGCCTTCCGGCCCGCCTCTTCTCCACATAGGCCGGGAGGGGAAATGGCTTCCCGGTATCGTAGGCGTCAAACCGCGGCAGTCCCGTTACCCTCACTGCCCTGCGATTTCCGCAGTATTTCCAGTAATCCTCTTTCATACAATCGGAAAATGTGTAGATTCTCCAGCAATTATTGATTACGTTTGTCTGAAAATGAAGCCTGTGGGAATCCTCCGTGTCCGAAATTTCCACCCCATAGGGGATGTAAACCAGACGATATCCCCGCATCCGGAACACATTGGACCAGTGCTGCCTTTGCCTGTGCCACTCATCATAGGGAGTCTGGATCACCACCGCGTGAGGCGCAAACTCCTCCATGGGGAACCTTTCGTACAGTTCATAGGGCAGCCCCTTTTCCTCCAGGAAATCCTTCGCATGCTGCATCTGCGTCTTTTCAGAGTTGGTCTCGTCCAGGAAAACCAGCCTTGCGTCAACTCTTTCATCCTCTGTGCAGGCCGCATAAAAAGATTCCCATGATGGCCAAAAGGAAGGGATCTGGAATAAAAAAACAATGCGGATCCGCTCCCCCGGCCGGTAAGGCACCCGGTTTTGCCGGAACAAAAAATCTGTCAGCGCATTCTGCGTCCCTATATTTTCCTGCTCCAATACCGCAAGGCGTTTCTCAAGACGCTGATATCTCTCCCATGTCCAGCGCTCAATCTGCTTGTCTACCCGGTAAAACTGCGCCTCCGAAACATCCTTGGTCACATTGCTTAAATGCTCAATATTTTTTGCCCCTATATGCAGGCTCAGGCTCTGAAGCATCTTCAGCGGCGCTTTTATCAGTATCCTGTATGCCCCCCGCTTACAATTTCCAAACCAGGTCGGAATTTCCAGCGCCTCATAAATCCCGGAGGTCTCGGGAGGTTCAAACCACGGTTCATTGTATTTGGAAAAGCGCCACTTTGCTGTGATTGTTTTCAACAATTCCCTTTTCCCGTAAAACCGCACCCGCTGATTGGCCTTCCAGATATCCAGCAGCAAATTCCGCAGTTCCGTCAGCGCCGTCTGCTTTTGGGAATCCGGCAATTCCAGAAAAACATTCCTCCAGCTTCCCAGCATCCAGCATTTTTCCTTTGGCACTTCCATGCCCAGATTTTCAGAAAGCTGCCTTTTGATGATCTGGCACATTTCACTCTGGATAGCTGTTTCCTTCCCGAGGGAAATATTCTGCGCTCCCACACGGTACTCCCCGTAAATCAGAGGGATCGTTTCAAAAGAAGTGACTTTTACCATCCTTGTCCAAAGTTCATAATCCTCCAATTCCGAGGATTTGTTATAATAAAGCTGATATTTTTCCACCGTCTCTTTCCGGAACATCACTGTGGAATGACAGGCATCGCAGAAAAAAAGGAGCTTCGCTCTCATCCCTGCCGCCGTCTGGGGTGGACGGTGGATAAACCCATCCGGCCGGCTTCCAAAATAATGCTGATAAAACTGCGTAATCCCAGTCTTTGGATGATGCTCCATGTAATGCACCTGTGTGCTGAGCCTTTTCGCGTTGGACAGATCGTCCGCGTCCAGCCGTGCCAGATAAGCCCCTCTGGCCTCCCGTATCCCCAGGTTCAGGGATTCCGGCAGGCCCAGATGTTCTTTATTTTCTATTACCCGAATCCGGTGGTCGTACTTTTCATAATACCTTGCCAGCTCCGTACTGCCGTCTTCGTTCCCGTACTCACAGATCAAAAGGAGCTCCCAATCCTCATATTCCTGCAGCAGAATACTGTCAATGCTCTCCCTGAGCGTGTGCATGGCACGGTATACAGGCATAATGACAGACACGGCCGGCCGCGGATTTCCTTCATGAGCAATCTGCTCATAAGTAAATTCCCGGAAGAAAATGCCGCAGGTTTTACACACCCAGTTCCAGCGCTTCCATAAGATCCTGTGCAGGGCCGCCTCCTCAATCTTATGCAGTCTCCGATTGGCGGCTTCCAGCTCCGTCAGCAGGCGATAGCTCTTTTTCAAAAACGCAGACCGCTGTCTCCTCGCAAAGCCTTCCGGCCGGCTTCTCCATCCCGCCAAGATCGGCAGATCCTCCTCCGGGACCTCTATGCCGAATTCCCGCAGGGAACGCGCATTGATCTCACAGACCTCCCTCTGCAGCCTCTCACCCTTTTCCAGAGAAATATTGTCAAATCCCCAGCGGTGACTGACCAACACCTCCGGCAGATTGACCAGCCTGGCCTGAAACATAATCCTTGTCCAAAGATCAAAGTCCTCTCCCAGCCGATTCCCGTCGTATTTCCAGCCGTTTTTCAAAAACAGCTCCCTGCGGAAGAACACTGAGCAATGGCTGATCTCACAGCCAAACAATAATCCCGCTTTCAGTTCTTCCCCCTCCCGGGGAACCTCCTCCACATAACTTCTGTCCGGTAGCACACTGCGCTGCATGGTTCCGCACAAAGCCACATCCGGATGCTCCCTCATATAGCTAAGCTGCTTTTCAAACCTCTCCGGGTCAGAGGGGTCGTCCACATCCACCCTCGCAATAAACTCTCCCACAGCCGCCTGAATTCCCCGGTTCAAGGATTCTGCCAGGCCCAGCTTCTCCTCATTTTGAAGCAGACGGATCCTGGGATCCCCTGCCCCATAGTCCCGGACAATTTCCGCGCAGCCGTCGTCACTGCCATACTCATTTACGATGATAAACTCCCAGTCTGTAAAGGTCTGACGCTGGATGCTGCAAAGGCACTCCTCTATATATGTCCGGCCATTGTAGAGTGGCAGGACTGCGGATATCACAACTTGACTTTCCTCGGCCGCCATATTGCTTGAAATTCCTTCCTTCTTCAAAAGTGCTGACATAAAAATTCATACGTTGTCTGGGGAACCAGTTCTTTTATTTCTTCCCACTTTTTCTCCTTCAGGCATTCTCTCACCCTCGAAGCAGATATTACATTCCCACCGCATGCTTTTCGGGGGACTTCACGAACTTCCAACCCATATTTAGGTAATATCTCTTTCATACTTTGATTGTACTGAG
Organism: uncultured Acetatifactor sp.; assembly: GCA_947625475.1. Classification (GTDB taxonomy): domain Bacteria; phylum Bacillota; class Clostridia; order Lachnospirales; family Lachnospiraceae; genus Acetatifactor. Next base: position 58,879 of record CANQOL010000001.1, read on the forward strand.
CTGTAACCGGATCTAATGGCTCCTCCCCAACAAACCGCACTGTAATATCCAGAGTTGGTGCAATTTCTTCCGCGAATATTTCAACATCCAGAGATGTATCTATTACCGTTCCCTGCAAATTTGCTTTGTCAAAATACTCAGAAAATGTTTGTGAAGATATGATAAATTCACCGCTGGGAAGGCATTTCACATTTTTTAAATGCGACGTTCCTTTCTTCACCAGTTCTATTCGATCTTCAAATTTAAAATAGGATTTATCCTCTTCAACAACAAATACATACAAATACGAAACTTGTGATGCAGCATATTCAATCAAATATTGATGTCCCAGCGTAAATGGGTTACAATTCATAACAATCGCGCCTATCCTTTGTTTTTCATGAATTGCTTCCGACAGGATCAAGTTTTTATATGCTTTCAACTTCGGATCACCTGCGTACATATTCTTTTTGTCATGTGTACTGTCGTCCTTTTTTCTAACCTCTGGTTTGCCTCCAATAAATCCACGATGCGACTGCACATAATCAAATAATAGTTGACTGACTGCTTTCATCCCTTCCCGGCCGCAGTGAACCGGCAAATCATAATAAAAATCTGTTCCATACTTTGCAAGCAATTTCTGGAAGGCGGGAAGCACATCTAAATCCCAGTAAACACCTCGGAACGTTTGATCCAGCATAAAAACTTTATCTCCATTCTTGATGTCATAATCCTCCAAAATATTGCAAAAATAATATCTATCAGCCTCATTGGGAAGCCCCAAAGCAATTACCCGATATGGAAATGACTTTTGGTTAAATAACTCCTGTAAATAATATCCTAGACTATCTTCATCTCGACTAAACAAACTTGATACTATACAAGAACCAACCAAATAAATTGTGTTCTTATAATTTTTGGGAATGTTAATTACTAATCGAGATTTATTTACATAATTGATATATTTCCCATTAAAATCCGCAAAATATATCTTTCCTCTTTGTTTCTTTATTCTTTTCGCTAATGAATGACGCTCTTCATTAAATTCTTTTACCTCTTCGCTATCGGTCTTCCATCCGTTTTGTCTTGCTAACCATTCAATTCGTTCCTCAAGCGTCATATGATCCTGTTTGGTAATTTTAATACTTAGATCTTTTTCTGTTGGGATCCTTACCGTCAAAAATTCACAGCCTTTATCCGCCAATTCACCCTTCCACTTTTGTGCCATATATGAGTTCATATATCGCATAAATTCCTGTCCCTTTAAAAGTTTATTAATATATATAGCATCTACCTTGCTCTTTCTAACATAAAGGCTCTCATCCAAGTGGCGCATTGTCCAATCGCTGATGAGCAACAAATCAATATCCCCTGCTTCAAATACAGATTTTATGGAGTCTACAAATATGATATTTGCATCGGAATTTAAATAATCTACTTTACAATATTTCTTTAACTTGGTATTTTCATATATTCCTATTACTTCAACCCCTTCACATTGAAGTAAAATATTAGAAAAAGCGAGCGCCTGCTTATCAATGCCCCAAAATGCCACTCTGGTATAATGCTTTTCACGAAAATAATACCCTATATCATATTTTTTCTCTTTTAAGTAATTTAAATATGTCACTGAATTAATTATGTCATTATCCCATGTTTGATCCGTACAAATAATCCCCCCCTTTATTACACGATTTTTATCAACAACGGGCAAAATACCATTATAGATATTTTTTGCCATGATCAATGCAACCTGCTGTTGTATATCAAGATTTAAAGAAAAATAATTATCTGGGAACTCATCTTCATAAACGCAGGGTATCTTCTTTATGCTGTCACAACTGCCTCCATCCTTGCAATGATCCATCTTGTATGCTCCTAATAATTCCTGTTTATCATTTACAAGGAATACAGTTCCTTTAACAGAAGACAACAAAGCATCCTCTACCCCCCCCCAAGAATTTCTGACATTCTATAAATTGTGATGTCTTCAGTTTTTATATTTATATTTTTCATCATTTTTCCTCGTTTTCGCCGAATTACAATTCACATTTCTATCCTAGGTGAGGTTTCCATTTAACCTTTTTCCCTGTAGATATTTTATCGTTGTCGATGGCACCAGCTTTGAAACTCCTTCCATGTCCCCTTCCTCTAACAGCATTCTCACCCGGCTGGCACTGATTACTCCGCCCTCCGTTTCCTTTCGGGGAATGACACGAAACTCCACTCCGTATTTTGGCAGGATTCTCGCCATGGTCTCATTATATTGACGGGTCACTTTGTCTAAGGGCTCCTCTCCCGCAAACCGCACAGTGATCCCCAAGGCCGGCGCAATCTCCTTCCCAAACAGCTCCACATCCATGCTGGGATCCACCGTGCTCTCCTGCAGCTGGGATTTGTTGAAATATCCTTCAAAAGTCAGGCTGGAGATGATAAACTTTCCACTGGGCAGCACCGTTACATTTTTCAAATCACTGGTTCCCTTCCTCACCAGCTCTATACGGTCAGCAAAAGGGAATATGCTTCTGTCCTCCTCCACTACAAACACGTACAGCCGCTCTACACACCCTGCCGCATACTCAATCAAATACCTGTGCCCCAGGGTAAAGGGATTGCAGTTCATTACGATGCTTCCCACAGCCGGACGGAGTTTTCGCAGCTTCTCTTTATACTCTTCCAGCTCAGGCTGATTTTGAATCGATACCCCCCCGCAATTTTGACAATTCCATACTGATGGACGGAAGGGAACTCCTCCGGAATACCAGAATACTCATACTGCCGGAAAAAATCGTTCTCCACTAAATATTCATAAAATTTCCGGGCGTAGATCTGATTGCCCCGCTCGTTGATGTGAGCACTGTCAGCAAATACTTCCCCATAGTTGTGGGGTCTGTCAAACAGATTCCGGCAGTCAAAGTACGGCAATTTTTCTGCACGCAGATTCTGCAAGCAGATCAGCACAATATCCCCCTCCTTTACTGGCAGACGATTCAAATTATAAAAAATGTCCTGATATCGGCCCGAATAAAACTGAGAGGCGTTCTCCACCCTCCACTCATGCCCATTCTCATTCAGGATCTGCTGCAGATAACTCTCAATGGTTTTATCATAGGGAGAACCGATTCCATAATAGACACAAGTCCCCATACACCAGATAGTATGCGAATACTCCCCATTCTGATAAGCAGTCAACCTTTTCCCGTTCTCAGTTCTGATCAGAGGATCAGTACTATCCACCAGATCTGAAGTTCCATCCAAGTTTGTTCTCGCATCGGAAAGAGCTAAAATAGAATACACCTGATCATTGCTGTATCCGAACTCGTCAAACCGGGTTTTCAACACCTTCCCATTCCGTTCTTTCAACTCTTTTCGAAGCACATGAACGTTTTTTTGAACAATCACTTTTTCCCTTTCTGTGGAGAGCTCATTTCTCTTCAATACGGGATACCCTGTCAGCACCACTCTGACCCCTCTATGGGTGTCCAAATAGTGATACAACGGTCTCTCCGCATACACATACTGAGCACACTGCCTCAACAGAGTATCAAAATAGACCGTACGGTCTACAGGAAGCTGTGGAAAACGGTTTGTTGTCAAAAGAATGATTTTATCATACCCTTCCACTTTATTCAGATCTAGCTTCTCAAACCGACATCCTCCCACAACACATTCCATGCCATGGGACACCGCAGTTCCCTCCCCCGCCAACATTCGGAAAGCAGGCAATATCTCTTTATCATAGCGAAACTGTACATACAACTCCCACAGAAATTCCGGGTCATAGGAAGCAATTAAAGGCTTCTTAATCCCCCTATCCCTGCAGTACTGAGGCATGGAATATCCTCCATAAAAACAGTCCCTGAGCTGTATGCATTTCAACTGGTCCGGTGTCATAAATCTTTCTCTCCTTATCTCCCATCATTCTATATCGAAATTAAACTTTCCCCGACACACTGTTTTCCAAAAACGCTTCCAAATCCTCCGGCACACCGAGCCCCCACATTCCCTTCTGCAGGGAGCCGATGTTATAATAGACAAACTTCTTCTCCTTCTCAATCAGGATATTGTAAACAGGGGCAACATAAAATTCATTATTTACACGGATGTTTTTCCCTATCATTTCATGTGCCCCGGCAACAAAATCGCTTCCCTTAGCAAAGTTGTAAATGCCTACGGTGGCTTCATCTGAAATTACTTCCTTCTCTCTTACCTCGGTCACAAAACCCTTTCCGTCATACTTAATAAACGACCATTTGTTGTCGTGCGCAGTCATGGTCATGATAAGGCCGTCATACAAACTCTGCCTTTTCAGATAATTATTTATGTTTATATCAACATATTGGTCAGAATTTGCAATCATCAGCGGTTCATTGTTGTTTATGTACTTTTCCGCCAGCAGAACTGTGCAGGCCGCTCCCTCCGTCACCTGTGAAACAGGGACAATCACACAGCCGGGAGCGATCTTTTTCAGCTTTTCGGTAAGACCGTACTTTTCTATATGCTCCGCAAGGCAAAGGTAAATAAATCTGTGCTCACATCCGGGTCTGAGATTGTCGGTTACAACCTCGATCATGTATTTCCCTTTTACATCAATCAGCGGCTTCGGCATTTTATAACCTGCATTGGCAAAGCGGCTTCCTCTTCCCGCCATGGGTATTACAATATTAAGCATTTTCCTCTTCCTCCTTCACCAGATACTTGTCGTTGTTCGCCCCCGGTATCTTTACTACCACGTTCACGCTGTCCTCCAGGGCCCGGAAACCCGTCACATCCCCCGGCTCTGCAATAATAATATCTCCCTCCGAGAACTCCTCTCCAAACATCCTCACACGTCCCAAAACCACAACCGTAATTTCTGTAGCAATCTTGTGATAGTGAGCCTCCTCACTCTCCCCCGCACGGTAGCTCTTTACAGCCACTTCCACGTCTTTCGTCCGATACAGGGTCGGGGAAAAATTCCCCACAAACCATCCCTTCGTCATTTCCGAAAGCCTACTTGTCCGCATCCTTCTTCCTCCTGCAGTATTCTTCGTACAATTCGATCCCTTTGATATGGTTAAAATTGAAATACTGCTCCTTCTTTATCTTGTATGTCCCTATCCTCTTCTGGTTCAGTATCATTTCATTGTAAACAGGGCAGACAAAGAAACTGCCGTTTACTCCTGCGTCCTTTTTGATCATGCTGAACGCAGATTCCACGAAATCGGAGGTGCGTTTGAAATAATAGAATCCTGTGGTAGCATTATTACTTATGGGACGCTTTTCCGCCGCCTCTGTCACCAGACCCTCTCCGTTCAGCCTTACATATGACCAGCGGGGATGTATATCCTCAAACGTTATCACTCCGCCGTCATAATCATTGGCGATAAAGCTGTTCAGCGCCTCCTGCAAATCTGCTGTCACAAGCTGGTCTCCCCCTACTATAATCAGAGGTTCATCCGGCTTGAAATAATCCATCCCAAGAAGGCAGCTGCAGGCAGAGCCTTTTGTCTGCCCTTGCGCCGTCACTATTGCGGCATTTGGCAGAAGCAATTTTATCACGCTGTCCAAGTGATATTTTGCAACATTATTCTTGTCTAGGACAAATATAAATTCCGCGCTCTTGATTCTGGCAAGCGGTTCAATAATATGCTGAAGGATGGTCTTTCTGTCCACTTCATACAGTGAAATGCAGTACGCCGTATCTGCCGCCTTATTTTTCACCTCATTTTCTACCATAGGGATAAGTATTTTCATTTACTGTGCCTCGCATCTCTCAATATTTTTGCGGATATTGTCATAGTTGACGTCATATACCGTTTCCACCTTCATCACATTTGCACCGGAAGCGGCAGCAGCCGCAATACCGTTCTTATTGTCTTCAACCACCAGACACTCCCATGGGTTCAGACCAAGCCTTTCGATTGCAACATTATATATTTCAGGGTCTGGTTTCGCCTTTGTGACATCCTGATTGCTGAGAGAGAACTCCAGATACCGTTCAAGGCTTGCTTTCTGCATCATAATATCCACAGTGGCACGAATAGAATTGGACGCCACCGCCAGGCGGTATCCCTCAGATTTCAGCTTTGAAAGGGCATATTCATGCACAAACAAAGGGCGGCAGTTTACAAAAACTTTCTCCATTGTGTATTCCTGCTTCAAGGCATTTATGTACTTGTGCAGTCCTTTGGGAAGCTGCTTTTCCAAGGTCATCATCGATAGCTTGTCCGCAGTAGGAAGTCCATCATAGGTGACCAGATGCTCATACCGGCTGATCTCATAGCCAAACAGCCCCAGTGCCCGGTTCAGCGCTTCATAATGCCATTCCTTTGCATCTATGAGCACTCCGTCCATGTCAAAGATCACTGCTTTTATCTTGTTCATCTGAAATATTCCTCCGCTTCCTTTGGTATATCTGTGCACAAGAGGAGCCTGCTGCAATACCGGTATTGTCTTAGCAGCTTCCAGACAGGCTCCCGATCCCGCCCATGAAGCTCAGGGGATATGACGGAAACAGTTTTCCCCATATCCAGAAGGGAGGGTAAGGTGTCTTGGATATGAGAACAGTCTGTAAACTGATCCAGCCATACCCCGTCACACCTGTCCAGGAAAGAAATCTTTTCCTCAAACTCACTGCTGCGGGCAAAAATATGATATCCTCTCTTTATGTAGATGTATTGCTCCGGCACAGAAGCGTCGAACAGGAAGTAATCTTTCTCTGTCAGTCCGCAGTCCTGCAAAATTTCCTCCAGCATAAGATAGAGGCCATCGGCCTTGACATTCAAGGCCAGCAGAGGTCTCTCCCGGTAGCCCTTCCAGAGCTCAAGCAGTTCTGTAAAAGAAGGACTGGATGTGTCCGGAGGGTTGTGAGAAATCACAAGTTCCCCATTCCGGTCACGGATATCCGTTTCAATCCCAAAACCCCTGTCAAAAGCCTTCCCGAAAGCGGACAGTGTGTTTTTTTCTTCCGCGTCCGACCAAAATCCTCTGTGTGCCAATATCTTCATAAATATCCCCCTTCTCCCTCCATTTGCGATATCGTTCCTGTGAGCAACCTTCCTATTTCACAGAAATCTTCCAACGCCTTTTCCACGGACACACCAATCTCATCTGGCGATTTGAACGGGTATTTGGCGGTCTTAAAACGGATAATGTGTGCATTTGGGTCAAAAGAATTCAGTTTTGTTAAATCCAGCATTTTAAGCAATTTCAACTTTGCATCGCATGGGCAAGAGGTAAATTCTACACTAACATATATAGAGTCCTCTTTTATCCTCAAAAATGCAGCAAACGGGGAAGGAGAGGCACTATCCCCCCAAGGCCAAACCAACCCCTCTCCATTTCTATGCATAACAAAATATTTATTCAATGGCGAATGCGTAAAGTTCCGATAATTTATCCAGGCCTCTGTACTATTTTTCAAAGAAAAAAAATCAACTTCTGTGCTATTCATGATGCGCAGGAATAATTCTAAAATCATTCTTCTGAAGGGGTTTTCTCCATACATTTCGAGGAATACTTCTTTATTTTTTGTAAGCAACTCTCTTTCCGCCAATATCCTTACAAGCAATACATACGCCTCGTCACATTCCAATTCCGACGGCTGGAACGAAAACAAATCCTCCATGTTCATCAAATTTGCTTTCGTAAAGCAAGACGCGTTTTTCGGATATTGTTCCAATAATTGACAAATAGCATCATCCGCATCCTTTTGAATATTTTTACCATAATTCCATTTTTCTCGTAACATTAACTTTATTATAATGCTTGTTTCTAACTCACCCATTACATTTTTGGTACCATCAAGAAGCCGTTCAAACGCCTCTGGTATTGCTTGCTTAAACGGAATAGAGTACTTTCTTGTGTATGCATATTCTTCAATAACCGCCCATTGCTCTTTATTAAAACCTTCCTTACCAAATTCATCTATTAGGAAATCTATCATATACTGGATAGATAAATTCTCCTTCCTCTTGGAGAAATGAATTTGTACAATTTCTTTGATTCGATCAAGGACCGCATCTGCATACGATTCCGGATTTGATACAATAGAAAGTTTAAAAACCTGTACTAATTGTTTATAAAAATTTCTAGGTACTGTAGACATGCCAAGTGGTTCAGCATATTTGCCATAATAATATAGCGCGGATATTTTGCAGGAATGCATCGGGAAAGTATAAAAACGTGTTGGATGCCATCCCCACCTAAGGAACTCAATGCATGAACTCGCTACGTACTCTCCTTTTAACTGTCCCAAATAGAGCATTTTTGCAATCACACATAATATGTATGACCACTCTGATCTTCCAGCCGATCCCAACATACTCTGATAAAGATTTTCATTGTTACTGCGTATTCCATCTATATGCTCTGATAAGGTATAAAAATATTGGTCGCTCCTGTCATGTGTAATAGTGTAAATCGATTTGTAAACATCATCATTAAATGTATATTTATCAAAAAGCAAATAAATTGCTTTTCTATAATCAGTAATATTTTTGTTGATATGACGGATTCTGTTTTCTCTCAAAAATTTATGGGCATCAAATTTAAGAACAGTTGTCATCCAACTCAAAAACTCTTCTATTTCGCTGTTGTCATAGCATAATTTTTCAGCGTATCCTCTTACTGCAATTTTATTAATTTCCCGATATAATTTTACATACGCCTTTGTTGGGATACATTCCCCTTCTACAATCATTCTAAGTGTTTCTTTATTCAAGAACTTTATCTGCCACCCCTGTATCATACCTACTTTTTTATTACACGCAAAAACATCAGTAATATCAAAAGCATCCAACTTTGTACAATACATATTGCAAAAAGGGAAAAAACAATTGTAAAGTAATACAAAATACACTGCATACAATTTATTTAAAATATTTGGAAATACAAAATTTCTTTTTTGTTCTTCATTTGCTTCATTCAAATATTTTTTTATTTTACCATTTATCGTTCCATATAACAGTGTAATGTCGAAATCTCCAAAGAACTGCTCAAAAATAGGAAATTGTTTTTTAAAAATTGATAGGAAAAAGTTCAAATCCGGCATTACATAACTCTTATATCGCAAAATTGTCATTTCAAAATCAACCATTTTATATAAATCCAGCTTATAACCAACAAAACCAACATCATTCAACAAAAAGGGCATATCAGCAGGATACCAATATACAGCAATACGATATTGCACCCCCATCTGTAACGCCCCATGTGTCCCAACTGTAAAGTCAGTTTTATCATTTAATATATCCCCCGCCCAGTTAACTTGATCAATAGAATAATCCGTCCTGCACTTTAGTATGAAAACGTCATTTGGCACAAAATCCAAACCATATTTCAATTGATATGCCTGTCTCGCATAACCTATATTAATAACTGTTTTTAGCTTTTCATCCAACGGCTCTAATTCCACAATATAAATATCAAGTTGCTCTAGTTTTTCCCTTAAGCCGGGGATATTCTCGACTTCCCCTTTCCATGTAGAAATAACAATTCCTTCTAGGAGTTCTTTGGAACGATAATCACAAAGCATGGCAAGCGTTGCAAAAAGCTCAAATTCCTGTCGTATCGCCCCACACATCACTGCCCACACTTTTTTCCCCATTACCATCTTTCTCTGTCCTCCCATTATAAAATATTCAACTTAACGCATTTAATGGCCCGGCTCCCAGTTGTACATCTTAACTACGCGAATTCGCCTAAAGCACTTTTTCCCCAGGAACTTGCTTTTATTGGTTCGATTAATCAGTGTGGCCTTGGCATAAGATAAGCAAATGCACGACTCAATACCAACATAAACTTGTATATATTCCTCATATCTTCCAATTCATAATCAATTTAAAGTCAACAATCTTGGACTGACGGAATGCTTGATGTATACTGTCCACATCCCGCACCTCAACCTCTTCAGAAATAAGCATCTTCATCCGATCCGCCATTTTTTTATCATGCTCTAGGATATATACTGCCTGTTCAAAATCTTCTCTTGTAGAACGACTCCTTCCTATCAATGTCAGCCCCTTTTCTAAAACCATTCTGGTAAGAATCGGCACAGGTTCCTCACTGACTCCCAATAGCATGATAATTCCCTCTGGCAAAATGGTATCAATAATCTGTGAAATTGCTTTTTGGGATGCCTGTCCTCCAACACATTCAAATACATCATCAAAAATATTTTGACTTGTGACCTCATCCGCTGTAAGGCATTCGTCTGCAAACCGAAACATGGCTAGCTTGGAACGGTTTACTCCAATACAGGTCAAATACGCCTCAGGGAAAAAATATTTGAGCAGGCAGCTAACAGCATATCCAAGTGCTCCGTCTCCCCAGACAGCAATCCGCTTGGGTTGATGCTTTACTTGTTTTTGATAGGTTGATACTGCATGCACTCCCACGCTTATAAATTCCGTAATTGCCGCCAAATTATCGTCTATCTTCTGATACTGGATAATTTGAGAGGCCGGAAGGTTTAACATCTCCTGCATAAACCCATCTGCACGGCTCGAACGAAATCTGGAATCCAACCTGTAGTTCTCACTATACTGAGTGCCCTTGCCTGGAATATTTGGCAGCAGAATAACCTTATCTCCAGTCCTAAAAACATCGTTCTTATCGTACAGGACTGTACCGCATGCCTCATGAATCAATGCCAGTGGCAGTCTTTGCTTTAATACTTTAGCATCCCGCATTCCAAAATAATAACGCATATCTGCCTTACAGATAGACAAGGCTTTTGGCCGAACAAGAATCTGTCCGCTGTTTATATCTAAATTTTCAAAATTCGTTTCAATAACCATCGGAGACGTCAGCCTATACTGCGTGTTGATCATTTTTTTGTTCTCCTATCATCATACGCGCCATCTCTAAATCAAACGGATAAGTAATCTTAAAGTTTGACGTTTCTCCTTCCACCATGTGCACCTTATATCCTTTTAAGAAAAACAGTTTACACGCATCCGTTACCAAATTTTGTTCTTTTTCCTCCGTATCGCAATATACGGATTCAAACAAACCGATACGGAAAGATTGCGGTGTCTGCCCCTGATACATCTGACTGCGGATCGGCATATCCGTTATGAACTCCTGATTCTCAGACTGAACAATCGTATCTGTTGCTCCCAATACAGTATCACACACACCGTATTGTTCTGCTGCTGATACATTCTCTGAAATAATTCGCAGGCTCACAAAAGGACGCACAGCATCATGCGTTACAATAATGTCTTCTTCCACTGCGCCAAATTTTTCCTTTGCTGCCTCTGCAATATTTAAAATTGTTTCATTTCTGTTGTTTCCGCCAATTACAACTGCAATTCTTTTATCTTCCCCGAAATAGTTTTTTTGCAAATCCAACATCAGGTGGAGCCACTCTTTATGAACACCGACAATCACCGCATCAATCTCTGGGCTTGCCAAAAATTTTTCCAGTGTATGTATTACAATTGGTTTTCCTGCTAATTCCAAAAACTGTTTGGGCATCCCTCTCTGCCCCATTCTCGAACCGACTCCTCCCGCCAAAATTCCTGCTATTACCATATTTGCCTCGCTTCCCGCCGTGCACCCGCAATTTTCTGAGTATTTTACTCTAACCAAGGATGATAATACGTTCCCGATCTCCAAATCTTCAGTAATGCATCAGGAATTTTTTTGTTATACTTCAGATCTAACGTGTATCTTGCTCTATGCCACCTATGAATTAATGTCTGATTAAGCTCCGCCGTTTCATATGCATGAACTTGCTCGTTTTTCTCTGATATCTTTTTCAAGAGATCATCCAATTTCTGAAGAATACTCCCATACTTTTCCATCTCCACATTTTCAAAGCAAGTCGTAATCACTAATATCCGAATTTCTTCATCAGATAAGCTCAATTGAAGTTCTTCTTCTAAAAGATTTTTTGCAGATGTCATGCGGATACCGCTATCCCGTTCAATATTAACAGCAGAAATATTGTTCCCCGACCGCCGATATGCAAACAGGCTTTTATCCTTAATATTGCTTAGCTTTGTAACTCTTGCCGCCCGAATCAGGAAATCATAATCTTCTGCACCTGGCAGTTCCTCATTATAGTACAGATTACAAGCCTCTATCACGGACTTTCGAACCATTAATGTTGGGTGCCGCATCGGCACAAAAAACAATAACTCACTTTTTATCTGTGCCGGATCTGCATGATAATCCACTAACCAGTGCGGGGCCCCAATCACCGTATGTGTGGTGCCGCAGACACCAATCTCCGGATACAAATCCAGATACTTCTTCTGCACCTCCAGCCGACGCACACCTGATATATCATCTGCATCCATCCTTGCAATGTAAGCTCCTTTTGCCATGCGGAATCCTATATTTAAAGAAGCCGAAATTCCCAATCTTTCCTGGTTGAAGACCAATATGATGCGTTTATCTTCATTTGCATACTTCTGGAGGATTTCTATTGTCTTATCACTGGAACCATACTCAACAACAATGATAAATTCGAAATCCGAGTAGGACTGGTTTAAAATACTGTTAAGCGATTCTTCCAAATATTCTTCTCCATTAAACACTGGCATCACAACAGATATTTCGCACATATTACCCTCCCTACCCTTCTATCGAAATCACTTTTGCCATGGTATCAACAATACGTTTTCCACATAGCCCGTCAAAATACGGAATTGCCTTTACTGCGGCCTCTTCCCGTTCCACCTTTTTATAGTCAAATCCCTTCTCCATAACCATATCTAAAAACCACTCCATATCATGGTATGTATTGCCCTGATAATAACTGTCAAACAAAGGCCTGATAGATGGCAAAAGCTGCTCCTGGTAATAAAAATTTGTTAAATACATAATGGGTACTCTTAAGACTCCCGCCTCTATCATCAAAGCAGACCTATCTCCAATCACGCAATCCGCCGCATACAAAGCTGGCCTGTAATCCGGCAAATCATATAACGCCATATTATCGCTCTCATCTATAAGCTGTCGCATCTCTTCTGCTTCCTGTTCGCATCCCAACTGCCGATAATTTTCAAAATATTTTGGATGTGGCCTTAACAACAAGAAATATTCCGCATCGTTAGTATGCCTTCTTAAAAACTGTAAATACTCCTCTATAGGCGGCACCGGCATATATGGATTGCCGCCTTTATCTGCGAAATGCATCTGGAGGAAAATTACTTTCCGCTTTCCGATCTTATATTTCCACTCCTCTGACAATTTGAACCTTTCCTTATGGTACAATCCGTCAAATTTAGGCACCCCCGTCACGGCAATATTATGCCCGTAATTTTTAGACATCATCTGATGATCTACTCGAAGTTCCTCAGAAAGACAGAACATTAGCCATGGCTTCGCTCTAAACTTCACATCTGAAAAAATGAAATCCGGATAAACAGACATAGAATAATTCAATCCATACGGAACATATGCAACACGAATCCCCAATGCGCTGATCGTATCCGACCTCAAAAAACCTGGTCTATGTACATCATCCCAGGGAGTCTGATATAGTAAAATATGGGGGCGCTCCATCCTAAAATCAAAATATTCCGCCTCCTTAAAAGAAATCCCTTTTTCAACCAAAAACTCTCTTGCACCTTTCATCTGCGCTGCTTCATTTTGTTCCCGATCATACAGCAGCATTGTAACCTCGAATCGTTCATCTTCTATTAAACTCTCATATACCGATTCAATGGACGGCCAGCAAGAAGGAATTTGATACAAAATAGCAATCCGTATTTTTTCTCCCGGCAGATACGGAATTTTATTTTTGTGAAACGCCATTTCACATGACATAATGTTTAACTGCTTTACCATTCTGCCAAAGCGTTCCCATGTCCAATGTTCTACTCTTTTATCCAACTTCGGAACAATATTATTCTCAATTCGTCTATATCGTTCCCAAGTCCAATGCTCCACTCTTTTATCTAACTTCGGAACAATATTGTTTTCGATCCGTTTATACCGTTCCCAGGTCCAGCGCTCTACACTCTTATCCAGTTTTTGCAAAGTGTCTTTTTCCTGGTTCACATTAATCTGCACCTGCGGTTGCGGCGTATCATTTTTATAAGTGCTCATTTCTTCCCGCACCGCATACCGGACTGCTTCAATCAATCGATTTCTAAAATAGCTTTTTATTCCCATGTCTCTTACCTCTACTTTCCAAGCGCATCTGTCAACACCCGATACATCATATGGTCAAAAGCCATATGTATATCTTCCGTGATCTGCATATCATCTACATTTACATGCATGTGATAATCGGCCAATTCCTTCAGTTTCCCGCCGGAATAGCCTGTAAGCCCTACCACCTTTGCTCCCACCTCTTTTGCGTATTCCACAGCCCTGATTACATTTTTGGAATTCCCGCTTGCGGAAACCGCCAGGATCAGATCTTCCGGTTTTAGTCTGTTTTTCAGTTGGAAGGAGAACACTTCCTCGTAAGAAAGGTCATTGGCAATTGCTGTTACAATGGGGGTGTTATCGTTTAAGCAGACCAGCCGAAACTTTTTATCCAGTTCCTCACAAATCCCCTTGTTAAAGTCACATACAAAATGGGATGCGGTTGCGGAGCTTCCACCGTTTCCAAATGAATAAATTGTCGCTTCCCGTTCATAGGCATCCCGGATCGCGCTTACCGCCTTGGCAAGCTCGGCATAATCCAGATTTGAGATGATTTCCTTTTCCCGTTCAAAATACTCTCTGATCTGTTGCTCCATTCTCACATTTCCTTCCTTTTCTGCAAAATGATCTGAACAGCCTCCAATAAGTTTGCCGCCGTCACATCCGGCTGTACATCGTACTTCTGATCGGATCCGGCTGCCCCTGTCTTTAAAAGAACCGTTTTCATTCCTGCGTTCTTTCCTGTCTGCACATCCACGGTCATGTCCCCTATCATCCATGACTCCTGCAGGTCGATCTGGTGCTCCCTGGCCGCCCTTAAAAGCATTCCGACCGCCGGCTTGCGGCAGTCACACTTGATTTTCAGCTCCCTGACTTCTCCCTCAAATCCCCGATCCGGGTGATGCGGGCAGAAATACAGATCATCCACATATGCCCCCTGCTGCCCCAAAAGCATATACATGCGGTTGTGGATCCTGTCTAATACGCCCAGGGTACACTCCCCTCTGGCTATCACCGGCTGATTGGACACCACAACCGCCAGGTATTCCGACTCATTGATCAGACGGATTGCTTCCGCCGCGGCAGGTTCCAGTTCCATCTGTTCAGGACGGTTTAGAAATCCCACATACCGGTTGACTGTGCCGTCCCGATCCAGGAAAATACACCTTTGCCTGTTTTTCAGATTCCTTTTGGCGCATATGCCGTTCCGGTAATCCTGCTCCACCTTCCGCAGCCGTTCCGGCGTCCCGATATCCTTCACATACTCCGTACAGGAATAGGCAAACACCTTCCCTTCGGGGATCAGCCGCACGATGACCTGCTTCTCCAGGTCAGTTTTCCGGTTCTTCTCTATCAGGGAAATCACCTCCGGAGAGATGACATACACTCCCGCATTGACCAGATTCTTATAATCCTCCTGCCTGTCGGAATTTTTAAAGCTCCAGCCTGTTACGCTGCCGTCTCCCTTTGAAAGAATGATATCACTGTCATAAGGGTGCGAATTGGGATGTGTATATAAGGTAATCTGCGCCTTCTTTTCTCTGTGAAAACGGTAGAATCTCTCAAAATTGATATTGACAAACAGATCCCCGAACAGCAAAAGGAAATCCTCATCCAGCTGTTCTCTCAGGTAATATAAAGCCCCTGCCGTTCCCAGAGGCACAGCCTCCTCATAATATGTAATCCGTACTCCGAATTTTCTTCCGTCCCCAAAATGCTCCCGGATAACGCTGCCCAGATGACCAATCACAAGAATGATTTCCGTCACGCCGCTTTCCTTCAGGTTCTCAATCTGATATTCCAGCAGCGGCCGGCCCGCCAGCTCCGCCATCGGTTTGGGGATATCCTTCAGCACAGAGGCAAGTCTTGTCCCTTTTCCGCCTGCCATGATAACTGCTTTCATAACCGACTCCGTTCTACCACTGCAGGCTGTCCAGTGTGGCCTGTACCGATTCATTTGAATTGTGTGCCGGTCTCCATCCTGTCTGATAAATTTTGCTCAGGTCATACTGGAACGCGGGTACGTCGCCCTTCCATCCCACATTCCCGCCGGTAAACTTGTACTGCACATCCGTCAGTCCCATCCTGGCGCAGACCATATCCGCAATTTCCTTCACCGTGGTGGCAGTGTCCACTCCAATATTAAACAGACACACTCCCCGCTCCTTCTGCATGGAATAGGCAGCGATTGCATCGACCAGATCCAGCACATATAGATAGGGCTTGCACTGTGTCCCGTCACCCAAAATTTCCAATTCTCTGGGATTTTCCTTCAGCTTCCTGATAAAATCAAAAATCACGCCGTGGGTCAGATTGGGCCCAATCACATTCGGGAACCGGAAAATCAGGACATTCAGGTCGTTCATATAGGCATAGGAGGAAATGAACGCTTCAGAGGCCAGCTTCGCCCCTCCGTAATAGGAAATGGGGCGCAGGCCGCCTGCCTCCTCCGTCAGATTTTCACCCATCCGCTCCCCATACACTGCGGAGGTGGAAGCAAAAAACAGATTTTTAATATGATTCCTCCGCATTCCCTCCAGCACCGAATAGGTGGTGCTGAATGTGTTCTTAAAATCTATTCCGGGAACAACCGCGCTTTTCTGTATATCGGAATTTGCCGCCAGATGATAGATCCTCTCTATGTTTTTCTCCGCCAGCAGCCTTGAAAAATCTTCCGTCTGGGAAACATCCATCTCTGCCAGTTCAAAGTTTGGATCCCCCATATATTTCTCCAGATTTTCCCGTTTCCCAAGCTCAAAGTCATCCACGCATAACACGGAATGCCCCTGTTCCAACAATTTTCCTGCCAGGTGTGAGCCGATAAAACCGGCTCCTCCCGTAATTAAAATCCGTTCCATCCTTTTCTCCCTCTCCGCTCCTTTAGTAAATATCCGGCTTTAGGCCCACGTATATCACAGCTGATCCCTGCCGCTCCAGGCTCATAGGCATCTGTACCAGATTCAGGGAGGATCTCACCTCTCCCTGATACTTTTCCGGGACATAGAACAACAGGAATCCTCCTCCTCCGGCTCCCAGGAGCTTTCCGCCGATTGCACCGTGCCTTCGCGCCATCTCATAATACTCGTCGATCATTGGGTTTGTAATCCCATTTGCCAATGTGCGTTTCAATCTCCAGCTCTCATGCAGGATTTCCCCCATGGCATCAATATTATTTTGCTGAAGCTCATCCCGCAGTTCTCTCGCCAGGCTGCACAGCCCCTTTTGATTCTGCTCCTTTTCCCCGCCTGTAATATTTGCGCTTTGCTCCTTCAAAATCTCACTGGCAGAATGCAGCTTCCCCGTGTAAAATATCATCAGATTTTTCGCAAGCTGTTCATGCAGCCCATTTTTCATAATAATCGGCTCTACAAATACGCTGCCGTCCGGGTTAAATTCATAAAAGTTTAACCCGCCGTATGCTGCGGCGTACTGATCCTGTTTCCCGATGGGATTTTTCAGCCTTTCTATTTCAATTTCACAGGCTTTCTGAGCCAGCTTTTCCTTTGATACAAATTTTCCTTTGTAGCTGTACAGAGCATGCAGCAGTCCCACTGTAAAGGAGCTGGAGGATCCGAGCCCTGTCCCCGCCGGCACGTCCGCCGTGCTCACAATCTCCACTCCGTGGATCCGGAGCATACTCAATACTTCCTTAAAATACTTGTGGTTGATTTTTTCAATATTGTCCACAATCTCTGTCTGGGAATACTTCAGCACTGTGTCTCCCGCTTCGAAGCTGGGATGCACGGAGACATACATATATTTATTGATGGTTGTACTTAATACACATCCTCCGTGTTTCTCATAAAAGGAAGGTATGTCGCTGCCGCCTCCCGCGAAGCTGACCCGGAACGGGGTTCTTGTTATAATCATCTCTTGCCTCCCTGCTCACTTCCTCGGCAGTATTCCAAAGACATAGCCAAGCTTGCATTCCCCAAGATCCGCGACAGGGCGGCCGCATCCATCCCCTGCCTGGCGCATCCTTCGATAAAGGTTCCTCTCAGGCAGCTGAAACTTATATTGGGCAGGCCCAGCTCCCTGGCCAGCGCCTTCAGGCGGTTCTGCATAGTCCTGGGATCCGCCGGCTGTCCGGTTCCCGTAAGGAAAAACATACCCTGTCCTGCCGCGAACCTGCCAATCACCCCTGCCGCAGATTCCGTCAGGGGGATCCGTCTGCGGGCCGCCCCGCTTTTAATCTCTGTCAACACCAGCGCAGTCCCGCCATCCACCGGGATCCGCTGCAGGGTTTCCGCAACTCTGATCTGAGCCTGCTCCAGATCAATATCCTTCCACCGCAGCGCACACAGCTCCCCCAGGCGCATCCCGGTCGTCAATACCAGATAAATCCCCGCTTTTGTCAAATCCGTCCCGTCAAGCAGCCCCCCGCGGAGTATCTCTTCTTCCTTTTCCGTCAGGGAACCGCCCTTGAGCCGCAGACTCTCTTTCCGCTTGGGGAAAATAATGCTGTCCGCCGGGTTTGCCAGGCAATATCTCCGGGAAGCATACCGCGTCACCATCCTAAGCACCACCAAAATGTCCTCCGTGTACTTTTTGCTGTACCCCTTCCCCGGAAGCTCCTCCGCAAATCTCCTGGCAGCGGCAGGCGTAATCTCCCCATAAGGCACGCCCGCAAAATAAGGAATTACATGCTTTTCCAGCTTGTACCGATAATTGGAAACGGAGGATACCTTCAGGCTGCCGGAAGACTCTTCCATCCACTCTCTGGCAATCTCCTCAAAGCTCTTGTCTGCCCCGTCCATGTTATCCCTCCCTCCTTATCCTGCGCCTGATAAACGGATATACTAAAGATAGTTTCGGATATGTCCTGCTGTCTTTCGTTTAATAACAATTTTACGAAATCCTTTTGAACAGTGACAGTATACCATTATCAAACTCAAATTGCAATATCCAAAAACAATTTGTCAAAAAGTACCGGAAAAGGAGGAAAACTATGAACATCTACAGACGCAAGGATGGACGTTACGAGGGAAGAATTACGGTGGATCGCGCCTCCGGAGGGAAAGGATATCTGTCCTTTTACGGGAAAACAGCTCAGGAGACGGAAGAGAAAATGAGCAACTATATCAGCCGGCTGAAGGAAGCTCTGCCAAGCTCATCCTTGACGGTAGAAAAACTTTTTTGCCAGTGGATCTCAGCCATTTCCATCCGTCTGAAGGAATCCAGCCTGGCTGTCTACCGGATGCGGATAGAATCCCATATTCTTCCCAGGCTGGGCCGGCTTGGCACAGATGAGCTCACGGCCCCGCTGATGCAGAAATTTATCTCGGACAAGCTGGCCGAAGGACTGACGGCAAATTATGTTTCGGACATTATCAGCACCCTGCGGTCTATGCTCCGCTTCGGCGCGCGGCAGTATGGAATCCGGGATACTTTGGAGGATATTATCCTGCCAAGGAAACGCAGGCCCCAGGTCAGACTTTTATCCAGCACTCAGCAGCTACAGCTGGGAACCCGTCTGATGCAGGATAAGAGCCTTACAGCCCTTGGGATCTCCCTGACTCTCTCCACCGGTTTAAGGCTTGGGGAGCTCTGCGCTCTTCGGTGGGAGGATATCGATCTGGAAGAGAAGACCCTGTCCGTCAATCGAATCATCCAGAGGATCCGCAATTCAAAGGGCAGTGGGACGCATCTGACGATCACCGCGCCCAAGAGTGCTTCTTCCCAGCGGGTAATCCCACTGCCCGACTGGGCGGTGCAGCAGCTCAGCAGTCGGGAAAAGGAAGGCCGCTGCTATCTGCTGACCGGGACGGACAAACCTATTGAGCCTCGTACCATGCAGTATCGCTTCCAATCGGTACTAAAAAAAGAAAAACTGCCGTCAGTTCATTTTCATGCGCTGCGGCATATGTTTGCCACGCGGTGTGTGGAACTGGGGCTTGACATTAAATCTTTATCGGAGATATTGGGACATTCCAGGGTGGAGATCACCTTAAACAGCTATGTGCATTCCTCAATGGAGCGAAAAAAAGCCTTCATGCAAAGCCTGTCGCTGACGTTGCAGAATCCTGCGGGTGCAGTGTGTGTTTCGTGAATTTGTTATTTGGCGAATACCCCCTAAAACAGAAAAAGTACGCGGCGCGTACTTTCTTTTGTCATGAACAAAAAACCGATATGCTTCTCATAAAGCATACCGGTCCTATCCTCCGTTATCCTGCCGCCGGCGGTTCAGCGGGAACCCGCTCATATTCCGGGCGGTGCACCCCGGTCCGCACCTCGGGCATCTTTGATCTTTCCACCTTTCTTCTTTTTTGCGCGTCCCGCCCAAAGCCGGGTCGTTCCCCAGCACAGGGCGCCTCCAAAGCATCCGCCCGCCGTATCCAGCAGCACGTCCCAGATACTGTTGTAACGGTCCGGCACAAATGCCTGGTGCAGCTCGTCCGCCCCGGCCGACACAAACACCCAGCAGACCGTCAAAAGGAAGAGTCTTCTCTTTCCTCCGATCCTCTCCCGCCAGGGATACCACATACCGTACACCAGCACCCCCATCGCCGCATATTCCCCAAAGTGAGCCAGCTTGCGGATCGGATGTTCAAAATATTCCGTCAGCCCCTCCATGAACAGCTCCGTCCAATTCCTTCCGGACAGGGCGTTGAGAAGCTCCACGCACTTTCGGGAGATCAGCTCACTTAAACCCCCGGACTCCTCCCCATTCTGGGCGGAAAAAAAGAAAATCAGCACGTACAGCGCCAAAAGCAGGGCGCCGAACACCGCGCTGATCCATATATTTCTTTGATCCTTCTCTCTGGGCTTTCCCTGCTTTCTCAATCTTTGTTCTTTCCTTTCCCAAGCTCTGGATCCATCTGCCTCCCTCCCACCCGGGAGGGATGAGCCCTGACCCTGCCGCGACATTGCTTACATTATACATACGTTTACGACATCTTTCAAGACGCTCCTGCGGATTTTAACACGCCTGCAGCTCATTTTTAAACTTTTCTAAAGCAAAATTTTTTATTAAAGCGATTTTTTTCTTAAAACAAAAATTTTTTTGTATATTGCAATCTGGATCAGCATATGCTATAATGCCTTTAGGCTAAAGAGATGCTAGTCTTCCATGTGGACAACAAAGCGAAAACCCCGGTGTTGCTGCGCCGGGGTTTTCTATTCCTTTCTTTGGGTGGCGGCTTAGACCACAGGCTGGTTACCGACTACTTATCACCGTCCAGCCATTTGCAGATGAGATGACTAATCACACCTGCCGCGACCGCGATAACAAGAGATGCAATTACTTCCACATGGACACCCCCTTCCTGTCACCAGTATAGGAGGCGGTAACAATCCGATTATAGCATGGCATCCGCGCCGGCGCCACAATTTTCGACATGACTCAAAAGCTAAAAATCATTTTACAAAATCAGCATAGCATCCCCAAAAGAAAAGAACCGATACCTCTCCCGGACAGCCTCCCGGTAGGCGTTCAGCACATTCTCCCGGCCCGCCAGGGCGGACACCAGCATCACCAGCGTGGACTCCGGCAGGTGGAAATTGGTGATGAGTCCGTCCATCACCTTAAACTTATATCCCGGATAAATGAAAATTTCCGTGTCGCCGCTGCCGGCCCGGACGGTTCCGTCCTCGTCCGCGGCGCTCTCCAGGGTGCGGCAGCTGGTGGTTCCCACACAGATCACCCGCCCGCCGGCCGCCCTGGTTTCGTTGACGGTCTGAGCCGCCTTCGGCGTGACGCTGTAAAACTCCGAATGCATATGGTGCTCCAGGATATTTTCCTCCTTCACAGGCCGGAAGGTTCCAAGCCCCACATGCAAGGTTACGTAAACCACGGAAACGCCCTTTTGCCGGATCTGCTCCAGCAGCTCCCTGGTAAAGTGGAGTCCCGCCGTAGGGGCCGCCGCCGATCCCTCATACTTTGCGTACACGGTCTGGTAGCGGCTTTTGTCCTGGAGCTTATGGGTAATGTAGGGGGGCAGGGGCATCTCCCCCAGCCGGTCCAGCACCTCCTCAAAGATGCCCTCGTACCGGAACCGGATCAGCCGGTTGCCCTCCTCCACCGTCTCCAGCACCGTGCCGGAGAGCAGCCCGTCCCCGAAGACCAGCTCCGCGCCGGGACGGCACTTTTTGCCGGGCTTTACCAGGGTTTCCCACACGTCCCCCTCCCGGCGCTTCAGCAAAAGCACCTCCACATGGGCCCCCGTCTCCCGGCGCAGGCCCAGGAGGCGGGCTGGGATCACCTTGGTATCGTTCAGCACCAGGCAGTCCCCCTCCCGCAGGAAATCCGGGATTTCCCGGAAAATATGATGCTCCAGGGCCCCGGTGTGCCGGTTCATCACCAGGAGCCTGGATGAGGAACGGTCCTCCAGGGGATCCTGGGCGATCAGCTCCGGGGGAAGCTCAAAATAAAAATCCGACTTTTTCAGCTGGCACATCACAGGCCTTCCCCTCTCAGGAAAGCCATGTAGCCCCGGTAGGTCTCATACACGTCCGCCTTGCTGACTGCCTCCCAGGGGGCGTGCATGTTCAGCACGGCCACGCCGCTGTCGATCACATTCATGCCGTACAGGGCCAGGATATAGGCGATGGTCCCGCCTCCCCCTGCGTCTACCCTCCCCAGCTCCGCCGTCTGGAAGTACACATCACCCTTCTCCATGACCCGGCGCACATAGGCCATATACTCCGCGTTGGCGTCATTGGAGCCGCGTTTGCCCCGGGAACCGGTATATTTGTTGAACACCATCCCCTTACCCAAGAAGGCGGCGTTCTTTCTCTCAAAGCAGGCCGCATAGGAGGGATCGTACCCCGCGCTCACATCGGAGGAAAGCATACAGGAGCGGGCCAGGCATCTGCGCAGATTCAGCTCGCTGTACTCTCCCAGGCGGTTTAAGACCTCCGCCAGAGAGTTCTCAAAGAACCGGGACTGCATGCCCGTGGCTCCCACGGAACCGATCTCCTCCTTGTCCACCAGAATGCAGCAGGAGGTTTTCTCCGGATCCTCTATATCCAGCAGGGCCTGCAGGGAGGTGTAGGCGCACACCCGGTCGTCCTGCCCGTAGGCCAGGATCATGCTCTTGTCCAGCCCCGCCTCTCTGGCCGGGCCGGCGGGCACCACCTCCAGCTCCGCGGAGACGAAATCCTCCTCCAGGATCCCGCAGGTATCCTTCAAAATCTGGAGGATCCCTGCCTTCACCTTTTCCTTGGGGGCCTGCTCCTTCTTGTCCTTCTTGTCCTTCTTGTCCTGTGAAACAATCAGGGGCTTGTTTCCTATGATAATGTCCAGGGCCTCCCCCTCGATTACCTTGGCGGCATCCTTCTTCATCTGCTCCGCCGCCAGGTGCACCAGCAGGTCGGACACGAAAAATACCGGATCGTCCGGATCCTCTCCCACGTTCACCTCCGTGACGGTGCCGTCTGTTTTCACCACCACCCCGTGTATCGCCAGAGGGAGGGCAACCCACTGATATTTCTTGATCCCGCCGTAATAGTGGGTATCCAGGTAGGCAAAGCCGTCCGACTCGTAGAGAGGGTTCTGCTTCACGTCCAGCCGGGGGCTGTCAATGTGGGCCCCCAGGATATTCATCCCCTCCGTGAGGGGCTTTTTCCCAATGCGGTATAAGACTACGGACTTGTTCATGCACACGCTGTACACCTTGTCGCCCGGCTTTAGGCTCTCCTGGCCCAGGGCCTCCAGCTCCCGGAAGCCCGCCTGCTCCGCCAGGCTCACAATCCTGTCCGTGCACTCCCGCTCCGTCTTGCCCCGGTTCAGGAAATCCATGTAGGACCGGCACAGGCCCTCCAGCTCCTTTCGCTGCTTCGGGCTGTAAGTCTCCCAACAATTTCTGTATTCCATATATTCTCCTTTCTCCGCCCTTTGCTCTACCGGCGCATCTCCCCGCCCAGATCCTTCTCCAGCTGCCGGATCACGCTCCCGGCGCATTTCTCGATCTCATCGGACTTTAAGGTCTTCGTTCCGGAGCCGATGGTCAGCCGCATGGTGACGGACTTCCTGCCGGCCGGGATCTGGGATCCCTTGTACTCATCCACAAAGTCCACATCCTGCAGGAAGCTCTCCTGGTTTTTCTTTTTCAGGGCCGCCGCCCGGATCTGCTCCCACTTGGTATCCGCGTCAAAGAGCATGGACAGATCATAGTCGATGGTGGGATACTCCGCCAGGTGGGTGAAGGTGTTGGTGCGGGACCGCAGCGGCTGAAAAGCGTCTGCATCCAGCTCGAAGAACACCGCGGCCAGATTCCGGATCCCCGCCGCCATGGACGCCTTCCGGGACAGCAGGGCCAGATCCCCCGCCTTCTTCTCTCCCAGGTAAACGTTCAGCCACACGGTTTCATCCGCCCACACGGGCTTTTCCTGATGCCGGAGGGTAAACTCCTCCATATGGGTCATGCGGGGCATGTTTTCCACCACGCCCTTGGCCCTGCGGAACAGCCCCATCACGTCCTCGGCGCTTCCCGCGAAGGCGCCGGCGATATGGCGGCGCTGGGAGGGGAGCTTTTCCCTCTCATCGTAGGGGGAGGTGTAGTTCTCATCCTTGAAAACCTGGGCCTCCTCAAAAATGTCAAAGCTGCCGAAATATCTCTCATTCTCCGCCACCGCCCGGCACAGATTGGGCAGAAGCGAGGACCGGATATAACTCTCGTCAGGGGCGGGAGGGGTGGACAGCTTCAGCACTCCCTCGGTGCTCTGCAGAATGGCCTCCACATAGGTGTCCTGCATCCAGGGATAGGTAAACACCTCCTGCATGCCGCAGCGGAAGGCCAGATATTCCTTAATGCGTCTGAGCAGATCCTGATCCAGCTGGTTGATGGCTCCCTCAAAGCTGGTGACAATGGTGGTGGGCTCAAAATTCTCGTACCCGTACATCCGGGCCACTTCCTCCATAATGTCCGCCTTGATGCCCACATCCCCTGTGGAGCGCCAGGTGGGCACCACAATGTGCATGGCGTCCTCCGTAAAGGTGACGGTAAAGCCCAAAAGCCCCAGCTTCGCGGCAATCTGCTCGTTGGGGATCTGCTTGCCCAGCCTGCGGCTCAGCCAGCCCAGCTCCACATCCAGCTCCTTCTGTACCAGCTTGTTGGGATACTGATCCGCAAAGGCCTTCACCTTCACATCAGGGTACATCTCCCCAAACAGGCTCATGGCCAGGGACAGGGCGATGTCGCACCGCTCGGGATCCACTCCCTTCTCGTAGCGGGAGGATGCCTCCGTGCGGTTGTCGTAGCGGAGGGCCGTGCGGCGCACCCCTGCAGCCTCAAAGTTGGCAATCTCCAGGATCACTCTCCGGGTGGTGGGCAGCACGGAATCCTTGGCGCCCCCCATGACGCCGGCCAGGGCCACGGCTCCCTCGCTGTCCGCGATCACCAGATCGTCCTCCGTCAGGGCCAGGGACTTGTCGTTCAAAAGCAGAAGCTCCTCCCCCGCCCCCGCCCGGCGCACCTGGATATAGTCGCTGATATTGTCCGAGTCAAACACATGGGTGGGCTGTCCCACCGCCAGCATCACATAGTTGGTGATATCCACCAGGGCGTTGATGGGCCGCATGCCCACCCGCCAGATCCGGCTCTGCATCCGGAAGGGGGCGGGCTTTACCTCCACGCCATCCATCTGCACGCCCATATAGCGGGGGCATCTCTCCGGATCCTCGATGCGGATAGGGAACCGGGCCGTCTCCCCCGGATCAAAGGGCTGAAACCGGATCAGGGGCAGATCGTACAGGGCGGCGATCTCTCTGGCAATCCCATAGTGCCCCCACAGATCGGGCCGGTTCGTCATGGACTTATTGTCAATCTCCAGGATCACATCGTCCAGCTCCAGGGCCTTTGCCAGAGAAGTGCCTGCAGGAGCGTCAAACTCCGACAGATCCATGATCTCGGCCTCCTCCCGGGCCGGGAACAGATCCTCCAGGCCCACCTCAGAGGATGCACAGATCATGCCGTAGCTTGCCACCCCCCGCAGCTTGGTGTTCTTGATCTCCACAGGCTCCCCCTCCCCGTGCCAGCGCACATAGGAGCCGGGGCAGGCCACCACTACCTTCATGCCGGCCTCCAGATTGGAGCCGCCGCATACAATATCACGGATCTCGCCGTCCCCGATATCCACCCTGCAGACTCTGAGCCTGTCCGCATTGGGATGGGGCTGCACCTCCCGGATCTCCCCCACCACGATCCCGTCGAAGGAGCGGGCCAGCTCCGTGACACCCTCCACCTCCACGGTGGACATGGTCAGGTCAAAGGCCAGCCGCTTTAAATCCATGTCTTCCGGTATTTTTACATAATCTTTTAACCAATTCAGGGATACTTTCATTTCAACCTCCGTTTCCATTCCAAATCCGTCTGTTTAGTGGAACTGCTGCAAAAAGCGCAGGTCGGCGCTGTGGAACAGCCGCACGTCGTCCACTCCGTAGCGCATCATCACCAGCCGGTCCAGTCCGATATTCACGTAAAAGCCGGTGTACTCGTCGGGATCCAGCCCCGCCGCCCGCAGCACATTGGGATGAGGCGTCCCGCCGGGCATAATCTCGATCCAGCCCACATGCTTGCAGACGCTGCAGCCCTTGCCGCCGCACACCAGACAGCCCATATCAATCTCAAAGCCGGGCTCCACAAAGGGGAAAAAGCCTGCCCTCATGCGCACGGGCACATCCCGCCCGAACACCTTGGAGAGGATGCTCTTGATCATCACCTTGCCTGCCGTAAAGGTAAAATCCTTGTCCACAATCAGGGCCTCATACTGGAAGAAGGCTCTCTCATGCCGGGCGTCCGTGGTCTCGTTGCGGTACACTCTGCCGGGGTAGACAAACCGGTAAGGAGGCTTGTGGGTCTGCATGTAGCGCACGCTTCCCCCCGTCAGATGGGGACGCAGGCACAGCTTCTCGGCGGCGTCTCCCGTGTCATGTCCCTCCAGCCAGTAGGTATCCATGCTCTCCCGGGCCGGATGATTGGGAGGGAAATTCAGCTTGTCAAAGGCGTAGAGCTCGCTGGTGATGTCGTCCTCCTGATAAATCTCAAAGCCCATGGAACGGAAGGCATCGTCCAGATCGTAGCGCATCTGGGTGATGGGATGCAGCCCTCCCATGGGAGGCCGGATGCCGGGAAGCGTGTAGTCAAAATCCTCCGGGACCTGGGCCGCCTTCAGCTTCAGTTCCTCCCTGCGGGAATCAATCAGCCCTCCCAATCTTGCCTTGGCCTCGTTGACAACCCGTCCAATCTCTGGACGCAGCTGGGCGTCCAGCTTGGGGATCTCCTTTAAGAGCTGCGTCAGCACCCCCTGCCTGCCCAGAATGGAGCCCTTCACCTCCTGGAGCTCCGACTCGTTTTTGGCGCGCAGGATCGCAGCCTCCCCTTCCGCCAGCAGTTTTGCAATTTTTTCCTTCATACTCTGATCTCCATTCCGGAGCGCTCTGCGCGACGGGGCGATGAGAAATTCGCGCATGCGGTTTCTCATCTGCCATCAGGAGAATTTGTGGCGCTCCGACACAAATTCCCGATTGAAAAATCAGCACATCAGTGTGATTTTTCAATCTGATCTCCATTCCGCATTCACGGCGGCAGGCACCCCAGAGGGCCTTGCCCGCCGCCTGATCTGCCATTTTTCCCGGTGGACAGCAGAAAAAAACGTCCCTCAAAAACGAGGGACGAATCACTCCGCGGTACCACCCACATTCCCGGCCAAAGGGCCGGACACTCTCCCATGCTTAACGCGCATGACACGTCTTAAAGTACTGTGATTTCCTAAAAGAAGCTCCGGTGGGAAATTCAAAACTGCATCTGCACCTGGGAGAGCTTTCAGCCGGCGGCTCCCCCTCTCTGAAAGAAAATGCAGCTCTACTAGCACCTTCACAGCCTGTATCCTATTTCTTCCTATGCTTCACTATTTTAGTGAGAATCCCCCCGCTTGTCAAGAGCTTTGTCCCGAAAATTCAGCACGGGCGTCACCTGTTCAGATAATCATTCAGATACGCCCCCGCCAAAAGAATATACATGCAAAAGTACATCCAGACCATGGCAATGATAATAATCGAAAGGCTCCCGTAAACGCTGTAAGAACCGCTGGCCGTCACATAGAGGGAAAATCCCCAGGAGAACACACTCCAGAGCACAGCGGTAAAGCAGCCCCCCGGGATCTGCTCCCGGAACTTCAGCTTTTTGTCCGGCACATAGGCGTAGATCGCGCTGAACATCAAAGTCAGCGCCCCCCAGGAAAACAAAAACCGGAAATTCATCAAAAACTCCACCAGGATCCCCAGCTGAGGGATATGCTCCACCAAAAGATCCACCAGCTGGTTCCCGAACACCATAATCACCAGCGAGAAAACGGTGGCGACCAGCATCACCAGGGTATAGAAGGCCGCGATAAAGCGCACCGTCACATAATTCCTTTTTTTCCCCGGCTGCCCGTTGATGGCATTCAGCCCCCGCATCAGGGCCAGCACTCCCTTGCCCGCAGTCCAGAGCATCACCAGGGCCGCCACGGGCAGGATCCCGGCCGACTGGCCGTACACGTCCGCGATCACCTCCCTGGCCATGGGATCCATCATATCCGGCAGGACCTCCGTGACGCCGGTGACCAGATTTTCCTCCGTCAGGGGCGTGTAGGGAATGATGGTACAGACCACCATCAGCATCGGCACCAGCGAGAGGAACAGAAAGAAGGCCGTGCTGGAGGCGTACACCCCCAAATTGACCCGGCTCATGTCCCGGGAAAAATTTTGGATCTTAGTGATCAGCTGCAGCATTTTAAAACAACCCTTCCTCACAGTGTATGTATCTCAAGATATGTATCCTCTGCCCGTCTCAATACAGCGGCTCCACCCTGCAGTCCCCGTAAAAAAACTCCAGGATCTGCCGGGCGTCATACCCGTCCTCCGCCATGGCCCTGGCCCCGTTCTGGGACATGCCCCTGCCGTGCCCGAAGCCTCCTCCATGGAGGGTGTAGCCGGTCACCTTCCCCTCCGCCTGGGTGCTCTCCAGCACAAAAAAGGCGCTGGGGAGAAGGCTTTGGCAGGAGACCTCGCTGCCGTCCTGGCGCCTGACCTTGGCGGCGCCGTCACAGAGCACATAGCGGATATTGTATTCGGAGAGGACCTTATAGGTGCGGCCGGACCCCCGCAGGATCAGCTCCGAGGCCGCCCCGTCCGCTTCCCGCGCCGCCACGGTGACGGACCTCAGCTCCCCCAGAGAGTCCACGGGCCCGGGGACGAACTCCCCGTCCTCTCCCTCCGTCAGAATCAGCTCCCCATTTGCCTGACAGCGCTTTTTCAGGCGTTCCTCCAGGGCGCTCTCATCCAGGTCCGTCACCTGATAGCTCCAGCGGTACCAGCTCTCCCCGGACTCATAGTCCGTCTCCCGCGTCTCCCCGATATAGCTGCGAAAGTTTTCCTCCCCCGACAAATCCAGGATGGTGTACGTCCCGCTCTCCATGCTGTCCCGGCTGATGGCCACGCCGCCTCCCGGGCCGCAGCTGCCCACGCCGCAGGAGGTGGAATAGTAAAAGGTCTGGGCCGGCTCACCCGTCCCACTCATCAGAAGCTGGCCGTAGGTAGCCTTCACGGCGGCCGTGGTCTCGGGCTGTTCCAGAATATTGTTGTAAACCTGATAGCCGGTGCTGTCGTCCACATGGGCTCCGTAGCTTCCGTAGCCCGCCCGCAGCAGACAGCCGTAGGCGTAGGTCCTGGCACAGACAGCCTGGGCCATCAGCGCCTGCTCCGGGTAGGAGGCGGGCATCTCGCTGGGCACCACGCTGTAAAGATATTCCTCCAGGGGCAGCTCATTGATTACCAGGATCCCCTCCCCCCAGGGGAGCAGCTCCAGGCTGCCCCGGTAAGCCGGGATCCCCTGGCTTCTATGTACGCTCTGCAGAGCAATCCGGCCCGTCTGGGCCTGGGGCCGGATCAGCACCCTGCCCGAAGCAAGTAAAGGGCTGTTTTGGTCTATCTGCAGCACCTCTCCCGCCTGATACACCGCCGTCTGGGAATTGTCGCTGCCGCAGGTGACGGAATAAGGCACATCCGCCGTGAGAGTGATCTGACTGTGAAAAATCCCCTCAAAATCCGAGGTCTTGATGAGCACCCGGATCCGCTCCATGGCCTCCTTCCGGGCCAGCAGGACGGCGCAGATCTGCCCATCCTCCACACACAGATCCGTCAGATCGTACCCGATGGGGATATCCCGGCAGCTGCACTCCTGTAAGGCTCCGTAGAGCCGGTAGCCCCTGTAATTTTCCGCCAGGGGAAGCCTGCCGCGCCCCTCCACCTCCACATAATCCGGTCCGGCGCTCAGAATCCGTCCGCCGATCCGCTCCCCCTTCACCCGGCAGGCGCTCACACGCTCATCCGAGAGCACAAGATCCGCCACCTGGTCCCGAAGGGGTTCCTTTGGCACACAGCCTTCCTCACAGGGAAAGCTCTGCTCCCGCCCGTCATAATAACAGGTCAGCCCGCTCTCGTCCGCCTCCAGGATCCACACATTTTCCATCTCTCGGACCACCGGGATGTGCTCCGGCCCCGGGACAGGCTCTCCGGGCTCCTCCTCCGCAGGCGGCAGAACCTTCATCAGACGTCCCGCTGCCAGAAGCAGCAGCAGAAAGATCCCAAGCAGGCAGATCAGCGCCTTGAGCTGCATCCGCTCTTCCTTATTCAGATCACTCCACAGGTTCCTTCTCAAATCCCGCTCCCCAAATGTTTTTTCATGAATAAAGCAGCCCTCCGGCTGCTCCTTCTCTTTTGTAGCATGTACCCCAAAATGCCGGCTCCTGCCTTTTGACTCCTAGCAATGCTAGGTGGGCAACCGCAACCCAGCTTTTGCCTTCCCCTGCAATCCTCATATGAGTGGGGGCTTGACAGCCACTTGGCAATATAGGAATCCCTTTCACGTAAATGTAGGTTCAAAATTAGCAGGAGTTGTCGCGCATTTCAGGTGTCTTTATTATAGCCAATCCGGGAGCATTTTACAACTGTAAATTTTGACAAAGGCGGCGGATATTAGTTTTCCTGTAATGAGAAGCCCGGGACTATATCTCCGAGGTCGCCTCCTTCAGCCAGGCCCTCTCCCCATCCTCCAGCATGGGCCCTATCTTCTCATAGACCGCCCTGTGATACTCGTTCAGATACTGCCTCTGCAGGGGGGTCAGATAGGCCGGGTCGATGGCCTCCCGGTCGATGGGCACATAGGTCAGGGTGTCAAAGTACATAAACTGTCCGTACTCGTTCTTCTCCCCGTTTCTGACCACCATCACGTTTTCCGTGCGGATGCCGTGGCTCCCCTCCACATAGACGCCGGGCTCGTTGGTCACATCCATGCCCGCCTCCAGCAGCGCCTCGTTTCCGCCGGTGTACCGCCATCTCAGGCTCTGGGGGCCCTCATGTACGTTCAGGATATAGCCCACCCCGTGGCCTGTGCCGCACTTATAGTCCAGGCCGATCTCCCACAGGGGCTCCCTGGCCAGAATATCCAGGTTCCGGCCCGTGCAGCCGTAGAGCCATTTGGCATGGGCCAGCTGCAGCATAGCCGCCGCCACCAGGGTAAAATGCTTTTTGATCTCCTGGGAAACCGGGCCCAGCACGATGGTCCGGGTCACATCCGTGGTGCCCCCCAGATACTGTCCCCCGGAGTCCACCAGGAGCATCCCTTCCGGCCTCAGCACGGCGAAGCTCTCCGGGACGGCCTCATAGTGCATCATGGCCGCGTTGGCGTCATAGGCGGCGATGGTGGGGAAGGACAGATCCAGAAACTCCGGGATCTGCCTGCGCAGGCCCTCCAGATAGTCCGCCGCGCTGATCTCCGTGATCTCTTCCCTGCCGATATGGGTCTTTAACCAATAGATAAATTTGGTCAGGGCGGCGCTGTCCTTCAGATAGATTTCCTCCATATGGGCCAGTTCCTCCGGAGATTTCACCGCCTTTAACAGCTCGGTGGGGTTCTTCTTCTCCACCGGCTCCCCCCTCTTCTCCAGGGCCTTAAACAGCGCGTAGCTCACGCAGTTTCCGTCCACCAGCACCCGGCTTCCCTTCTCCAGGGACTCCAGGAAGGGAAGCACCTCCCCGTACTCCCGGCAGGTGACCCCCTTAGACGCCAGATACGCCTCCGCCTCCCCCTCCAGGGCCCTTCCCTGGATAAACAGCACCGTCTCCTTCTCCGTCAGATACAGATAGGAGAGGGCCACCGGATTGCACTCCACATCACAGCCCCGGATATTGAGAAGCCACATGATATCGTCCAGCTTGCTTAAAAGGAATCCGCCCGCCTCCTGTTTTTCCATCTCCCGGCGGACCTGCTCCCGCTTTTCCTCCAGGCTTCTTCCCGCAATCTCCCCGGGCAGCACCCGAACCGGGCCGCAGGGAAGAGCGGGCCGGTCCTTCCAGACCTCCCCGGCCAGATCCCTGTCACAGCAGATCCGAACCTGCTTCCCCGCCAGGGCCTTCTCAAACTGCCGGCCCTCTCTGGCCGAAACCACTCTGCCGTCAAAGCCAAAGGTCTGTCCGTCCTTTATGTGCTCCTTTAAAAATTCCGTCAGGGTGGGCACTCCCTCGTCCAGCATGCGGAACAGGGTGACCCCCGTCCCCTCCAGCTCCCGCTCGGCCTGGATAAAATAGCGCCCGTCCGTCCACAGGCCTGCGCCCTCCTGCCAGAGGAGCAGATCCCCGTTGGATCCGGTAAACCCGCAGAAATATTCCCTGACCTTAAAATAATCGCTCACATACTCTGAATTGTGAAAATCCGCCGTGGGCATCATATAAAAGTCCACGCCCGCCTCCTTCATGGCCAGGCGCAGGGCCGCAAGCCTGCCCTGAATGATCTGATTCTCCATTTTTGCCTCCTATTCTCCTTGTCCTAAATCCGGCCCTTTATCGGGCCGATCCCTCAAGGGCGGTTCTCCTTGAATTTCCCGGATTCTAAATCTGATCCTTTAACAGGCCCACTGCCCGGGATGTGCCCACTCTCTCACACCCCAGCTCCAGGAACGCCTCCAGCTCTTCCCGGGTGGAAATGCCTCCCGCCGCCTTGATCTTAACGCCGGGCCCGATATTTTCCCGAAACAGCTTCACATCCTCCAGGGTCGCTCCCCCCGTCCCAAAGCCGGTGGAAGTCTTGATATAGTCCGCCCCGGCCTTCGTCACCGCCTGGCACATGGCGATCTTCTCCTGCCGGGTGAGATAGCAGGTCTCCACGATCACCTTCAGCACATGCTCCCCGCAGACCCCCTTCAGAGTCCGGATCTCCTCCTCCACCTTCTCATACAGTCCGTTCTTCACGTCCGTCAGATTGATCACCATGTCGATCTCCCCGGCGCCCTGCTCCAGAGCCTCCCTGGCCTCCAGCGCCTTCACCGGGGTGTCCTGGTATCCAAGAGGGAAGCCCACCACCGTACAGATATTCAATCTGTCCCCGTATCTGCCGTGGACTCTTCCCACATAGCAGGAGGGGATGCACACCGAAGCCGTGCCGTAGGCAATGGCCTCCTCGCAGAGCTTTTCAATTTCCTCCCAGCTGCAATAGGGCTTTAAGAGAGTGTGATCCACTCTGGCCAGCATATCCTTCACTTCCATTTCCGCCTGATCCGCCTTTCTCCCTTTCGGGTTTTCGTTTCTGTATCTGCCGCTCTATCTCGGGACGCCCTCTCAGCAGAACACCGGGGAATGTCCCGGGGCCATCCGCATCAATCTACGTCAATATCGTACTCCAGGATGCTCCCCGAGACTGCGTCCAGGGTGTAGCTGTACTCTTTCCCTCCATAATAAAACTCGATCTCGTACTCTGCCCTTCCGTCGTCGTAGTCCAGCTCCTCTTTGCCAAACCGCACATCCGTCCTGCTAAGCTGCGCATGGTTTAAGGCAATCTCCTCCGCCTGGCTGACCTCTATATAGGTTCCGGCGAAAGTCTGGGCGCCGTCCCCGGAGGCCGCAGCGGCCGTCCGGAAGAGCTCCACATCCTTTCCGTACACAGTCCCCTCGCTGGCGTGAATCTCATAGTCATACTCCGTATCGGCAGTGTAAAACTCGACCTCATACACCGGGACGCCGCCGTCATAGTCCAGCCGGGTTTTGCGGAATGTAACCTGTTCCTCCGTAAGACCCGCATCCGCCAGAGCCGCCCCCTGGGCCTCCTGGGGGGTGAGCTGCCGGGGGGCGCCTGCGTCTGCAGCGGCGGGAGCGGCGGCCTCTCCCGGCCCTCCCGCCTGCTGCGCTGCGGGCTGGGATTCACCGGGCTGCCCGCTGTCCAGCCCCGCAGACGGCTGCTGGGCTGGGGGCTGGGCCCCGTCAGGCTGCGCTGCGGGCTGAGACTCACTGGGCTGCTGGGCTGCAGGCTGGGCCCCGTCAGGCTGTTCTGGACTGACCGGCCCCTTCACCGACTGCTGGGCCGTGGGCTGGGGCTGACTGAACTGAGGGTCTATGGGTGACTCTTCTCCAGAAGGAAACCCGCTTTGCGATTCTCCGTTTGGCTGAGCCGCATCAGGCTGGGCCTCGCCGGGCTGCTCTGCGCCGGGCTGAGGTTCACCAGGCACTCCTGTGCCGGACTGCTCCCCGCCGGGCTTGGGCTCTGCCGTCTGTGTGCCAGGCGTCCCCTGGCTGCCTTCCTGGAGCCCGGAGGCAATGCCCCGGCCGAAACCGGCCCCGTCTCCCTCAATATCTCTCGATATAATATCTCCGTCCCGGGCCTGAATTTCATACTCATATTCTCTGCCGCCGCTGTAGAAATCCACCTCATACCGGAAGCGTCCGTCCTCCCAGCCCAATCTGGCCCGCAGAGCGGATACATCGGCCCTGGAAAGCCCTGCGTCCGCCAGGGCAGCGGCCTCCGCCTCCTTCTTCCCGATCAGGCCCTTTCCGGCCACGGCCCACACAATTCCTGCCAATACAGCCATCCCAACGGCCACAAGACAGAAGGTTGAGATCACTGCTCTCTTCGGTGTGCTGAAAAACTTTTTCATGCGCAAAGTCTCCTTTCCCAAAGATCCGGCTCCCGTCCCTGGGGGCATATTTAATCAGATGAATTATACTCCCCTTTCGCACAGACGTCAATTTATTTGCCGCTCCGGCCTACATCCCATTTGCCGCCCCGGCCCACATCCCACTGCCGCTCCGCCCCGTCACATCTGCAGATTCTGTGTGTTATATAAATTCGCGTAATCCCCGCCCTTGGCCATCAGCTGGGCGTGGGTGCCCTCCTCGGTGATAATGCCGTCCCGGACCACCAGGATCCTGCTGGCCGCCCGCACCGTGGACAGCCGGTGGGCGATGATCAGCGTCGTCCTTCCCTTGGCCAACTCGTCAAAGGCCCGCTGGATCTTAGCCTCCGTCACGCTGTCCAGGGCCGATGTGGCCTCATCCAAAATGAGGACCGGCGGATTTTTCAGGAAGATCCGGGCAATGGAGATCCGCTGCTTCTGTCCCCCGGAGAGCAGCACGCCCCTCTCGCCCACGTATGTATCGAACCCCTGGGGCATGGCCATAATGTCCTCGTAAATTTCCGCCCGTCTGGCGGCCTCGGCCACCTCCCCGTCCGTGGCGTCCGGCCGTCCGTACCGGATATTGTTCCGAACGCTGTCGGCAAACAAAAACACATCCTGCTGCACCACGCCGATATTGCGCCGCAGAGACCTCTGTGTCACATCCCGCACATCCAGCCCGTCGATGGCTATGCTCCCCTCATCCACATCGTAAAACCTGGGGATGAGGCTGCAAAGGGTGGTTTTCCCGCCGCCGGAGGGCCCCACCACGGCTATGGTCTCCCCCGGAGATACATGCAGTGTCACATGGTGCAGCACCTGCGTATCGTCCCGCTCATAGGAAAAGCTGATGTCATTTACATCAATTTTTCCCTTCACACTGCTCAGCTCCCTGGCGTCCGGCCGGTCGGTCAGCTCCGGCTCCACCCGCATCAGCTCCGCAAAACGGGAGAGCCCCGCCGTGCCGTTTACCAGCATCTCGGAGAGGTTGGCCAGCTTCCGCATGGGATTGATAAACGTGGAGGTGTAGAGGCTGAAGGTGATCAGATCCACATAGTCCATTTTCCCGTCCATGATCAGGTATCCGCCCACGGCAATGACGGTTACGGGCATAATGCACATAAAGAACTCCAGGGACGCCTGAAATTTCCCCATGGCCTTGTACTGGGCCTTCTTGGATCCCCGGAACCTGTCGTTGGAGGCCGCGAACTTCTCATGCTCCGCCTGCTCGTTGGTAAAAGCCTTGGCGGTCCGCATCCCGGAGAGACTGGACTCAATATCCGCGTTGATGGACGCCGTCACACGCTTTACGGACTTGGAAGTCCTCTCCAGCGCCAGACGGTTCACGCTGGCCACCGCCAGAAAGATGGGGATCAGCAGCAGCATCACCAGGGCCAGCCTCCACTGGACCGTGAAGAGTATGGCAATGGCGCCCGCCACCGTCACGCCGGATATGAAGACATCCTCCGGCCCGTGGTGGGCAAGCTCCGTGATATCGAAAAGCTCCGACGTGAGCCGGCTCATCAGATGCCCCGTCCGGTTCTTGTCAAAGAAGCTCACGGGCAGAGTCTGCAGGTGCGTGAAAAGATCCTCCCTTATGTCCGCCTCCACGTGGATGCCGAACTCATGCCCCCAGTAGGTGACCGCGAACTGCAGGAAGGACCGCAGGATGTACGCCAGCACCATCACCCCGATCACCGCAAAAAAGGCGCCGTACAGATTCTCCGGGATCAGCTCGTACAGGCACAGTCTGGATATGTAGGGGAAGCTCAGATCCACCAGCGCAATCATCAGCGCGCACACCATATCCAGCCCAAACAGGCCCATGTGGGGCCTGAAATAGCTTATAAAGATCCGAAACAGCCCGTCCTTTTGAAAATCCGGTTTTCTCATCTCACTCTCCCTTCCGGAGCGTCACAAATTCTCCCGGGGAGACCGGCCCATCCCCGTCCTTTTTCACAGGGTATGTGCCGCCGGCCCCCGAATTATCCCCGATTATATCACCATCCGCCCGTCCGCGCAAGGGATGGCCGCCCAATTTGCCTTCTTCCTCCCCCTCCCGCTCCCCGGCCGGGGCGTTGGAAAAAAGTGTTAAATTATTGTAAACTTATCCTTTTTTGCTTGCGTCCCTCCTTTTTCCCATGTTATGATAACTTTATATCTATCTCATGTTAACGCGTTAAAGCGTCGTATTAACGCACGAAAGTGCCGGATGATATGATTTTGTCACTGAAAACGGGCGGCGGCCCTCTTCTCCGCCGTCCTGCAAAACGAAAGGAGCGGTGCTATGGAACATAACAGCTACTATTCCGACCTTACACCCGAAATCCTCCGTCTTGCGGCTATGTCCGAAGAAGCAGGAAAAATTGATACGGAACTGTTCACCCGCTACGAGGTGAAGCGCGGGCTGCGCGACCTGAACGGCAAGGGCGTGCTGGCAGGCCTGACCCATATCTCTGACGTGCGGGCCACCAAAACGGTGGACGGCGTGTCTGTGCCCGATCACGGACAGCTTTTTTACCGCGGCTACAATATTAAGGACCTGGTGCTGGGCTTCAGCCGGGAGGGCCGCTTTGGCTTTGATGAGGTTACCTACCTGATTTTGTTCGGCCGTCTGCCAAACAAAAAGGAGCTTGCCAGCTTCTCTCAGCTTTTGGCCGGGTATCGGACCCTGCCCACCAGCTTTGTGCGGGACATTATTATGAAGGCCCCCAGCCGGGACATGATGAACACCCTGGCCCGCAGCGTCCTCACCCTCTACTCCTATGACGACCGGGCGGACGATACCTCCATCCCCAATGTGCTGCGCCAGTGCCTGCAGCTGATCAGCCTGTTCCCTCTGCTGAGCATTTACGGCTACCAGGCCTACAGCCACTACCACGACGGGAACAGTCTCTACATCCATCAGCCCGTCATGGAGCTCTCTGCCGCGGAAAATATTCTTCACATCCTGCGGCCGGACTCCTCCTACACTCCGCTGGAGGCCAAAATCCTGGATATCGCCCTGGTGTTACATATGGAGCACGGAGGCGGCAACAATTCCTCCTTCACCACTCATGTGGTGACATCCTCCCTGACGGACACCTACTCCACCATGGCAGCCGCCATCGGCTCCCTGAAGGGCCCCCGCCACGGCGGCGCCAACATCAAGGTGGTGCAGATGTTCGAGGATATGAAGCAGAACGTAAAGGACTGGGCCGACGAGGATGAGGTGACGGCCTATCTGCAGGCCCTGCTCCACAAGGACGCCTTCGACCATGCGGGCCTGATCTACGGCGTAGGCCACGCGGTCTACTCCAAGTCCGACCCAAGGGCCGTGATTTTCAAGAGCTTTGTGGAAAAGCTCTCCCTGGAAAAGGGCCTGGAAAAGGAATTCGCCCTGTACTCCCTGGTGGAGCGCCTGGCCCCCAAGGTGATCGGGGCGGAGCGCCAGATGTACAAGGGCGTCAGCATCAATGTGGATTTCTACTCCGGGTTTGTGTATCACATGCTGGGGCTTCCCATGGAGCTCTACCCTACGATCTTTGCCATCGCCCGGGTGGTGGGCTGGAGCGCCCACCGGCTGGAGGAACTGGCCAACAACGGCAAGATCATCCGTCCCGCCTACAAGCCCATCGGGGAGGACAGGGATTACGTTCCCCTGGGGAAGCGCTGAAGTCCGCTCCGGGCGCTCAGGAAAGCCCGGCCTTTTCCACCGCCGCCGGAGATCCTGTCCAAATGAAATTAAAAGCAGCCATATCCGGGATCTTCCGGGCATGGCTGCTTTTTGTAGACAAAACATTCCGCCGTCAATTCACATCCAGGTTCTGGGGCTCGTCCCGCCAATCCCAGAATACCGTCATATCCTGGATCACGCCCTCCGGCTCCAGCCGGGCGGTGTTGGTCACAATGGCGTTCTGCTTCTGGTAAACCGGGATCTCCACGGCCCAGTCCATGATAATGTCCATACATTCCCTGTAGAGATCCCTCCGATAGAAGGCGTCCGTGCTGCTGCGGGCATCCTCAATCAGGCCGTCCATGGTATCGTCCTCTATGGCATAGTGGTTGAAGCCCGTTCCCCGGGTCCCGATATTGTCAGAGTGATAGGTGGCGTAAATATCCGGATCCGCGCTGACCGTTCTGGCCGCCGCCCACATCTGGGCCCGGTTAGCCGCCAGGTACATATTCCAAACGCTGGCGTCCTCCATATCGTTGACCTTCAGTTCAATTCCCACCGTCTCCAGAGCCCGGCTGGCCGCCTGGGCGATGGCAAACATGGGATGGTCCCCTCTGCCCCCTCCCGGCAGAATGATCTCATAGGACATCTCGGCCCCCTTAGGCGCCTCGGTAAACCGGCCGGTTTCCTCATCGTAGGTGTAGCCCGCCTGCTTCAGGTACTCCACGGCCGCCTCCAGGGCCGCCTGATACCGTTCCTGGCTGCTCATGCCCTCCGCATAAATATCCTCCCCGGCGGCTGAGAGACTGTATGCCTCTCTCCAGTCCTCCTCGTTTGGCTTTCGCACCGCCCAGGAGCTCTCGGAATTGGGATACTGGATCACCGCCGCCGTCCCGCCGAAGTAATCCTCCACGGCGCTCTCCCGATAGACCGAAAAGAGCGTGGCAAACGCCTTGCGGAGAGACCGGGATGCCTGGCTGCCGCTGTCCTCGCCCACCTTCACCCGCTGGGCGTTGATGCCGATATAGCCGTAATTGGTATCGTCGATCCTGTGGACCGTCACACTGCCGTCCTCACTGAGGCTCTCCAGCTCCTTCAGATTGTCCTGATCCAGCACAACCTCCGTCAGATCCACGGTGCCATCCGCCACAGCCTGGGCCCTCTCCCCGATGGGAGTCTCCCGAAGCAGGAGCGTCCCCACCTTGGGGGCCCCGAACAGATAGTCCTCATTGGCCCGGAAGGTAACCGTCCCGTCCCGGAAGCCCTCAAACACATAGGGCCCGGCCCCCAGAGGCTGCTCGTTCTTTTCCTTCACATGGGTGAGATCCCCCTTGGGGAAGCCAAAGCTGTCCTGCTCATAATCATACAGGCTCTCGTCCCCGTAATAGTGCAGGGGCGCCACAACCATATCCAGCTGATAAATATAGGAGGGGTCATACTTCTCCATGGTGATCTTCACGGAATAAGGCCCCGTCTTTTCGATCCCCTCGATGGACGCCACGTCCGATCTGGTGGGAACGGCCACCCCAAACTCCGGGTGCAGCTGATTCATGAAATAAAACAGGGTGCTGCGGGCGCTCTCGTAGTTGGAAATCGTGATATAGTCCCCGTCGTTGATGGTATAAATTTCATTCCACAGGTCCGCGGCCGTCACCTCCGTGAGCACATACTCCTTCCCGGTGGCGTAGCCGATCATATGGGTGCCGGCCTCATCCAGATCTCCCAGTCCCCAGGCAAACATGCCAAGGGCGGCCTCGTTTCCTCCCACCACATCCAGATAATCCGAGTAATACTCCAGGCAGTACTGGATAATGTCCTGGGCAAACGCCTCTCCGGCCTCGGACATGGCGGCAAAATACGCCTCCTGCTCCTCCTCGGTAAAGAAGGTGAAATCCTTGTTGTCCGGCCCGCCGTTGACGATCAGGTTCCCCTTGATCTCCATGGAATCGATATATTTGTCCAATCCCTTGATGGGCAGCGTGTAGAAGCCGGAGGAACCGTCATAGGCCGGATCCGTCAGCACATACATGGTAAAAATCACATCGTCGGCGGTCATGGGCACCCCGTCGGAGAAGGTCACATCCTCCCGAAGCGTCACATCATACTCCGCGCTGCCGTCCTCCCGCACCGTGATGCTGCAGTCCGCAATACCCTGATAAAAATGCTCCCTTCCGCAGTAATCCCGGGTCTCCCCCTCGATCCCCCGCAGAAGCATATTGCCCTCCCGGTCCCCGCCGAAAAGCCGCTCGCCCGTAAGGGCCGCCACCTCCCGGTCCTCCTGGGACAGGGCAAAAAAGGGACTAAACCTGCCGGAAAAAAGATTGCACCCTATGGTCAGCTCCTTATCCTCCGGCGTCAGGACCGGCCCCGCCGTGGGCTCAGCCTGGGCCTCTTCCGGCTCCGTCGTGGCTGCGGGCTCTGTCTCCCGGGACGCCTCCGGGGACGGCGCCGCCGTCTGCTGCAGTTCCGCGGAGGAGGACATTTTCTCCTCCTCCTGCCCGCCGCAGCCGCACACATACAGGGCCGTCAGGCAGGCGGCGGCAAGGCACAACAGTTTTCTTCCCGTACT
The DNA here is from genome assembly GCA_947625475.1 of uncultured Acetatifactor sp. Classification (GTDB taxonomy): domain Bacteria; phylum Bacillota; class Clostridia; order Lachnospirales; family Lachnospiraceae; genus Acetatifactor. The sequence continues at coordinate 100,095 of CANQOL010000001.1, forward strand.
CTTTCTCATCATACCGTTCCCCTAAGTGAATGTTTTGTCCGTCTTCGAGCTTTCTTTCTGCCAGGCAAAACGGTTTTACAGTTATTGATATTATAACAAAAAACACTCCCTCTGCCAAGGGCAAATTTGGAATTCCCTGCCTCCGGGCTAAGCCCCGGCACGGCCCGGAAGGGGTACTCCATTTCCGGCCCTATCTGCGCCTGTGCTTCTCCAAAAACTCCGGCAGAGCCGCCTTCCCCGCCTCGGTCACCGGCTTCAGCCATTTGCCCGAGTACAGGTGGATCTGCATGAGCACGTAGCGGATGGGCTCATCGATATAGCAGCACAGGAAAATGGCCCAGTAGGGGAGCTTCCAGACAAAGCCGGACAAAAGCACACAGGGGAGCACCAGCACATACAAAAACACAATCTCCAGCACCGTCCCGTAAACCGCATCCCCCGCCGCCCGGTAGGTGTCGTTCTGGATCCAGTTGCCCATCCGGATCACAGAGGCCGCCCCGTAGATCACCAGCATCCACACCCCCGCCTGATAGGAAGCCCCGGAAAGGCTCATGCGGGTCAGAATGGGCCCATGCAGGGCAAACAGGATCAAATTGGCTCCCAGGATCACCCCGCTGCACAGATAGACCAGCCGCCTGGCCCTCTGATAGGCCGTCTCCAGCGCCCCGGAGCCCACGCACTTTCCCACCAGCACGGAGGCCGCGTTGGAAAAGCCCGCGAAGAACCCGATGATCAGGCCCTCCAGGGTTCGGAACACCGCCACTGCGGCGATCACATGCTCCGGCTGCCGCCCCAGGGTGACATTGATCACCATGTTGCCCACTCCCACCAGGATCTCATTGCACAAAATGGGAAAGCACTTTACAAAAAAGTTCCCCAGACTCTCCCGGCTCCAGCGAAAATGCCCCCGGATCCGAAACAGATAGGGATACCCGCTCCGCCAGGCCAGCAGATAGATCGTCAGCACATTCACCGCCGCCGCGCAGGTAGTGGCCAGGGCCGCCCCCCGGATCCCCATGGCCGGCACGCCCAGGCGGCCGTAGATAAACACCCAGTTCAGCCCCAGATTGACGGCCACGGAAGCCATGGAGGCGATCACGGGAACGGTCACCCGCTCCGTGGCACGCAGCAGGCAGCTCATGGCCATGGAGAAGACCTGCATCAAATAGGCAAAGCCCACGATCCGCAGGTAGGAGGCGCCGATCTCCTGAATCGCCCTTTTGTCCGTGTAGATCTTCATGACAAGCTCCGGCGCAAAGACCGCCAGGCAGCCGAAAACCAAAGCCACGGTCATCATGCACACCCAGGTCATGCCGTAGGAGCGCTCAATCCCCTCGTCCTCCCCGGAGCCCCAGTACTGGGAGATAAACAGCATGCCGCCTCCCACGAAGCCCCAGTACCCGGAAAACATCAGGGAGGAAAACTGGGCGCACAGCCCCAGGGCCCCTACGGAGAGCTCTCCCAGGGGGGCCACCATCATGGTATCCACCATACTGGCCGTGGTAGTAAGCAGGTTCTGACAGGCGATGGGCACGGCAATCACCGCCAGATTTCTAAGGAACCTCCCCCAGGGGAACCGGGCTTTCTCTTCCTTTTCACTCATAATACTCTCTTTCCGGAGCGCTCTGCGCGACGGGGCGATGAGAAATCCGCGAATGCGATTCCTCATCTGCCATCAGGAGAATTTGCGGCGCTCCGGCACAAATCATCGACCTCCTGTTTTCTATGTAAAACTGATTTTCCGCCGCCCTCTTTTCGCCTAATTATATTACTGTTTTAAACGGCAATCAATATAAAATTGCCATAAGTGCTTCACAAAAAATCTATTGCCAAACTCCATCTGTCTGTGGTATGGTGAATTCAGGCAAAGGATTTCAACTCAGATCGGAATCCTGAATTTCACTCTTTTTAAGAAGCATCCGGAATTTTTCTCCAACTATTATATGATCAATGAGAAAACCCATCAAATTTACAGTAGAAAATTTCGCCTCTGTGTGTTAGACTTAACTCAGATACAGTTAGCCACGAAACAGGACCGGGAACACGGTCTGGACAAATGGGCTGCCCTGTTTAACGCAGCCACATGGGAGGAACTGAAGATGCTCGCCAGAGAAGATGAGAACCTGCAAAACGCTGTCTGCACCGTCGCCCGACTGACGAAGGAGGAAAAGATCCGCCTGCAGTGCGAGGCCAGAGAGGACTACTACCGCCGCACAGCGGGACGGGAACGGCTGCTGAAGGAAACCACGGCCAAGCTGAATCAGACCACGGCTAAGTTAGACCAGACCACAGCTAAGCTGGAGCAGGCTCTTGAGCTCCTCCGGAAGCATGGCATTGACCCTTCGGAGGCATCTGGGGAGCAGCCGTAAATCGGACCGCCCACAATATTCCAGGTCATAGTAGCTGTCACTTCTTGTCACCAGCGGTATCGGTACGCCTTTCCATGTTTCCTTCGACAGCGCCTCAATCTTGATCTCAAACGGTTCCATTTAAACCTCCTATTGAATCTTTTTCATTATTCTGAAATATTCTGTGAGCGCCGTATACTCCCGCAGATATGCGCCGCGCTTTTCCTCGCTGACTGCCGCAAAGTCTTCATGCTTTGCGTACCTTTCAAGCAGCTTTTCCGGTGCTGCCCATTCAGGGGTCAGCCCTCGTTCGATCTCGCTAAGAGTTAAATTCGGTTCTGATTTTCCGATGATCTCACAGAGGAAGTAATAACTTACATATTTATACTCTTCATAATATTCATTTATTGTGAGAAAATGGGAAACCGGCTTCACAATATATCCTGTCTCTTCCCGGATTTCACGGACGCAGCATTCCTCAGGCGTCTCCCCGTCTTCTAAACCGCCGCCCGGAATCAGATACCAATCCGCATGGATCTCATGTGAAATAAGCATACGGGAATCTTTTATCACAATACCTCTGCATCCTGCACGGGTTTTTGAGAAGGTCTGATATGCGTTTGCCCCGCGAATCTCAACTGTTTTTACCGCTCCCGCATCCTTTGGCGGATTGCAGGACTCATTTTCCGTTTCCTGTATCTTTGTCACGGCAGCCTTTCCCTCCCTGAAAACACCCTTTTTTGAGCATTCCTGCATACGAAAGCGTGGCATGACCGAAATCATACCGCGCTTTGAGACAATGGTATTTACCTGTCTCCGGACCCTTTCGCCGGACTTTGTATTTCATATCCCTCACAGACCGCCGTCAGCTGCGCCTGTGGGTCATTGACCCGAATCACGCTCCCCTGGCGGTAAACGGAATATATCGCCCCGGCCCTGCCGTCTGCGCTCTCTCCCCCCTCCGCCAGCGCCTCCGCCGCCTCCGGGTCAAAGGCATCCGCCATATAGACCGGGAGCACCGACAAAAGGACGTCCGCACAGCCAAGGGTGCTGGAGTAGGAGTAGGACACCAGGCTGCCGAGGGAACTATGGCACAGCCCGTCTTTTGGGTCGATATAGGCGGTGCGCATCTGGCCGTCGGCCATCCGGTAATAGCGCTGATCCATGGATGTCATGGGATAGTCCCGCAGATACACCAGACTTGCCGGCCCTTTGTACTGCAGGGTTGCCAGCCGGAGGATCTGTGCATCCGTCCCGGCCCCGTCCAGCCCCTGCGCCTGTCCAGTCCCGTCCGTCTGCTGCGCCTGCCCAATCTCATCCGGCCCCTGCCCCTGTCCGGCCTCATCGCCTGTTTCCTCCCGCAAAGCATCCTCCCCGGGGGCCACCCGGTCATAGAGATTGAAGGAATAGCTCACATCCCGCCCGTCCAGGTTCCGCACAAAGCCGTCATAGCTGGAGATGCTGCCCCGGGTGTAACCCGCCTCTATGAGCGACTCCGCCAGATAATCCGCCACAAACGCGTTTTTCATCCAGTAGAAATCTATGAAGCTGTCAATCCCGTTCTCCTGTGCGTAGGCCAGATATTCCCGGGACACAAAAAGCCGCACCCGGCCCTCCCCCAAAAGCTCCAGGTTCACCGACTTTGGATCGTTGGCATAGGCCAGGACCTCCTGCACATAGGCCGCCGCCTCCCCGTTCACCCGGGGATCGAACTCTGCGGCCATAAGGTCCGACTGGCTGGCAAAGAGATTGTCATACTCCCGGTACACAGCCGGAAGGTACAGACAGCGATTGCCGGCCGCTTCCAGCCTGGCAAACGCCTCGTACAGGGGCTCGTCCACGGTGACCTCTTCGTTGGGATGGTCGTTCAGATATCGGACACTGCTGACTTCCTCCCCGGTGCCCCTCACGTTCTCAAACATCCAGTATGCCTTCTGGGCCGCCGCCGTGTAGGTCGCCGTCACGGACCGCCTCTCGCTCTGGGCCGAGCCGCCCTCCGTCCCCAGCTCATAGAGGAACACAAAATCCCCGCTGCAGGACACCTTCGACGACAGGGCTGTAATCTGTGTCCAGCCGGGCTCCCCTCTTACCAGATTCAGGATAAAATATGTGAATGCCCCCAGCGCGATCAGAAGAAACACGGCCGCAGCGATTGCTCTGCGGCCGATATGCTTCTCGGAAAGTTCTACCTTTTCTGCCGGTTTCTGATCGGGTCTGGGGCTGTCTGACGCCCGCCTGCCCATCTATATCACCGCCAGTATCAATAGGAGTACAAATATAATCAGGATTACCCCCAGAGTGATCAGGCCGATCACAGCGCCCTTAAAGCAGGACCGGGCATTCCTCTTAAAGTGAAAATGCTTAAATATCAGCCCGCCGATCAGGCCAAGCACCGGCAGGAAGAAGGAAAGGAACGCATACCAGAAACTCCCGGTATCCCGGGTAGGAGACTGCAGGAACTCTTCCAGCTCCTTCTCCATCTTCTTGGACTGCAGCTCTTCATTGGCCTTCCGGGCCTCGGCCGCCTTCTCCACCTCATCCGGCGAGATAATGTTGACCGCCTTCACAGGCTCGCCCTTCTCCCGCAGGGCCTTGTACTCCTGGATCTCCTTTTTGTTTCCGTAAACCCAGTGGTCATGGCCTATGTTCACGAACTCCGGCTGATCGGTGCTGTAGTCATGGATCGAAGGATCGTACACATACTGCACCTTGTTCTTCTCCAGCTGGGGATCCGGAATCGGGATGGCGGAGATCAGGGAATGGGTGTAGGGATGCAGGGGGAAGTTGAACAGCTCTTCCGCCTCCGCCACCTCCACAATGCGCCCCTTGTAAATCACGCCGATGCGGTCCGAGATAAACCGCACCACGCTCAAATCGTGGGCAATGAACAGATAGGTGATGCCCTTCTCCCTCTGGAACTCCTTCATCAGGTTCAGCACCTGGGCGCGGATGGACACATCCAGGGCCGAAATGGGCTCGTCAGCCACCACCAGCTCCGGCTCCATGACCATCGCCCGGGCGATTCCGATACGCTGACGCTGGCCCCCGGAAAACTCATGGGGATACCGGGTCAGGTGCTCCGGCAGCAGACCCACCTGATGGATCATGTTCTCCACCTTCCGCACCCGGTCCGCCTCATTCTCAAAGAGGCCAAAGTTGTAAAGTCCCTCGGAAATAATGTAATCCACAGTGGCGCGCTCGTTCAGCGACGCCGCCGGATCCTGGAATACCATCTGCACGTTGCGGATGACCTCCCGGTCCAGCGCGTGGGGAATCTTTCCGGAAATACGCACGCCCTTGTAGAGGATTTCCCCGGCCGCCAGCGGGTTCACGCGGATCACCGCCCGGCCGATGGTGGTCTTGCCGGAACCGGACTCGCCCACCAGGGAGAATGTCTCTCCCTTATAAATATCAAAGGATGCGTCTGTCACGGCGCGGACGGCGCTGTCGCCCTTGCCGAAGGTAATATCAATGTCCTTGACGGACAGCAGGATCTCCCTGCCGTTCTCCGCGATAGGGCCGTGCTCCGGGAAGAGGGAACGGCCTTTTTTCGCTGTCTCTTTCTTTGCCATTTTGCCTTCCTCCCTCAAATATTAAATGCTTCCATCAGCTTGCCGTGTATATCGTGGATGCCCTCCGGCTTCTCAATCTTCGGCGCCCGCGGATCCAGCAGCCAGGTCTTAGCACAGTGGGTATCCGTCACCTGGAACATAGGCGGCTCCTCCAGCGTGTCGATCTTTAAGCAGTGCGGGTTGCGGGGTGCGAAGGCATCGCCCACTATGTTGTTGTACAGAGAGGGCGGCGTACCGGTGATGGAGTACAGCTGGGTATTCTTCTGGGCCAGCTGGGGCAGACTGGACAAAAGCGCCCAGGTGTAGGGATGGCGGGGATCGTAGAAGACCTCGTCCACCTTGCCCAGCTCGATCACCTGGCCGGCGTAGAGCACGGCCACCCGGTCCGCAATATTGGCCACCACACCCAGGTCGTGGGTAATGAAAACGATGGTAAAGCCGAACTCCTTCTGCATATCCTTGATCAGCTGCAGGATCTGGGCCTGGATCGTCACGTCCAGAGCCGTGGTGGGCTCGTCGCAGATCAGGATCTTCGGCTGGCAGGACAGAGCGATGGCAATTACAATACGCTGCCGCATACCGCCGGAATACTGGAAGGGATAGTCGTCAAAACGGGATTCCGCGTTGGGGATCCCCACCTTGTGCATCATCTCAATGGCACGCCGTCTGGCCTCTGCCTCCGAGCAGTTCTGATGCCTCATGATCACGGAGGTGATCTGCTTGCCGATGGTGACAATGGGATTCAAGCTGGTCATGGGATCCTGGAACACGGTAGCGATACGGCGCCCCCGGATCTTCTGCCAGTCGCCGGCGTATTTCACATTCGCCAGGTTCAGGATACAGGTGCCGTGGAGCTTATCCGGCGTCTCATCCAGGTACTTCACCCGGAAGGCCACTGTGTCAAAGACCGCGTTGCGCTGGTCCTCATCATTTAAGTCCACACCGATTTCCATGGCCTTCTTCAGGGCCCGCAGAAGTCCCTGGGTCAGCTGCACGCGCTTCAGCAGGCTGTAGCGCCCCACGGACAGACGGATCTCCTTGCTCAGGATCTCGTTTCTCTTTTTGGTTTCCTCCGAGATCTGTCCCTTGATCTCCTGCTCGTACTTGGCCTTCAGCTCCGCCATCTGCCGTCTGTAGTCCTCCAGATAGGCTGTGTCCTTGGCGGCCTCGGCCCTGCGGGCCTTCTCCTCCTGGGCCTCCTTGTTTTCCAGAACCTTGATTTTCTCGTCGTAGTCCTTGATCTGCCGGTCGGCGCTGCGGATCCGGTCCTTCTCATGCCGGGGATCGTAGGTCTGCCTCTCGTTAAAGAGATTGGTCCGCTTGAATTTTAAATCGCCCAGCTCCTTCTCTATGGCTGTTCTTTCTTCCTCGCTGATGGTCTCGCGGCTCTTCTTGTCCGCCTCCAGCGCTTTCATTTTCTGATAGGTCTCTGCGCCCAGCTCGTAACGGGAAATCTCGTTAAGCCGGGATAAGGTCCCCTGGATCTGCCGGCGCGCACCGGGCGTCAGCTTCACATAGGTCTCCGCCAGCTCCGGGTCGTTTAAGATCAGCTGTCCCTCCGAGATAAAGCCGTTGGAATCCAGCATGCCGGCAAAGGTCTTGGTGAACACGGACTTGCCGGAGCCGGACTCGCCCACAATGGCGATGGACTCATTCTCGTAGATATCCAGATCGATCCCCCGGATGGCCGTCAGGATACGGCCCCGGACACGGAATTTCACGTGCAGGTTGCGCACAGAGAGCAATACCTTTTTTTCTTCCATCTCCATGCCCTCCTTACATATGTGTCCTGGGGTCGCAGGCGTCGCCCAGATTCTGACCGGTTACATAAAGTACCACTGTGATAACGGAGGCCACCGCCACGGGAGTCCAGAACTCCCAGCCCCAGCCGGGCGTGACCATGGCGTTCTGGGCCTCGTAGATCAGACGGCCCAGAGTCAGGTCGCTGATGCCCAGACCGATATAGCTCAGGAACACCTCCGAGGAAATATACCCCGGGATGGCTGCCGCGATCTCCAGCACGATGACGCTGGTCATGAAGGGCAGGATGTTCTTGATGGCAATCTTGAAAATATTGGTGCCAAGGCAGCGGGACGCCAGGTTATACTCATGATCCCGAATGATAATCACCCGGGTCCTGATATAGTAGGCGATGCCCATCCAGCCCAGGATCGTCATGGCGAAAACCAATGTCCAGAAGGTGGGCGAGAAAATCATCACCAGCACCGACATGAGCAGCGTACTGGGGATATTGCCCAGCACATTGTAGACCTCGTTCATGACGATATCCACCTTCCGGGAGAAGCCCCAGATGGCGCCCAGGATAATACCGATGGACATATTGATGGCCGCGCATATCAGCGCCAGGGAAATGGAAATGCGGGAGCCGTTCCAGATGGCGTTAAAGGTGGAGGCGCCCGTACCGCCGGTGCCGAAGATCCACTTCAGGTCAAACCCCAGGAGGTCAATGGCCTTCTTCGGGGTCAGGTGGAAGGTGGCCGTGTTGTTCACGTTGATAAAGGGGTCCACATCGGGATTGTAATGGATCACCGAGGGGTAGACATAGGCGAACACAATCATAACCGCCAGGATGGTCAGCACCACCACATTGACCTTGTTGCGGAAAAAGACGCGGAACACCGACTTCCAGTAGGAATACCGGGGGGCGGTAATCTTCTCGGATTCCAGATCATTGTGATCCACCGGCGCGAACAGCTCCGCCTCCGACATATTGTACTTCTTGCTGAAATCTTCCATACCGCTCACCTCGCTTTCTCTGTAAAGGAAATTCTCGGGTCAACCATGGCCATCATCACATCGCCTAAAATCAGGGACAGGACGGACAGGATGGCGTAGAAAAGGGTAACGCCCACGATGACCGCGTTGTCGTACTGGTTAATCGCGTCGATGAGAAGGCCGCCGGCGCCGGGAATCAGGTAAACCCGCTCCGTAATCAGGGCGCCTGTCATGGCGAACAGGAGCGAGCCGGGGATTCCCTGGACAATGGGGATGGCCGCCACCTTCATGACGTGCTTGAAGAAGATCCCCGTCTCCGACATACCGCCGGACCGGGCGAACTTCACATAGTCCGAATTCATCTGATCGATCATATACCGTCTCATCCACTTCATCATACTGGCGATGGACGGCAGGGCCAGGGAAGCGATGGGCAGCACGAACATCAGCTTCGTGGCGCTGTCCATCATAAAGGTGACGGGCAGCCCCATGGCGCGGCCGATTCCCTTGAAAATAAAGATGTAGGCAAGGCTGGGCACCGCGGAGATAAACATGATGTACACCGTCCCCACCTTATCCAGGAGCCCCTCCTTGTAGCGGGCCATGAGCACGCCCAGAGGCAGGCCCAGGATATACACGATAATCGTGGAAATGATACCGATGACAAAGGAGAAGCCCATGCGGGACATACTGTTGCGCTTGGCGCTCACGCTCGTATAGTCGTCGGTAAACCGGTCCGCATTCAGGGCGCTGGCCGCCTGAGAGCCCTTGATATAGGTGGCAGAGTGCAGATTGTCCGCGCTCATCTCCACCAGCCCGGAGGGATAGGTGATCAGGCTCTGCACCCAGGAGCCCTGGCTCTGGGTCATGGTCTGGAACACATCCACCCCCTGTGTCACGGAAAAGGACGTTCCCAGATGCACCGTCAGGAAGTTCTGGTGCAGATAGGGGAACTGATCGTCAAAATAGAGCAGATACTTGTGCGTGGTGCCGTTTCCGATGATTGCCGGCGAGAACTTCTTCTCCCCGGTCTCATGGTTGGCGTTCAGGGGGTCATAGAGGGTAAAGCTGAGGCCTCTCTTCCCGATGTCCTCCGTTTCCGGCACTCTGTGAATATTGTCAATGACCAGCAGTCCTTTGAAATAATTGAGCAGCCTCTGCAAAAGCGAATAGTCCTTGTAGGCAAACAATGCCGGCTGGCCGCCGTCGGCCAGCTTGTTGCGCACCACTACCGCCTTCAGGCGTGTCACCTCATATCCCTTGGATCTGTAATAGTCAGTAAATTTCTTGATATACTCGGCAGCGATCTCGCTGTCCTTGGAGCCGTCGTCTGCGCGGCCCAAAGTGACGGCCTGGGCGCGGGTTTCCTCATCTATCTCCCCGTTCTCGGCCAATTCGTTTATGTAGTCCGCATAGGGGACATAATCCAGATAACCGAATTCCTCCCAACGCCGGTACCGATAGGTAACGCGGTTGTTGTTGGCCTGCTTATTGTAGCTTCCGTCTGCTACGAAGACCTTGTCCCTGTTCATAAGACCGTAGACAAGCAGCATGACGATGGTAACCACCAAAATAATCGATACTGCGCCGTGTAGAAGCCTTTTCAAAATGTATTTAGCCATAAGTCACACTCTGCCCTCTCATACTTATTCGGGGAATACAAAAAGGGCACCGGGAACACTCCCCTTTTGTACGCTGTTGCCATATGAGAAAAGGGGGCGAGGAAAGCCCCGCCCCCTCTCATCTGCTTAAAAAACCTGTAAACGCAGGAGGTTCATTACCAGAGACCGACATTCTGCATCATGCCGCCGGTAGGAAGCATGGTGTCAAGATAGGTCTGAGCATCGCCGTAGTCGGGGCCCCATCCGGAGCTTCCGCCGAAGTCGAAGTTGAACTGGTAACCGAAATCGCCCATGTAAGCGGCGTAGGATACGTTGTTGGAGTCGCCCTCAGAGGACACCAGGTTGACCACAACCCGTCCGCCCAGAGCATCCTCGATGGACTGCTTCATAGCCTGGTCCATAGCGGAACCGATGGGGCTGTAGTCACGGTAGCACCAGTCAAGGTAGATGGGATTCTCAGCGGAAACCTCGATCCCCTGTGCAGCCAGCTCTTCCACTGCAGCGTCCATGCACTTGGCCGCCTCATCCGGCATATACCAGCCGTCGAAGCCGTAGCTTGCGCCCGCGCCGTCATTTCCTTCCGGATCCCAAACCGTGATGGGATATCCGTCAGCGGTCAGCTGAGCCTGCAGGACCTCACCGTAGAAGGTGCCGGCCGGGAAGGTGGTAGCGGTGCCGTTGATATCAACCGTAAACTCGTCGGCGGCCACGATAAAGCTGCCGGGCACGTAAGAGTTGGTCAGGGAAGCGTACTTCAGCTCCTCGCCCACGCTGGCGGCATTGGAGGTGCCGCGGTCACGGGCATAGGCCAGGGCCATGCGGAAGTTGTGATTCAGCTTCGCAGCGGCGGTGCGCTGTGCCTGGGTAACGGTCTGAGGAGAACGCATCACGGACTCATCGTTGAAGTTGGCGTAAGCGTAACGGTTCACGTTCACCCAGTTCAGGAAGGAGGTGTCGTCCTCCAGGACCACATAAGCGTACTTCTCAAAGTAGGTCTTGCCGTCCGGATCGTCGGGAACTTTGACGGACTTGGCCTGCTCCAGAGCAGCAGAGCCGAGGCCGATGCCGCCGTTGAGGGTGCCGTCCAGGAATGCGTTCCATCCGAACAGAGGATCGGTGCCGTCATTGTAGATGTAGGTAATGGTGTCCAGAGTCACATTGTCAGCGTTCCAGTAGGAAGGATTCTTCGTGTAGGCAATGGTGTTCTGGTAGGTCCAGTTGCTGATCAGATAAGGTCCGCAGTACGCAATGTGCTGAGGATCGGAGCCGTAGGTGTAGTCGGCAGCGGAGCTGTCAAACTCGGCGCCGAACTTGCCTCCCTGGGAGACATAGTACTCACGGCACATAGGAGCCATGGCGCTGTAGCCCAGAACGGTCTCAAACCAAGGAGTCATCTCGGTCAGAGTAACCTCCAGGGTGTAGTCGTCCAGAGCCTTGATGCCGACCTCGTTAAAGTCGGTGATGTCGCCGGAAACATACTCAGGCAGGTTCACGATGGAGGAGATCACGCTGGACAGGTCTCCGCCGCAGTCGGCAGCGTGCTGAACGGCCGCTACCCAGTCGTCAGCCTTCACCTCAGCGATCTCGGTGCCCTGATAGGTAACCCACTTCATGCCGGGACGGATGTGGAAGGTATAAACCGTGCCGTCCTCAGACTTCTCCCAGCTCTCCGCCAGAGCGGGCTGCTGGATGTTCTTGGCATCGTAGGCCAGCAGGCCTTCCCAGGTGAAGGAAAGAGGGCCGCCCACAGCCGTCTTGTTGGTGGACAGGGTATCCCACACATCAGGCTCATACCCGGAGGTATAGGTGGTGGTGTAGGTGTTCTGCAGGGTGACGCCGTTGTCCTCGCACCACTGCTTTACGTAAGCGATGTACTCGTCAGCGGTCTCGCACTCGCTCCACTTGGCCGTGAAGGCTGCTCTCTCCTCGGGAAGCAGGATACGGTCAGCGATCAGAGCGCTCTTCAGCACACGGTAGTCGCCGTCCATGCCCCATGAAACGGTTGCGCCGTAACGGGGAATGATGCGGCTGATCGCATAGTTGCCGGCATTGTTCTGATAGGGAAGCACCACGCCGGTCTCAAGGAGCTTGGCCTCCGCGATGGCCATCAGGCCGAGACGCTCGCCCTGGTCGCCCACGGAAAGGGCCTTCTCGTAGTACTCTACGTACTCGCCGAAGATCTCGTCGTACAGAGCGTCAGATGCCTCGCTCTCCGCCTCCACGTCGATGGCGTCCTGGGTGTTGACGTCAGCCATCAGGGTTCCGTCATCCTCCTCAGCGGGAGCGGCAGCCTGCGAGCTCTCAGGCGCTGCCTGGGAACTCTCGGGCGCAGCCGAAGAAGCTTCCTGGCTCTGAGGTTCGGACGAAGGGCTGTCCGAATTACCGCCGCATGCCGTCACGGAAACAACCATGGCAGCCGTCAGCAGTAAAGCCAACATTTTCTTTTTCATAGTTTTTCCTCCTTTTTGAAATATGAAAAATATCTTTAATCTCCCGAAATGATCTATTTTTTCATAATCTCCTCATGAAGCACAGCACCTCGGGAAATTAAATTCACAGGTAATATGTACTTTAGCGCTTTATCGCTTCAGCGTATTAAAACGAAAAGTCTCCGCCATTTAGCAGCCCTTTCTGCTTTCTGCCGGATGTCTCAGCGCTCTATCAGAGGCTCCCGGGCCCGGAAACAGCGCCCGCCGCCTCACTTAAGTACCTATTATATAGGAACAGTCGAAGCTTGTCAAGCAGTTTTCCCGTTCCCTCCAAAAAACAGGGCAGGCCCCGGGCGCTCTCCGCGCCGGCACCTGCCCTTTCCGTCTTACCTGCTTGCGCTCTCCCGCCCGGGATCCGTCCTAGACGATTCCCTGTGCGGTCATGGCCTCCGCCACCTTCAGGAAGCCGGCAATGTTGGCGCCCGCCACATAGTTGCCCGCCATGCCGTACTTCTTGGCAGCCTCATCCAGATTGTGGAAAATATTGACCATAATGCCCTTTAACTTGCTGTCAACCTCCTCGAAGGTCCAGCTCAGCCTCTCGCTGTTCTGGCTCATCTCCAGAGCGGAGGTAGCCACGCCGCCGGCGTTGGCCGCCTTGCCCGGGCAGAACAGGACGCCGTTCTTCTGCAGATACTCGGTAGCCTCCAGGGTGGTAGGCATGTTGGCGCCCTCGGCCACCGCTATGCAGCCGTTTGCCGCCAGAGCCTTGGCGTCCTCCAGATCCAGCTCGTTCTGGGTGGCGCAGGGAAGGGCCACGTCGCACTTCACGTTCCAGACGCCGTGCTCCCCGTTCTTCTTCTCATGGTACTGGGCGCTTGATCTGGCGGCAGCGTACTCGGTCAGCCTGGCGCGCTTTACCTCCTTGACCTCCTTGAGCAGGGCCACGTCGATTCCCTCGGGATCGTACACCCAGCCGGTGGAATCGGACACGGTCACCACCTTGGCTCCCAGCTGCTGCGCCTTCTGCGCCGCGTAGATCGCCACGTTGCCGGAGCCGGAAACCGCCACGGTCATGCCCTTGATATCCCTGCCGTTGCACTTTAACATTTCCTCGGTCAGATACAGCAGGCCGTAGCCGGTTGCCTCGGTCCTGGCCAGGGAGCCGCCGTATGTAAGGCCCTTGCCGGTGAGAACGCCCTCGTAGAGGCCGGTCAGCCTCTTGTACTGTCCGTACATATAGCCGATCTCACGGGCGCCGGTCCCGATGTCGCCGGCAGGTACGTCCGTATCGGCGCCGATGTATTTGTACAGCTCGGTGATAAAGCTCTGGCAAAAGGCCATCACCTCTCTGTCGGATTTGCCCTTGGGGTCGAAATCGGAGCCGCCCTTGCCGCCGCCGATGGGCAGCCCGGTCAGGGAATTCTTGAAAATCTGCTCAAAGCCCAGGAACTTGATGATGCCCAGGTTCACGGAAGGGTGAAGCCGCAGGCCTCCCTTGTAGGGGCCGATGGCGGAATTGAACTGTACGCGGAACCCGTTGTTCACCTGCACCTGTCCCTTGTCGTCCACCCAGGGAACACGGAACAGGATCTGCCTCTCGGGGGTGCAGAGCCGCTCCAGCAGAGCGTCCTTTCTGTATGCCTCCTCGTTGGCCTCGATCACCACGCGCAGGGATTCCAGGACCTCCTTCACCGCCTGGTGGAACTCGGGCTGAGCCGGGTTCTTTGCTACTACCAGATCATAAACCTCGTCAACATATGACATTGTGCAATGCCTCCTTCTTTTTCGTATATGCCTTAAAAAACCGGGCCTGCCGGCTCCCGCTTTCTTCCACCGCGGGCCGGCGCATTCCGTTCTTTATTATAGTACGGCTTTTTCAATTTCTCAACAAACTTTGCTATGGTAAATCAGAAAAGTTTTTTTGAATTTTTTATACAAATTGCACAAGTCTACAGATACCGGGTGAGGCGCTCCACGCTGCGGTTTTCAAAGTCGATGAGCTGCCTGGCCAGCTCCAGGGATTTGGGGCCTGCCTGTTCGTTGTGGTTGAGCACCCGGTTCATCTCCAGGATCCCGTCATTGCTGTTTTTGATCATCAGCTCGGCGATGCGGGCCGTACTGGTATTGAACAGGGTCTCCCACTGGATGGCCCCCGCCTGCATCAGATCCTGGATATGACTGCCCTGATAGGGCTGCGCCTTCGCCTGCAGCAGCTGATCCAGCGCCGCCCCCCGGATCTGGGAATATTTCAGGGACTGTCTGGTGATCTGCATGGAGAGCTGATCGTCGTACACCTTCTGGGAAATCACGTCTATGGCCTTCATGGCCGCCTCTGTGTTCCTCTGTATCTGTCTGTAAACGGCTATTTCCTGAGATTTCAATTTGTTTTCCTCCCGGCTGACTGGACGGGGGAGCTTCCGGAAGCGCTCCCGCCCGCAAAAAAGAAGATGCTGGTCTGTCAGCATCTTCTTCCTTTTCCATAATCAGTATTCTCTTTTTGGCGGAAACTATACGCGCCGGCGGCTATTCCATATATTCCTCCTTCACATAGCCCACCTGGCCGTTGTAGTTGATTTTGCACCAGCCGTCGGCAATCTCCAGAAGGCCCACCGTCTCTCCCCCTGCCAGCACACCTATCCTCTCGGCGGACTCGCCGGGGCTTAACCGGACATTCACATTGGTGGAGGCGGTCACCGTCCCGATGAGCTGGGAATCGTCCGCCTTCTCGGTCAGCTCCAGGAACTCGGACTTGATATAGCCCTCCTTCTCCTCAAAGGAGACCCTGCTCCAGCCATTGGCCTTCAGCTCCAGCACCAAAATCCGGGAGCCCTGCTCCAGCCTGCCCAGCTTATCCGCCTGCTCGCTGTCGGACACCCGCACATTCACGGTAGTCAGGGCCACAGCCTCCGTGGGCTCAAAGGGCGCATTCTCCTCTCCCTCCCCCTGGGCGCTGCCGGACACAGGCACCGCCTCCGAAGCCTCCCCGCTCTCCTGGGACGCCTGGGCTGCCAGGGTATCCCCGGTGACCTTGTTCGCCTCCTTGGTGAACTCCTGCACATAGTAGAACAGATCCGCATTGGCCAGGAAGGCGTCGCTGCACTCCACATTCACGCGGTTGTTCAGCTCCACCACATCGTCCTGGAGCGTGACCGCGCTGATATAGTTGAGCTCCTCGTCGCTCACCTCGCCCTCGTTCAGATAATAATTGCCCTCCTGGTCCCTGCACACATAAAAGGTCTCCAGGCCGGACACCGTCTCCTCAAAGTTGTTGAAGGACATTTGAAAATACACGTAAGCCAGATAAGAGTCCGGAATCGGCCCCTCCTTGGTATAAACCTCCAGCAGGGGATATCCCTTGATATATTTGCTCATCTCCGGGATCCGGATCGCCTCTGTCTCATCCAGATAGTTGGAGATACCCCGAATGGTATCCACATCTCCCAGGGCATAGGCGTTGTAATAAGTGGCAATCAAGGTATATATCTCGGGAATCTCATTTTTGACAAGAGGAACCGCCGGAACCTCCTGAGGGATCTCGGGCGAAGGGGACACAGCTGCCGCCTCCGAAGAGACCTCAGACTCCTGAGGCTGAACCTCCTGGGCCCTGCTGCTGTTGGACATCAGCCCCACAGACACCGTGACCGCTGCCGCCGCAATGATGACGACCGGATAGGCAATCCGGCTGTTCTTCACGATGATCCCCCCAAGCCGTCGCAATTTTTCTTTCAACATAAACACACCTTTCCTTATATCTGCGGGTGCCGATTCTTCCCTCCACGGAATTTTGGGTAAAACAATGGAAAGTACGCCGGGCGGACTTTCCATTGCCGTAAATCAAGGTGATGCAGCATGCATCCGACAGGAATCGAACCTGCATTAAAGGCGTCGGAGGCCTTCGTTCTATCCATTAGACTACGGATGCAAATATTACAAAATTGTTACATCACCTTGATTATAATAACACAAAAGATCCGTTCTGTCTATACCAATTTGTGGATTTTTTTAATCGATTATTTTCAGATTGTATTTTGATTAGAAATGGGAAGGATCAGCTTTTTCTCTTCCCTGTCATAATAGTAAGGGTAATCGGCCAAAACTTCCTCAGGCCGCAGCTGCTCCCGGTTGACCTCCTGTATCATCTCATGGAGCCGCCCGGGATCCTGGCCTTCCTCCCGGATCAGCAGCACTTCATGGACAGAGCTGGGGATCACATAATAGCTCCCCCCAAGGATCCGGGCCGCCTGCTCCAGACTGCCCGGATAGAGCAGGCTGCAGGCTCCCTGAAACCGTTTTTGATTGGTCATCACATATACGTCCCCCTCTCCCCGGCACTCTGACCCGCCGGGGTTCTCTTCCCGGAAGGTCCCGCCCAGCATCTCCTGAAGCAGTCTGCCCATAGATAGGATCTCCAGCGGGAAAAGCCTGGGCGTATTCGCCTCCGCCAGCCTCATCAGCGTCTCCGTATCGCTCTGCCACATCTCCATATGTGTGTTGTGGATCAGTATCGTACCGTCGCCCAGCTCTTCGCTGTGAAAGATATAGGAAAAGCAGACCGCCAGATCCAGGAAGCTCACATGGGGGACCCTCTCCAGCAGCTCTCTGTTCCGGCCCCTGTGGACCAGCCGGTAGGCGATCCGGTCCTTTACCTTCTCAAAATCCTGAAAAAACGCCATGTCCGGCTGCTCCCTGGGAACGTTCTCCCGGTAGATCTTCTGAATTTTTTCCAGAATCGTCTCCAGAGACGTCCCCCTCTGATAGTGCCTGTAAAAATCATCCAGATAAAGGGTCGGCGAGACCGCCTGTCCCGGCTCAAGGATTGTGATCCCGTGCAGCATCACATGATTGTTCTTGCACACCTCCTGCAGACGGATCTCCGTCTCTTCCCCGTATATTTCCTGCAGGCGGCTGCGGATATCCCGCAAAAAAAGCTCCATATTCTGATTCATTTTCAAATTTCCTCCGTTTCCGCGCATTGCGCACTTTTGTACTGTTCATTTTTTGTCATGAAAAAAGACAACGGACCATAGATCCGTTGTCTTACAATGTAAGATTATGCAGCTGGACTTTCGTCAGACTTTTGTCAGACTCTCGTCAAACTCTCGTCAGACTCCCGTCAGACTCTCGACAGATACTCGCCTGTTCTGGTGTCGATCTTAATCTTATCACCGATGTTCACGAACAGGGGTACGTTCACGCTGGCGCCTGTCTCCACAGTGGCCGGCTTGTTGGCGCCGGTGGCCGTGTCTCCCTTAAAGCCGGGCTCCGTCTCCGTGATCTCAAGCTCTACAAACAGGGGCGGCTCCACGGAGAACACATTCCCGTTGTGGGAACAGATCTTGCACATCTCGTTCTCCTTTACGAACTTCAGGGCATCTCCCACCGTCTCCTCATTGAGAGCGATCTGATCATAGGTATCCACGTCCATGAAGTGGTACAGATCGCCGTCCGAATACAGATACTGCATATCTTTTCTATCGATACGAGCCTGAGGGCACTTCTCAGTGGGACGGAAGGTCCGCTCCACCACGCCTCCGTTGATGACATTTTTCAGCTTTGTCCTGACGAAGGCCGCGCCTTTTCCCGGTTTTACATGCTGGAATTCGATGATCTGGTAAATCCCATTGTCCAATTCAATGGTCATACCATTCCTGAAATCACCTGCAGAAATCATATATTGTCCCTCCTACTGTTATTCACGTTACAATTCTTTACCAGTTTATAATAAAAACAGAGACTTTTCAACCTTTTTTTCAAAAAAAGCAAATTTTTTCCGGTCAGGCCCTCTCCCCCGCCAGCTCCAGCACGGCGTCGATGGCCTGAAGGTATCCTGCCAGGCCCTGGCCGTAGATCTGCCGGTGGCACACGGGAGCGGTCACCGAGACCCTGCGGAATTCCTCCCGGCCGGTGATGTCGGAGATGTGCACCTCCACCTTCGGCACCGTGATGCTGGCCAGCGCGTCCCGGATGGCATAGCTGTAATGGGTGTAAGCGCCTGGGTTGATCACGATCCCCTGGGTGCCGTCAAAATATGCCTCCTGGATCCGGTCGATAATGGCCCCCTCATGGTTGCTCTGCCAGACGCTGATCTCGCAGCCGCACTGCTCCCCCTTCTCCTGTATCATCTTCACCAGGGCGTCATAGTCCTGGGTGCCATAAATATTCTTCTCCCTTATCCCCAGGAAATTCAGGTTGGGCCCGTTGATTACAAGCAGCTTCATATCCTGTCCTCCTCATGTGTGATCGGCTGGAATGCCGCCTCTCATTATATAACACTGAAAATCAGATTACAAGGTTTCATAGAATTTCGTTGAAAAAGTTCCGGGGCTCCTTTATAATATTTTATCATACCGGCAGGCCGCCGGGACAACACTATACCGAAAGGGAGGAAACGCAATGTATAAAACATGGAAGAATATTTGTATTGGCGTCCTGGTTCTGGTGCTCGTACTAATGTATGGCGGAGGCATGGGGACGAAGATAGCCTTCAGCAGGCCCGTGGATATTTATGAAGATGTCCTGTCGGATGCAGGCCTTTTGAAGCGGGGGCTTGCCATTGAGACGCAGCTGCCGCTTCTGATGGAGTGCTTCGGCTATGAAACGTCCACTCAGACAAACGGTTACGACAATTCAACCCTGGTGGGTGATGCTGTCTATTACTACATTATGCCTGTGGGGGCAGGTGAAGAAACCTATTATGTGGCGCTGAAAACGAGCTCAAAGAGTAAAAATTATGAAAGCCTTAAAAAGCTCAGCCAAAGTACAATGAATCTGATCTATGCGGAACCGGAAGAGGCGGATGCGGCGCCGGTAGCCATTACAGGCGGGCTTGTATCCTTAGATGACGAGCTGTACCAATACATGAAGCAGTGGTTTCGGGAAACAGGGTGGTTTGAAGACGAGGCGGATATTGAGAAATATGTTTTGCCGCTCAGCTTCAGCGAAGAAAATTATACGAGCCTGAGGATCATATTTTTTGTGGAGGCCGCCATCGCCGCCGCTCTGATTGCCGCCATCGTCCTTCTTTCAAAGAAAGCGAAAAAGGAGGCGGAGAGCGCCGGCTCCCAATAAAAGGGAGCTGCGCACGGTGCCCCGGTTCCCGTTTTAGGTCACATCCGGGACTGCCTCCCGGAGCGCATCCAGGATTGTCTCCAGGATAACCTCCATGGGCATGTCGTCCACATCTAAAATGATATCCGCCGCGGTCTCATAGGCCTCCCGGCGCTCCCCCATCAGCCGGCAGATGGCTCCCATGGGATCCTCTCCCTGGAGAAGGGGCCGGGTAGTGTCGTCCTTCAGCCTCTCATAGACTGTCTGAGGCTTTACCCGCAGATAAACCACGGTCCCCAGCTGTTTCAGCAGCGCCCGGTTCTCCGGGCGCACGGGGGTTCCGCCCCCCACGGAGAGGATACAGCCGCTCCGGGTCTGCAGAAGCTCCTTGAGCAGCTCTGTCTCCTTCTCCCGAAAGTAGGTCTCTCCCTTCCCGGCAAAGATCTCGCTGACGGTGAGTCCCTCCCGGTTCTCGATCAGCCGGTCGGTGTCCTCCACCACTCTGCGCAGGCGGTAGGACAGGCGGATCCCCACGGAGGATTTTCCGCTCCCCATAAAGCCGATCAGGACCACGTTGTCTTTTTTTTCTCTCTGGGTTTCCATTCCGGGTTCCTTTCCTTGCGCGCTTAGACCGTTATTTTGAGAAAGGCATCAGGGCGCAGATCTCCCGGGCGAGCCGGGGCGGAACCTGCTCTCCGGTCCAGAGCTCAAAGGAGATGATCCCCTGATAGACCAGCATCCGGCTGCCTCCGAAGGCCCTGCCCCCGGCGGCCTCCACCAGCTCCATGAAGCGGGTCTTCGCGGGGTTGAAAATCAGGTCGTACCCTTCCTGCACCAGTTCATAGAAAGCGCTGTCCTCTATCAGGGCCTCCCCTGTCCTGGGGTACATGCCCACGCTGGTGGTCTGGATCGCCAGGTATTTTTCTCCGGCAAGGGCCGGGTAGTCCTCCAGGGCCATGGCCTCGGCCAGGGGCCGGGAAGAGGGCTCTCTGCCCGGCTGGGGCCCCAGTCCGTTGATATGTTCCGCCAGCTCCCGGGCCCGCTGGGGGGTGCGGTTCAGGATATAGATTCTCTCCGCCCCCTTCTCCCAGAGCATCACAGCCACCGCCCGGGCCGCTCCGCCGGCTCCCAGCAGAAGCACCTTTCTGCCTGTTACCTTTACGCCGTCCTCCCCCATGGCACGGTAGAGTCCCGGCATATCCGTGTTGTAGCCCTTAAAGCCGTCCCCGGTCCGCACCAGGGTATTCACGGCCCCGATGCGCCGGGCCGCCGGATCCACCTGATCCAAGTATTCCATCACCCGGCTCTTGTAGGGCACCGTCACATTCAGGCCCAGCAGATTCAGGGCATAGGCGCCCTCCACGGCCGCCCGAAGCCCTCCCTCCGGCACATGAAAGGGCACATACACCAGGTTCTGGCCCAGGCTCTGTGCCAGGTGGTTCTGGATCAGGGGGGATAAGGTGTGTTCCACCGGATTCCCGATCAGTCCGCAGGTTCTTGTCTGTCCGTTCCACTCCATCGCTTTTCCCTCCGGTATTTAGTCCCCGGATTTTTCCTTTTCCTTTTTCTTCCTATAAAAATACAGCACGATCCGCTCCAGCTTTCTCTTGAGCACGATCTGGATTTCCTCCCTGGGATGGATGGGCTTTACCAGGAGGGAAAAAATACCCGCCCGTCTGGCCCCCCACACGTCCGTAAAGAGCTGATCCCCCACAGACAGGGTCGCGGGCGCCTGGGTGCCCATGCGCTCCATGGCCTCCCGGTAGCCCCTTCTCCCCGGTTTCCCTGCCTTGCATATGTACAGGGAGCCCACCGCCTGGGCAAAGGGTTTGACTCTGGGCTCCTTGTTGTTGGACAGAAGGAGCGTGGAAAATCCTATCTCCCGCAGGCGCGCAAAAAGCTGAAGCGCCCGTTCGTCTGCGGGCGCCCCGTGCACAACCAGCGTATTGTCAATATCAAAAATAATTCCCCGGTATCCCTCCCGGTACAGGCCCTCGTAATCGATTCCGTAGGCGCTGTCCGCCTCCTGATCCGGATAAAAGCGCTCCAGCATAGCCCGCTCCCCTTACCCCTGCTTTCTCTTTTTCTTCACCAGCGCATTGTAACGGGACACCAGAAAAATCTTGAGCAGCGTCATAAGGAGCATGGCCGCCACCACATAAAACAGGATATTGTAGATCACCTGGCGGCTGCCCTCAAACCAGGCGGCCTCCCCGGCGAATTTGTCCCCGTAAAACACATACAAAAGCATCAGCAGGGACAGGAACAGAAACACCAGGCGGAATTTATCCGCCAGCCGGATCCGGCGCATGGCACGGTCCAGCTCCGGGTCCTCCAGCCTGCGGGGCTGGCTCTGAAGATTGGTTCTGCCGCTTTTTCCCATATGCTTCTTTCCGTCCTCCCTGGCCCGTCCCAACCGGACGTCCGTCATCTCATCCCAGCATCTTCTTGAGCTCGTCCATAAAGGTGTTTACATCCTTGAACTCCCGGTACACGGAGGCAAAACGCACATAGGCCACCGCGTCCAGATCCTTGAGCTTGTTCATCACCAGCTCGCCGATCACCTGGCTGGAGATCTCCTTCTCCTCCCGGCTGGTGATATCGTTCTCCACCTCGTCCACCAGGCTTGTAATGGCCTGGGCGCTGACCGGTCTCTTGTGGCAGGCCCTCAGCACACCCGCCTCGATCTTGGAGCGGTCGTAGGTCTCCCGGTTGTCGTCCTTCTTGATGATGATCAGCGGGATGGTCTCCACCTTCTCGTAGGTGGTGAACCTTTTGCCGCACTCGTCACAGACCCGGCGCCTGCGGATGGAATTGTTGTCCTCCGCCGGGCGGGAATCGATCACTCTGGTATTCTCATGGCTGCAAAACGGACATTTCATGGGTATGCCTCTCTTGTGCGTTTCTCTTGTTTACTTCCCTCCCCGGATGCCATAAACATTCGAAATCCGCCCTCCGGGCTCCTTTCTCATGTTTTCGGCGGGTCCCAAGGTCATGGGTTTTCATGCAAGCATGAAACCCATGACTTTTGGACCCTGGCATCCTCATTATATTGGATTTGTCACTTTAAGTCAACCAAAATAATATCCGGCCCGATCTGGCGGATGTCTTTGTAGGGTATGGTGACCAGTGCATCCGGCTTAAAAAGGCACACCAGCTTGTTGCTCTCTCCGATCATCACCTTGCAGATACACCCGCTGCACTCGTCAAACTCGAAATCCGTCACCCGGCCCAGGCACCTGCAGTCCCGGATATTGATCACTTCCTTGTTGCGAAACTCTGAAAACAGCATCTCCTTCTCCACCGCCCGTCGGCGTTCTTTTCGTCTATGTTCTATTATATGCAGCGGAACCATTTCGGTATATCACCGGTCAACTTGGTACATACTAGCATTAGAGTCCTTTCAGCTGGCTGTCAGCATCTGTTTACCTAAGAAAAAGACCTCTGCGGCTCTGCCGCTTCGGTCCACCGCTCCCAACATCGGATATTAGGAGGCATGATAATGGCACAAGGAAAAGTAGAGATCTGCGGTGTGAACACCGCAAAACTTCCTCTCTTAAAGGCAGCGGAAAAGCAGGCACTGTTCTCCCGCATTGAAGAAGGGGATAAGGCTGCCCGGGAACAGTATATTGAGGGCAACCTCCGGCTGGTCCTGAGCGTCATCAAGCGCTTCTCCTCCAGCAGCGAGAACGTGGACGACCTCTTTCAGATCGGCTGCATCGGTCTGATCAAGGCGATCGACAACTTTGACTCCACTCTGAACGTAAAATTTTCCACCTATGCGGTGCCCATGATTATCGGGGAAATCCGCCGGTATCTCCGGGACAACAACAGCATACGGGTGTCCCGCTCCTTAAAGGACACCGCCTACAAGGCCATCTACGCCAGGGAGACCCTCACCAAAAAGAATCTGAAGGAGCCCACCCTCGAAGAGATCTCCGCGGAGGTGGGCATCTCCAAAGAGGACATTGTATACGCCATGGACGCCATCCAGAACCCTATGAGCCTCTACGAGCCCATCTATACGGACGGCGGAGACACTCTCTACGTGATGGATCAGATCAGCGACAAAAAAAACCGGGAGGACACCTGGGTGGAGCATCTGTCCTTAAGCGAGGCCATGAAACGGCTGGGAGAGCGGGAACATGAGATCATCTCCCTGCGCTTTTTTGAAGGGAAGACCCAGATGGAGGTGGCCGACATGATCGGTATCTCCCAGGCCCAGGTCTCCCGTCTGGAAAAAAATGCCCTGAGAACCATGCGCGCCTATCTGACGGCATAGTCCCCAGGGCCGGGGCGGGCTAATCTTTGCCCGCCAAAAATTCGATCAGTTCGCTTAAAAAAAGATACAGACACGCCCCCGCTATGGCGCCGCACAGATCCACCAGCACATCCGCCATGCGCCCCACTCTGTCAAAGACAAACATCTGCAGGCACTCATCGGTCATGGCGATCAAAAAGCACCCCGTCACCGCGTACAGGCAGTTCACAACCTTTGCCCGGTTTTTCTTCAGCAGCTGCATACAAAATCCAAGGATCACCGCCAGGGCCCCATACTCGGAAGCGTGGGCCAATTTTCTCACCACCGGGTTGGCAAACCGGAGAACAATCTCCTTCTCCTGGGGATCCAGCCAGATCCCCAGCCAGCGGTCGGCCTTGTCCACCAGGAACCTGGACACGGACACGCTCAGATCAAAGGACTGCTGGGGAGAGTCGCTGGAGAAGGCGAACACGCCCAGGATCGCCGCCACAATCAGCAGGGCGGCCAGGATCAGATACACCAGGCGCACCCTCCGCCTGCCGGTCTTTTCCTCGCTGAGCACACATCGAAACAGGACATACCCCGCAAATCCCCCCGCCACATTGGTGAGGATGTCGTCAATCTGAAATACGCCTCTGCCGGTGACCAGCTGCATAAATTCCACCGTCAGGCTGACGGCAAAACAGAGGAACAGGTGGGGGAAAAATTTCCTGGCCCCCTTTACCGCCCAGGCCAATGTGAAGCCGAAGGGCACGAACAGCAGCACGTTCTCCACCACATAGGCATTGTTCCGGTTGTTGATCCCCCAGGTGGAAAAAAGTTTCAGATCCAGGGTCTTCACCGCAGACCCCTCCCGGGAAAAATAGGTGATGGCCAGCAGCACCGCCAGATACATCACAAAGGATGTCACTGCCGCCACCGGTATGGCCTTTTTCCCCCGGTGGACTCTCCTGCTGTTGACGGCGTACATAATGAGCCCCATGAGGATACCCGCCAAAATGCCGTAGGGCAGATACCGCAGCACGTTGATCAGATCGTTCACAATATATCTTAACATCCGTTACCCGCCTTTAATCCAAACTGTACTCGTCCCAGCGCTGGGAGGAATGGGCCCACAGCTCCCTCTCCTCCTCCAGGAGACGGTTCATCCAGTCCACAGCCTGATCCACTCCCGCCTCGCTGAAGTCAAAAAACGCCCTTCTCTTTTGCTCTTCCGGGGTGGATACATAGTTGTAGGGCTCCGGCCAGACCGTGGCCTGCAGTTTCTTCTCCTCCCCCTGGGAGACGCCCTCCAGCCGGTAGCGCATTCCCTGATGGCTGCCGGTAAACTCGCTCTTTTTCAGATAGCCCATATACAAAATATCGCTGCGCCGTATCATCTGATCCTCTTTCTTAGGGCCGGAGCGCTCACTCCTTCAGTCCGCCTCCGCCCTCCACGATAAACCCGATATCCGTCAGAGATCCCCCCGCCGGAATACTTCCATTATATTCCTGATTTTCAATATGCAGTACCTTGCCCCGGACGGTATACAACCCGTTCCAGCCGTCCCGCAAAACGGGATTTTCCTGAAAGGGAATATCCACGGCCCACTGGGTGCAGCCGCTGTCCGTATTGTTGGTCAGTGTCATCCCGTACTGGGTCACGGGAGTGCCGTTTTCCTCCCAGCTGCCAAAAGCCGTCACCTCAATCTGAAACTGGCCGTTTTCATAGCGCACCGGGGAGACAGCGCCCCCGTCCTGGCCGGGCTGTTCCTCCTGGCCGGAGTCCTCCCCTTGGCCGCCGTCCGCAGGGCTCTGGCCTGTAAGGACCCCATAGAGCCACTGGCCGGAAGGACTCAGATCCTGGCCGCTGAATCCGCTGGTCTTTTTACAGCTGCTTTTTAACAGCGCCGCGGACTCATTTTTGTTGCAGAGGCTCCAGGCCACGTAGCTGATGCCGTTTTTGTCCATGGCCTGCACCCAGCGGTTTGCCTGATCTATATCGATGGCCCCGTTGCCGCTGGCGTCGCAGATCCCGTACTCCGACACGAAAACGGGCAGGCCCGCCGCCACCGCGTCGGTCATCTTCTTTCGCAGGTCGTCCTTGTGGGTTGCCGCGTAAAAATGCAGAGTGTACATAATATTGTCATAGCCGGTGATGGGATCCGCCGCGGCCTGATCCACATACTGGGACCAGTTGGGAGTGCCCACCAGGATCACCCCGTCCGGGTCGTTCTCCCGGATCACCCCGATCACCTCCAGGGCATAGCTCTTCACCTGCTGCCAGGTGGTGCCCCCGTTGGGCTCGTTGCAGATCTCGTAGAGCACGTTGGTGTAGTCCGCATAATCCTCGGACATTTCCTCAAAGAAATCCTTGGCCTCCTCCAGGTGCGTCCCCGGGTTGCCGTCGGAGAGAATATGCCAGTCGATAATCACATACAGGTCCTGGCGACTGGCGTACTCCACCCCGCTGCGGATCAGATCTTTCAGCTTGTCCTGATCCCCGCCGGAGCAGTAGCCCCCGTTCTCCCCCGTGTACATGGCAAGCCGCACCACGTTGGCGTTCCAGTCCTGGCGCAGCTGCCGGAAGCAGTCCTCATTCACATACTCGGGGAACCAGGCCAGGCCGTGGGTGCTGACACCCCTAAGCTGCACCGGACTGCCGCTCCCGTCCACCAGCTTTGTGCCGTCCACATGAAGGGCCCCCAGGGTGGAGGGCGTCCCCGCGTCCGGTCTGTCGCCGGAAGCCGCCTCCTGGGAAGCCGGGGCCGGACTGGGCTCGGAAGCTGCGGCGGGATCTGCGGAGTCCGCTGGGGTCTTGGAAGCCGCAGGTTCCTTGGAAGCCGCAGGTTCCTTGGTATCCGCTGTGGACTTGGTATCCGCTTGATCCTTGGCGTCCGCAGAAGCCTTATTATCCGCCGATTCCTTGGAAGCCGTAGATTCCTTGGTATCCGCAGGTTCCTTGGTATCCGCAGGTTCCTTGGTATCCGCTGACTCCTTAGAATCCGCTGGTTCCTTGGTATCCGCTGGCTCCTGGTCATCCGGGAGCCGGTTCTCCGTCCCGCCGAAGGTTTCCTCCGGCTGACCCTCTCCCGCTGCCTTACCTGTCACCGCATTTTGATCCGCATTCTGCGTGACGGAGGCCCGCAGCAGATCCTCCATGGCCCTGTGCTCTCTCAGCAACATAAAAAAAGCCCCCGCCAGGAAGGCGGTGATCACCAGCAGCAGGACAATCATTCCCATGATTATATTTTTTTTCTTATTGCTCATATTTATTCAACCGGTCCTTTTCTTTTCACAGCCTGCCGGGGCCGCACCCCGGTTATGATCTTCACAAGCCCGTTTCCCTTCCACCGTATCAGCTTGTCCAAGTAGAAGTCCCTTTTGATCTCCATACTTGCCTCCTGCAATGGATTTTTGCATCCGGAAACCGTTTTCAAAAATAGGATACCTCATATTCGCCCATCGGTCAAGAATTTAGAATTGATTTTTGCATCCGGATGCAATTTTCAATTCTAAAATGAGGTTTTAGGGATCTGACAGCGGGGGAAACGCACATCACCTTCCCATTCATTACCGTTTCATCCGCTGTATACAGAGATTTTCATGCCTGTCAGAACGCTAATTATTGTTTATGATTTGTCAAGCAGGTTCCCGCTTAATCCAAAAAACTACAGCAATTGTATCTCTGCCATTTCTATAGGCAATATTGGAATAAAAATTCGGTGAATCTCTTATAGTGTCAAATAGTCATTTTTAGTATATCTGCGGATATAAAGATACCACGGTCAAATAAATTTATAAACAAGGAGTCACCCATGAAAATCTGTCATTACAACGGAAAAGCGAACATCGTAGGCCCCCGGATCCGGATGGAACGGCTGCGTCAGGATCTGACGCAAAACGAGCTGGCAATTCGAATGCAGCTGGAGAACGTAGATCTGACTCAAAAATGTATCAGCCGCATCGAAACCCAGGAACGTTTCGTTGCCGACTTCGAGCTGCGGGCTTTCTGCAAAGTGCTCAAGCTGGATATCCGCCGCCTCCTTCCTCCCCTGTCTGACGACTGATCCCCCTGTCTGACGACTGATTTTTTATTGCCCTTTCTCCCATTCCCCTCACTGAGTTCCGCGGCCGCAGCGATGAGATCCGGGTACATCCCTTAAGCTTTTCCGAGTATTACGCCGCCGCAGGAGGGGGCAAGGCAGAGGCATTTGAAGAATACGCCTTTTACGGGGGGATGCCGCTGGTTCTGTCACGGACCGGCGACACAGCGAAAATGGACTATTTAAAGGCGCTGTTTTCGAAGGTTTATTTGCGGGACATTGTGGAGCGCAAAAAGGTCCGGAGAGAGGATGTGCTTTCCGCCGTTATGGATCTGCTCTGTTCCTCCGCAGGCTCTCTTACCAATCCCAGCCGTATAGCGGACTCACTGAATTCCAGGCTCCGCCTGACAGGGGATGCGGCTGTCTCAGCCAATACCGTAACCTCCTACATCAGCCATCTGACCGACGCCTATCTGTTTGAGGAATGCCGCCGTTTGGATGTAAGGGGCAAAAATTATTTTGACTACCCGAACAAATACTATTGCAGCTACGTCGGCCTGCGGAATGCCCGGATCGACTTCCGCCAGCAGGAAATGATGCACCTGATGGAGAACATTCTCTACAATGATCTGCGGATCCGGGGCTGCTCGGTGGATGTGGGGGTCGTGTACGGGAGTAAACGAAATGCGTCCGTGGAAACTGAGGCCAAAGCCGCCGCTGAAAACAAACCGCTTTTCCTGGCCAGAGATTCCTTCCCCAAAATTATCGTGCGCCATGATATTCGGAAGCGCTGGTATGACGACAACGGGATTCTCCATATAGGGGTCATCGATTTTCTTCTGGATGAAGCTCTGATTTAAAGCAAAAAGAGGGTGTTCCTCAGGTCTTTCGCTCTTTGGAACACCCTGCATTTTCAGATCTTTCCCTGCTCCCTGAGCCGGAGAGCCTCTCTGGCTTCCTTCTCGCTGATCCCGGCCACCGCCCGGGCATCCTCCGGGGTCATGTACATCGCTATAGCCCGCAGGTAACAGCGCTGCATCCCTATTTTTTCACCTTCGCTCCTGCCCTGTTCCAAGCCTTCGCTCCTGCCCTGCTCCAGGCCCTCGCTCCTGCCCTGCTCCAGGCCCTCGCTCCTGCCCCGCTCCAAACCCTGTTCCAGGCCCTCAAGCCTGCCGTCCTCCACTAACTCCCGCAATGCCGTACACATATCGTAACCCTCTCCTTCCTGATATTTCTTTTTGTTTTTCTCGAAATTCTTCATCCCCATCAGCACGCTGGCCGCCCTGGCCGTCTCTTCGTCCAGAGAGTGATATACCGCGTTTCCCTCCAGATACTTTTTGAGCCCCTGCTTGTCCTTCCGATAGGGCACCAGCCCAAACAAGTCCTTCAGCGGGCTTTTGAAACAGCCAAAGTCCTTCATCTCATTCAGACACACCAGATGGATCCGGTAGTCCGAAAACAGCTTCTCCCATCTCTCCCGCTCCCGGCCAAAGTCCATCATATCCTTCAGGCTCCGGGGGCCGTCCCAGGGCTCTTCCCCGTGGTACAGACACAGGGTGAACACTGGCACCAGACGATCCTCCCTGCGCAACCCGCACATCCGCTCCGCACTGCTCCCAAGGCGCCCTTCCCGCCGGTTTTCCCTCCGCAGACGCCGGATCTGTTCCTCATACTGGAGACCGTCGTAATTCATCCCACGCCAGGGAAATGCGTAATCTACCTGGTCCTGATTCTCCGCCGCCAGGATCCGCAGCTCACAGCCGCTTCGCATCCACTTCTTGATATCCCTGATCCGCAGAATGGTTTTTCCGGCGCCCTTTCCGTTTCTGCCGGAGCCTTTCCCGCTCCTGCCAAAGTCTTTTCCTCTCCCGCCGGAGTTATCCCCGCTCCTGCCAGAGTCTTCCCCGCTTCCGCCGTCCTCCGGCCGGGCAGCCTCTTCTTCCCGAAGCAGTCCCTCCACAGCAGCCTTCCGGGCTTCTTCCCGGGACAGTCCCTCCACAGAGACCTCGGAGCCCTCAAAAAGCTCTTCCGCCCTGATCACACTCTCCCCGCCAAAGAGCGCTCCGTTAAACAGATCCGCAAAGCGGGTGTTGTCCCGCAGGTAATCCATCAGGACATCGTTTACTTCACCCATGCACCTTCCTCCTTTTCCGGGCAGGAATGCCATGGGATAGATACCTCTGCATTTCTGCCGCTTTTTTGTCTGATCTCCGTTGAAATCGGCAGAAACGCCAGCGATAACCGCTACAAACAACAGACGAATCAAGAATCGGAACACAATTCATGTTCCTTAGATGATCTAAGTATAATCAGAGAATCGGTTTTTGTCAAGATAGAATTTAAATAAAATTCTGCCGCCTAAAATTTTGCCAATTTAAAAATAAACCCCCGCCGAATATTTATCATCCCGGCTTCATAATTGAGAACGGGAAGAAAAGCAGAGACAGCTGGAACCGGCAAAGTTTCAGCGGGAGTACATTTTGAACAATGCACTCCCGCTTTTTCTGCTCAAGAAAATTTCGAGAATTTCCTCAGCTGCAGCTGCTCATCTCCCTGCGCAGCTGCTTCATAATCTTTTTCTCCAGACGGGAGATGTAGGACTGGGAGATGCCAAGCAGCGCGGCCACCTCCTTCTGGGTCATCTCCTGGCCGTCCCGGGTACCCAGGCCGAAACGCAGGCGGATGATGGTCTTCTCCCTCTCGGAGAGCTTGCCGATGGCCCGCAGCAGGATCTTTTTCTCCGCCTCATTCTCCAGGTCCCGGTAGATAATATCCTCCTCCGTGCCCAGGATATCCGACAAAAGAAGCTCATTGCCGTCCCAGTCCACATTCAGGGGCTCGTCGATGGACACCTCCAGCTTCGTCTTGTTGTTGCGCCGCAGGTACATGAGGATTTCGTTCTCAATGCAGCGGGAGGCGTAGGTGGCCAGCTTAATGTTTTTCTCCGGGTTAAAGGTATTGATGGATTTGATCAGGCCGATGGTCCCGATGGAGATCAGATCCTCCACCCCCACCCCCGTGTTGTCAAACTTCTTGGCTATGTACACCACCAGACGCAGATTGTGCTCGATCAGGATAGACCTGGCCTCCTCCTTGGCCTCCGTGCCCAGGTTCCGGATGGCCTGGCTCTCCCGCTCCAGCTCCAGGGGCGGGGGCAGCACCTCCGTCCCGCCTATGTAATGGATCTCCCCCTGCCTTTGCTGGATACACAAGGTTTTCTCCCGGTACAATCTCCGCAGGGAGATCCCCCTGGGAATCGTCAGCTTCCATATCATTTCACATTCCTCCTTACACCGTTTGCCCTCCCGGGGAAGCGCCGGAAGACCCTTCCTCCAGAATCCAGGGACTTAAGATCATCTCATAAGGTCCTCCCTGGGAAAATCCATCCTCCGCCAGCCCCACATAGATGTCCCGGCAGCGTTTTTTCACTCCCTGCAGCTCCACCCACATCTCCGGTATCCGATAGCCCTCCAAAATACCTCTCCTGCGCCCGATGCTGTGGTAGGGAATGACGCGGGGGCCCGGCAGGCGGTCCTCCTCTCCCCACACTCTCTCGAAGATTCTGCGGTCCAGGATAGAGACGGGTCTTTGGCTGATGGGCTCCCGCAGGCTGTTGCCGGAATCCAGCAGGGCGTTTACCGTGAGCTTTCCCCGGCTCCCCGCCAGGGTGACCCGGCAGATATTCCCCGCCCTGTCCCGTCTTCTTGCCCTCCTTTGCATCACCAGAAAGCACACAGCCCCCGCCCCCAGGATTCCGGGGATTCCCCGGATGCCAGGCTCCCACTGGATGCCACGCTCCCACCGGATGCCAGGCTCCCACTGGATGCCAGGCTCCCACTGGGGCCGCGGGAACAGGCGCAGCAAAAGAAGCAGCCCGCCCCCCAGCCCAAAGCTGTAAAGGGCCAGTTTCTCCGCCACCTGCCAAAATCCCCTTCCCCAAAAGGTGCCGAAGGTCACTCCCGCCATAACGGGCAGGGCCAGCGCAGGCCCCAGCATCCCCGGCAGACCCGCCGGCAGCAGCGCCAGAGCCTTTGAGAGCCGGGGCTGCCCCGAAGATATGCTCCGAAGCAGGCCGGGCAGGTACAGGGCGCCCAGGGTGCACAGGGCCCCCGCCAGACTCCCCAGGAAGATTCTCCCTCCCCCCGCCGCCCTGTGGAGGCTGCCGTTGACCAGCGTGAGCACAAACAGATTCAGGCCAAAATGCAGGCCGAAAATCACATCCGGATAGACCTCATAATACACCTCATGTCCCACGGTATCACTCCTTCAAACTCATTATAAGCCCGTGCAGGCTTGGAATTTGTCGGAATCGGCTGTGGAATTTTTCATTTTTGTCCCGCAGCTTCGACAGCTTTTCCTTCCGCTGTTTTGCGAGGATACCATTTTTGAAACCATGCGGTAAATATCCCCATGATTACCGGAAGATTTCCCGGGAGTGGTTTCCCGGCACAAAAAAAGAACCGGCGCAAGGGGCTTATTTTGCCCTTGCGCCGGCTCTCTGTCTGTTATGTATGAATCCGGCAGATCACTTTCTCTGCAGGAAATCAGGGATCTTGAGGGATTTTTCCTCCACGCTGCTGCGGATGTCCGCCGGCTTATTGATACCGGGCAGAGGCTTCAGCGTGGGAGCGCTTCCCACAGGCTTTACCCCCTGGGCACCGGACAGCCCCAGATTCTTCATGGGTCCCTTGTAGGAGAAGCCGCCGCTCAGGCGGTTCTGGGAGGCCGTCTTGGCGGACACATCGTCCAGCCCGGTGGCAATCACCGTGATATGGCAGGTGTCCGTCTTGGAAGCGTCGTACATCGCGCCAAAAATGATATTGACATCGTCGCCGGTCAGCTCACGCACATAGTCCGAGGCATCGGAGGCGTCCGTCAGAGTAATATCTCCCGACACATTGATGATCACATGGGTGGCGCCGGAAATGGTGGTCTCCAGCAGAGGGCTCTCCACTGCCATCTTGACCGCCTCCAGAGCCTTGTCATCGCCCTGGCCCTCGCCGATTCCGATATGGGCCACGCCCTTGTCCTTCATAACAGTCTGTACATCTGCAAAATCCAGGTTGATCACGGAGGGAACATTGATCAGGTCGGTGATGCCCTGCACCGCCTGCTGAAGCACCTCGTCCGCCTTCTTGAGGGCCTCCGGCATGGTGGTCCTCCGGTCCACAATCTCCAGCAGCTTGTCGTTGGGAATCACGATGAGGGTATCCACATGCTCTTTGATCTTCTCGATACCGCTGAGGGCGTTGTCCATGCGGGTCTTCGCCTCGAAGCGGAAGGGTTTTGTCACCACGCCCACGGTCAGGATCCCCATGTCCTTGGCCAGCCTGGCCACCACAGGAGCGGCTCCCGTGCCGGTGCCGCCGCCCATACCGCAGGTCACGAACACCATGTCCGCGCCCTTGATGGCGTTGGCCACCTCCTCGGAGCTCTCTTCAGCCGCCTGCTCGCCCACCTCGGGCTTCGCCCCGGCTCCCAGTCCCTTGGTCAGCTTCTCGCCGATCTGGATCAGCTTGGGCGCCTTGCACAGCTGCAGGGCCTGCTTGTCCGTGTTGACGCCGATAAACTCCACACCGTCAATCTGTTCATCTATCATTCTATTTACAGCATTGTTGCCTGCTCCGCCGACACCCACGACGATGATCTTTGCAGCAGACTCCGCTTCGTTCGTCTTGATCTCCAGCAAGGGTTTGTCCTCCTTTTCCCCGTATAGACTCCATATATCTTATCATATAATCAAAATTCAAATTAATCAACCTATTTTTTCGAAAAGATAAAAATTTTTTTTACTCATCAGCACCGCTCTCCTCCTGGGCTTCAAAGACCGTCATGGCCCCTCCGCTCTCATAATTTTCCATGCGGATGGTTCCCTTCCGGTCCCCCAGCTCCTTCAGGAACTGGGGCAGCACCATGATCTTCTCCTCCAGGCCGCTCCGATCCCCTAAAGCCGCCTTCACTCCCCCGAAATACAGGACGATATTGTCCGCCGCCTGAAAATAGATCTTGTCCGCGGTCAGCTCATATTTGCTCAGGAGCTTGGTAATGTCCATGATGCTCTCAAAGACGGAATCATCCTCCACCGGGAGCTTTTCCCCCAGCACGATATGATCGAAGGAAAGTCCGGTGATCTGCGGAATCCCGGCAGTCCGGACACTGGAGCTCTCCACCACATACCCGTCCTTGTCAAAGTACATAAGGCTGTCCATGAAGGCCACATACCCCGCCAGCGCTTTCTCATACACTGTGATCCGGATGGCGTTCGGCGATACGATGCTCACATCCATCACATCCACAAAGGGAATGTTCTCCACCCCTTTATTCCGATACTTTAAGGACAGGTAGAGGGAATTGTTCCCCAAAGGCCCCTCCATGACGATATCCCGGATCTCCTCCTGGGTGTAGTGGAGGTTTCCCTCCACATACACCTCCGTAACCGTATAGTGGGACCACAGGTAATATCCCAGCCCCCCCAGGGCCGCCGCCAGGATCAGGATTCCAAACAGGACCCAGGGCCATCTTCTCCTTTTTCTATACACAGTAAATACGCGCTCCTAACTCTCTTAAGTCTTTGCAGATGTTCTCGTATCCTCTTTCAATGTAGGGACAGCCGGTGATCACCGTCTCCCCCCGGGCCATGAGCCCTGCCACCACCAAAGCGGCCCCGCCCCGCAGCTCCACTGCCTCCACCCGCTGTCCCTTCAGCCTTCTCGGGCCCTGGACGATCACCTGGCGGGCGGAGAGCTGCCTGAGATCGGCCCCCATGCGGGAGAGCGGTTCCACTACGCGAAAGCGGTCCTCAAAGATATTTTCCTCGATCCTGGAGGTACCAGGCGCCCCCGAGAGCACCGTCATGGCGATGGACTGGAGATCCGTCGGGAATCCCGGATACTCTTTGGTCCGCACCAGGGGCACATGGCGCAGTCTTCTGGGGGCCTGGACCCAGAGCCCCTCCTTTGCGGCCTGGCAGACGGCTCCCAGGTCCCTGGCCAGAGAGATCACCGCCTCCATCTGGGAGCAGGGGGCTTCCTCCAGCATGGCGCAGCCCCCTGCGGCAAGAGTGCCAAACAGGTAGGTCCCCGCCACAATCCGGTCCGCCGGGATCCTGAAGGAGGTGCCGAAGAGTCTCTTCCCTCCCCGGATGACCAGCTCCCCCGTGCCGATTCCGTCTATCCGGGCTCCGCAGCAGACGAGATATCGGCAGAGGGCCTCCACCTCCGGCTCCCTGGCGCAGCCCTGAAGTCTGGTATCCCCCTGGGCACAGACCGCCGCCAGGATGATATTCTCCGTGGCTCCCACGCTGGGGATGGGCAGGCGAAGCTCCGCCCCCGAGAGTCCCCGGGCAGCCCTGGCGTGAAGAAGACCCTCCTCCTCCCAGAAATCCACCCCCATCCGGCGCAGGGCGGACAGGTGCAGATCAATGGGACGCTCCCCGATCACGCACCCTCCCGGGTGCTCCATGGCCGCCTCCCCGCAGCGGCCCAGCAGGGCGCCCAGAAGGCACAGGGACGACCGCATCCCCATGACGGCGTCCGCGGGCAGCCGGCTCAAGGAAACATGCCCCGCGTCCACGCACACCCCCTGTTCCTCCCATCTGACCAGACAGCCGATGCTCCGGAGCAGGTCCAGCATCCGGAAGACGTCCGTTATCCTGGGGCAATTACACAGTACATTCTCCTCCTTCGTGAGCAAAGCAGCCGCCAGAATGGGCAGCGCCGCATTCTTGGAGCCCTGTATCCTCACTCTGCCCTGCAGGCTCACACCGCCGTGGACATGAATTTCCTTCCCCATCGGATCCACTCACCTGATACATGGAATACAGTGTATCTTATGCCGCCCGGGTCCTTTTGGAGAGTTGTCCCCCCTACACTTCCTTAAGCTGGATGCGTTTTGCCACGTTCAGCACCAGTCCGATCTCGATCAAAAGGAACAGTACCGATGAGCCTCCGTAGCTGATAAAGGGAAGGGAAACCCCTGTGTTTGGCATACTGTTGGTCACCACCGCGATGTTCAGGATCACCTGGATGGCGATATGCCCGATGACGCCCACCACCAGCATGGCGCCGAACAGATCCGGCGCGTTGTTGGCCACCACCATCATCCGCCACAAAAGCAGAATGAACATCAGAATGATGGCAATCCCTCCGAAGAGCCCCAGCTCCTCACAGATGATGGAAAAGATCATATCGTTCTGGGCCTCCGGGATAAAGCCCAGCTTCTGCATGCTCTCCCCCAGGCCCTTGCCCCAGACGCCCCCGGAGCCGATGGCGTAGAGGGCCTGCATGGTCTGATAGCCCGTATCCTCCACATATGCCTCCGGATTCAGCCACGCCAAAATCCGTTTGAAGCGGAAATTCATTCCCTCCTGCATGCCCACGGTGGAGATATAGTACACCAGGGCCGAGGCCGCCGCCACCACCGCCGCGCCCGCCAGAATAAAGCGCTTGTAATCGGGGCTGGCCACAAAGATCATG
Source organism: uncultured Acetatifactor sp. (assembly GCA_947625475.1). GTDB lineage: Bacteria > Bacillota > Clostridia > Lachnospirales > Lachnospiraceae > Acetatifactor. The sequence continues at coordinate 136,612 of CANQOL010000001.1, forward strand.
AGCACCGCGATCCCCATGATGATGATGGCGGAGCTTAAGTTGTCGGTGAGCTGCCACACCATGATCACCGGCGGCAGCGCCCAGCCCACCAGGAAGGCCATACCCTTCAGGGTCCTGACGCTGCGGCCCATATGGCAGACCATATTGGCCAAAAACAGGATCATGCACAGCTTCGCCACCTCAGCCGGCTGCAGAGTCAGCCCGATGCCGGGGATCGGCAGCCACCTCTTGGCCCCGTGGGACTCGATTCCGAAAAAGGGCACCATGGCGATCAGCACCAGGGATACCACATAGCCCAGCATGGAAAACCGGGCCCAGAACCGGTAGGGGATATTCGCCACCACTATCATGGCCACCAGGCCGATGGCCGCGGACACCGCCTGCTTCTTCAGGTAGTAGGAGGCGTCCTTGTAGTCCTGATAAGCCTCATAGGAGCTCACCGAATAGATCATGATCAGCCCGAAGCCCAGCAGAAACAATACCACAAACAACAGGGTATAGTCAAAAAAGTATTCCGATTGTTCTTTTCTGCGCTTACCTCTATTCGCCACGAAATCACTCCCCAAGACTCTTCACGTAATCCTTGAATTCTTTTCCTCTTGTCTCATAGTTGGGAAACATATCCCAGCTGGCGCAGGCGGGAGAGAGCAGCACCGCATCCCCGCTCCCGGCCAGCCGGGTGCACAGCTGCAGGCATTCCTCAAAGCTGTCCGCAAAGTGGATCCGGTCAAAGCCGTGGGCTCTGGCGCACTCCGCGATCTTATCCCTCGTCTGGCCGATCAGCACCAGCTCCTTCACCTTATCCCCAAAGCTCTCGATCCACTCGTCAAAGGTTCCGCCCTTGTCATAGCCCCCGCCGATTAAGACGGTGGGCCGGTCCATGGCCCGGATTCCCTGGATGGCCGCGTCCGGGTTGGTCCCTTTGGAATCGTTGTAATAGTCCACTCCCCTCTTTGAGGCCACAAACTCGATCCTGTGCTCCACCGCCCGGAAGTCCCGGATCACCGCAAGGACCGTCTCCATGGGGACCCCCATGCCCTCCGCCATGGCGATGGCGGCCATCACGTTCTCAATATTGCAGATCCCAACCAGCCTCATATCCCTGCGGACATTCAGCAGAGGCTCCGCTCTCCCCCCGAAGGCCCGGCAGATCTCATCTCCCCTCAGGAAATATCCCTCCGGGAGCTCCCGTGCGGATGAAAAATACACAGCCCTGGCCGGGCAGCGCGTTCCGAAATCCCGCGTGTAGGGATTCTCGTAGTTCAGCACACAGATATCCTCCCGGGTCTGGTTGGCCGCCACCCTCTCCTTGGCCGCCACGTAAGCCTCCATGGTGTGATGCCGGTTCAGGTGGTCAGGCGTTATGTTCAGGATGGCGGAAACCGCCGGATGAAAGGTATGTACGGTCTCCAGCTGGAAGCTGCTCAGCTCCCCCACCGTCACCGTGTCGGGCGCGGTCTTTGTAACCTCCATCGTGTAGGGGGTGCCGATATTGCCCACCACGAACACCTTCCCGGGGCCTAAGTGGGCCTTCATGATCTCTCCCATCAGGGTGGTGGTGGTGGTCTTTCCGTTGGTTCCCGTGATCGCAATCACTTTTCCCTTCTCCGCCAGAGTGCCCAGCTCGATCTCCCCCAAAATCTCCACGCCCCGCTCCCTCAGCTGAACCACCAGGGGAATGTCGGTGGGGACGCCGGGGCTTAGGACGGCCACAGAAATCTGCTCCATCAGCCCGGGCGGCAGCTCTCCCACACAGCACTGGGCGCTGACTCCCTCCGGCAGTCTCTCCTTAAGCTGCTCCAGGGTCAGGTCCCGGCTGCTGTCCAGCAGGACCAGATCCCCTCCCATCTGATGCAGCAAAGCCAGGGCTCCCTTCCCGCTGATCCCGGATCCGATCACCAGACACTTTTGTCCCTTTATCATATCCTTTTCCTCTCCTTTATCATAAACCTTGCTCATTCTTCCAGCCCTCGATCTCCAAATAAGGAAGTATATTTTCAAACAGCTGGCGCACGATAGGGGCCGCCACCTGCCCTCCGTAGTAGACTCCCTGGGGATTGTTCACAATGGCCAGGGCAATGACCTGCGGATTGTCCGCCGGGGCGAACCCCAGGAAGGAGGCGATGTATCTGCCGCTCCCCCGGGGAAGGGTCTGGCTGGTGGCCGTCTTACCCCCCACCCGATAGCCTTCCACCTGCCCGTTTTTGCCGCCTCCCTCACTGACCACCTTCTCCAGGATGCCCCGCAGGGTTTCGGAGGTCTTCTGGGAGAGGATTCCCTCCGTGACAGGGTAGGCGAGGGTCTGTACCGTCTCCCCCTGCCGGTCCGACACATAGACTCCCAGATGGGGCGTGATCCGCGTCCCGCCGTTGATCAGGGAGGACGCCGTGGTGATCAGCTGGAGGGGCGTGATCTGAAAGGACTGTCCGAAGGAAACCGTAGCCAGCTCTACCAGCCCCATGTTTTCCGGCTTGTGCATGATGGTGCCCGCCTCTCCCGGCAGATCCACCCCCGTTTTTTTCAGCAGTCCAAACTGTTCAAAATACTTGTAGTAATTCTCCACCCCCAGGCGCATCCCCACCGTGATAAAGACGGGATTGCAGGAATTCATGGTGGCGTGGATAAAATCCTCCGCCCCATGGCCTGTGGTCTTGTGGCACCGGATCCTGCGGTCCTCCACCATAATGTAGCCCGGGCAGCTGAAGCTGCTCTCCGGCGTCACCACCCCTTCCTCCAGGCCCGCCGCGGCAGTGATGATCTTGAAGGTGGAGCCCGGCTCATAGGTGTCGTTGATGCAGCCGTTTCGCCAGATCCCGTTCAGCAGGTTCTGTTCCTCTTCTCCGGTGAGATTCCCGGGAGTCCCTTCCGGCAGGGCAAAGGGGTCGTTTAGATCGAACTCCGGGTAGTTCACCATGCAGTATATCTCCCCGTTTTGGGGATTCATCACCAAAATGGAGACGCTGTCCGCAGACTTTGTCTCCATGGCCTGCCGGGCCAGCTGTGTGGCGTAGGACTGAATGTTCATATCCAGGCTGACATGGAGGTCGGCTCCCGCCTCCGGCTCCACCCGGCGCTCTCCCGCCTCCTCCACCTCGATTCCTCTCGCGTCCGTGACGGTCAGGATGGTCCCCGGCTTTCCCTGAAGATATTCCTCATAGACCACCTCCAGACCGATGATGCCCTGATTGTCTCCCCCCGTAAATCCCAGCACCTTGCTGCCCAGCTCCCCGTAGGGATAAAATCTCTTATAATCCTCATCTACCTTCACCCCGGCCAGGTCGTACTCCCGGATTCTGTCCCCGATGCTCTTTTCCACATTGCTCTGGATCCGCTCCATGGAGCTGTACTTCTCCACCCGCTTTCTCACATACTCCCGGGACAGACCCAGCTCCCCGGAGAGCACCCGGACCACCTCGTCGGGGTCCTCGATCTGATTATGTATCACTGAGACGGTGCATACCGTCTTGTTGTCCGCCAGCACCTTCCCTGTTCGGTCCACAATCCTTCCTCTGGCCGCCTTAATGCTCCGCTCCCTCTCATGCAGCTCCACGGCCCTCTGGGAGTAATAATCGCTCCGCCAGATCATCAGATATACCAGCCGCCCAAACAGCGCCAGCAGCGCCCCGGTACACAGCAGGAACACCACCAGAATCTTCTTTCTGTGAAAGATCTTATTGTTTTCCTCCGGCATGGAAACCTCCCGCGCCGCCTGATCCTTACTATACTCTATTCCCCGCGCGATAAGGTTATTCTTCCTGGCCTACAGGTCTCCCAGAGCCGGGAAATCTTCCTCCACCAGATCTCCCGTGTCCGGATCCACCAGGGCCCCGGTGCTGGGATCCCTGCGGTATCCCGTGACGGGATCAATGGGAAAGCTCTTCCAGGCCGGTTCCTGGCCCTGATCCGGGTCGGTCCCGCCGTCCTGTGCGTCCTGCTCCCCGTCCTTCTGGGTGTCCTCCAGATCCTCCGCCTCCGGCGTGGCGGCGTACATGTTGGTAATCGCCAGCTTTCGTTCCGCCAGCTCCTGCACCTCCTCCTCCGTCAGTTCCTCGGTCATGTAAATATTCAGATACGGCAGCACCTCCGTCAGCACATTCCGCACAATCCCCGTGGCAAACTTGGCGTCGTCCTGCTTGGCGGCATTGGGCCGGTCCACCACCACATAGATGGCAATCTGGGGATCGTCCGCCGGCGCGTAGCCCATGAAGGAGACCACATACTCCCCGTTTCCTCTCGGCAGGGTCTGAGCCGTACCCGTCTTTCCGCCGATGGCGTACCCGGCAGGTCTGGCCGTCTTGCCCGTCCGGCTGTCCCCGCCCTCGGGCATGACCACGGCCCGGCAGTACTTGCGGATCAGCTCCGAGGTGGACTCCGACACGGTCTGCTTCAGTATTCTGGGCTCTATATTCTGTACGGTGGCGCCGCTGGAGTTGGTGATCCGGTCCACCACATGGGGCTCATAATAATACCCTCCATTGATCAGGGAGGAAAATCCCGCGATCATCTGGATCATGGTCACATTGAAGTTCTGGCCGAAGCTGTAGGTGGCTAGATCCGCCGCATCCATATCCGAGGCGCTCTTTAACAGGGACGCCGTCCTGGCCTCCCCGGCCAGATCAATGTTGGTCTTTAAGCCGAACTGGAAGACCTGCTGAAATTTGCTGAAGGTGTCCGCCCCGATCCGGCTGGCCATCTTCATCAGGGCCACGTTGCAGGAGTAGGCCACCGCCTGCTGCACCGTGAGCGTACCGTCTCCCCAGCGTGTGTGACAGTGGATCTGATGGCCTCCCACCTCCAGCACGCCCTCGCACAGGAAGGTGTCGCCGTCCTCCAGGATCCCGGCCTCCAGGCCCGCCGCCACCGTAAAGGGCTTGGCGGTGGATCCGGGCTCATAGGTATCCGCAATGCAGAAATTCCTCCAAAGGGCGTTCAGGTTCTGGTACAGCAGGTTTTCGTCCATGCCGTCCAGATCCTCCTGGCTGATGTACTTCGTGGGCTTTACCTTGTTGCCCACCTCGTCCACCATCACGTTCCCGAGCAGCGGAGCCGTGTCCCTGGGATTGTTCAGGTCATAGACCGGGTAGCTGGCCATGGCCAGAATATTGCCGCTGTTGAGATCCATGATGATGCCGGCCACGTTCTCGGCCCCGTTTCCCGTGCGCACTGCGTTCTTGTGGGTCTCGTTGAACTCCAGCAGATATTTCTCCAGCACAGACTGAATGTTGGCATCCAGAGTGGTATGGATGGTGTAGCCGTCCACCGCAGGGTGGACCGTCCGCTCCAGGGTGGCGTCCTCGGTCAGATAGCCGAATTCCCTGCCGGTGGTGCCGTTGAGCACGTCGTTATAATACGCCTCCAGGCCGTTGGTTCCCTCGTTGTCCGCGGTGGCAAAGCCCACCACGTCGCAGGCCAGACTCCCCTGGGGGTAGACTCTCTTGTACTCCTCCTCAAACCAGATCCCTCTGATCTGACTGTTCTTCTGGCTCTGCAGCTCCTGGAATTCCTGGATCTGCTCGTAGGACATGCGCTTGATGGGCACATAGTAGGATGAGGTCTCCGCGTGGGAGGTTACATACTGGCGGATAGCCGCCATATCCAGGTCAAAGCACTGCTCCAGCGCCTCCATGGTGGGCTCGTAATATTTGCCGTTGTTGTACATAATGACTCTGGAGTCTATGACAAGGTTGTACACCTTCTCGCTGACCGCCAGGCTCGTACCCTTGGCGTCCACAATATCCCCCCGGCGGTAGGGAAGGGTGGTGCTGTCGTAGCGCTGCTGGGACAGCACCTGCCTGCTGTACTGCTCCCCGTCCTCCCGGGTGATCCAGACCAATCGGACGCTTAATCCCGCAAAAGCCAGCAGTACCATGATAAACAGCACTGCCAGCTTCTTCTGCATTTTGATATTAAATCTCTTCGGCTCCCCCGCTCTCCCGGAGGCCGCTCCCCTGGACGTCCCCCTCCGGTCCCTCTGATCTGCTTTTCTCACAGGTGCCTCCCCTATCTCTTCTCCCTGCCGGCGGCCTACTCCTGGGTCACCTTGCGCACATAGTCATATCCCTCATTGTCATAGAGTATGATCTGCCCTTCCTCCGGGTAGATCATTCCCAGCTCACCGATGGCGATCCGCTTGATCTGCTCAAAATCGATGCTGCTGTTGATCCGGCTGTACTCCTCCTCGTTGGCGATCCGCAGGTTGTTTAACTCCGCCTCGCTGGCGGAAACCTGCTCCGCCAGAGTGGTGATATCCGCCTGCAGCTTAATATAGTTGATCAGAATCATTCCCACCATGCCAAGGGCCGCCATCAGGAACATCACGTATCCCAGGCTCATGTGCTTTGCCTTCTCGCGGTTCTTCCTGGCCATGTTGCTCAGAGGGCGCCTTACCGGCTGTTCCAGCCTTCTGCGCACATCCGGATCCAGCCTGGGGGCCGCGTTCCCGTAAATATAAGCGTTGTATGCATTGCTCGGTCTTGTCTGGGCCGTTCCTCTTCTGTCCGCGCCATATGTGCGGTTGGTTCTTGTCGCCATTTCAGGTTACCCCCTGCCGCCCCGGGTCAAATCTTTTCAAACACCCTCAGCTTTGCGCTTTTGGAGCGGCTGTTTCTTTCTATTTCCTGGGCCGAGGGAAGGATGGGTTTTCGGGTAATCACCCTGCCCTCGGGCTTTCTGCCACATACGCACACCGGGAAATCCGGCGGACAGATACATGGATTCTCTTTTGTCTTAAAGGCCGTTTTCACGATCCGGTCCTCCAGGGAGTGAAAGGTGATGATGCACAGCCTTCCGCCCGGCCGCAGCATGTCTGTCAGATCCCCCAGAGCGTCCCGCAGCACCTCCAGCTCCCGGTTGCACTCGATCCGGATGGCCTGAAAGGTTCTCTTGGCGGGGTGTCCCCCTGTCCGCATCCTGGCGGGGACCGCTTCCCGGATGATCTCGCTCAGCTCTCCCGTAGTCTCTATGGGATGGCTCTGGCGGGCCCTCACAATCTCCCTGGCGATCCTTCTGGCGCTCGGTTCCTCGCCGTAGTCGTACAGGATACGGGCCAGCTGTTCCTCGCTGCAGCCGTTGACAATATCCTTTGCCGTCAGGCGCTGCCTCTGATCCATCCGCATGTCCAGCTCCGCGTCCCAGCGGTAGGAAAAGCCCCGCTCCGGAGTGTCCAGCTGATAAGAGGAAACTCCCAGATCCAGCAGGATGCCGTCCACCTTTTCCACGCCCTTCTCCGCCAGCAGGGCCTTTGCATCCACATAATTGCCGCGGATGAGGACGGCCCTCTCTCCGAAGCCCGCCAGTCTCTCGCCGGCGGCCCGTATGGCGGCTTCATCCTGATCGATCCCGTAAAGCCGGCCCTCTTCCAATTTCTCGCACACCCGGCTGGCATGTCCGCCCCCGCCCAGGGTGCCGTCCACGTAGATTCCGTCAGGCTTTATCTTCAGCTGCTCAACAGTTTCCTCCAGCAGGACGGAACAGTGCTCAAAGTCCATGTTCCTCTCCTAAATGGTCAAGCCAAGGCTTTCCATGGCTTTGGAAATATCGTCCATGCTGCTGTCCGTATCCATGGACTCCCAGTTCTCGCGGCTCCAGATCTCGATCCGGCTGCCAACGCCCACCAGTACAACGTCTTTATCCAAGCCCGCAAAGGCCCTCAGGTTTGCGGGCAGCAGTATCCTTCCCTGCTTGTCCACCTCCACCATGGCTGCTCCGGCCATGAAAAAGCGGGCAAACTGCCTTGCCTCCTTGTTGATCAGAGGAAGCCCGGTCAGCTTTTCCTCAAAGGCGGCCCAATCCTCGTTTGCATAGACAAACAGGCAGCCATCCATTCCCTTGGTAACAACAAACACATCTCCGAGCTGCTCTCGGAACTTGGAGGGAACGATAAGCCTGCCTTTGGGATCGATCGTATGACTGTATTCACTCATGAACATGTGCAATCACCGCCTGATCTCCGGATAAAGGCTCCACTTTGAACCACTTTCTACCACTTTGCACCACTTTTAATAAGATAGTAATATAAAATATCCATTTTGACAAGGGGTTCCTAAAAGATTTTTTAAAAAATTATTAAGAAATTGAAGATAAACCGCATCTGCGAAAAAAGCCCTGCCCCGGAGCGGCGCCTGCCGCGCCCCGGAACAGAGCTTCTATGGCTGCGATACTGTGAAATACTTCTGTAAGGATTCCCGGAGAGCGGCCCTGTCAGCCACTCTTCCGGGCCCTCCCGGCCTTTCCCCACATGACGAGGCGCACGGCCGCATCCGTTAAGACCGCCAGCACAAACAGAGTGATCCCCAAGACCTGGGAGACCGCAATCTGCGTGTGAGGGAGGAACAGTCGGTCGGTGCGGATTCCCTCTATAAAAAACCGGATAATCCCATAGCCGCCCAGGTACAGCAGACAGATCTCCCCCTGGAATTTCTTGTGCTTTCTGTAGAGAAGCATAAGGATCAGGAGACAGAGGTTCAGAGCCCCCTCGTAGAGAAAGGTGGGGTGCACCTGAATATAATTGGTGCCGGGCAGAATATGGGCCCGGATATTATCGGAGATATCGCGGCTGCGGACCGCCTCAATGGGAAGCCGCATGGCGAAAAGGCCATCCGAGTACTCTCCGAAGACCTCTCTGTTGGTAAAATTTCCCCAGCGTCCGATGATCTGTCCCAGCACCAGGCCCAGGACGCCGCTGTCCCCTATCTGGAAGGGATTCTTTTTTTTCAGGGCACAGTAGACAAAGAGCGTCGCAAAGGCCCCTATCACGCCGCCGTAGATGGCCATGCCCCCGTTCCGCGTCTGGAAGACGGTCAGCAGATTGTCCTTGAACTGATCCCACTCAAAGATCACATAGTAGATCCTGGCCCCGATCACGGAGAAAATCACCGCGTAGATCGAAAAGTCCCAGTAGGTCTCCGGATCCTGCCCCGTGACCTTGGCGTCATGCACCGCCATCAGGATACCGGCCAGCACGCCCGCCGCAATGATCATACCGTAGAAAGCGATATAGAAGCCAAAGACCTCCACGCCCCTGGGGAGATTCTCCAGGTAGATCCCCAGATGGGGAAAAGCAATGTCCAGTTTGCCCATCATATCTCTCATATCGATTCCTTTCGCCCGCAGGCTCCCTCTAAACGTTGAACCGGAACAGAATCACATCCCCATCCCTGACCACGTAATCCTTGCCCTCCATGCCCACCAGGCCCTTCTCTCTGGCAGCCGCCAGGGAGCCCTGGGCGATGAGATCCTCATAGGAGACCACCTCCGCCTTGATAAAGCCTCTCTCAAAGTCGGAGTGGATCCTGCCGGCGGCCTGGGGCGCCTTGGTGCCCTGCCTGATGGTCCAGGCCCTGGACTCGTCCTCCCCCGCGGTCAGGAAGCTGATCAGGCCCAGAAGACGGTAGCTCGCGGTGATAAGCCTGTCCAGCCCGGACCTTCCGATCCCAAGATCCTCCAGGAACATGGCCTTTTCCTCACTGCTAAGCTCCGCAATCTCCTGCTCGATCTGCGCGCAGATCACAAAGACCTCGCTCCCCTCCTTTTCTGCAAAGGCGCGGACGGCCTGTACACCCGGGCTGCCCGCCCCGTCGTCCGCCAGATCTTCCTCCGCCACATTGGCGGCGTAAATCACAGGCTTGGAGGTGAGCAGACTGTAGGAGCGCAGAAGCTCCGCCTCCTCCTCGTCCTGTGCCGGAAAGCTCTTGGCGCTCCCGCCGCTCTCCAGATGCTCCCGCAGGCGCTCTATCAGGGACACCTCCCCCGTCAGGGACTTGTCCATCCGGGCGCTGCGCTCCACCTTGGAGTATCTTCTCTCCAGCACCTCCAGATCCGCAAAAATCAGCTCCAGATTGATGGTCTCTATATCCCGGAGAGGATCCACGCTGCCGTCCACATGGATTACATTGGGATCCTGGAAGCAGCGGACCACATGCACGATGGCATCCACCTCCCGGATGTGGCTCAAAAACTGGTTGCCCAGGCCCTCCCCCCTGGAGGCCCCCTTCACCAGGCCCGCGATATCCACAAACTCGATCACCGCCGGGGTTATCTTCTTGGAGTGATACATCTCCCCCAGGCGCTGGATCCTCTCGTCCGGCACCGGCACAATCCCCACATTGGGATCGATGGTGCAGAATGGGTAGTTGGCCGACTCCGCGCCGGCGTTGGTCAGAGCATTGAACAGGGTACTCTTGCCCACATTGGGCAGCCCCACGATTCCTAGTTTCATCCTTCTATTATATCCTCCTTAACCGTCTTTATTGGAGCGCCCTCTGTATATTGCGCTTCCTCTTCTCATTCAGCTTCTCATACAGCAGGATTTCCTCCTGGGAAAAATCTTCATACTGTATCTGTTCAAAATCACACAGTACAAACAGCATCTCCGACATCACGCTGTCCGCTTCCTGGGTCACCGCGTATTCCTTCCCCTCCGCCCTTTGCTTCGCCTCATGCTGCTTTTCCTTTGCCCTGTCCTTTTCCTTCGCCCTGTCCTTTTCAAATACCGTGATCATTTCCTTTGCAAGCAGCCTTTGGATCGATCCGGACAGCTCCTTTTTGGAAATATTCAGGACATCCGCCATCTCCTTGAAGGTACAGTTTTCATGGTGCTGGCTCAGGTAATACAGCAGCTTCACATCCACCGTCGTCAGGTCGTTTCTCAGGGCCACAATATCAAACAGCTTTTCCTGGAGCTTTCTCTCCCTGTAGGTATCGAAGAAGATCCCCTCCCCCTCCAGCACCCCCTCGCTCACCCTCGTTCTCTCATGCCCCAATTTATAATTTCCCGGCAGGCTCAAGGGGGCTACGCTTCCGTCATTGGCGGCGTCAAACAGGAAACGGTACACCTGCCCCTTCCTCTTCTCGTAATCCGTATCGTCGAAGACATCCTTGTAAAAGTCATTGTAGCATGCGAAAACCGTGCGCTTCATATGGATCGTCTTTTTCATGCTGATTCCCTGGGAGACCAGAGAGCCCTTTGTCTTTACATAATAATACACCGGGATCTTCAGCACATAAATCTGGCTGACATGGCGGACATATTCCAGATTAAACATAAAATCCTCGCACCAGCTGACTGAGTGATCCATCCTCAGCTGATACTTCTCTACGATAGAACGTTTATACAGTTTGTTCCACAAAACCCCATAATAAAAATCAGCCGGCCTCTGCATCATCTGAACGGCATAATCCACGCGTGTCAGAACGCCCTCTTCCTCAATACTCCCCTTCTGCGAGACGCGGTCCCCGATCACCCTGTAAAAATCAGAGATCACCATATCGCATCCGTTTTCCGCGGCCGCCCTCACAAAAAAGCCCGTCGCGTCCGGCGTAATCCAGTCGTCACTGTCCAAAAACTGCAGATATTCGCCCTTCGCCATCGCGATTCCCCGATTGCGGGTGTCGGAAACTCCTGAATTCGGCTTGTGCAGCACCAAAATACGCTCATCCTTCTCCGCGTAGGCGTCGCAGATCTCCCCGGAGGCGTCCGTGCTTCCGTCATCCAGCAGTATCAGTTCAAAATCCCTGTATTTCTGATTCAGGATACTGTTTACACATCTGCCGATCGTTTTCTCCGCATTATAGATCGGGACAATAATGCTTACCGTGGGCATCTCTGTCATACTCTCCTTTTCCGGTATTCTTCAGTCTTTATGTCGTGCTGCGGCGCCGCCTACTATCGTATCACAGCGGCGGCCAAAAGTCCATATCACTGCTTCAACTTATGTTTTCCCACAAAAAGAATGGATAGAATCCGCATATGCAATCCGTGGAACGCTTCACCTTCCATGAAACGGCCCATACATGGGCCATGTGGAAATTATACATTTTGTACAATTTAAAAGGCCACAAATGGGCCGGAGGACTCCCCCGGAATCTGGCCGAATCGGAAAGGAGACCAAAAATGAAAGCAGAACAAGCAGTGATACAGCGGATCCTCAACTTATGTCATGAGAGGAATGTGACGGCAAACAGCCTGGCCCATCTATCGGCGGTTCCTCCCTCCACCGTCAAAAACATTCTATACGGAAACAGCCAAAACACCGGCATTGTGACGATCGCCAAGATATGCAACGGGCTGGATATCTCCATCGGGGAGTTTTTTGATGATGCCCTGTTTCAAACGCTGGAACAGGAGATAGAGTAACCCGCTGCCCCTCAGGGGCGGCGGGGCTGCCCCTGAGAGCAGCCCTCCCTCCGGATATACTCCACCGCGCTCTCGATCAGGCTTCCCACGCTCTGCTGTCCCAATCCGGCGACGATATTGTCGCAGTGGTTCACCGGGATCAGCACTCTTTTGGCCCGGCTCTGTCCCACCGCCGCCGCCATGGCGGGAGTCACCTCCCCCAGCATAGCATCCGCGATCACGATCCCGATCGGGCCCACGATCACATCCGCGCTCCGGCAGCCCACCAGCACCGCATTCTCTCCGGTGGCTGCTCCGTCCGCCCCTGCTCTGAGCATGGCGGCCGTGGCAGTGCTGTTCGTGCCGACCGCCACGATCTCCGCCTCCGGCAGCCCCTCCTTCAGGGCGGCCACAAGCTGTCTGCCCATTCCCCCTCCCTGGCTGTCGATCACCAATATCCGCATAAAATCTTCCTCCCAATTCTTGCCTAACCGCAAAATCTGTGATACACTGAATCCAAAAGTAACAATCGACCGTTTGTCTCAAAGGAGCCGCCATGACACACCCCAACGAATCCGCCGAAAACTACCTGGAGACCATCCTGATCCTGAGCCATTCCCACCCGGTCGTCCGCTCCGTGGATGTGGCGGAAGAACTGGGTTTTAAAAAGTCCAGCGTCAGTGTGGCCATGAAAAACCTGCGGGAGAAGAATCATATCACCGTCACCCGGGAGGGCTTTATCTATCTGACTGATTCCGGCCGGGAGATCGCCGAGATGATCTACGAGCGCCATCAGCTTCTCACCGCCTGGCTCACGCACCTTGGGGTGGATCCGAAGGTGGCCGCCCAGGACGCCTGCCGCATCGAGCATGTCATCAGCCCGGAGAGCTTCGAAGCCATCAAAAAAGTCATTCAATCCCCGCAGCCTTGACCTTCTCTGTCAGACCGCCCCGGCAGCCGGAAGTCTCCTGCCCTCAGGGGGTTTGATCCTTTTATCTCTGCACCCGGCCGGAGGCGTCTCCCCCTGCCAGCGTCTCCACCTCTTTCCTGGATACCAGGTTAAAGTCCCCGGGGATCGTGTGCTTCAGAGCGGAGGCCGCCACGCCGAACTCCAGCGCAGCCCTGAAATCCTTTCCGTCCAGCATACCGCAGATCACGCCGCCCGCGAAGGAATCTCCGCCGCCCACCCGGTCCACGACGGGATGGATGCTGTACTCCCTGGAGTGATAAAACTCCCCGGTGTCTCTGGAGTAGATGCAGCCAGACCAGCCGTTGTCGGAAGCGCTCCGGCTCACGCGCAGGGACGAGACGCAGTACTCAAAATTAAACTTCTCCACCATCTGCTCAAAGATGGACCTGTAGCCTGCCAGCTCCAGTTCTCCCCCTGTCACGTCCGTCCCGCCGGGCTTAAAGCCCAGCACCAGCTCCGCATCCTCCTCGTTCCCGATACACACGTCCACATACTGCATCAGACCGGTCATCACCTTCTGAGCCTTCTCGGAGGACCACAGCTTCTTGCGGAAGTTCAGATCCACGGATACCTTCAGGCCGTGCCTCCTGGCGGCAATCAAAGCCTCCTCGGTCAGCCTGGCCGCGCTGTCTGAGACAGCGGGAGTGATGCCGGTAAAGTGGAACCAGTCCGCCCCCTCAAAGATGGCGTCAAAGTCAAAATCCTCCTTGACTGCGGTGGAAATGGAGGAATGGGCCCTGTCATAAACCACCTTGGAGGGGCGCATGGCGGAGCCGGACTCCAGGTAATAGATACCGAGCCTCTCGCCGCACCTCGCAATATGCTTCGTGCCCACATTGTATTTTCTCAGGGCGGCCACAGCGCACTCTCCGATCTCATTGTCGGGCACTGCCGTCACAAATTCCACCTCATGTCCGTAATTGGCCAAAGACACCGCCACATTGGCCTCCCCGCCGCCGTAGCAGACGTCAAACTCGTCCGCCTGGATAAACTTCTCATTGTTGGGGGTGGACAGTCTCAGCATAATCTCCCCCATGGTAATCACTCTCGCCATTTTGCTCTGTTCCTTTCTCTCACATATTCTCTTTTGCCGTCCGTCTCTTTTATTTCTGCACCAGATGGACCGCGAAGCCGCCGATTTCCTCCTTCAGGTAGATGGCCTTCAGCCTGCCCTTTGCATCTCTCCTGGCGGAGTCCTCGTTAAACTCCGCTCCCAGCACGCCGGCCAGATAGTTGACTGCCCTGTCCATATAGTTGGTGCGGACCGCGATATGGCCGTTATCTCCCAGGTAAGGGCTCTTCATGACCTCCAGAGCGGTGCCCGCGAAGATGGAGCTGTCTCCCGCCTTCTGGGGCATACCGAAGAGATAGGCGAATCTCCCGGCGGTTCTGGCGGCCTCCTTTTCATCCCTGGCGTTGACACCCACATGGGCCAGCTCGAAGCCCAGCATGGTCTGCACGGCCTCCCTGGTGAGCTGCTCGATCCTGTCCCACTCTCCCGCCCTGATCAGATCTCCGGGCACCATCCAGGAGCCGCCGCAGGCGATGACCCTGTCAAAGTCCAGATAGGAGGTCAGGTTCCCGGCGTTGATGCCGCCTGTGGGCATGAACCTCATGTTCCCATAGGGCGCCGCCATCGCCTTGATCTTGGCGAGCCCGCCGGACTGCTCCGCCGGGAAGAACTTCACCACATCCAGCCCCAGCTCAATGGCCTGCTCAATATCCGAGGGGCTGGAGGTCCCGGGCACAATGGGAACCTTCTTGTCCAGGCAGTACCGCACGGTCCTGGGATTCAGTCCGGGGCTCACGATAAACTGGGCACCCGCCTCCACGGCCGCGTCCACCTGCGCCGCATTCAGCACCGTTCCCGCCCCCACGCACATCTGCGGGAAGTTCTCGGTCATGGCCTTGATAGCCTCCGCCGCCGCGTCCGTGCGGAAGGTCACCTCCGCGCAGGGCAGCCCCCCCGCGCACAGAGCCTTCGCAAGCGGCACCGCATCCTCCCCTCTGTCAATTTTTACCACCGGCACAATGCCGATCCTGCCAAGTTTCTCTAAAACTGCGTTCATTTTTCCTCCGATCTCCCCGTCCCGGGACAGGGACTTGATTTATGCCTGGGTTCTCCCCAGAGGGAAGGGGCAGCAAATATGAGATGTAAGTGCTTTCAGTATAGCATATTTTCCCTGTGGCTTCCAACTGAAAAAAACTTTTTGAAACACCTTCCCCGGCCCTCCTACAGCTCCAGGGGCATGCGCAGGTAGGTAAGCATGTTGCACAGGTACAGGGCCGCCCCCAGACCTGCCGCTGCGGTTCCCAGTACCGCCGTCCCCCAGACCGCTTCCTCCGTCCTTTCCTGAAGCCTCTCCAGCGCCATGGCAGCCGCCGGCGACAGAAGCAGACAGGCTCCCCCGAAAAAGAGCCCGGGCGAATAGAGCAGCGGAATCAGCCTGAGGGCCCAGTCCCCCAGACGCTGCAGCACATCCCACGGGAACAGGCTCAGGGAAAACACCCACAGCACGCACCCGCACAGGAAAAGCACCCCGGTTCCCTTTCTCCAGTCCACGCCTCCCCCCGCAAAGGCAGTCCAGGCCAGGGCCGCCAGCCCGATCATCAGCGCAAGCCCCAGTCCCGGCAGATCCTCCTTGTAGGCAAAGGTCACAAAGTATCTTCCCAAAGAATATCCTCTCTGGGAGATACAGGCCAGGGGCATCCCCAGATCCCCGTATCCTCCTGTCAGGTACGCGGCCAATCGGACCACCACCGGCAGACAAAGCAGGCAGCCCGCCCCGGCGGCGGGCAGCGGCCATGCCTTCTTCCCAAACAGACAGATCAAAACCGTGACCCCCAGCGTGACCGCCAGCAGGATACTGCTCGCATACCCGATCCCCGCCAGAGAGAGAGCCGCCCACAGCCCGTCCCGCAGCCGAGAGCCTTCCTCCCCCCAGCCCATCACGCCGGCGATTCCGTACAGATAAAACGGGACCAGCATCCAGGCCGCCGCCTGCCACAGATCCGCCCTGTCATAGCACAGATAAATCCGGTAAGGGCAGGTCACGTACAGCAGAGTCCCCAGGTACACCGCTGCCCTCCCCTGCAGAAGCCTGCGGCACAGCAGATACATTCCCGTCAGGGTTCCCGCCTGGATCACCAGAAGGCTCAGCTGGTAAGCCCTTGCCATATTCCCGCAAAGCCGGTATACCAGGGCCGGCAGCCAGAGCCACAGATTTGAGTCCATGGCGTGAAGCTGTCCGCCGCCCGCAAGGATCGCTTCCCTTGAGGCAAACAGGGACAGTCCCCCCGCCAGTTCCTCCATTCTGGCCGTCCAGGATGAAATGTCCGCTCCCGGCAGGATATAACCGCAGGCGGCCGGCGCTGAGACCGCCAGAAGCAGGATCCCGTACAACGCTTTTGAAAAAGGCAATTTTTCCCGCAGATTCATGTCAGCCGCTCCTTTCTGATCCGCGCCTTCCGCTTCCTGAAGACAAAACACCCGGCCAGGCCAGATATCGTCAGCGCCGAAAGCAGCTCTGCCAGACGGTAAACCGGGAATCCCCCATACCATACCCTCAGCGCCCCCGCATATCCGGCGGGGACTGCAATCCTCAGATCCCCGTGCTCCCCTCTCTGCTCCGTCAGATAGGGGGATTCTCCGGCGGCTTCCCCCGCCTCCAGCTGATATCCCCTATATCCGATCAGCGGAAGCTCCAGATACCGGGTCTGGGCGGTCTCATTTTCTACTGTCATCCGGATCTCTGTGCCGTTTTTTTCATAATCGGACCAGAGCAGTCCTTCCTCCCCCCTCGGCCCGTGGTAATAGTAGTCCGAAACCAGCGTTCCCTGCAGCAGATATTCCCCGTTGCCGACTCCCTCTGTTCCCATGTTCTTCGCCGTGTAGAGGCGCACAACCGGCCTGCTGTAGGCAATGTCATTCACATGGTAAACGGCGGAGCCCACTCCCAGCACTGTCAGGAAAAGCAGAAGCCCTTTGACAAATCCCCTGGCCTTTTTTGTCTCTCCCTTTGACGCCTCCCCCAGCCAGCACGCCAAAAACACGGTAAAAAACGCGCACAGCGCGGTGGCGGGCGCCATCATTCTGGTGGGAAACTGGATGGAGGTGACCAGATACCGCACTCCAGGCACCTTTGCCAGAGCGTCCCAGGGAAAATATCGGGTGCTCAGAAACCATACGGCCAGGACGGCCCCCGCCAGCCGGTCGCAGATCCCGGTATAGGGATTGTCCCTGCCCGCCCGTCTGAGCAGTCCGTAAAACGCCAGGGCCGCCCAAAAAGCGATTCCCAGCTGGATCGGCTCACAGTGAAACATCCCCGTCTGGACCGCCCCCATATTGGGCCACAGCTGAAGCGCCCCCGCCAGCTCGGTTCCCTTGCCCTGGATCGAATAATTGACCAGATCGTTGAGACCGTATTTGTCCTGGCCCATCATATACAGCAGAGGGATCCAGAACCAGGCGTTCAGCGCCAGGGTGATCAAAGCGGCCTGCAGCAGCTGAACAAAGGTCTGTCTCCGAAAGGTCCTTCTCCAAAACAGCACGCAGACCGTCAGCACGGCCGCAGCGGTCATTTCCGTGGAAATCACATGAGTCTGCACGATCCCCGAAAGGCCGACGATCAGGTAAACCTTATATTTTCCATATTCCTTCCCCTCAATATCCCCTGTGTAAAGCAGGTAAAGGCCGCAGCAGAGCAGCGGAAAAAACATCATTGCCAGGGTTTCCCCCAGGGCCATCTGGTTGTAAAGATTGTAAACCCAATAGGGGGAAATCACATAGAGCACGCTTCCCAGCAGGGCGGGAAGACGGCGGCGCGCACATCTGTAAAAGGAAATATAGGCGATCCAGGCCGCGGCCCCGTTTATTACAAACAGAAACATTTTGTAGGAGGTCATAATACTGAAGCCCACCGCCCGGAAGAAAACCGGCAGGAGCAGAAAAAGCTCCCCGTAGAAGGTGGACACCGCATAGCCGTGATCATACAGCCAATAGCTCTGAACCCATACCGGGAACCACCTCCCCTGCCGCAGGGTTTGAAACAGCCCCTCTATCCGGAGCAGATGGAAACCGCCGTCCGCTGCCAGATCAAAATAATCTGTCAGATAGGGATAACCGGACAAAAGCACCGCCCCGAGAAGTCCCCAGAATACCAACTGCTGTTCCCAGCTCATTCTTCCGGACAGGATCCTGTCCCGCACCCAAACCAGCCCGTCCCCGGCCAAAAACAGCACCGCCAGACAGAAAACCAGGATTCGGCTCCCCAAATTCAGCCGGGACAGCGAAAGGGACTCCACCTGCCCGTCATTTCCCCCCGGGAATTCGCAGATCAGGGACACCTGGCTTAAGCGGTCAAAAACGTACAGTTCAAATTCTGTACCGGTCTGCCCTGCATAAAGAGTAACCGGATTACAGCGAAGGGCCTTGTATTTCGCATCCGTGCTCTCCACCTTTATGGTGATATTGCTGCTGTTTTCCGGCACATTGATGCGAACCCGGTAAACTCCCGGCGTCAGCGCCAGGTCTGTTCTGCGGAAAGCGCTGGTATCCTGGGCTCTGACAGCCTGCTCCGAGATCTCGCTTCCCTTGATTTCATACAGGGTCTGTTCCCTCCGGAAACACCCCGGCAGAAGCGCTGCCAGCAGGACCGCCTCCAGGAAAAGCAGGATCCCCCATTTTTTTATTTTCTTCCCCACGCTGCCCTTCCTTTCCTTCTCATCACCGCGCTTGCCGTCAAAATACCCAGCGTGGCCAGTGACAGCAGTTCGCTGAGCCTCCAGTACAACGGGCTGTAAAAGCCGACCCGGACCTGACCCTGGAACTCAGGGGGTATCACCACCCGCACCACATGATTCTCACCTGAAACTACCTGTAAGGGCGTCCTTTCCTCTCCGCCAAATGCCCTGTATCCCTTGTAATACAGCATGGGAAGCTCCACATAGCCTTCCTCTTTCCCTGTATTGGTACATACCATGTCAGCCTGCAGATAGTTTTTTGTATAGTCACTGTAAGAGACATTCCCTCCCGTGACCGGGGCCCGGTACATGAGCTCCTCCTCCCTCGTCCCCTCTATCAGATATTCCGCCCCGGAGATATAGCCGCTCCCCTTTCCTTCCTCATTGTACACAGTAATCAGCGCATGATCCCTGCACACATAATCCAGCAGATACATGCTGGAGGTAGTAACTCCCAGAAGCGCCGTAAGAGCACACAGATACAGACAGGTTTTCTGCCCCCGCCAGCGGAAATACCAAAGCAGATATCCAAACAGGGACACCAGGAAAACCGTAGCCCACCCCAGGAAACGGTTTGGGAACTGGATACTGCTCACCAGAGAGGCGGCCACCCTGCCAAGGGCCTGGATCCGGTCCCAGGGGAACACGCTCAGGCTCATCAGCATCAGCATTCCCCCAAAGCAGAACGCCGCCTTTGAAAACCCCGTCAGAATCCGTCCCTCCCCCGCCTGGACAGATCTCAGCCTTCCTCCAAACCAAAGGATCAGATAAATCAGGAATCCAATAACCAGGACCAATCCCACTCCCAGAGCGTGTGAATACTGCATCCCTGTATCTCCCCCCAATGCATTACTCCCATGCTTCCAAAAGTGAAAGGCCAGCTGGGGCAGCAGCAGCCCTCTGTCCTGAATTGTCCTCATATACACATGTTTGATGTGTACATCCTGTGTGAGATAATAATCCAAAAAAGGGACCAGATGCCAAAGGCTCAGCCCCACAGCCGCCAGGGCGCCCTTTGCCAGCTCCCGAAATGTCTCCCAGACAAATATTTTCCGGATAAAAACCAGACACAGGATCACTGTCAGAAAAGCTGTAATCTCGCAGGTAAGCACATGGGTCTGTATCAGCCCCGCATACCCCACGGCAAGGGGAAGCCATGCGCTTCTGTAAGAGGACGCCTTCGGATTTTCCGTGAACACACGGTAAAACCCGTACAGAACCAGCGGCAGGAAGGCAAACGCAGTCCCCTCTCCAATGGCGGCGGTGATGATCATCTTGTAAATCCGGAAAATGGACAGTGTATAGAGAGCGCTGCAGGCTGTGCCGATCTCCCAGCGCCGGAAGATTCTTCCGAAGCAGAAGTAGGCGATCCAGGCCGTGGCAAAGCAGACGGCAATCCCGTATGCATTGTAGCTTTCCATAACGGTAAAGCCCGCCAGTCTGAGCAGAGCCGGGAAAAGCAGGAAAAGATCACAGTAGAAAACGCCGCTGGCATACCCGTACCCCTGAATCCACTCCGGTTCCAGCCTCACGGGAATCTGACCGCTGAGGATCCCGTCCTTTACCCCTTCAATCCGGTGCATATGATATACCAGATCCGCTCCGAAAATATTTCCGTTCAGCAGATACGGGATTGCAGCAATCAGAGCAGTCAATGTCACGAAGAAAACCACATTCTTCCGATATCTGGGAATCCCAAAGGTCCTGTCAAAAAGAATCCAGAGGTATCCCAAGAGCCAGAGCAGGTAGAGGGCCCCCAGGGACACCAGGCAGCGGATCCAGAGCTGATCCGTCTCCACCACGGTCAGATCCGCCGTCGTCAGCTCTCCCGTTCCGGAATAACGGACCCACACCTGCAGCTCCCGGGTGCCCTCGAAGAGCCAGAACAGGAAATCCGTCTGATCCATTCCCTGAAACAGTTCCTCCCCGTTACAGAGAAGGCCGCCGTAAAATACGGTCCCGTCCGAGACGCCGCACTGGTTCAACATATCCGTACCGCTCTCATACCGGAGCCGCACGGAATACACGCCGGCCGGCAGGGCAATGTGCTCAAACAAAACCGCCTGTTCTTCCGCCGTCCCCTCCTGAAAGACGTGCTGCCCCTCGAAAAAATATTCCCGGTTCTCCTGCAGCAGCCGCACAGCGCACAGCAGGCAGAGAAGGAAAAAAACTCCGCTGACCGTCCAAAAAATCTTCCTTTTGAAAACAGAAAGTTCTCTCAATTTCAACATTCTCTCCCCCCTCCTGCTTGGGGGCGCGTCCCAGGCCGCGAATTCTAAGGCCACCCGTCACACCAGCTTTCATTATAACAACAAAACAGGTTCCCTTGCAACACAATATTCCCTTTTTCCCCTTCCCCCTTTTCAAACCGCCCCATTTCCTGTATAATGTCCCTAGAATAAACGTTCCTTCAAAGGAGGCAGCCTTATGAACAAAAACACCTTTGCTCCCACCCCTCCCATGGGATGGAACAGCTATGATTACTATGACACCACCGTCACAGAGGACCGGGTCAAGGCCAATGCGGACTATATGGCCCGGCATCTAAAGCCCTACGGCTGGGAGTACATCGTAGTGGACATCGAGTGGTACGCCCACGGCGCGGGCAGCAGGAGGGATACCTATCAGTACATCCCCTTCTCCACTCTGGAGATGGACGAGTACTCCAGGCTTCTGCCCGATCCGGAGCGCTTTCCTTCCTCCGCGGGCGGCAGGGGCTTCGGGCCTTTAGCGGACTATATCCACAGCCTGGGGCTGAAATTCGGCATCCACATTATGCGGGGCATTCCCCGGAATGCGGCTCACGGCCACGGGAAGATCAAGGGGAGCGAAGTGACCGCCAACGATCTGGCGGATCCCTCCAACACCTGCTTCTGGAACCCGGACATGTACGGGGTGCGCAATATTCCCGCCGCTCAGGCTTATTATGACTCCCTGTTCGAGCTCTATGCCTCCTGGGGGGTGGACTTTGTCAAATGCGACGACATCTGCCGCCAGGACAATCCCTCCAGTGTCTACGAGACGGAGATGCTGGCCCGGGCCATCCAGAAATGCGGCCGTCCCATCGTCCTCTCCCTCTCCCCCGGGCCGGCTCTGATCGAGAAGGCGTGGTTCTACGAGAAGAATGCAAACATGTGGCGGATCACCGACGATTTCTGGGACAATTTCGACCTGCTGAAGAATATGTTCTGGCGCTGCGAGCTCTGGGAGAAGCATGTGTCCCCCGGGTGTTACCCGGACTGCGACATGCTGCCCTTAGGCAAGCTGGGCAAGGGCTTCGGCCATGAGTGGACCTGTCATTTCACACTGGAGGAACAGCGGACCATGATGACCCTCTGGTGTCTGTTTGGATCCCCCCTGATGCTGGGAGCGGAGATGACCTTGCTGGATGAGGACACGATAAAGCTCCTTACCAACCGCCGGGTGCTGGCCATGCTGCCCCCCCAGTGCAGACCTCATCAGATCTGCCGGGACGAAGAAAGGGCCATCTGGCAGGCAGACCACCGGGAAGCCGGGAAGCACTATGCGGCACTGTTCAACTTAAGCGAAAAGGAGCTGGAGCTCTCCGTGACGCTGGAGGAATTAGGGTATGAGACCGGGGAGGTATCCCTGACAGAGCTGTGGACAGAAGAGGTCTCCCGCTCCGTCCGGGGGCGGATCAGCGCCGCCGTCGCCCCCCACGCCTGCAAGGTGTACGAAATCACCTGGTAAGGGCCCGTCCCCACACATTCCAATATCTGCATCCGGCCAGGGCATACTGCCCAGCCGGATGTATTCTTTGAAAGGATCCGACTATGGGAGAGAAAACACAGGGCCGCCTGCGGCCCCCGTTCAGCTTAAAGGACATCAGCCGGCTGATCCTCTGGCTGGACGGTGCCCCTCTGTATCTGCTTGGCATTGTGCTGGCGGCGGTCAATTTTGCACCCTATTTTATCCTGGGAGAGGGCTGTATCATTCCAACCCACGATCAGCTGGATGAGACAATCCTGTCCTATGTGCTGAGCGCCAAATATCTCGGGACCGGGACCACCCTCTTCCCGGAGATGCTGGGCGGGATCCGCGCCAGCGGCCTGCAGCCCTCCGCGGTCCTTTTCCTTCCTCTTTATCGGTTTCTGCCTGTTCTGAACGCCTTCCTGATCCAATACGGGATCGTGTTCGCCGGCAGCTTCCTCGGCATGTATTTCTGCGTCAGGAAGCTCACCTCCAGCAGTATTTTGTCCCTGGCATCAGCGGGGTGCTTCTGCATGCTGCCCTATCAGCCCGTATATGGGATGACTGTGGCTGCCGCCCCCATCGCCCTGTGGTGTTTTCTGTGCCTGAAGGAGGGAAGGCGGATTGTCCTGAGCCTTGTTCTGCTGGTGTTTCTGGGGCTGACCTCCCACCTGGTCCTGATTGGCTATGTACTGCTGGGTTTCTGGGCCTTAGGTCTTTTATCCCTGCTTTTCTCCGGGAAAAAACGCCTCTGGCCCTGGATCGGATTCGGAGTCCTTTTGGTTGCCTATATCCTGGTCAACCGGGCCCTCTTCGGGGAGCTGCTCCTGGGGAACGGGGGATATGTGAGCCACCGGGAGGAAATGGTGACCTACGCCCTGCCCTTCTGGGATGCCGTGAGGGATCTTTTTCTGCAGGGCACCATGCATACGGAATCTCTGCACCGGTATCTGATCCTGCCCATTCTTCTGCTGCTGTCTGTCAGCGCGGCGGGCTGCATCCGGCGCAAAAAAATAACGCCCGGCTTTATACAGGCGCTTCTGGGTTTTCTGCTGCTTGTGGGGATCGCCGTTTTTTACGGCTTCTGCAAATGGGAGCCTGTGGTGGCCTTCAAAAACAGCTGCAGCGGATTTCTGCGCTACTTTCAGGTGGAGCGCTTCTACTACCTGTATCCCTCCGGATGGTACGTGGAATTTGCAGTCTGCTGCTCACTGTTTTGGCGCGCCGGCGCGTCTTCCCTTTTCCAAGAGAGCGGCCTGCGCGGCCGGCTGCTCTCTCTGGCCGGCCAGCCCATCACCCGTTTTCTCCTTCTCTGCCTGCTTATGATCCCCACGCTCCGGGAGATCAAAACACACTCCTATCTGTATATGAATGTGAACCAGATCAACAACGGGTCCGGCATCACAGGCTATATTTCCTGGGAGAGCTTTTACTCTGAGGATCTGATGGCAGAACTGGAGCAGGCCATCGGCCGGGACATGTCCACCTACCGGGTCGCCCATCTGGGCATGAGCCCCGCCCCGGCCCTCCTGCACGGGTTCTACACAGCGGACGGCTACTCCAACAACTATCCTCTGGCCTACAAGCACCGGTTCCGTCAGGTCATCGCCCGGGAGCTGTCCAAAAATGAGGCCACCCGTCTGTATTTCGACGAATGGGGCAGCCGGTGCTATCTGTTCAACGCATCCTCCGGCACCGCGTGGATGCTGGGGAAGAATCAAAATATTGTGTATGAGCACCTGGATCTGGACACCGGCGCGCTGAGGGACCTGGGCTGCGAGTATTTGTTCTCCTGCGGCGAGATCCGAAACGCCCAGGAGCTGGGCCTGTCCCTCATGGGCTGCTATGAGACCGAAAGCAGCTACTGGAGAGTCTGGCTTTATCAGGTGTCCGCCCTCGCGGAAGGTCACCAAAAAATCCCTCCCTCCAGCATCACCCTGAAATAGTCCAGGCCGCACACAACATGAGCGGCAAAAACACTCCATTGAACAGCCAGCTTCCAAAGAGCCTGGCCGCGTCCCGCCGTCTCCTTAAGCAGCACGATACAGCTGGCCATATAGAGGAAGAACAATCCGTACATGTAACCCCAGGAAAAATTCACGTGTTCCATCCGGAAACCTTTTTCGTATAAAACCGCCAGCATTCCCAGGCTCACCCCGTAGAACTGCCAGGCCAGCACATACCACGGCTCCCGCGGCCTCCCCTTTCTCCCCCGGAACAAAAGCACACAGAAGGGAAACGCTCCCGCCAGCAGGACGGCCAGCGGGATATTGTCCGATACGGCTCCCCAGGCGCGGAAAAGCCCCACCCCGATTCCTTTATTTTCTTCCTGCCCGATCTGACCGGCAAAAACATTCCTGTACTGGTAAAGCATATCCGCAAAGGTGGGAACAAAGGCAATGCCGAGCTGCCAAAAAGCCTTCCACCCTCGAAAATGCCCCCTTGCCAGACGCCAAAGCATAACGATACCGCAGGCAGCAGACAAAACCAAAGTAAAGCTCGGCTTAGTCATGGCAGATGTCAGAAGCGCCAGCGCAAACAACACCTGTTTCTTCCAAAACCACTTATTGATACTCTCATACTCTGCCAGAAGATCGGCTGCCAGGAAAAAGGCAATTATGCTGAACGGCCGGGCGGCCAGATAGGTGGCATTATGCCAGGGGTTAGGCGTGAACACCCCCAGGTAGCGGTACAAAAAGTCTTCCACGGACTCATGATACTGTCCCAGGAAATGAAACGGATAAAGCATAGAGGCAAACAAAATCAAAAAAGTAAACAGGGAAATCAAACATTTCCAGCCTGTGCCCTTTTCCTCTGTCCCCGTAAGCCTGCCGCACACATACCGGACTGACAGCGCTGTCAATCCATTCAATCCTGTGAGAGAGACCGCCAAAGCATGCTCCGGGGTCATAATCCTTGCAAAAAGTCCGGCTATCCAAAACATTACCGGATAGGGGAAATCATATCCGGAGGATCCCCTCTGCCGTATCTCCGCCACATACGGCCCCATATCCGACACATATCTGCCGCCGTAATGAACCGTCTGCCTGTGAAATAAAAACAGTGTGAGTACCAGATAAATTGCGAACAACACGCCGAAGAAAATCTTATCTCCCCATTTTTTCCAAAATGTGCACAATCTCTCACTCACCCCTTCTGTCATACAGTACATGTGCCCCCTCTTCCCAGATTTTCCGGTATCCGGCCTCCCTGCAGCGCCTGTCAATCTCTCCGCCGGCAGGTGCAAACAGATAACGGCTCTGCAAAGTGTCAAAATGCTCCAGAACATACGCCCCATCGCAGCAGCTTATGCCAAAACCTGCCGGCAGGGCGTACAGAAACTGCCACTTGACAGGGACTATATCCCCCGAAACCGTATCGTAGGTGCTCCAGATCACTACATTGTCAAAACACGGTGCATTCTCCTGCTGCAAGCGCATCCCGTTCTCCAGCCCTCTCTCCCAGTCCTCCAGCTGCCTGCAGAGCTCGGCTTCACGAAAGGGAACCTGAAAATCATAGGGCGACACAGCCCTGCAGGAAAAGAAAAACAAAAAGGCCAGCCCCAGAAAGACCGTTTTCCAGTAAAATCTTTTTTCCGTTAAAACTGCTACAAAAATACCTGCTGCTATAAACGTGAGCAGATGCCTGCTTCCCTCTACCAGCTTGTACATCAAAAGAACCGCAGCGGTCACAGCCGCACAGCTGAACAGTAAGTGCAGTTCCAGAATCAGATGTGTCCTGAGCTCCTTTTTTTCATCCAAACCGGCTGTCTTTTTCCGCAGTATCCAAGCCCCGTCCTGTATACTCTGGAAAGCTGACACGAAAACAACCGCCAGAAACCCGTCAACAAAGTCCCCGGCCGCCATGCCGGACCGTATTCCCTCCTGACCGGTTCTTAAAAACAGGATCCCCATCCTGCAGAGTTTATCCAGCGTGTAACGAATTCCGCCTCCCAGCCCGTGTGTCCGGAAGGCTTCAAGCCAATCCGTAAAAAATAAAGGCATAAAGTAGTCAGCGCTTAAATAATGCTTAATCCCGGCATAGACGGCTGCCGTGCCCGCAAAAATCAGCACGGAACCGGCCGCCCCCCTCCCGGGCCTCTTTTTTATCCACAGGTACGACGGGAGAAGCATACAAAGCAGGAAATACGGTCTCATCCATGTCATAAGAGCCGACATTGCAAACAGGGACGCCAGTTTCCAGCCCCTCTCCTTCCGCAGGGTACTGACAGCCAGCCCGTAAAAGAGAATCAGCATGGCAAAGCAGGATACCTCCGGCATACCCGAAAGCATATACCTGACAAACGGAGTAAAAAGGGAGAAAAGGACAGCCAGCCTGACCGTCTGTCCTCTGCTCGGGCGCGCCAGCCAGACAAACAAAAAACAGGCGGCGGACATCAGGAAAATATTGCAGGCGACAGGTGACATCAGATTCCAGCCAAAAACCAGTCCCCACAGCACCCAGGGGAAAATCAGCACCGGGCTCCAGGCCGCAAAGGATAACCGCAGTGCATGGCTCTCATTGAAGCCAAAATATCCCTGGGGGAAACCCCAGTTCACAATTCCTTCTGCCTGCTTATAATAAAAAAGCTCATCGTTCCACTCCGACGCAGGCAGATACACCTGCCCAAGCGTCTTCCCCTGAAGGGCACAATATATCAGGCAGCAGATCACCGGCAGCAGCCCCATTCCCAGAGACTGCAGCAGGCGGATGTACCTTTTATCCTGTTTCCACCAGCGAATCATTCGAGCTGACATAAATTCCCTTTCCTCCATCGACTTCATTATAACAGTATAAAACGCCCTATGGCAACCCGATATTCTCCTTTTAGGAAAAGCACCGCCCGGCAGCTTCCCTGCCGGGCGGTGCTTTTCACTTTGCTTGCTCTTTTCTTGGTCTTTCCTCGGTCTTCCCGCAGTCTTTCCTCAATCATCCTTCCGTTTCCGGCGCCGGAGGGCTCCTCCGGCCAGGGCAGCCAGCAGCAGGGCATCCGCAGCCAGCGCAGCCGTCCACATTCCGGCTGGATCCCAGGTCTTGGGCAGTGTGGCCATGGGCGCAGGTGCAGGCGTTCCCTCTGGCAGAGGGATTGCGGACGGTGCCAGGGGTGCCGGCGCCTCGGGCGTCATCTCCTGCTCCTGAGGCGCAGGTGCTGGCGCAGGTGCCGGTGTAGGTGCCGGTGCGGGTTCCGCAGTGGGTTCCGCCGCAGGGGCTTCAGTGGGTTCCGGCGAAGGTTCCGCTGTAGGTTCCGGCGAAGGCTCCGTCTCCCCTTCTACGATTACCGCAAAGGAAGAAAGCATATTCACCGTGACGGTGACCGTTCCGTCCCCGCTCACTGTGAGACCGGTGTAGGGAGGCAGAATGCTTTCCTCATGCTTCTGATAGACTACAGCCTTTCTTCCGGCCAGCTCAGAGCCCACCCTAAAGGACACGGTAAGGCTTCCGAAGCCCTCTGTGAGCTCCTTTACCGCATTTCCGTCCACCCACAGGACCAGATCCACCTCGTATATGCCGGCCAGCTCATAGGAGGCATAGGCCTCGGCCGCCTGCTTCAGCTCCTGGCTGTCGCTGTCGGCGGGTGTGCTCTGGGTCAGGACGATCTCCACCTTCTGGGAATAGCGGTCCAGCCCGTTTGCCTCCAGGATTTCTTCCAGATCCAGGGCCGCCAGATCCGCCGCCACCTCATTCCGGGTCTCGTCCTCCACCGCAACCGAATCTCTCCGGACATCCTTTTGTCCGCACCCGTTATCGCACTCTGCCGTCTCCGTCCCGTCGCCCTCCGGCACATACCGGGTGAAGCTGTGGCCCAGGGCAGGAAGCACCGTGCTTTCCTTTACGGCATCACATTTTCTGCAGTGAATGGACATACTGCCGTCCGCCGTGCAGGAGGCAGGTACATCTACAGTATAACCCAGCTGCCAATCATGGCCTTCCGGGTTCACATGGCGGGTCTCCTGGAAGCCGCAGACACTGCAGATGCGCTTCTCGCTTCCGGCGGCGTCACAGGTAGGGGAATCCACATGCTCCCACTCTCCGAAGCTGTGTCCTCTTGCCGGGATTTCCCTGCTGTCCTCCACCGCGCTGCAGTTGGCGCAGTGCAGGGACATACTGCCGTCCTCCGTACAGGTGGGCTGCCTGTCTACCGTATATTCTCCCAGCCAGGCATGGCCGTTGGGATTCACAATTTCGGTTTCGGTCCATCCGCACACCTGACAGCTTCTGCGCCTGGAGCCGGAATCGTCGCAGTCCGGGGACAGGATTTCCTCCCACTCTCCCATGGTATGCCCCAAAGCGGGGATGACTCTCTCGCTTTCCTCCCTGACCTTGCCGCAGACCCCGCAGCGGATGGATTCCCTGCCCTCCTCCAGGCAGCCCGGATTCACATCCGTCGTATAGGTGTCCTCCCAGCTGTGGCCCAGGGCTGCCAGCACCTGGGTCTGACGGGAGCTATCCTTCCCGCAGACGGTGCACACCCTGCTCTCGGTTCCGTCAGTCTCACAGGAGGCCGCCGTCTCCACCTGCCACTCCCCGTAGGTGTGCCCCTTGGCCGGGATAACCTCGCTGTCCTTTACGGCGCTGCAGTTGGCGCAGTGGATGGACTGGCTTCCCTCCTGATCGCAGGTGGGCTCCTTGTCTACGGTAAATTCATTCTCCCAGTCGTGGGCATCCGGATTCTGAAACTCTCCCGTCTCCGTCTTGCCGCAGACAGTGCAGGTACGCTCCCAGAATCCACCGTCAACACAGCTGTCTGCCTCATCAATTACCTTCTTTTCGCCCCAGCTATGGCCCAGCGCACTTCCCTCAGTAACCGTCTCCCGGCTTATTTCCTCCCCGCAGACGTTGCACTTGGTTACCTTCTCATAGGTGCGGGGCTCTTCGCAGGATGCCTCTCGTACATTTTCCTCCACGACCACGCCGCTGTCGTGAAGGGCCTCGTTTGCCCTGGCGTCACAGCCGGGATTGATACAATCCTTCCAGTGGGAGGTTTTGTCCTTTTTCCAGGGGGCGATTACAACCACATTGTGCGCCTTGTTGCCCGCCTTCATCTGATAGCCGCAGGTGTCGCAGGTGACCGGCTTGGTGCAGTCGTCTCCGGCCGCGGCGGTATGATGGGCCTCACTGGGCGTGGAATAAATACAGCCCTCGGTCCGGCAGTGCAGATAGTGGACCATATTGTCGTACTCATACCCGCCGCTCAGATCGTGCTCCGGGTTTCCGGCCTGTATCATATAGCCGCATTCCTTACAGTAAATGGGGGTGACACAGTTTGCATCGTCAAACCCTTTATGCTTCTCCTTGGAGCCGTCGTCTTTGAAGCTGCAGCCCGGGGTTAAGCAGGCCATCCAATGGCCCTCCGCATCCGACACATATCCCATCCTGTGGCGGCTGGCTCCCGAAACGGTATAACCGCACACGGAGCATTTTCTTCCCCTTGTGCAGTCCCCATCCGCGGCAAGGAGAGTATGCTGGGACCGGAGCTTTTGTGTGCAGCCCAGATTCTGGCAGTTCTGCCAGTGGTCGTAAAGGCCGCCCTCTATCTCTCCCCCAAAATTGTGCTCCGTGTAAGCCGCCTGGGCCTGCACCTCTCCGCACCTGGAGCACTCTACTGGCTTGGTGCAGTCGTTGGCCCCTCTCCAGCTGTGCCCCATAGGCTGTGTATTTTCTTTCACCACATCCCCGCATATCTGACAGGTCCTCTGACGGCTCCCTCCCTCTGTACAGGTGGATGCCACCAGGATCTCATAGGCCCCGTAACGGTGCGTATAGGCCGGGATAAACGTAACATCCTTCCTGGCGCCGCACCCTTCATCCAGGCAGTGCACGGAAGAGCTTCCGTCCTTCGTGCAGGTGGGCTCCACGTCCACGGTCGGGGCGTCGGCCCAATGATGCTCCCCGCCGAATACCTCACCGTCCTTCAGCATGCCGCAGCGGCTGCAGACCTCCACGGAAACCGTCTGCCCGTTCACCGTCCAGGTCTCTGTCCGATAATCGTGGCCCAGGGCCGGCCCGGTGGGCCGCAGCAGCATCTTGTACGTCGCCCCGCAGTTTTTACACACATCTATCACTCCCGTGCCGGGCCGGTCCTCACAGGAAGCCTCCTGCACGGCATAAAACCTCTCATAGGAGTGGCTTCCCTGTACAT
This sequence comes from uncultured Acetatifactor sp., assembly GCA_947625475.1. Lineage (GTDB taxonomy): Bacteria > Bacillota > Clostridia > Lachnospirales > Lachnospiraceae > Acetatifactor. Next base: position 167,287 of record CANQOL010000001.1, read on the forward strand.
TGACCGTCAGGGAAGATTGATTGCCCGCCATGTCAACGGCTGTAACCGTCTGATTGGCTCCCACCGGCATGGGGCAGGTAAAGGAAGCCGCTCCCTCATCCAGCCCTTCCAGCTCCCGATTTCCGATCAGGACATCCCGCAGCCCCTCATTGTCCGTGACTGTCAGGGTCACCTCCTGATCCCCCACAGAGCAATAGTTATTCTCCCTGTGGCATTTGCTGTTCACCAGAATCACCGGCGGCTCGCTGTCAGCGGAATCGCTCAGGATAAACACCGCCCAGTTCTGCCCGGGTTCCTCCTGCTGGGACAGACCCCCAGGGCCTGCCTCCTGCTCCTGCCCAGACGGCTGATCCCCCTGGGACACAGGCTCTCCCTGATCCGCCTCCTGTTCCTGCGCGGGCAGCGGATCTCCCCGGTCTGCCTCCTGTTCCTGCGCGGGCAGCGGATCCCCCTGATCCGTCTCCTGCTCCTGCCGGGGCGGATTCCCCCAGTCTGACTCCTGCTCCTGCCAAGGAAGCCGGTCCCCCTGGGACACGGACTCTTCCCCTGCGGGCCGCCAGTCCCCCTCAGAGACGGACTCTCCCTCCCGGATCAGGGATTCCCCCGCCAGGGCCTCCCCGTCCGCCGCATAGGCGGGAGTATAACGGCAGGTACGGAAAACAGCAGGGCAGCTGACAAAAGCAGCGCCAAGCCTTTTTCTGCTTCTCTATTTCGCTTCATAAAAAAACCTCCCTCATAAATGCTTTTGTAAAGTGCTTCTAATCTTACCTTATCTTTCTGAAAAAAGCAACCCTGACTTTTCCCAATATTCCGGACCGGGGGGATTTGGCCGCAGATACCGGCCCGCAGACCCGGGCGGCAGAGGCTCTCCTACAGCAGATACCAGCCCGCAGACCTGGGCGGCACATGTATCACGCCCTCCCGGGCCCGGGCTTTTCCTCCCAGCACATACAGCTCCTCCTTCAGGGTCTCCCCGCAGGGGAAGGAGGTCTCCCTGTCCGCAGGATTCAGGATCACCAGGATCCGCTCCCCGCCGCCGCTTCTCACATAGGCCAGCGGCTGTCCTTCCCCTCCGTCCTGCAGAAAAGCGATCTCTCCCCTGCTCCTTAGCGCTTCATGGGCCTGCCTCACCCGGATCTGACGGCGGATCTCCGCCCAAAGGGACTGACCGTCCCCCATGGCCGCCTCTGCCGTTGGCCTGTTCGGATCCGGATCCAGAGGGATGTACAGCCGGTCCGCCGGGGCGTTGCTGAAGCCCGCGTTTTGTCCCCCGTCCCACTGCATGGGCGAGCGGGAGCCTGTGCGGGAGTAGCCTCCCTCCACCGAGGTCAGCCCCTCCACATACCGCATGCCCAGCTCATCCCCGTAATAGATAAAGGGGGCTCCCGGCATGGACAGCAGGAAGGCAAAGGCCGCCTTCTCCTCCTCCCCGTTCAGATACCTGGCCAGGCGGTCCATGTCATGGTTGCCGGAGGGAATGCAGATCAGCCCCTTTCTCTGGGATTTTTCATAGCTCTCCTTATATTTCTCCACAAAGGCGCGGGCGTCCCCCCTTCCCCGGGATGAGAAAAATGGCTCCGGGCACCGGAACAGATCGTTATAATGGGAGGGCCCGAAATGCAGCAGGAAATCCATGTGAAAGCCGCCCTGCAGGGATTTGTCCGGCTCCCCCCACTCGGAGATCATGGCCGCCTGGGGGAACTCCCGGTCCAAAAACTCCCTCACATTCTGCCACAGGCGGATGGTCCCCCTGCCCTCCGGATCCATCTTGACCAGGGATCCCGCCATATCCACCCGGAACCCGTCGCATCCCCGGCTCAGCCAGAAGCGCATCACATTCTTCATCTCTTCCAGGGTGGCCCTGGGCCCCGGCGCGTCCATGGACTGCTGCCACTTTTTGCCGGGGTCTGGGGAAAAGTATCCGTAGTTTAAGGCCGGCTGGTGGGTAAAAAAGTTCACCCCGCAGGAGCCGTCCCGGTCGGAGATCCCCCGCAGGGAGGCCAGGCCCTGGGGTTCCTCCCAGATGCTGTCCGTCCAGATATAACGGTCCGTGAAGGGATTTTTCTCCGCCTTTGCGGACTCCCGGAACCAGGGATGCTCCCAGGAGGTGTGCCCCGGCACCAGATCCAGCAGAATGTGCATCCCCCGGCGGTGCACCTCCTCAAAGAGCCTGATCAGGTCCTCATTGGTGCCGTAGCGGGGAGCCGCCTGATAATAGTCCGCCACATCGTAGCCCGCGTCCCCGAATGGGGAGACGAAGCAGGGGTTCATCCAGACCGCATTGCAGCCGAGCTGCGCAATATAATCCAGCCTCTCACAGATCCCCTGAAAATCTCCGATCCCGTCCCCGTCGGAGTCCTGAAAGGACTGGGGATAAATCTGATAAAATATGGCATCCTCCAGCCACTTAGGTCCCGTCACACTCATATGTATGTCCCGCCTCCTTCTCTTTTCCCGGCCGCTCTGTCTCTTAAGGCCGGTCTGCGCCGCTCTGTTCCTCCTTCTTTCGGAACAAGACGGGCAGGAAACACAGCCAGACCATTCCCAGCACAAATGTCCCGATCAAGAACACAAAATAGGCTTTTGCCGCGGGCGTGGAAGTCTCCACCCCTTCCCGGTTGGCATAAAGCCTGCCGCCGGACAGATATACCTTCACTATCATGCCCTTCTGGTAGGGATACAGGGCATGGACATTTTCCAGCTCATACTCCCTGTCCTGGTATTCCACGATCACAATATAGTGGTTCACACGGCTTTTGCCCAGCTTAAGCCTCTCCGAGTCTGCGGACACCACCCTGGCCTCCACCTCTGTGAAGAAAACCTCCTGGTTGTCCACGGAGCGCCTGGTCACAAAAGTCATTACCAGGCAGACTACCACCAACGCTCCCAGCAAAAGCTCCTTTGTCTTATTCATTTTCATTGTCTCTATCTCCCTCCGGTCTCCGCATCCCTTCCCGCCGGGGACTTCCCCTTCCTAACGTTTTGCCCCCTGCCTTTGCTCCTTTCGGAAACCTGTTTTAACCTGTAAATATACAAAACGCGGCGGCCTTCCAATGCAGATCGATCTGTGTGAATATTATGTTAACACAACTCTGAGAAAGATTCAATCTATTTTAAGGGGACGTTTGTGTCAAGTACTCGTTGGCACTTTTCCTGTTTTTCTTTATGAGCCTTCTTTCTGTTTCTTAAACTATCTTCCT
>CANQOL010000002.1 GCA_947625475.1 uncultured Acetatifactor sp.
CATAAAGAAAAACTGTGTGATTGGGAAGAGGTTTCGGCCTCTTCCTTTTAGTTTGCCAACTATAATTTTACACTAACAATAGCAGGTCACAGACGTTTGAACTTCTCTTCCCCTCCCGCGTGCAGAGGGCGGCGCTTTGCTGGGCCGGGCGTTCCTCTTAAGCCATCAGCTCTTCGTAGCGCCGCTGCACCCTCTTCCAGTGGATCAGGTCAAACCAGCCGTCCACATAATCCCCCCTGCGGTTCTGATACTGCAGATAATAGGCGTGCTCCCAGACATCCACCGGCAGCAGAGGCGTAAACTCCTTCAGGTCCGGCACATCCTGGTTGGGGGTCTGAGTGACGGACAATCTTCCCTCCCGGCTGCTGACCAGCCAGGCCCAGCCGGACCCAAACTGCGTTATCGCCGCCTGCGTGAGCCGCTCCTTAAAGCGGGCATAGGAGCCAAAATCCCGGTCTATGGCCTGGGCCAGCATCCCCTCCGGCGCCTGTCCCACAGGGCATTTTATGGAGGCAAAGTACAGTTCGTGGTTGAACACACCCCCTCCGTTGTTGCGGACGGACTTTCTGGCCGCAGGGGGCAGAGCATCCAGATCCCCCAGGAGCTCCTTCAGGCTCTTCTTCTGCAGCTGGGGATAGTCTGCCAGGGTGTGGTTTAAATTGTCCACATAGGTTTTATAGTGCTTGTCGTGGTGCACCGTCAGAGTGGCTGCGTCCAGCACCGGCGTCAGCGCGTCATAATCGTAGGGCAGCGGCTGCACTACAAAGGGGTAGGTCTCGTCTCGCATATCATCCTCCATCCTGTGCGCCTTAAAGCGGCGCACCTCTTACTCCCAGATAGTATATGCGATTCCAAAATTTTCATTCCGCCGAGGGCAGATACTTTTCCTCCTTCAGAAGCGGGAAGGTTAAAAGCACCTTGAACAGATCCCCGTCCACCACAAGCTCCATCTTCCCCCCCTGGAGCTCGGTGAGGCTCTGGGCGATGGAAAGGCCCAGTCCGTTTCCCTCCGTGTGCCGGGAGCGGTCCCCCCGCACAAAGCGCTCCATCAGCTCCTGGGCGGAGACATCGAGAGGATACTTGGAGATGTTCCGCAGAGTGATCGCCGCGTTTCCCTCCCGGCTCTCCACCGACAGATACACCCTTGTATTGCTCTGGGCATACTTACAGATGTTGTTCATCAGATTGTCGAATACCCTCCACAGCAGTCTGCCGTCCGCCAGGATCCGGATGTCCTCCTGGCTCTGGCGGGTAATCAGGTCGATATCCATCTCCTGGAGCCGCTGCTGGTACTCCCCCGCCGCCTGGGTCAGCAGCACTCCCACCTGACAGGGCTCCAGATTCACCTCCAGGTTTCCGGTGGACGCCTTGGATGCCTCCACCAGATCCTCAATGAGCTTCTTTAACCGGGCGGACTGCCGGTACAGCACCTGGGCATACTCGGTGATCTGGGCATTCTCGGTCTTTTCCTTCTGGATTAAATCTGCGTAGTTGATGATGGAGGTCAGGGGCGTCTTGATATCGTGGGACACATTGGTGATCAGCTCTGTCTTGAGATGCTCGCTTCTCATCCTTTCCTCCACCGCCCGGGCCATGCCCCCGGCGATCCGGTTTAAGTTCTCCCCGTGTCTCCTATAGCCTCCCCTCAGGCGGCCCGTATCCAGCTGGAAGGAAAGATTCCCCTGGGCCAGCTGGCGGCTGCCTTCCTCCAGGATCCTCATCATATGGGCCCGGTACAGCATCAGCGGGATCAGTATCAGCTTCTCACCCAGCCACAAAAATAGGACCAGTCCGTACCGATCGGCTCTGGGCATCCCGGCCACAAACCACAGGGCGCACAGCTCCAGCACCTGCAGGGCGGCCAGGAACACCACGGTCCCCCGCAGCAGCGGCAGGGCCATCACCGCCCGTCCCAGCCACCGGAAGATTTTTGCGGCGCCCCGGAAAATCCGGTAAAGGAGCGTGTTGCGCCACCAGCCGCCCGCCTTCAGCCGGGCAGCCAGGTCCACGCAGCAGCCTGTGAGCCAGAGGACCAGCACCGTGGCCTCTCCCAGCCAGGCGGCCAGCTCCCAGAGGCTGTCATCTCCTCTGTGATAAAGATGGTTGGCCAGGATCAGCCAGGGGATCCCCAAAATCACGGCCAGCAGATCCAAAGGCACCGCTCCCAGGCCCCGCAGACAAATCTGGTCCGTGCCGGGGCGGTGTCCCGCCGCGCACATCAGATATATAAAGCACAGCACCGCCGCCAGGGCGCAGGCCCCAGTGACCGCCAGCACCTCGTAGCGGTAGGTGTACAGCAGCCCGGACTGGTCTCCCAGAAGCTCATCCCCGGGGATCTCCTGAGCGCCGGGCAGGCCAAGGAACACCCGGTAGGTCTCTTCCCCCTCCTGAAGGCTCCTGACATAGCCAAACCCTTCCAGGTCCCCGCCCCCATGGGAGGCAGCCAGGAGGCTGCTCTCTCCCTGAGCGTCGTCCTGCTGCACCCGGTAGATGGCGTACTCCAGTCTTCGGTCCGCGCAGTAGCTGTCCGCCCCTGCCTCCCCCTTCTCCAGAAACCGCCCCAGCACCTCCTGGGAGAAGATATCGGCCATCTCCCTCTCCCGGAGAAGGGAAGAGGTGTCCACCAGGGTAAGGCCGTACCCTCCCTGAGCCGTCAGGTAAACGGCCATCCCGCCCAAAAGCCCCAGGGCAACTGCTGCCGCCAGGATCAGAAAGGCCAATGTCTTGGCGAATGTACTGTATAAAAAACGTCCTTTTCCTTTTTTCATCTTAATCTCCATTCCGGAACGCTCTGCCCGACGGGCTAAGCTCCCTTCTCCATCTTATAGCCCTGTCCCCAGACCACCTTCAGGTATCTGGGCTCCGCAGGGTCGATCTCCAGTTTTTCCCGCAGGTGCCGGATATGTACCGCCACGGTCCCCTCGCTGCCGTAGGGCAGGTCGTTCCAGACCTTCTGGTAAATCTCCTTTGGGGAGAACACCTTCCCGGGCTGCTCCATCAACAGCTTCAGGATTTCATACTCCGTGGGGGTCAGGCTCACCGGCTCCCCGTCCAGGGTCACCGTCTTGTCCTCATCGCACAGCTCGATCCCGCCGATGCGGATCACCTTTTCCAGGCGGTTTCCTCCGCCCAGCTGCATGTAGCGTCTCAGCTGGGATTTCACTCTGGCGCAGACCTCCATGGGGTTGAAGGGCTTGGTAATGTAATCGTCGGCCCCCACGTTCAGGCCCAGGATCTTGTCCGTGTCCTCGCTCTTGGCAGTCAGAAGGATCACCGGCACATTCCATTTCTCCCGGATCTTGACCATGGCCTCGATCCCGTCCATCTGGGGCATCATAATGTCCATCAGGATCAGGTGGACGGTGTGCTTTTCCATGATCTCCAGGGCCTGGGCGCCGGTGTATGCCTCCAGAAAGGTGTAGTCCGGGTTGGACAGGTAGATTTTCAGGGCGTTTACAATGTCCCGTTCGTCGTCGCAGATCAAAATTTGGTACATATCAGAGGATCCTCCTGCGTCATGTGATAGAATCATTATATCGGAAAGATTCTTAAGTTTAAATAGGGGAAATGTTTAAGAAGTGATTAAGATATCAAGTTCCACCTCTGCGGCCTTTGATTTTCCCTGGGAGGTGCAAGAAAAACTTGCATTACACAAAACTGCAATGTATAATGCGATGAGCTGCTTTTGTCAAGATAGAATTTTGGTTCCTCCAGTAGAATTTTGATTCCTCCAGTAAAACCTCCTCCAGTAAAATATCCGTAAAATAACAAAATATACTTGAATTCGTTTCAGTAACAGGGTATGCTTTTTATGGAGATGCCGATTCGTTTTTGCAGCGTTTCAGAATGAATCAAAATTAGGAGAAAAAATATGATGTATCCGTATATGACATTAAATGATAATACTGAAATTGTACATTCGGAAATGCAGCCGGATGGGCGGGTGAAGGTCTATATTGAGACACCGGATGAGAAGGTTTGTTTCCGGCATGCCACCTGTTGGCTTCCCGAATATAAATGGGAAGACATTTATGAGTATTCGGCAGAAGATATTGAAAGGTTTCAGGATATTATTGAATCGTCTGCACATTTGATTATGGAATTTTCACAGGAGGGAGGATTTGATAATGCCTCAAATCTTTAGGCTTGGCTCTTATTGGGTATATTTTTGGACAAACGAAAATAAACCGCTGGAGCCTGTGCATGTTCATGTATCACAGGGCAATCCCACAGCAAATGCTACTAAAATCTGGATCACAAGAAGTGGGAAGTGTTACTTGTGCCATAACAAATCAAAAATACCGGAGAAGACGCTCATCAATATCATGCGAATGATAGAGGCAAGGAGTTCGGAAATCATTCAAAAATGGTATGAGTATTTTGGAGATGCTCAGTACTTCTGCTAAGAAAGCGCTGTCAACTATTCGGAGTAGTTGACGGCTCGCTGCGATGTTAGTTTCTTTTACTCTTCTTCTCTTCCAATTGTAATGAATTTGGCGAAGGGACGCCCGGGTCCGGGCTGTTATTCGGCCAATGAGACTCAGGCCCTGGTTCAAGCCTTGGTTCAGGCCCGGGCCAGGGAAGCCACGTCCACCAAAGTGAGCTTGTCCTCAGCGTTCTCCAGGCTGGTGACAAGGGCACGGGCCGTGTCCAGGGAGGTGAGGCAGTTGACGCCTGTCTCGATGGCGGTGCGGCGGATGAGGAAGCCGTCCCGGGATTTATCGCGCCCCTGGGTGGGGGTGTCGATCACCAGGTCGATTTTGTGGCCCAGGATCAGGTCCATGACGGTGGGCGATTCCTGGGAAATTTTGTTGACCTTGCGGGCCTTGACGCCTGCCTCGTTCAAGGCGGCGGCGGTGCTGCGGGTGGCGTAGATGGTGTATCCCAGCTTTTCAAAGCGGCGGCCGATCTCGATGGCCTCCCCCTTGTCCGCGTCCTTCACGGTGATAATCATGTTCTTGTATTTGGGCAGGTTTACGCCGGCCCCAAGGAATGCCTTGTAGAGGGCTTCGTGGAAGGTCTTTGCGATGCCCAGGCACTCGCCGGTGGATTTCATCTCGGGGCCCAGGCTGATCTCCGCCCCCCGGATCTTCTCAAAGGAGAAGACAGGCATTTTGATAGCGTAGTATTCGGCCTCAGGCTGGAGCCCGGGCTTATAGCCCAGCTCCCGGATGGTCTTGCCCAGGATCACCTCGGTGGCCAGGTCCACAATGGGAATGCCTGTCACCTTGCTGATATAGGGCACCGTGCGGGAGGAACGGGGATTCACCTCGATCACATACACGTCCTCTCCGATGGCGATAAACTGGATGTTGATCAGGCCCTTTACATGGAGGGCCGTGGCCAGGCGGGCGGTGTAGTCCGCGATCTTGTCCTTCACCAGCTTGCCGATGGTGGGGGCCGGGTACACGGAGATGCTGTCCCCGGAATGGACGCCGGTGCGCTCAATATGTTCCATAATGCCGGGAATCAGGATGTTCTCCCCGTCACAGACCGCATCCACCTCAATCTCCTTGCCCTGGAGGTATTTGTCCACCAGAATGGGGTGGTCCTGGGCGATGCGGTTGATGATGGCCATGAATTCCTCGATCTCCCGGTCGGAGATGGCGATCTGCATCCCCTGGCCTCCCAGCACATAGGAGGGTCTCACCAGAACGGGATAGCCCAGGCGGTTGGCCACCTCCTTGGCCTCCTCGGCTGTGTAGACGGTCCCGCCGGCGGCCCGGGGGATCCGTGTCTTTTCCAGGATCCGGTCAAAGAGCTCTCTGTCCTCGGCGGCGTCCACGTCCTCAGCCTTGGTGCCCAGGATGGGGACTCCCATCTTCATCAGGCTCTCGGTGAGCTTGATGGCGGTCTGCCCGCCGAACTGGACCACAGCCCCGTCCGGCTTCTCCAGGCGGACCACGGCCTCCACGTCCTCGGGGGTCAGAGGCTCAAAATAGAGCTTGTCGGCAATATCGAAGTCCGTACTGACGGTCTCCGGGTTGTTGTTGATAATAATGGTCTCATAGCCCGCCTTGGCAAAGGCCCAGGTGGCATGGACGGAGCAGTAATCGAATTCAATGCCCTGGCCGATGCGGATGGGGCCGGAGCCCAGCACCAGCACCTTTTTGCGGTCCCCTGTCTCCCTGGCCTCGTTCTCTCCCCCGAATACGGAGTAGTAGTAAGGGGTGGTGGCGGCGAATTCCGCGGCGCAGGTGTCCACCATCTTGTACACGGCACAGATGCCGTTCTCATAGCGCAGAGCCTTGATCTCCTCCTCCCTGCGGCCGGTGAGTCTGGCAATAACCGCATCGGGGAATTCCATCCTCTTTGCCTCCCGCAGAAGCTCCAGGGTCAGCTCCCGGCTCTCCAGGGCGGCCTCCATCTCGGTCAGCAGAGCGATCTTGTCGATAAACCAGGTATCGATCATGGTCAGGCTGTGGATTTCCTCATAGGAAATGCCCTTGCGCAGGGCCTCGGCTATGACAAAAATCCTCTGATCGTCCACCACCTTCAGTCTCTCCCGCAGCTCCTGGGCCGTCAGGGCGCTGAAATCGTAGCTGCGCAGGCAGTCCACATGCTGTTCCAGGGAGCGGATGGCCTTCATCAGGGCTCCCTCAAAATTGTTGCAGATACTCATCACCTCGCCGGTGGCCTTCATCTGAGTGGTCAGGGTGCGCTTGGCGGTGATAAATTTGTCAAAGGGCAGCCGGGGGATCTTCACCACGCAGTAGTCCAGGGCGGGTTCAAAGCTGGCGTAGGTCTTGCCGGTAATGGCGTTTTTAATCTCGTCCAGGGTATAGCCCAGGGCAATCTTGGCGGCCACCTTGGCGATGGGATAGCCGGTGGCCTTGGAGGCCAGGGCCGAGGAACGGCTCACTCTGGGGTTTACCTCGATGACGCAGTATTCAAAGCTGGTGGGGTGCAGAGCAAACTGCACGTTGCAGCCTCCGGTGATCTGCAGCTCGTCGATGATCTTTAAGGCGGAGGTGCGCAGCATCTGGTATTCCTTGTCGCTTAAGGTCTGAGAGGGCGCCACCACAATGCTGTCCCCGGTGTGGACTCCCACCGGGTCGATGTTCTCCATGTTACAGACGGTAATGCAGTTGCCCGCACTGTCCCGCATCACCTCATACTCGATCTCCTTCCAGCCGGCAATGCAGCGCTCCACCAGCACCTGTCCCACCCGGGAAAGGCGCAGGCCGTTCTCCAAAATTTCCTCCAGCTGGGCCTGGTTGTGGGCGATGCCGCCGCCGGAGCCTCCCAGGGTGTAGGCGGGCCGCAGCACCACCGGGTAGCCGATGGTGTTGGTAAAGGCCACTCCGTCCTCCACGTTCTCCACCACCCTGGAGGCGGCGCAGGGCTCTCCGATGCGCTCCATCAGATCCTTGAACTCCTGGCGTCCCTCGGCGTTGCGGATGGTTGCCGCAGTGGTCCCCAGAAGCTTTACCCCGTGGGAGGCCAGAAAGCCGGACTCCTCCAGCTCCATGCCCAGGTTCAGTCCCGCCTGTCCCCCCAGGGTGGGCAGGATGGAATCGGGCTTCTCCGTCTCTATGATCTGCTCCAGCACCCTGGCAGTGAGGGGCTCTATGTACACCTTGTCCGCAATATCCTTGTCCGTCATAATGGTGGCCGGGTTGGAGTTGACCAAAATCACCTCCACGCCCTCCTCCTTCAGAGAGCGGCAGGCCTGGGTGCCCGCATAGTCAAACTCCGCCGCCTGGCCGATGACAATGGGGCCCGAGCCGATGACCATCACTCGCTTTACGTTGGGATTCTTAGGCATGTTCTCTCTCCCCTTTCATCATGCGGATAAACCGGTCGAACAGGTATCCGGAATCCTGGGGGCCGCAGCAGGCCTCCGGGTGAAACTGGACGGTAAAGATGTTCTTTCCGGTGTAGGAAAGGCCCTCGTTGGTGCCGTCGTTCACGTTCACAAAGGCCGGGACCGCCACGGAGGGATCCAGCTTTCCTGTATCCACCACATAGCCGTGGTTCTGGGAGGAAATATAAACCCGGCCGGTTTCCAGATCCTTCACCGGGTGGTTGCCCCCTCTGTGGCCGTATTTCATCTTGTAGGTATCCGCCCCTGTGGCCAGGGCCATCAGCTGGTGTCCCAGGCAGATGGCAAAAATGGGGATGTCCGTCTCGTAGAGCATGCGGATCTGGCGGATGATCTCCGGGCAGTCCTTCGGATCTCCCGGGCCGTTGCTGAGCATAATGCCGTCGGGGGCGGCCTCTATGATTTCCCGGGCCGCTGTGCGGGCCGGGTATACGGTTACCTCACAGCCTCTGGCGGCCAGGGAGGCGGCTATATTTCTCTTGGCCCCCAGGTCCAGCAGGGCCACTTTCAGACCCGTTCCGTTCAGCTCCTTTACCAGGGAGGGTCGCTTTTCTCTCCTTCCTGCCAGGTAAGCCTCCCGGTCAAAGCGGGCGCTTCCGGAGAGGTCTCCGTTGTCCGATAGGGTCCTGCTGGGCTCCACCCGGTAAGGGGCGGCGCAGGTGACCTTCTCCACCACTCTTCCGGTGGTGTACGCCTTGAGCCGGGGAAGGATTTCCTTTCGGTCAAAGGCGGCGTCAGTGGTGATCATGCCGTTCATGGTGCCTTTTTCCCGCAGGATTCTGGTGAGGGCCCTAGTGTCGATGCCGGCGATGCCGGGAACGTTATTTTGTTCCAGAAACTGTTGGATGGTCATATCGCAGCGGAAGTTGCTGGGTATGCGGGAGAGTTCTCTGACGATCAGGGCGTCGGGCCAGGGTCTGGCGGATTCCATGTCGTCCCGGCAGATGCCGTAGTTGCCGATGAGGGGGTAGGTCATGCAGACGGCCTGTCCGGCGTAGGAGGGGTCGGTGAGCACCTCCAGGTAGCCTGCCATGGATGTGTTGAAAACGATCTCGCTGATGACTTCCCGCTGGGCGCCGATGTGGGTGCCCTCAAAGAGGGTGCCGTCTTCCAGGATTAAATATGCTTTCATGGTTGTCTCACATTCTTTCGTGGGTGTGATATGGGGGTGCGGGTGTTTCCGCAATCGGCTTATTATAGCATATTCTTGGGGGGACAGCAAGGGGGATTTTTGGGGCGATGGGGGAGTGCGTTTTTTGGCGAAGGGGACGCCTGGGCACAGTATATCCCCCGGAGGGCACGCTTTCGCTTCGGCGGGGAACTCTGCGTCACTAAGCTCGTAAAAAACCTCGCTAAGTGACGGCGTTCCCCGAGAGCCCTTCCGGGGGATATACTGTGTCCAGGCTGGTTTGGGGCAATCTCTTGTGTCCTCATGGGGAGATGCTGTGGCCGGGCTGGTTTGGGGCAATCTCTTGTGTCCTCATGGGGAGATGCTTTGGCCGGGCTGGTTTGGGCAATCTCTTGTGTCCTCATGGGGAGATACTGTGCCGGGGGTAGGCATATAGGGGGCGGCCCGGAACGGGCCGCCCCCGCAGGATCAGTCTTCGTAGGCGGAGCTGGTTAGGACGGAGTTTAGGATGCGCTTGGTGCAGGCTTGGAGCTGGGCACGGGTCAGGGGGTAGGGCACCTGGCCGGGGGCGGCGTTTACGGAGCGGAGGATTTCGTCCAGGTCCTCCTGGCTGCCGGGCATAGTCAGGTCGTTGCCTGCGGCAATGCAGCCGGCCGCGCTGGAACAGCCGTATTTCAGGGCGGGGTTGGGATCGTGGCGGGTGGTGGCCCAGTCGGTCATAAAGATGCCCTTGAAGCCCCATTCGTCCCGGGCCACGTTGGTGACCAGGGCGTAGCTGTTGGCTGTGTGCAGGCCGTCAATCAGGTTGTAGGAGGTCATAATGGAGCGGGGCTGGGAGAGGCGCACGGCGATCTCAAAGCCCTTCAGGTAGATCTCACGGATGGCCCGCTCCGGAATATGAGCGCTGGTGTGCATCCGATTGTCCTCCTGGTTATTGAAGGCAAAGTGTTTGATGGTGGTGCCGATTCCGGAATATTTCTGAACGCCCTGGGTGTCGGCAGCGGCGCACAGGCCCGCCACCAGGGGATCCTCGGAGTAGTATTCAAAGTTGCGGCCGCAGAGGGGGTTGCGGTGGATATTCATGCCGGGGGCCAGCCACAGGGTGACGCCCAGCTCCTTCATCTCGCCGCCCACAATATCACCGGCCTCCCGGACGGCCTCCAGATCCCAGGTCTGGGCCAGAAGGGTGGCAATGGGGATGGCGGTGCAGTACTGGTAATAGGTTTTGGCTCCCTCTGGCATCTGGGGTTTCTCCCTCTGGGGCTGGAAAATGTCCGCGTCGGAGAAGGGAATGTCATCCAGGCCCCGGATGTGTCTTCCGTCCCGGTCGGTGACAAATCTGCGGCACAGGCGCAGTCCCGCCGGGCCGTCCGCCAGCACCATGCTGCGGATGTCTCTCTGGGACTGGAGTCTGGCTGAGGTATCTCCCGCGGCTCCGGGGCACAGGGAGGATGCCACGCCGATGACAGACTCGCCGATCCAGTCGCCTCTGGCCACACCGATGCACAGATCTGCCATCTCTTCTATCGTGAGCTGGCCCACCAGGTCGTCCAGGGAGGCCCTGCCCTCTCTCACGTCTCCGGCGGTGATCACGCCGGGCTCTTCCGGGGCCGGGATCTCCTTTTCCTGTCCGCAGACGCTGTACTCGGGTCTGTAGGAGGGCATCTGCTCCGGGGAAATCGTCAGGCGCGGGGCCTGCTCTTTCTCTTTCTGCTCCCCCTCATAGGTGTAGGGAACCGCCCCCCTGGGGGATAAAAGCTCCATCCGGCAGTCCAGAGGGAACAGGTTTTTCAGCTGCTGGGTCACCTTGCGCTCGGGCAGGCACAGGGCCGCCGCAATATGGGTGCTGCGGGAATGCTCTCCCACTCTCACATAGTAGGTGCCGGGCTCCAGCACATAGGCCTGGGCCGCCTCGTCATAGGAGGCCATGGAGGCCAGGGGATAGGACAAATTCAGCACCTGGGACTGGCCGGGGGCCAAAAGGCCGGTCTTCCCGTAAGCCGCCAGCTCCTGATAGGGCTTTTCCAGGCTGCCCTCCGGGGCGGAATAGTAGATCTGCACCACCGCCCTGCCGCTGTAGGTTTTCCCCGTGTTGGTCACCTGCACCGCAAGCTCCAGGCTCTCGCCCTGGGCCTTTGCCTCCAGGGTTTCCAAAGAGAAATCTGTATAAGAAAGGCCGTAGCCGAAGGGATAGGCGGGTTTTACCCCGAAGGTGTCAAAATAGCGGTAGCCCACGTAGATGCCTTCCCTGTAATATTCGTCGTTCAGGTCGCCGTTCATATGGCTGAAGGTGTCGGCGCTGGGATAATCCATGTAATTCTCCGCCCAGGTGGTGGCCAGATGGCCGCTGGGGGTCACCTTGCCGGTGAGCACGTCCGCCAGGGCATATCCGCCGATATTGCCGGCCTGGCTCATGAGCAGAAGGGCACCGATGCCCGGGCACCGGCGCAGGAAGGAGGTGGAGACCACGCCCCCCACATTCAGCACCACCACAAATTTCTCAAAGCCTTCGGCCAGGGTCCGGATGGCCTCTTTTTCCTCGGGAAGAAGCTCAAAATCCCCCTCCCCGGGACGGCGGTCGCACCCCTCCCCGGAATTCCGGGTGATCACAAAAAGAGCGGTATCCGTCCGGGCCTGGCGGATGTCCTCCTGGGTGACGGCGGGCACGGGAGGCTCCCGGAAGGGGTCGTTGAAGAGCTTCTCAATCACATTGGAGCCCTCGGCCCTCATCCTGTCATAAAAGCTCTGCCTGGCGTCCTCCAGGGCCTGATCGTACCGGTCCAGCCAGCTCTTGCTGGTCACCGTAAAGCCGGCCGCCTCCAATCCCTGCTCCACATTCACCACAAAGCGGCTGTTCACATCGCCTGAGCCGGTGCCTCCCTTGACGGTGTGTCTGGCGCCGCTGCCAAAAAGGGCGATATTGCCTCCCTGCCCAAGGGGCAGCACCCCCCGGTTTTCCAGCAGCACCATTCCCTGGGCAGCGATTGCCCTGGCTCTGTCCGCATTCCTTTTCTCTCTGTCGCTGACCTGCGGGTCTAAGGTCGCATAAATCTTTGCCATACTTACCTCCTGCCGGAGCGCCACAAATTCTCGATTGAAAAATAGGCTGTCCTCAATAAAAATACTCAGCAAACACCGATTTCCACCAGCGCCATCGGTGCTTGCTGAGTTATTATAACACATTACCGGGGAAGCGTCTACCCCGCAAAAACTGCCCAATCCGCAAAAAACTGCCCAGTCAGTTGTCCTCTCTCACTCCAATCCCAGCAAGCTGCCCAGCCCCTCCGGTGTCACCCCCTTGGAGGTTATCTCCAGCAGGACGCCGTCCTCATACAGAATCCCCAGACGGATCCTGGGGCCGGATGTATCTCCCGCCTCGGGGACAAAGTAAGCCCTTGCCTCCAGGATCGCCTCCGTCAGATCCTGCACCCGGAAGATGGGACAGTCCACAATTGGTATCTTCTCTTCGGGGACCGCCTCCGACAGAGGGATGCTGTAGCAGGACATATCGTAGTCCTCCGGCCGTTCCGGATCCGCCAGCCGGTTTTCCTGGCCGGCATCATAGAGACTGTACCTGTACTCCAGATAGTCCAGCCCCCTGGTCCAGCTAAGGGACAGCCGATTCTCATTCTCCCGCAGGCTGCCCGCGGAAAAGACGTACCCCTCCGGCCCGGCTGCCGGCACATAGGCGCCGAAAACCTGACTCTCCCGGGCCTGCTCCAGGGTAACTTCCTCCCCGGGATCAACCGGCGGCAGCCCGCAGATCTCCGTCGGAGCACGGTCCGCGCTCTCCCTGCCGGGATCTCCCCCGGCGGCTCCCTGGGAGATTCCCTCCCCGCTCTGACCCTGCTGTACATCTGCCCCGGGGATCTCCATCATAGGCTTCTGGGCATCTGTGGGTTCTTCTCCGGAAATCTCCCGCAAAGGCTCCTGGGCATCAAAGGGCTCCGCATCTGAGGATCCCTCCCCGGAAGCCTCTGCCGCAGACTGGCCCCCCGCAGGCGTCTCCCCGGGAGACAGGGCATCCCCATACTCTTCCATGTCCCGGGAGGTTTCCTTCTCCTGCTCTGCCGCCGCGGCAGGCAGCTGCCCCTCCTGATCCGAGCCTCCCCCCGCCGGGGCAGCCTCCCCCCTAAGATCTGCGGGGTTCGCCTCCTGTTCCCCTTCCGCCAGGAAATTCTTCTGGGCGCTGTCTGAAAACTCATCCGCTCCTGCCGCCTCATCCGACATCTCCAGGTCCAGGGCGGCCTTCTGAATTGCCGCCGCATCTGCGGGTGCTTCCTCCTGAACGGAAGCGGCAGACTGGGGGGCACCGCTGCTGTCCGCGCTCCTATCGTCCATCAGGCGGACGGCATAGAAACTCCCCAGGCAAAGACACAGACAGGCAGCCGCCGCCAGCGTCCTTCTCACATAGGGACTGCCGGCCAGGGAACGCTTCGCCCTTTCCGCCTCCTCCACATACACGTCGCTGATTCCGCCGATTTCCCGAAACAATTCCTTTGCCGTCATAGACAGACACCTCTCTCCTCCAAAAAATTCTTCAGCTGCTCCCTGGTCCGAAACAGCACCACCTTCACCTTGCTCTCGCTGATCCGCAGCCGGGAGGCGATCTCCTTCACCGGATCCGAGTACCAGTAGCGCCGCACAAAGATCACCCGGGTTTCTCTTTTCAGTCCCTTCAGGAACTCATTGATCAGCTCCGCCAGCTGGCCCGCCTCAAAAAGGCTCTCCACAGACTCCCGGCCGCTGACGCATTCCTCCAGTTCCTCCAGCACCAGATCAAACTCCCGGTTCCTCCTGGCGGCCCTGTTGTACTCCCAGCGGTTCAGAGCAATATTCCGGGTGATCTTTCCCAGGAAGGCGGAAAACACATTGGGCCGTGTGGGAGGGATGGCGTTCCAGGCGGCCGCGTAGGTATCGTTCTCACATTCCTCCGCATCGGAAAAATTGTTCAGGATATTCATGGCGATACTCCGCAGCAGCCTTCCGTACTTTCCCGCCGTCTCCGAGATGGCCTGTTCCGAGCGCTGCCAGTAAAGCTCTATGATCTTGGAATCCTCCATGGTTTTCCTCCTTTCCTCCGCGTCCGGGTTCCCGCCTGGCCACAGCCGTTTCTGCTTATATAGACAGCAGAATCCGCCCTTAGGTTACTAATTCGCCTGACTTCATTTTACAATCGTATAATAGGTGTTTTTAGCCCTTCCGCATTGTTTTAAGAGGCCGCCGTTTACCAGCTTTTTGATCACTCTGGCAGCCGTTGACGTGCTCACTTCAAGCAGCCGAATTACATCGCTTCTCGTAACAGTTCCATGAACCCGGGTGTATTCCAATACCTTTTCCTCTTCCCTGCTGAAGGGTTTTCTGCCCTTAGCGGCAAAGTATGCCGATTGTTCTGCTAGGAAAGCAGGGGTGCCCTCCGTTTCATGTTTTGCGTTAATATTCGGCAGCGTGATCTTAAATGCGTTTTTTGTAGTTTCAATCTCGGGCTTTACCTCAAAACTGTCATAGGCTTTCATGATTTTTTTAATTCCGGTACCGTAGGCTTCAATCAGATGCAGCCGATAGAACACATTTGCAAGATCCTGATTCCGGCATACAGAGATTCCCACCATAATATCCTCCAAATCAATCCCCGAAATCAGTCCGCCGACAGACACAAATTCGATCCGATCCGCATAAATACTGATCAGTGCGCTGGCGCTGAAAGAATAGTCACGGTGAATCAATAAATTCAAAAGCGCTTCTCTGACTGCAATTTCAGGGTAATCCCGGACATCTATCCGTAATAGTTTTTCTATTGTCGCACGTGTCTGGTTGCGAAAATCAATATAATCATATACTTCGTTCATCTGCCGCATCAGCGACCCGGCAAACTCTCGACGATCCTTAAAAACCGTCTGATCCGTCCCCTGAAAAACAGCTATTTTGATTGTGTGGACACATTGATCCGAAAGAAGCAGGCCCAGATTCGTATAAAGATTATCCTTGTCAATCAGTTTTAAAGTGCGCATTTGCTGAGGGCCAAATTCTATTTCCCGGAGCGCAAATTCTTTTTCTGCGGCCTCAAATGTCAGTTCCTGATTTAAGCATCGCATGGCTTCAAAGCGGTCGCCGTCCGTTTCCTTGATCATACGGCGGATCACTGTGTCCGTGGCTGGGACAGAGGAATAACCCTGACGGACATATACCCCCTCCGGCCGCATCCCTTTTCGGGCAAGATAGTATGGGCGGTCTGTCCCCCGCTGAACATCCACAACAATCATTTTCTTTTTGCCTTCCTCCAGGGTTTTGTAATGCAGAAACATCGTGACATCTGGCCGAATCGCGTCCCTCACCATATTACTGATCTGAAGAGATACACTGTCCGGATCGTCAACCCCAATCACGGTGCCGTCGTCTTGCACGCCTATATACAATTTGCCGCCATCACAATTTGCAAAAGCAATGACTGTCTTCTTTATCTCATCTACAACCGTTTCTTTTAGCTCTGTCGTCTCACTCTCCCGCAAATACATGCGCGCACCCCCCTTCCCTTTCATGGATGGAATGTATTATAACAAATCGGTTCAATCGTGTCAATCCGAATGAACCGATTTTGATTCGATATGTGAACCGATCCTCCCCGCATACCTTCTTTTCATTCCGGCCAATTTGACATAATAGCTAAGCACAAGCACCACATCCGCGCCTGCCCAGGCAAGGACCTCCGCCCAGAAGAGCCCTTCCGTGCCAATCAGCCTCGGCAGAATAAGGATTGTGAGGATGCGCATCACAAGCTCCGCCCCGCCCGATACCATCGGCATGACCGTATCACCAAGCCCCTGCAGGGAAGACCGGTAAATATGCAGCAGGTAAAGTACCGGCAGGAACGCCGCCATGACGCATAAATAATGATACGCTATCTCAACCGCAGCAGCCGCGTCCTTCGGATCCCCGGAAATAAATGCCCCGAGGATATGCCTGCCAAAGAGGAACATCACCGCACTGATGAGAGCGGCTGTCACAATCCCCATCAAAACCCCGGTATGGACTCCTTTCGTGATGCGCCTGACCTGACCCGCCCCGTAATTCTGACCCACATAGGTAGTAAGTGCAAAGCCATAAGAGATCGCCGCAATTTCAAGGATTCCGTACAGCTTATTGGTGGCCGTGAAGCCTGCTATATACAAAACGCCATAGCCGTTGATGACAAACTGGACTACGAGCCCGCCCACCGAAATAATAACATTCTGAAAAGCAAACGGCGCGGCCAGCTTCAAGAGCTCCGCAGCAATCCCTCTGTCAAAACGGCGCTCTGATTTCGGGGTTCGTATCGTTTCAATCTTCCTGAGTGAAAGATAACAGATGAGCGCCGACAGAGCCTGGCCAACCAGCGTAGCGGCGGCCGCCCCCGCAACACCCCAGCAAAAGACAATCACAAATAAAAGGTCGAGGACTATATTGCATATGGATGCCGCAATCATTGCCCTCAGGGGCGTGTGGCTGTCGCCCAGGGCCCGCAGGACAGACGCCAGGAAATTGTACGCCATTACGATGGGAACACCGGCAAAAATCACGCTCAAATAAGTGACCGTGATCGGGAAGATCTCGGCGGGCGTATTCAAAAGGCGCAGAATCGGCCTTAACGCCGCAAACGCAAAGCAGAGCACCCCCGCCGCGCATAAAATCGAAAGCCTCAGCGATGTGACAAAAGTCTTTTTCAGCCTCCCTGTATCATTTGCGCCAAAATTTTGTGCAAGACGGATGGAAAATCCCTGTGAAAAACCTTGTATCAGACTTAAAACAAGCCAGTTCAGCCACTCACCGTTCCCCACCGCCGCCAGCGCATTGAGTCCAAGCACCTTGCCGACGACCATAGAGTCCACCATCGTATACAGCTGCTGAAAAACATTCCCGACCATCAGCGGCAATGCAAAGGAAAAAAGGATTCTGAAAGGGGAACCCGAAGTCATATTTTTGACCGATGCCATACAGTCCTCCAAAACAACGAGCAGCGCTTACTGCCTATTTTACCGTCTGATCCTTCACTCTCCGCAATATGCAACTGCATCCGCCTGAAACTGCAGTCCTTTTTCGCCTCCCACATGGGCAAATTCGGTCTGGATTGATTTCCTGACAGGATAATTTCCATTAAATCTCTCTTTTATCACCTTTTCCATCACAGGAATATTCCATATATCCCGAAACAGACAGTCCATCTGCACGACATTTTCCAGCGTGAGCCCAAACAAGCTCAATCTTCTCTCCATCTCATCAAAGGCCCCGTTGATCTGTTCCTCCACGGTTCCCCCTACATTCCCAACACAATAGTTCAAAAAACAAAAATCACCCGCTTTGATGATTCCTGTATGTGCCCAGTCGGCATTCACATCCTTCCGAATGATATTACTCATAGCTATGTACCTCCATTCAAACTCCGATTGTTCTTCGAGTATACCAAAAACACCCTTGGCTTTCAACTACACAAACTTGAATATGCTTATATTTGGCAAGAAATTTAAAAATATATATAATTCTTTACAAAAAGCAAACCATATTTGCCTTATATTCGAATTAGTAAAAACCATTTTTTAATTACTTGCTTTTATAAATCGGAACAAATATAATGGAATTAAGAAAATTTATAATTTTTTGGGATTTAAGGATGGTTTATTGAAAGAAGAGATATAAGAAATTTTTATTATAGCGGCAAGGGACAAGATAAAAGGAGTAATAAAATGAGTGAACAAATTCTTGTGGTAGATGATGAAAAAGAGTTAGCCGACTTGATAGAAATATATCTAAAAAATGATGGATATACCGTGTATAAGTTTTATAATGGCGTGGATGCTTTAGAATGCATAAGGGAACAGGATTTAGATTTAGCAATACTGGATATCATGCTTCCTGATATTGACGGTTTTCATATTTGTCAAAAGATCAGAGAAAACTTTTACTTTCCTGTTATTATGCTCACCGCAAAAGAAGAAGATGCGGATAAAATAATGGGTTTGACTATTGGAGCTGATGATTATATTACAAAACCCTTTAATCCTATAGAAGTCGTTGCTAGAGTAAAGACACAATTAAGAAGATATAAACAGTATAATAATCTTAGTGGGAAACAAAAGGTTGATGTCAACGAATATGAAATCAGAGGTTTGTTGATAAACAAGAATACCCATAAATGTTATTTATACGGGAAAGACTTGCAATTAACGCCTATTGAGTTTTCGATTCTTTGGTATTTATGCAAACGTCAGGGAACAGTAGTCCCATCGGAGGAATTGTTTGAGGCAGTATGGGGTGAAAAACATCTGAATAATAATACTGTCATGACGCATATAGGCCGCCTTCGGGAAAAAATGAACGATTCAGCTAAGAAGCCGAAATTTATAGTAAATGTATGGGGAGTTGGATATATTATTAAAAAATAATCGATTTCGTAAAACATATAATTTCAACAATTCAAGGCAAAAATATTTTTCCGCACTATATTTATGGTAGTATTGGCAGTTAAATGCGTTTAGTTGCTATATACCTTTCTTTTAAAAGATAAAATTGCGAATTGGATAGTGGAAATATATCACAAAATATTTGGACTTGATTATAATGCGGCATGGATTTCGTATATATACATTCCGCAATCATGTAGATATAATCGTCTTTTTAAAAATAGCAATTATTTTTATTATATTTCACTATACTTAAAACAATTTGCAAATTATTTTATGAAAATCAATAAAGGGATTGATACACCAATTGATAAAAAGAGTGGGAAAATTTCACTGTCGCCGGAATTGTCTGCTACGGAAAAGAAGATAAAATACCATAAAACATATTTTAGAAAAGCGAAAACTTGATGCACTACTAACATAGCAGCGAAAAAATGACTTAATTGTTTATCTTGCCCACGATTTAAAAATTCCTTTTGCTTCGGTTGTTGGCTATCGGAATTTATTGCATGACGAAGGGAAGATATCCGATGAGTTGAGAGAAAATTCTCTTTCTATTTCATTAGAAAGTCATTCTACCTGTTTCGTAAGTAAATCGTGAGCATTTCTATAGTAAATTGTTTGAAAATCTTGTGAATTTATAGATAAATCACACTTTTGTTTTTGATATAATTATTGTATCACAGCAAGAGTATTATTTGCTTATTACTAGCAATTAAAGAAAGGAATCTGATATGATTAAGGGGAAAAATTATTTGCACGTAATTTGTTATGCCATTTTTATTATATATCTTCTGTTTTTGATGAAAATTGTATTATTCAAATACACTGGTTTGGTTGATGTCGTTAAGGGAATCGCCACGGGAAATCTAAATGGATTTAGATCGATAAATTTAATACCACTAACATCTATTATTGAATTTGTTAAAATTATTTTGGAGGGCAATTTTACCAGGGGATTTAATAACATTATTGGTAATATATTTATTTTTGCTCCTTTGGGATATTTTTTGCCATTGCTATTCAACAAGTGCAATAGAATTAAAACGGTAATTCTGGTTGGCTTTATCGTCAGTTTCTTGTTTGAATCTTGTCAATATCTGTTTTATCTTGGAAGTGCCGATATAGATGATATTATATTAAATTTAATTGGGACAGTTATTGGCTACGCTTTTTATCAGATTATCATAAGACTTGTAAAGGAAACTGTAAAATACACAGTGGTAATCATTTTTTCAATAATTTGTTTTGCTGTTGCAGGCAATTTAGCCATAGACTATTTTGGTATTATGTTTGGCATTCAAAATGAACTTGATTTACCTAATGATACCCCTGTGAGTATTGACAAAAGTCAGATACAAGTTAATCCCAATGATGAATTTGATGATGGAAGTCAAATAATGCTTGATCCTAATGATAGATTCGATATTGAAGGAATTATCACTTCTATTGATAATAAAAGCGTCACAATAAATATGGCAATGGTAACGGAATTTGAAGACGGTAAAAGTGTAGCAGTTACGGATCAAGTAGAACCAAATCTAATAACAATCAATCTTCTTTCTGATACAAATTATTCAATGAAGGACATATATGATATGAACGGTAATAAGGTTAAAACAAATGCTGCGACAAATGATGATTTGCAAATAGATAAGCACATAAGTATCAAAGGATATAAAAAAAATAACGATTTTTTTGCAACACAAATAATTATTAATAATTTCAAATTTTAAGAGATGGGCAAATATAGCAATCTGATATCCTTCCATCAGATATTCTATAGAGTCAAACAATGGTAATATAATGAACGGCACTCATGTTTTGAGTGTCGTTTTTGAGAGGATGCGCCCAGTATGAGCGCAATTTAATCGTAAGCTAAATATTAATGGATTATAATACTGTTTGTGAATGAATCTGTTTCAGATAATCCTCCCGCAAAATGCCGCGTTCAACTATGTCTGCGCGTTCGCCTGTCTGCAGCAGCCGATATGCTTTTCTGCGGGTCCCCTCGTAGAGGAAGCCGCATTTTTCCATCACGCGGGCTGAGCCGATGTTCTCCGCCGCATGACTGCCGTTTA
Source organism: uncultured Acetatifactor sp. (assembly GCA_947625475.1). Classification (GTDB taxonomy): domain Bacteria; phylum Bacillota; class Clostridia; order Lachnospirales; family Lachnospiraceae; genus Acetatifactor. Next base: position 20,470 of record CANQOL010000002.1, read on the forward strand.
TGCGATAGAACCCGGCTTCCTCAAAACAGTAACGCAAAACCTCCGAGAGCGCCTCGGTCATAATTCCTTTACCCCACCAGGCTTTGCCTATGCAGTAGCCGATACCGCCAGTCGCTTGATACCTGTCTACAGTCCCCGCCTCAATATCGCCAATGAGGATGTTTCCTTTCTTCAAAACAATTGCCCAATGATAGCACTCTGGCCGTTTGCATTCCTCCTCGCGCAGTTTTAAAAGAGCGCGGGTGACAGAAACATCACCGTGCGGCGTCCACGTCAGATATTTGGTCACATCCGGGTCGTTCATCCAGTTGGCAAACGCTTCCTCGGCATCGCTTTCCTTCCACGGACGTAAGATAAGACGCTCTGTCTGCAGTTCCTTTGAACCTTTGTGTTCCATCTTCAACACCTGACCCTTCATCTAAAATGTGTTTTATCATACTGGGGGCATCCATGATTAACCTTCTTGTATTCTCAATCGTGCAGATTTCATTGTGAGCAATCTGTTTTGTATCATGCGGTGCAAACTCAAAATCAAAAAGCTGCTTTATTCTATCCCCCAGCAAACGATCGTCAAACACATCAGCAATCGGGCAGGAATTTCCTTCCTGCAGAATAGGAAGCAGGTTTTTTTCTTTTGAATATTCACAAAACAAATAATAATTCACACAATAGTTTTCCTTCCTGTATTGCTCCATTTTATCATCAAAGTTTTCTTTTGATAAGGAATTATAAAAGGGCGCATAAATTTGTCTGCAGGCACAGACATCTGTGAGTATATGAACTATATATCCCAGGAAGAAGTCTCTTTTATACTTATCATAATTAAGCAGGCAAAACTTTTTTATGCTGTCAATCCAGTCGCTGAATTCATTTTCTTTCGTTACTCTGCCCCAGACAGCCCCTTTGGCAAACAAATGGCTCTTTTCTTTCATTGTGCGCGTATAGTCCGGACTCGCATGCACTGCATCCGGCGCAATTGCCCCAACAATATATGTCGGATAATCAACAGGGGGGGCAATATATTCCAGCATCTTGTCTGCAATTAGAATATGGGTCATTGTATATGACATTTTTCTTCTCCCTTGCGTCAAATCAGTCCTGCTGCACACTTATAAAACCATCAATAAGGTTCCTGCGCCAATGAGCAGGCATCCGGCTACAGACTTTAGAGTGATTTTTTCGTGCAGGAACACAAACGCCAGCACCAGCGTAATCACCACACTCAGCTTATCAATCGGGACCACCTTTGACGCATCGCCAACCTGCAGGGCCTTATAATAACACAGCCAGGAAGCGCCGGTTGCCAGACCGGACAGAATTAAAAAAACCCAGCTCTTTCTGCTGATCTCCGCAATCCCGCCCTGGGCATCTGTCAAAAACACCATTCCCCATGCCAGGAACACGACTACCACCGTGCGGATGGCCGTCGCCAGATTGGAATTTACGCCCTCGATACCGATCTTCGCCAGGATAGAGGTAAGCGCCGCGAACACTGCGGACAATAAAGCAAGAATGAACCACATATTCCTTCGCCTCCATATACTCTGATTTTCTTTGAGTATATCAAAAACATCCCCGGCTTTCAATGCTTGCTTTACTCAAGTGAAATCTTTGCTTTACTCAAGTGAAATCTTTGCTTTACAAATGGAATGGCACATGATAAAATTGTTTCATTCGATACAAGTGTGCTGCGTCTGCTCAAAAAGACGGCATTTGTAGAAGTCTGTTTGGTCTATGGCGATTCGCCGCATTGTCCAAATCAGTTTTCAATCAAATCCTTTTTATTCTGACAGCACGGGAGCAAGCAAAAACATCTTGCCGGCTGTTAAGCTCCCGTTTCGACAGCCGCGTCACTGTCATCTCAATCACTTCATTTTCTCATCGAAAGGAAAATCTGCCTATGACAAACCAAACTTTTCAATCCTCCTCTGCCGGACCTGGTGTCCGAGACGAATTTTATGGCACTGCATCTGCCCAGCCGGAGGTATCCCAGGACGCTCCACCTGACCAGCCAGAGGAATCTCAAAGTGTTTTGCCTGCCCAGCCGGAGGCTTCCCAGAGGGCTGCATCTGCTCGGTCGGAGGCATCTCAGAGCACTGCATCAGCCCAGCCGGAGGGATCTCAAACTGCTGCACCCATCCGGCTGGAGGAAGCCAGCGGAACCCTCCCCATCCCCATGAGCAATGATTATCTTTTCCGGGCCCTGATGCAGCGGAACCGAAAGGTCTTAAAGGCCCTCATCTGTTCCCTGCTTCACTTGGAACCTGCCGCTGTCACCAATGTCACCATCCTAAACCCCATCGAGCTGGGAGAGGATATCGATGACAAGACCTACATCCTCGACATCAAAGTAGAGATTAACTGGTATCTGCTCCTGAACCTGGAGCTGCAGGTGATCAATGAGAGGAACTGGCCGGAGCGGTCCCTGTGCTACCTCAGCCGGACTTTTGACAGTTTAGATCACGGCCAGGACTACGGGGAGGTACGTCCTGCCATCCAGATTGGTCTTCTGAATTTCACCCTTTTTGAGGACAGCCCTGAATTTTATGCAAATTATTATATTATGAATGTAAAAAATCATCGAATTTATAGTGACAAGTTCCGGCTGAGTGTGGTAGACTTAACTCAGATAAAGCTTGCCACTGAGGAGGACCGCGCCTACCAGATTGACCAGTGGGCCGCGCTGTTTACCGCCGCCACATGGAAGGAGTTAGAAATGCTGGCCAAAGCCAATCCGAACATACAGGAAGCCGTTTTTACCGTTGCCAAGCTGACCCAGGAAGAGAAAATCCGCCAGCAGTGCGAGGCCAGGGAGGACTACTATCACAGAGTCGTCGCCCGGGAGAGGCTTCTGGAGAACACGAAACGGCAATTGGACCGGGCTGTCGCGCAGCTGGACCAGACGACTGCAGAGCGGGACAAGCTTCTCAAATTCATCCAAGAGCACGGTCTCTCCATCCCCGAAGGGGAAAATTGAACGCTAACTAAATACCGCAGTATCTTGCGGTACAGAGCCGGATGTGGTACAATAAATACGCAGCAGTACGGTAAAGAGTGAAGAAAGAAGGAATGAAAATGAAACTTTTTATCAAAGGGAAAATGTTCGAAAATCTGGACAAAGTGTCTGTGACCGGTGAAAACGACGAAGCGCTCTATTATCTCGAGCGCGACCCTTCGGCGGAGGGTCATATGATAACTATGACCGACGCAGACAGCAAAAAGCTCGGAGACATTGAGCAGCGGGGCACTGCGGGACTGGTTTCCTTTGCGGTCCTCAAGGACGGAGCGGAAGCCGCAGTCATCGAGCGGAAATCGAAAGTCTCAATCCAGCCCAATTTCGTCGTCAAGGGTCCGGACTGGGATGTCGCCGGCAGCATCGTCAGCACCAAATATAAAGTGACCAAAGGAGACAAAAGCATTGCGACTCTCAAGGTGGCGCTCTTAAAGAGTGAACTCGATATTGCCGACGACGCGGATCCTGTTGTCGTGATGGCTATTGTCATGGCGATTCGCAATATGCTGTACCGCGCTTCTATCGCCGGCGCTGCGGCGTCAACGATTGGATAACTGCGCCTTGATAAAATCAGCAATTTTGACCGCCGTATCTGAAACAGTCATATCTGTATTATCAATGTATAACTGAAACTTTCCTTTATTTCTTCTGTACCAATTCAGATACTCTATCTGCTCTTTTATAAATTCATCCTCTCCGCACATGCGCTCAGCCGGTCTTTCCTTTAGCCTTTTGATGACATCCTCATCGGAACAGGTCATGGCAATAAAAAATGTGGAAGTGATTTCCTCCGGTATATTGACGTTTTCGTAAAAGTCAATCGGATTCAGACAGGTTACAAACAGCAGATCCTTTCCGTTCGCCCGCCTGACAGCTTCCCTCAGGCAGGCATCCTGATATTTGTCCTTATTCTCCATGCCAAAATCCCACCAGTTTATACCCACTTCATCGGTATCTATGCAGGCGAAGCCGTCCAACAGATGCTTTGCTTTTAATTCATCCTTGACCGTTGATTTTCCCACCCCACAGGCCGCGGTCAATATTACTAATTTCATAGCCGTTCTCCATTTGATCATAAATCAATTTTGGTTCTTTGCCGTGTCACCTCATACATGAGTATGGAGGCGGCACAGCTTACGTTAAAAGAGGATGCGTAGGAATCCTCTGCCATCGGGATGGAGCAGAGGATATCGCAGAATTCCTTAAACGCCTTGTTTAATCCCATCGTCTCGTTTCCCAGAATCTTTTGAAAATCAGCGTTTTTGCTGTAGATTTTGACTTCTTTCATCCCGTTGTCTCCCTAATTTCTGATCTGTGTTATCATATAGGCAGCAAATTCACGGGCCTTATTTTCATCCCATTCTGTTGATTTGTCAGATACATATTCATCCAGTGCCTGCGCGATTAAAGCTTGATACCTTTCAGGGACATTGCATATTCCCCATTTGCCGCCTTCCTTTTTTGACAGGATAAGTCCTTCCTTTTTGTATGCCAATACTCTGCACAAATTTAAAATCATGTAAATGGGATGATCCATTATTTCCGTTTCCGCTTTCTCAATATCACCCCAAATACTGTCAAAATAGTCTTCTTTGCTGACTGCTCCGAAGACGTCTTTGATATCTTTTCCATAAAGACATTTTCCCCTGTGATAAATAATGGTAAAATGAGCGGCCAGATCCTTATCTGTGCCCTGCATTTTTTCAATATAATCCAAAGGATTCGTTTGATACCATTCTAAATGTGTAACAGAAAAGTGCAATTCAAAAGGTGTGGGATAAACAAACGGACTGCATACCCCTCTCTTAACGATGCTTAGTTCAATTCCTTTTGGGGGAGCATATGTATTTAATTCTACAACCATGTCCATGAAGCGGTGTTTTATGTGGTCTGGAACCCCATCCTGTACTACAACCAACAAGTCAATATCACTTTTTTTCTCATTATAGCAGCCCATAGCGGCAGAGCCGTGAAGATAAATCCCAACCAGATTCTCTCCCAGTATGTTTTGACTTTGTGTGACAAAACTTTTAAGCAGTTCATTTAAAGCAACCATATCTGACGTCCCCTCTAAAATGCACTGTATATCTCCATAATCCCCGGAACCGTTCTATTGCCGAACGCTAAAATTCCCCCGCTCATCGGTCATATCCCATACATCCCAATCCGGATTCCCATCACACCGGGGCATCATTTCTTCGCGTCCGCATCATACACCAATGCCTTCTGGCCCAGGGGGGCATACCGCCAATATACCTTTTTCAGTTGATTGTTCTCATCGTACCCGATTTCCAGACTGCTGTCTCCCTTTGCCGTGCTCACTTTCGTACAGAAACCCTCTTTATTGTAGTGAAAACTCCTGGGATCAAACGTACCGATGTTGGGAAGCGAAAGACTGCTGACGTCCGGCCGCTGGTCCTGCTCATCCTCCGGCGTTCCGTAGAAACCTATTATGTCCGGCACAGCGCCGTGAAAGGAAGCGCGAAACGAAAGGGAAAGCACTTTCGTCCCCTCGGAATTATAAACCCAAAGATCGGGGACGGCAAACCCGCTGTCCACCCTATACGCTTCCCGAACCGCGCCTCCCTCCGGTATGCTCACGCCGCCGCCCCGGGAGAATTCCGCCACATCCTCGCTTTTGCCGGATTCATACCGCCTGACCGCCTTTTTAAAGCAATTCTCCGCATCGTACTGGATTTCAACTGTACCTGCGCACTGGGAGGCCGATGCCTTTAAACGAAACCCTGTGCAGAATCCTGCCCCATTATATTCCAGGTCCGCAGCGGCCAGATCCGAGCCGGCTCCGCCGCCCGTTTCCACCCAGATTTCAGAGCCGGCCCCATCGTAAAGATGCAAAGCAGAATCCCTGATCTCCGCCACCAAAACACCTTGAGCGTTGTACTGCTTCCCCGCCTGAAACCCGTTTTCTCCGGACTGCGGGGTGGGCTCCGCCGTAGGCTGGACAGCAGGTTTTACCGTAGGCTCCGCCATGGGTTGGACAGCAGGCTCCGCCGTGGGCTGGACGGCAGGCTCCGCCGTGGGCTGGACGGCAGGCTCCCCTTCCCCCTCCACCTTCACGCGGTTCTGATCCACACAGTACACGAACAGCGCCGCCGGATCCTCCCCCACCGTCTCCTTCAGCTCCGGGTGCAGGCTGAGATACTCCTGGGCATCAAAGCCTTCCTCCGCCCCCGAGCGCCCTTCCTTCAATCCGTGTTTCAGATAATGGTCATAGTAGGCGTCCCAGTCGTCCCCAAACGCCGCATCCAGGTCGCTGTAAGTCTCTCTGTAATATTTTGCGTCAAAATAAGGGCTGACTCTGCGCCCCTCCGCCCTGCCGTGTTCCCGATAGTGCCGAAGCAGCGCCTGCCCGTCATACCCGAAAGCCTTTTCCAGATCCTCATAGGTGTCCGCATAATACACCGGGTCAAAAATATCCTCCAATCCTGCCGCCGTCCCGCTCATGGCCCAGGAGAAAATCAGCATCCCTGCTCCCAGAAAAGCTGCCAGTCTCTTCCCGTGCTTCCTCATTTTCCGGTCCTTCCCTCTCTTGTGGCTCCTCGCCGTCCCAGGCCCGTCCCTCCCAGCCTTTTTATTATATGGCTTTTAACCTTCCTTCGCCTCCCAGGCCAGCCTCAGACACCCCAGAATCCCCTGATCGTCCCCCAGGCTGGCAGGCACAATATAGCTCTCCAGATCCGCTGTCTGCGAATTCTTCACATACCCGGCCTCCAGCTCCCGGTACTGCCTGCGAATCATAGGGAAAAGCTGCTCCTGGTGCATGACTCCGCCTCCCAGGATGATCCGGCCGGGGGAATACACATAGGTAAAATCCACGCATGCCTGGGCCAGATAGTACGCCTCCAGATCCCATACCTCCCGGCGGTCCTTCAGCTCCGCTCCCTTCGCCCCCCAGCGCTCTTCAATGGCCGGCCCTGCCGCCAGCCCCTCCAGACAGGAGGCGTGGAAGGGACATTTGCCCGGATAGCTGTCTCCCGGCCTGCGCCGCATGAGAATGTGTCCCGCCTCCGGGTGCATCACCCCATGGAGCAGCTTCCCACCGGCGCAGACTCCCACCCCGATGCCGGTTCCCACCGTCACATAGATGCAGTCCGACAGCCCCCTGGCTGCCCCGAAGGTGATCTCCCCCAGCAGGGAGGCGTTCACATCCGTATCAAACCCCACCGGGCAGCCAAGGGCTCTCTCAAAGGCCCCCGCTATATCGCAGTTCTGCCAGGCCAGCTTGGGGGTGGAGGTGATAAACCCGTACCCCTTCATCCCCTTCACCGGGTTGATGGGGCCGAAGCACCCGATCCCCAGGCTCTCGACGCCCTGCTCCCTGTAAAACCCGATCATCTCCGGCAGAGTCTCCTCTGGGGTCCGGGTGGGAATCACCCGTCTCTCCCGGATCCGTCCCTTTTCATCTCCCACGGCGCACACCATCTTGGTCCCGCCTGCCTCCAATGCTCCCAGTCTCATCGCTCTTTCCTTTCCCGCCCGATGGCGCCGGTCCCTGCAGACCTTTTCCTTATGTAAAACTGCCCCGCCCGGAATTCACTCCCTGGGCGGGGCAGAATTTTATCTGAAATACGCCACACCGGATTCAAAGATCTTCATATCCTGCTGCCCGAAGATATTCAGGGCTACGCCCTCCCCTCTTCTCTCGGAGTGGGCCATCTTGCCAAGCACCCTTCCGTCAGGGGAAGTAATGCCCTCTATGGCACAGTAGGAACCGTTGATGTTGTACTCCTCATCCATGGACACATTGCCCTCGGGATCCGAGTACTGGGTGGCCACCTGGCCGTTGGCAAAGAGCTTCTCCAGCCACTGTCTGGGAGCCACGAATCGTCCCTCCCCGTGGGAGGCGGGATTGCAGTATACCTCTCCTGCCTTCGCCCCCGCCAGCCAGGGCGACTTGTCGGAGACCACCTTGGTGTAGACCATCTTGGAAATGTGGCGGTTGATGGTGTTGAAGGTCAGCGTAGGGGAATCCTCCTTCTGCCCTGTCACCCGGCCGTTTGGCACCAGGCCCAGCTTGATCAGAGCCTGGAACCCGTTGCAGATGCCCAGAGCCAGGCCGTCCCTGTCGTGAAGGAGCCTTTCCACCGCCTCCTTCAGCCTCTCATTCTGGAAGGCCGTGGCAAAAAACTTGGCGCTCCCGTCCGGCTCGTCTCCCGCCGAGAAGCCTCCGGGGAACATAATGATCTGGGCCTGATCGATGGCCTTCTCATACTCCGCCACGGATTCCCGGATATCCTCCGGGTTCCGGTTTTTGAACACCTTGGTCACCACCTGGGCGCCGGCCCGCTCAAAGGCCTTCCCGCTGTCATACTCACAGTTGGTGCCGGGGAACACGGGGATAAACACCGTGGGCTTTGCCACCTTATGCCGGCACACATAGATACTCTCCGCCCGGTACACGGGACTCTCCACCGGCTCCCTTCCCTGGACTGCCTTTGTGGGGAACACCTTTTCCAGAGGCGCCTTCCATGCCTTCAGGGCCTCCTCCAGAGGGATCCGCGTCTGACCCACCCGGATTTCGGGCTCCCGGATCACGGTGCCGACCAGCGTGTAGGACAGGCCTGCATCCTCCAGCGCGGAAAGCCTTTGGGCAGGCATCTCCGCCAGAAGATTCCCCAGGCCGTTGGCAAAGAGCTTCTCCGGCTCCAGGCCCGCCTCGATCTCCACGCCCAGGCAGTTGCCGAAGGCCATCTTGGAGAGGGCGGCCGCAGCCCCCTTCGCGTCCAGCGCGTAGGCGGAAACCACATCTCCCTCCTGAATCAGCCGGTGAACGGCCCCGTAAAGCTCCATCACATCCCCGTACATGGGGATATCAAACTCGTCCTTTTCTATCTCAAAGAGCACCAGACGGTTCCCCGCCTCCTTCAGCTCAGGGGTCACAATGTCGCCCTGCTTCGCCACGTCCACCGCAAAGGAAACCAAAGTGGGCGGCACATCGATATCGTTGAAGGTGCCGGACATGCTGTCCTTGCCGCCGATGGAGGGCAGGCCGAAGCCGATCTGGGCGTCGTAGGCCCCCAGGAGAGCCGCGAAGGGCTGGCTCCAGCGCTCCGGCTTGGCCGTCATCCTGCGGAAATACTCCTGGAAGGTGAAACGGATCCTGCGGAAGTCCCCGCCGCTGGCCACGATCTTGGCCATGGATTCCACCACCGCGTACACCGCCCCGTGGTAAGGGCTCCAGGATGAGAGATAGGGGTCGAAGCCGTAGCTCATCATGGTCACCGTGTCGGTCTTTCCCTTCAGAACCGGGAGCTTGGCCACCATGGTCTGGGTTTCCGTCAGCTGATATCTGCCGCCGTAGGGCATCAGCACGCTGCCCGCCCCGATGGAGGAGTCGAACATCTCCACCAGGCCCTTCTGGGAGCACACGTTCAGATCTCCCAGAAGCGTCAGCCAGGCATCCTTTATCCTGCCGGCCTCCGCCAGACTGCCCGCCTTTTCCACGGCGTATCTGTGAAAATAATTTTTGTCCTTCTCCGGGATCTCCACCTTCACACCGGTCTCCTGATGTGCGCCGTTGGTATCCAGGAAGGCCCTGGAGAGATCCACAATGCTCTTTCCCTTCCAGTTCAGCACCAGCCGGGGCTCTTCGGTCACCACCGCCACGGCCACCGCCTCCAGATTCTCCTGGGCGGCGTACTCCAAAAACTGGTCCACATTTTCAGGGGCCACCACCACGGCCATTCTCTCCTGAGACTCGGAGATGGCAAGCTCCGTGCCGTCCAGGCCTGCGTATTTCTTGGGCACCTTGTCCAGATCCACCCGAAGGCCGTCCGCCAGCTCGCCGATGGCCACAGACACACCACCCGCCCCGAAATCATTGCACTTTTTGATCAGACGGCTGACCTCCTCCCGGCGGAACAGACGCTGGATCTTGCGCTCGGTGGGTGCATTTCCCTTCTGGACCTCCGCGCCGCAGGTCTCAATGGAGCTCTCCGTGTGCACCTTGGAGGATCCCGTGGCGCCGCCGCAGCCGTCCCGCCCGGTGCGTCCTCCCAGCAGTATAATAATATCCCCCGGATCGGAGTTCTCCCGGATCACGTTCCTGCGGGGAGCCGCCCCCATGACGGCGCCGATCTCCATGCGTTTGGCCACATAGTCGGGGTGATAGATTTCCTTCACATAGCCGGTGGCCAGGCCGATCTGGTTGCCGTAGGAGGAGTAGCCGCTGGCCGCCCCCCTCACCAGCTTTTTCTGGGAGAGCTTGCCCTTTAGGGTCTCGGAAACCGGGACCGTGGGATCTGCCGCGCCGGTGATGCGCATGGCCTGATACACATAGCCTCTGCCGGAGAGAGGATCCCGGATGGCACCTCCCAGACAGGTGGCCGCGCCGCCGAAGGGCTCGATCTCCGTGGGATGGTTGTGGGTCTCGTTCTTGAAGAACACCAGCCATTCCTCCGTCACGGTCTCGTCCCCGTACTCCATCTCCACCGGCACCACCACGGAGCAGGCGTTGATCTCATCGGACTGCTCCATGTCCTCCAGCTTCCCGTCCTTTTTCAGCTTGCGCATGGCCATGAGGGCCAGGTCCATCAGACAAACAAACTTATCGCTCCTGCCCCCGAAAATCTCTTCCCGGGTGTCCAGATAGCTCTGGTAGGTGGTCTCTATGGGGGTGCGGTAGTAGCCCTCCCCGAACTCCACCTCCTTTAACTCCGTCGAGAAGGTGGTGTGCCGGCAGTGGTCGGACCAGTAGGTGTCCAGCACCCGGATCTCCGTCATGGTGGGATTCCGGTGTTCCTCCCCTCTGAAATAATTCTGAATATGTAAGAAGTCCTTGAAGGTCATGGCAAGTCCCAGGGAACCGTAGAGCTCCCTCAGCTCTTCCTCCCCCATCTGCGCAAAGCCCTCCAGCACGGGCACGCTCTCCGGCTCCTCAAAGACGGTCACCAGCGTATCCGGCTTCACCATATCCGTCTCCCGGGAATCCACCGGGTTGATACAGTACGCCTTAATCCTCTCCAGCTCCGCCGGCGTAATATCCCCCACCACCAGGTAGGTGACGGCGGTGCGGATGATGGGATTCTCATCCTCCTTCAAAAACTGCACACACTGCAGGGCGGAATCCGCTCTCTGATCGAACTGCCCGGGCAGATACTCCACGGAAAAGACATGGCCCCTCTCCGGGATCTCTATGGTCTCCCGGTAGAGCTCATCCACGGGAGGCTCCGAGAAAACGCTCCGGCAGGCTCTCTCAAAGGTCTCGTCGGAAATGTTCTCCACGTCGTAGCGGATCAGCACCCGCACCTGCTCCACATCCGTCAGTCCCAGATAGTTTTTCAGCTCCTCCTCAAGCTCCCTGGCCTTCACGGCGTAGGGGGCCTTCTTTTCCACATAAATGCGTCTCACATTTCCCATGATTTTCTCCATTCTCTCCCTTCCGGAGGGTTTTACGCGCCGGGGCGCGTCCGTGCCGTTGATGCACAATCCTCATTATATAGGGTATTTCCCTTTGGCACAAGCCCCTTTTATCTGTGAAGCCGGTGAATGAGCTGATACACCGTATCCTCCTGGGTCACCAGGGGTCTTGTGTGGGCAAAAAAGACGATCCCGTCCGTGGGAGCGGTCACGCTCTCCCGCACCGTCCCCTCGTAAGGGTCTATCACCTCCGCCAGCAGATCGCCGTAGCGCACATCCGCTCCCGCCTTCACCCTTCCCCGGAAAATGCCCGCCCGGTGCACATGCACATCCGTCAGATCCCGGTCATAGATCACATGGCTGATAAAACCGGAGTGGCTTTCATAGCGGATGATTCCCATCCTCTTTAAAAACCGCAGTACGGCCGCCACCGCCTGCCCGGCGCTCTCCTCGTCGATGCTCCCGCTGCGGTTGGTATACACGGAGAAGGCCGCCGTGGAGGGGCTCTGCCAGTTATAATTCAGGGTCCTGGTGTCAATGGGGGAGGGCTTTCTCACCAGCACATATGGCAGCCCGAAAAGATTTGCCAGGGAAATGTTCTGGTAGCCCGTCTCCATCATCCGCACATGGGGAATAAACTCTCCCTCTAAGTAAAAGGAGGTGAACTGGATCCCGTAGCTATAGTCCTTTATCTCCTCCGTCAGCCCCCTGGCCAGGCGGGAGGCCACCTCCCCGTAGTCTGTGCCCGGGAACATGCGGTTGATGTCCGTGTTGTCCATGCCGAAGAACCGTCTCTCCATGTTCACCGCATAGGTATTCACCGCCGGGATCACCAAAATCTGCTTTCCGGCGCTGATACAGCCCCTTCCCTCCAGCTCCCGCAGGGCCTTCACCAGCTGGGAGCAGATATACATCTGCTGGATTTCATTGCCCCGCAGGGTTCCCATGACGCAGGCCGCCTTCTCCCCTCTTCCGAACTGATATCCCTTCACCGTCATATCCTGCCGATAGGTGGACTGCACCTTGTAAATTTCTCTGATCTGCATCCGATAACCCCTCTCCTAATTGTCCATCAAAATCCGCGCCAGCAGGCTTCCCGCATAGACCACCGGATAGGTCCGCAGGGTGAACAGAAGCCCGTTCTCTCCCGCCAGGATCCGGCGCTTCACCGTGCCCTCAAAGGGATCCACCACTTCTCCGATCAGTCCCCCCTTGCGGACCAGGTGGTTGTGCTCCATCCTGGGCAGGAAAATCCCGTCCACATCGCTGCGGACAAACTCCACCCGGCCGTCGCTGGAGATGGCGGGCATCTGGGTTTCCACCGTCTTCCCGCTCCAGATCCCCAGCTCCTTCATGAGCCGGAAGATTCCGTCCACCACCTGGCTCCCGTAGCCCATATGGATACTGCTGCCCAGCCCCATCTCCACCACCAGGGTGGGCACCCCCAGCAGGTTCATGGAGTGGGCCAGAGTGGACTCATGGACCGTGGCGGTGGCGTTCACCCAGATCATATCCACGTTCATCAGCTTCGCATAGGGCAGGAGCTTTTCCGCAAAATCCTGGCTGATGCGCACCTGGGGGATCTCCTGGACAAAAATGTCGCTGGCGTGGACGTCCACGCAGAAATCCGATCCGGCGATATCCTCCACCACGGCCGCCGCCACCTTCTCCGTCATATCCCCGGCGGGATCTCCCGGGAAGGTCCGGTTCATATCCAGCTCCAGCCGGGGGATGCTGTGGCTGGCCAGGTGGATCCCCATGGGATTCAGGGCCGGATACAGATCCACGATCCCCTCCAGATGCCCCATATCCTCCCTAAGCCGCCTGGCAATCTCGTAGCAGACATACTGCCCCTCCAGCTCGTCCCCGTGGGTGCCGGAGACAATGGAAATCCGCCGCGGGCGCCTGGCCTCCTTTTCCGGCAGAATCCGGTTTTTCTTTACCGCCAGCTTCTCTCCCACCGGCAGCTCCATCTCAATCACTGACTGTATCACATCCAAATCCTTTCCCGGGACCTGCGCCCCACATAAGAAATGCTCCGAAGACCACAGCCCCGGAGCATCTGCCTCACCGTTCATTCCTCAAAGCCCAGGCCGTGCAGGATATACCGGAGCTCCCGGTCCACGGTTTCCTCCGTCACTCCCATGGTCTGAGCCGCAATCTTCAGCCCCTCCAGCACAAACATAATGTTTCGCGCGGTCCCCTCGCAGTCCTCGCAGTAAAGCTCCTCCTTCTCCACTCCCGCCTCGATCAGCCTCTGAATGATCCGCACCGCCGAGTCAAACTGCTTTCTCAGAATATTTTCCTTCCGGGGGACCTCCTGGTCGAAATAGAACTCGTAAATAGCCTGGGTCAGGGTGTTCTCCCTGCGCAGAAGCTCCTTTTTCTGTTCCTCCAAAAACAGCAGCAGGATGTCCCCTGTGGTGGCGTCCTTCTTGATGCTGCCGGAGAACACGTCGTCCGCTTCCTCCGTCTCAAGGCGCAACACCTCCTGGAAGATCTCCCGGGTGCTGTCAAAATACAGGTACAGGCCCCCCCGGCTGATCTGACATGCCTCCACGATATCCTTCATGGTCACCAGCTTGTACCCTTTTTCCACGAACACCTTCCGGGCAGTCTCCAATATGAACTTTCTCTTTTGTGCAGACTTCTCTCCCATTCCGACCCCTGTTTTCCAAACCGCGGCAGACCCGATGCCCGGGTCCCCCGGCCCTGTATTCACGCCTGCGCCCGCGCTCTCCCGGCAGGCGGCAGTCCGGCGGCCCCTGCGCCTACCGGCAGAGCTTTGCCACCACCTCGCCGATGAGCTTTCCGTCCGCCTTCCCCTTCAGGCTTCCCATGACGGTCTTCATAATCATTCCCTTGTTCCCGGTGGCCACCACCTCGGCGAACTGGGTCTTTAAACATTCCTCGATCTCCTGGGCGGACATGAGCTTCGGAGCATACTCCTGGAAGACAGCGTAACGGGCCTTGTACTGGGCCAGCAGCTCCCCTCTCTCGGGGGGACAGCTGTCAATCTGCTCCTGGACGGTCTTCATCTCCTTTAAGATCGTCCGATCCACCATATCCTCCGGCACATCCTCCCGGCACCCCGCGTCTATGGCGGCCTTCTTCACAGCCGAGACCAGCGCCGAAATGGAATCCTTTCTCTCCTTGTCCCTGGCCTTCATGGCAGCGATCATATCGCTCTGCAGTCTGGACAGCTCCATGCCAAATTCCTCCCTTTTTTCAGGGGATCCTGTGGGGATCCCGGCATCTTATATTTAGTATAGCATCTTAAGGCTGAAATGCAAAGCCTTTTTTGCGGCAGTCCCCTCCCCGGCCAAAGTCCTGCTTGAAATCACAGGGGATAAGGTATATAATAAAGGCGGTGATCTGCGGGCTGGCAGGCCCCGGATCCACAGAACGAAAAAGAAAAAGTAAGGAAGTAGGTACTATGAGCAATCAGACGAACGCAACCAGTTCATCCGGCTGGCGCTCCAACAAATGGTTCCGCGCCGCCATTCCCGCCCTGCTGCTGCACTGCAGCATCGGCACCGTGTACTGCTAGTCCATCTTCAGCCAGGAGATCGCGGACTACATCGGCTTCTCCAAGGGAGCCACCGAGTGGGCCTTCAGCTTCGCCATCTTTTTCCTTGGCATGTCCGCCGCCTTCATGGGCAATGTGGTGGAGAAGGATATCCACAAATCCTCTCTCATCGCCACCATCTGCTTTACCCTGGGCATGCTGGGGACGGGCTTTTTCATCTATTACGGCGGCGCCCATCCCCACAGCCTGGTATCCCTGATCGGCATCTATGTGAGCTACGGCTTCATCATGGGGATCGGCCTGGGGACCGGCTATCTGTCCCCTGTCAAGACCCTGATGCTCTGGTTTGAGGACAAAAAGGGCCTGGCTACCGGCCTGGCCGTGGCGGGCTTCGGAGCCGCCAAGGCCATCGCAAGCCCCATTATGCAGGGACTGCTGGACGGCCTGGGCAGGACAGGCATCTACAAGATGTTCCTGATCCTGGCAGCGGTATATTTTGTGATGATGTTCGTAGGGCATCTGCTCCTGAAAAAGCCGGACGGCTGGCATGAGCCCCAGAAGAAGGAGAAGGGCCAGAGGATGCTGGATGTGATCAAGACCAAGCCCCTCACCAACTATATCGGCATCTGGCTCATGTTCTACATCAATATCACCTGCGGCCTGGCGCTGATCTCCCAGGAGAAGATGATCGTCAAGTGCATCGGTCTGGCCGGTGTGGTGGGCATCATCTCCACCATCTCCGCCATCTTCAACGCGGGCGGACGTCTGGGCTTCTCCGCCTGGGCGGATCACATGAAGGACCGCAACACCGTCTATAAGATGATTTTTGTGCTCTCTATCGCCTTTACTGCGGCGGTGATTCTCACCGGCGGCATCAAAAACGGCCAGGGCAATATCCTGCTGACCATCCTGGTGCTGGGACTGATCTTTGTGGTGAACGCAGGCTACGGCGGCGGCTTCTCCAATGTGCCCACCCTGCTCTCCGACCACTACGGCATGGGCAACATCAGCGCCATCCACGGCCTGACCCTCTCCGCCTGGGCCTTTGCAGGTCTCACCGGCAACCAGATGGCCACCTGGATCGTGAACACCTTCGGCAAGCAGGTTGACATGGAGCATGTGCTCTCGGACGGCACCGTGGAGACCATCTCCGTGAACCCTACCGGTTATCAGTATGTGCTCTTCGCCACTGTGGCCCTGTACATCATCGCCCTGATCATCTGCCTGGTGATGGTGCGTCCCACAGAGAAAGCGCTGGCCGCCAAGGCAGCCAGGAAGAAAGCCTAAGTTCCGACAGGCTTTGACAGAGTTCGAAAAAAACCTTCTAATTTTTTAAAAAACTGTTGACATTGATTGACTGATATATTACACTGTATTTGCACGGTTGAGAAACCGGCCTGCTATAGCAGCAAAAATTCCGGAAGAATTCCCCTTTTACACAACCGGAGCGCCTGAGACTTGTCTCAGGCGCTCTGGTTGTTTGTGGGTCTGTTCTCCCAGGCTCCCCAAAGGCGGCGCACCACTGTTCCCGCATCATTTCCCCACGTAATCCGTTCCCGTTTCTCTCTGCATCTTCTCCGCATAGGCCCGGGGATCCTGCTCCATCTCCAGGAAAATCCGGAATGCCTGATATACCAGCCCGGCCTGGTCATAGCGGTAGGTGGGCCGGTCCAGATATGCCTTGAAATGATCCACCTGCCACACCAGAATATCCGCCACCGTGTACCCTGCCACCTGGCAGCGGCAGGCAAGCTCCCTGTTCCGGTAGTAATAGGCCAGCTCTTCCCCGGCCTTGGGCGACTCAAGGAGGGCCCTCCAGAAAGCCTCGGCCTCCTTCTCGTCCGCCCCTCCTTCCCTGGCCAGAGCCAGGGCAAACCGTTTCAGCCCCTGGTCCTCCCCATATACATACTGTCCCATCTTGTTCCTCCCACAATCCTTTGTTGTCCTATTTTTTGCTCCTGCACCGAATTTTTACAACAATTTTGAATTTTCCCTTGCGAAGTACAGGCAGGGTGTGCTATAATACAGTTTGTTGGCCGGCAAGAAGGCTTCGCAGGCCGTACAGGGGAATAGTACAGCGGTAGTGCGGCGGTCTCCAAAACCGTTAACGGGGGTTCGATTCCCTCTTCCCCTGCTTTTCCGCCAGGGATCCGATCTTCGGATCCCTGTTTTTTTTGCGCTCTCCCCTTCTAAAACAGCTTGTCTATCACATCCCGGATATTCCGCACCCCGATGAGCTTCATCTTCCCGCCATCCCCCAGGCTCTTCCGGCATGCCTCCAGGCATACCTGGGGCAGGATGCAGGTGTCAAACCCCAGCTTCTGTGCCTCGGCCACCCTGCCCGGGGCCATGCTCACGGAGCGGACCTCCCCGCTCAGGCCCACCTCCCCGAAGGCCAGCAGCCGGGAGCTCAGGGCCGTGTTCCGGAAGCTGGAGAGAACGGCCAGCACAATTCCCAGGTCGATGGCGGGCTCCTGAATTTTCATGCCCCCCGTCAGGTTCACATAGGCGTCGCACCCGGAGAGTTGCAGCCCGCAGCGCTTCTCCAGCACCGCCATCAGAAGGTTCACCCGGTTAAAGTCCGTGCCGGTGGTCTGCCGCCGGGGATTCCCGAAATTGCTGCGGCACACCAGGGCCTGGATCTCCACCAGCAGCGGCCTGGTCCCCTCCATGGAGCAGGTCACCACGCAGCCGCTGGCGTCCTCGGGCCGTCCCTCCAGCATATACTGGGAGGGATTCTCCACCTCCTTAAGCCCCTCCTGGCTCATCTCGAAAACCCCGATCTCATTGGTGGAGCCGAACCGGTTTTTCACTCCCCGCAGGATCCGGTAGGAGGCATGGCTGTCCCCCTCGAAATACAGCACCGTGTCCACCATGTGCTCCAGCACCCGGGGACCCGCCACCGTACCCTCCTTGGTCACATGGCCCACAATAAAGACAGACAGATTCATCCCCTTGGCCAGCTGCAGCAGAACGCCTGTGGCCTCCCGGACCTGGGAGACGCTGCCCGGGGCGGAGGATACGTTTTCCTCATACATGGTCTGAATGGAGTCGATCACCGCCACCTGGGGCTTTTCCCTGCGGATCACCTCCGATATGACGCCCAGATTGGTCTCGCACAAAAGCAGCATGCTCTCCCCGAAGGAGCCGATCCGGTCCGCTCTCATGCGGATCTGCACCATGGACTCTTCCCCGGAAATATACAGCACCTTTCTGCCCTCCCCCGCCAGCAGCCGGCACACCTGGAGCAGCAGGGTGGATTTGCCGATGCCCGGATCTCCCCCCACCAAAGTCAGGGAGCCCTGGACAATGCCCCCTCCCAGCACCCGGTCCAGCTCCCGGATATGGGTGGAGATCCGGTCCTCCTGGCGGACCACCACGTCCGTCAGCCGGGCGGGGCGGGGGATCTCCCCGGGGCGCATTTTGGCCCCTCCCCTCTGGGCAGGGGCACTCACCGGCTCCTCCACAAAGGTGTTCCACTCCCGGCAGCCGGGGCACTGTCCCATCCATTTTGCCGACTCGTATCCACAGCTCTGACAGTAAAATACCGTCCCGCTCTTTCCTTTTGTCATGCCCTCTCTCCCGTCAGTCCTTCTTTTCCTTCACCGTAAAATCCACCGCCGCCTGGCCGGTCTTTTTGTCCGTCCGCCAATGGGCCGTCACGCTGTCCCCCGGCTGCACCTTCTTTTTCAGGATTTCCTCCGCCAGGGCGTCCTCCACCACCGACTGAATGGCCCGCTTTAAGGGTCTGGCCCCCATCTTATTGTCGGAATATTTTTCCACCAGATGCTCCTTTAAGGCCGGGGAGAGGGTCAGACGGATGTCCATCTGCTCCAGGCAGCGCCGGCACAGGTTGGATGAGAGAAGGCTCACAATCTCCTTCATGTTCTCCCGGCTCAGCTGATGGAACACAATAATATCGTCGATCCGGTTGATAAATTCGGGCTTGAAGCTCCTTTTGACTTCCTCCATCACACCGGAGCGCATTCTCTCGTAGTCCCTCTTCTCATCGCTGCCCGCCGCGAAGCCCAGATTCTTGGGATCCACAATCCGCTGGGCCCCGGCGTTGGAGGTCATGATCAGGATGGTGTTCTTGAAGCTCACCTTCCTGCCCTTGGAATCGGTAATGTGTCCGTCGTCCAGCACCTGGAGCAGGATATTAAACACATCCGGGTGGGCCTTCTCAATCTCATCGAAGAGCACCACGCTGTAGGGGTTGCGGCGCACCTTCTCGGAAAGCTGTCCCCCCTCGTCGAAGCCTACATAGCCGGGCGGGGAGCCGATCATCTTGGACACGGAGTGGCCCTCCATATACTCGGACATGTCGACCCGGATCATAGCGTTCTCCGAGCCGAAGACCGCCTCCGCCAGAGCCTTGCTCAGCTCTGTCTTGCCCACGCCGGTGGGGCCCAGGAACAGGAAGGAGCCGATGGGGCGGGCAGGATCCTTGAGTCCCACACGGCCTCTGCGCATAGCCCGGGAGACCGCTTTCACAGCTTCCTCCTGGCCGATCACCCTCTTGTGGAGGATGCTCTCCAGCTTCAGGAGCTTCTCGCTCTCCTTCTCCGCCAGCTTCTGGACCGGGATCTTGGTCCACATAGCCACCACGGCCGCGATGTCGTCCTCCCCGATCTGCAGATTCCCCTCCGGATTTTTGAGCCCCTCCCGGCTGCGCAGCTTTTCCAGGCGCCTGATGCAGGCGTCCTGCTCCTTTTTGATGGCGGCCGCTTCCTCTATGGCCTCCATCCGGACAGCGTCCTCCATCCTTCCGTCCAGCTCCCGGATCTGATCCTGAAGCTGCTTTTGCTTTTCCGACACGACGGTGGTGCCCAGCCTGGCGGCTGCGGACGCCTCGTCAATGAGATCGATAGCCTTGTCCGGCAGGTTCCTGTCGTTGATATACCGGTCGGAGAGACGCACGGCGGCCTCCACTGCCTCCGGCAGGATCTCCACACGGTGATGTTCCTCATACCGGGACTTGATGCCCTCCAGGATGCGGATGGCCTCCTCCTGGGTGGGCTCTTCCACGTTCACCGGCTGGAAACGGCGCTCCAGAGCCGCGTCCTTCTCCACATACTTGCGGTACTCGGAGATAGTGGTAGCCCCGATCAGCTGGATCTCTCCCCTAGCCAGGGAGGGCTTCAGGATATTGGAGGCGTCGATGGCCCCCTCCGCTCCGCCCGCTCCGATCAGGGTGTGCATCTCGTCCACAAACAGGATCACATTGCCCGCCGTGATCACCTCCCGGATCACCTTCTTGATCCGTTCCTCGAACTCGCCCCGGTATTTGCTTCCCGCCACCATGCCCGAGAGATCCAGTGTCAGGACCCTCTTGTTCTGCACGGTAAAGGGCACATCCCCCTGGACAATGCGCAGGGCCAGTCCCTCCACCACGGCGGTCTTGCCCACCCCGGGCTCCCCGATCAGGCAGGGATTGTTCTTGGTGCGGCGGCTCAGGATCTGGATCACCCGGCGGATCTCCTCGTCCCTTCCGATCACCGGATCCAGCTCTCCCTGGGCCGCCAGGGCTGTCAGGTCACGGCTGTACTGATCCAGGATTCCCGTCCGGGCCCGGGTCTGCTGCCTGCGGGCCAGATCCTCCTTGTACTGGTTGGGATCCTGACCGATAGCCGCCAGCACGTCCATATAAATCTTCTGAGGGGACACGCTCAGGGTGTTGAGCAGGCGCACCGCCACATTCTCCCCCTCCCGGATCAGGGCCATCAGGAGATGCTCTGTCCCCGTCTGGGTCTGCCCCAGACGCTTTGCCTGCCTGTGAGCCTCCGCCAGGATCTTTTTTGCCCTGGGAGAATACCCCTCCCTCTCCCGGAGAGCCACCCCGTTGTCAAAGGCAATCAGATCCCTGATCATCTCCAGGACCTTCTCCAAGGTCACGCCGTTGTCCGCCAGCACCTGCGCGGCCACTCCCGTGCCCTCCTTGATCAGTCCCACCAAAATATGCTCCGTTCCCACATAACCCTGCTTCAGGCTTTTGGCGCACTTTTCCCCGTAGGAGAGAGCCGCCCTCGCCTTATCCGTAAACTGTGACTGCATTACTCCAGACCTCCATACTCTTCAAATATTTCGTCAATCATCTGATGTATCTCTTCCCGGGTGATGTTCTTACAGCTCCCCTTGGCCAGAATCACCTGGAGCTCCCGGCGCAGCTCCTCCATAGTGCGCAGCCGGTTCGCGTCGATGGCGATGACGGCGCCCCTGCGCCGGTCCACCTTCACATAGCCCTCCTGGCGCAGCACCGTGTAAGCCTTGTTCACCGTATGCATGTTGATGCCTATGATATCCGCCAGCTGCCGCACACTGGGCAGGGAATCTCCTTCGTGAAACTGCGAGGTGGCTATCCCCAGTATGATCTGGTTGCAGAGCTGCAGATAGAGAGCTTCATCACTGTTAAAATCAATCTCTATCATCATAACCGCTGCCTCCTTGTTATACACATCATATCACAAATGGAATTTTCGTCAATATCCTTTCTGCCCGGATCGGCGGATTGGCAGATATTTCCATGGGGCCTCCGCATCGGCTGCCTGCGCCGGCAAACCGAGAGAAGCCCAAAAAGAGAGGGGCCCGCAGGTCCCTCTCCCATCTCCGCACCGGCTTAATTGTTATCGTCACCCTTCAGGAACTCGTAATCCTCCAGATCGAAATCGTCCTCCCAGGAGCTGGCAGTCCTGGGTTTCGCGGCGGTACTCTGCCCGGAGGAAACCGGTCTCACACCCTGTCCGGCAGGTCTGGGCTGTCCCGCCGGCCTCTGGCCGGAGGGAGCTGCAGGCCTTCCCTGAACCCCTGCGCCCTGGCCGGCTCCCGCCGGTCTGGCCTGAGGATTCCCGGCGACAGGTCTGCCCTGACTGCTGCCAGCCGGCCTCGTCTGGGGATTCCCGGTGACGGGTCTGCCCTGGCTGCTGCCAGCCGGCCGGGTCTGGGGGTTCCCGGTGACAGGTCTGCCCTGGCTGCTGCCAGCCGGCCGGGTCTGAGGATTCCCGGTGACGGGCCTGCCCTGACTGCCCGCGGGCCTGACGCCGCTGCCGGCCGGCCTGGCCTGGCTTCCCGCACCCTGTCCGGCGCCTGCCGGCCTGGTCTGCCCTGCAGGTCTTCCCCCAGTGTGGACGGCTCCCTTTGTATTCCGGGACGCCCCCTGACGGCCCCGGACCGTCTCCTTCTCCACCTGGCTGAAATATGCGTCATCCATCAGATCCTTGACCTTAAAGAACAGGAGCGTGGCTGCTATCGCAAAGAGGATCACCAGGACCACCAGAATAATGATGCCCGTCTTCTGAGATTTGACCGTCTTCTGCTGCTGCTCGTAGGCCGCCTTGTACTGATCCAATCCCTCAAAAATCTCGGTGATGGACCACTTTTCTCCCTTCACATTGTCCACCAGATACCACTCATCCTCCAGCGCGGTGTCATAATCCTTGAGCTGCGCGGAGGGCGCCTGCTGGTCAGGCTGTTCCTCGGGGACCTGCTGGTCGGGAGTATCCGGCGTCTCCGGCTGGGCCGGAAGCACCTCTCCCTCCAGGGAGATATAGTCATAGCGCACGAAACCGCTCTGGGCTCCGCTGCCCGCGTCAAAGGTCACCTGATACCAGGTCTTACCCTCGCTGTCCGCCGCCTGCCCCACGATGGTGAGCTGTACGCTGGTGGTCAGGGTTGTGACAATGTCGCTGGAGGTGGAGGCGTCCGCTCTCACTCTCACCTGGTCGTTGTTTACCTTGGCTCCCACAGGCTGGATAGGCGTCACCTGGACCGTGGGGGAGGAAGAACCCGTTTCCTCATTCCCGCCGGCTCCCGCCTCATCCAGAGAGGGCACGTCTCCGGTCACGTTCATCAGATCGCTGCGCACATAGCCGGTCTGCTTCACTCCGTTCTCCCCGTCGAAGGTCACCTGATACCACACATATCCGTCCGCCGCCTGAACCTTCCCGTTGATGGTCAGGGTCGTGCCGGAGGTAGCGCCTCCTATCTGGGTTCCCCTTGTGCTGGCCTCGCTGCGGATGACCGCCGAGCCCACCTTGACGGTGCCGGTGGCCGCCTGGGCCTCCACGGAGAAATACCCCATGATCAGCACCGCCGCAGCCAGAGCCATGAGGAGCCTAAAGGCTCTTGTCAGTATTTGATCCGTCGTCTTTGCTGCTGTTTTCATATCCTTCCCTTCCTCCTGTCGTATCTATTCTATCTTCTCCCCGGTATCAGGCTTCCTCGATGGCCTTCCCGATATCGCGGCGCATGTACTTGTTGGAAAAGCTCACCCACTCTGTGGCCTTGTAGGCATTTTCCCTGGCCGTGAGCAGATCCTTCCCCTTGGCGGTAATCCCCAGCACTCTGCCGCCGTTTGTGACAATGCCCTGCTCTGTCTGTTTGGTGCCGGCGTGGAAGCAGTAGTATCCTTCTGCCCCCTCAAAGCGCTCCAGCCCCTGAATCACAAAGCCCTTCTCATAGGAGACGGGATATCCTTGGCTGGCCAAAATCACGCACACTGCCGCGTTGTCCTCAAACTCCAGCCGGATCCTGTCCAGGGTGCCGTCCACACAGGCTTCCATCACCTCTATAATATCGTTCTTCATGCGGGGCAGCACCACCTGGGCCTCGGGATCCCCGAACCTGGCGTTGTACTCCAGCACTCTGGGGCCCTCCGGCGTCAGCATCAGCCCAAAGAAAATCACGCCCTTAAAGGGCCGCCCCTCCGCCGCCATGGCGTCCACGGTGGGCTGATAAATATACTTTTGGCAGAAAGCGTCCACCTCCGGGGTGTAGAAGGGGCTGGGAGAAAAGGTTCCCATGCCTCCCGTGTTCAGTCCCTGATCCCCGTCCATGGCCCTCTTGTGATCCTGGGCGGAGGTCATAATGCGGATGGTTTTTCCGTCCACGAAGGAGAGCACGCTCACCTCCCGGCCGGTCATAAACTCTTCCACCACCATCCGGCTGCCTGCGGCCCCGAACTGTTTATCCTCCATGATGGTCTTCACCCCGGCGAATGCCTCCTCCTTCGTCCGGCAGATCAAAACCCCCTTGCCCAGGGCCAGCCCGTCCGCCTTCAGCACAATGGGGAACCGGGCCGTCTCCAGGTATTCGTAGGCCGCCTGGGGGCTGTCAAAGGTCTCGTAGGCCGCCGTAGGGATGCCGTATTTTTTCATCAGATCCTTGGAGAAGGCTTTGCTCCCCTCCAGGATCGCCGCGTTCCGGCGGGGGCCGAAGACCCGAAGCCCCTGGGCCTCCATCACGTCCACCAGACCTCCCACCAGGGGATCATCCATCCCTACGATGGTAAAATCGACAGCCTTCTCCTTGGCGAAGGCCGTGAGAGCGTCAAACTCCATGGCTCCTATGGGCACACACTCCGCGATCTGGCCGATTCCCGCATTGCCCGGGGCACAGTAAATCTTCTCCACCCTGGGGCTTTTGGCCACACTGGCCGCAATGGCGTGCTCTCTGCCGCCGCTTCCAACGATCAAAACCTTCATAATGAATCTCCATTCCTCTTTCTTCTCACTTTTCCGTCCGCAATCTGAAGCCTTCCGTTGGCGATATCGTCGATGGCCGCCGGAAGCAGGATCCACTCCGCCTGCTCCATCACCCTTCTCTGGAGCGTCTGGGGAGTGTCGTCCTCTCTCACCTCCACCGCCCTCTGGGCGATGATGGGGCCCTCGTCCATACCCTCGTTTACAAAATGCACCGTGGCCCCCGTGAGCTTCACGCCCCGCTCCAGGGCCTTCTCATGAACCTTAAGCCCGTAGTACCCCACCCCGCAGAAGGAGGGGATCAGAGAGGGATGGATATTGACGATCCGGCCGGAAAAGCGGGCCACCATCTCCTGGGGGATCTTTACCAGGAAGCCTGCCAGCACGATCAGGTCCGGCGCCAGCTCACACATTTTTTCCGTAAAGGCCCTGTGAAAGGACTCCCTGTCCGGATACTCCTTAGGGCTCATCACAATCCCCGGGATCCCGTGGGTTTTCGCCCTCTCCAAGGCTTTGGCGCCTGGATTGTTGGAAATCACGGCCGTAATCCGGGTGTTGGTGATCCTGCCCTGCTCTATGGCGTCCAGAATGGCCTGGAGGTTTGTTCCCCCTCCCGACACACACACTACCGTCTTCAGCATACCACTGCTTCCCTTTCTCCCTCTTCCGCGGCTCCCACAATCCATGCCTGCTCGCCCGCGGCCTTCAGCACTTCCACCGCCCGGGATGCCTGATCCGGGCTCACCGCCAGCACCATGCCCAGGCCCATATTGTAGGTATTGTACATGATCCTTTCCTCAATCCCGCCCTTTTTCTGAAGGAGCCCGAAGATGGGCGGCACCGGATAGCTGTCCTTCCGGATCACGGCCCGCACGCCCTGGGGCAGCATCCGGGGAACATTCTCGTAAAACCCGCCCCCTGTAATATGGCTGCAGCCCTTTACCTCCACCGCCGCTTCCTTTAATGCCTTCAGGGCCTTCACATAGATTCTGGTGGGCGTCAGAAGACTCTCCCCCAGTGTGGTCCCCAGCTCGTCGTAGTAGGTATTGAGGCTCTCCCTCGTCATATCAAAAACCTTTCTCACCAGGGAAAATCCGTTGGAATGTACACCGGATGAGCCGATTCCCACCAGCACATCCCCCGCCGCGATCTTCTCCCCCGTGATCAGGTCCTTTTTGTCCGCCAGGCCCACCGCGAAGCCTGCCACATCGTACTCATCCTCCGGCATGAGCCCCGGATGCTCCGCAGTCTCCCCGCCGATCAGAGCGGCTCCCGCCTGCCGGCAACCCTCCGCCACGCCCTTTACGATCTGGGCAATCTTCTCCGGGTAATTCCTCCCGCAGGCTATGTAATCCAGGAAAAACAGGGGTTCTCCCCCGGCGCAGGCCACATCGTTCACGCACATGGCCACGCAGTCGATCCCCACGGTGTCATGCTTATCCAACAAAAACGCCAGCTTGATCTTGGTGCCCACTCCGTCCGTGCCGGAGAGCAGCACCGGCTCCTCCATCTGTTTCACGGCCGCCAGGGAAAAGGCCCCCGAAAAGCCTCCCAGGCCCCCCAGGACCTCCGGTCTCATGGTGGTCTTCACATGGGCCTTCATCAGCTCCACCGCCCGATAACCGGCCTCGATATCCACACCCGCTTGCTTGTAATCCATTCCGTTCTCCTTCTTGCTCTTATTTCTTTCCATTCTCCAAATATGCCTTCCAGCCCTGCTCCTGAAGCCTTGCGTCCTTCTCCAGCACCTGGTCCTTAAGCCTCCTGCTGTAATCCTCCAGCCGTCCCAGCAGCTCCGGATCCGAAACCGCCAGGATCCTGGCCGCCAGAAGCCCTGCGTTGGCTCCCCCGTTGATGGCCACGGTGGCCACCGGGATACCCGAGGGCATCTGCACAATGGAATACAGGGAATCCCGTCCGCCCAGCGATGTGGTGTGCATGGGAACCCCGATCACCGGCAGAGGGAAGATGGCCGCGCACATGCCCGGCAGATGAGCCGCCATGCCCGCTCCCGCGATGATCACCTGAAGGCCCTTCTCCCTGGCCGTGTTGGCATATTCAAAGAACACGTCCGGCTCTCTGTGGGCGGAAATCACCCGCATCTCATAGGAAATCCCCAGTTCCTCCAGCACAGCCGCCGCTTTCGCCATCACGGGCATATCCGAATCGCTGCCCATCACAATACCGACCTTCGCCATATTCTCCGCTCCTTCCTCCCTCTCGGAAAAACTTTCTGTCTCCAGTTTACTAGAAGCCTGCCCTTGATGCAAGCACTTTATGACAATTTTTCGTCCTCCAGGGGCTCGTTCAGCTCCTGGCAGCCGTCCAGCACGAAACGCCCCTGAAGCAGGATCGGGGTCCGGGTGCCGTCCGGCGCCACCGCCGTGATCTCCCCCAGCTCGTCATAGGGGATGGTAATGTCCGTGTGGCAGTTGAAATATGCCTCCATGGGCTTTTCCTTCCCCATCCGGGACAGCTCGTTGTCCCGGGCCACAATCTCCTTGCCGTCCGGGTTGAAGATCCGGATTTCCTCCGCATGGGCATAGCAGGTGTCCCCCACCGCGAAATGAGGGCCCATCTTCTCCGCGATCAGGATGGGCATCTTGGCCTCCATACCCCACTTGCGGGTCACTACATAGGCGGTCGTGTTGGTGCCTATGGCAAACTCCCCCATGGGCAGGGTGTCGTGGTGGAACAGCAGATTCTCCCGGATCCACTTTTGATTTTCCTGGGGATTTTCAAAGTTCCCGCAGTCATACTCCTTAATCCTGCCCCTCTCAAAGGTCAGGGACAGATCCCGGTACTCCAGCTCGTTTAAAAATACCCGGGACACATGGAGGACTCCCTCCGTCCCCTCCAGCACCGGGGAGGTGAACACCTCTCCCACCGGAATATTCACATCCGCCACACAGTTCTCGAAGGCGGTCTCCTTTTCCGGATTCTCCAGAGGGCGGATCTTCACCCGCAGATCCGTGCGGTTCCCGTTCATCCCCTTGATCTCCACCCGGTCCGACCCGTCCAGGGCGTCGATCAGGCGCTGCTGGATCCGGCGGTACTTCTGATAATCCAGTGTGTTGATCCGGACGATATCCTGGAAGATTTCCTCAAAATGCTCCCCCATGTGGGCATTGGGGAAGGCAATGATGGTAAAGCTCCTTTCCTCCTCCGGAATATACCGCATCTGGGTGGCCATCATGCCCGAGTAAAGCTCCGGGATCAGCTTCTGCTGCCGCTCATCCAGGCTGGGAGCCTCCTTCTTGTTCACCGGCTGAAAGGGAGCCTCCCCAAAGGTCTCCACCACCGCCGGCCCTGCGTAAAGACGCAGCGCCTCCCGGCAATGCTCAAAGGCTGTGCCTGTCACCTCCAGGCGCCGGTTCATCAGGGCCTTATCCAGCACCAGAGCCTGATCGTCCTTGTGGTCATAGCTGTACTGGCGGTTGATATAGACGCCCACGCTTCTGCCCTGATCCAGCAGTCCCCCCGCCGCGTGCTGCACAACGGGCTTTAACCCCATAGCCCCAAAATTTTCCACTGCCTTCTGCATCATGCGCTCAAAGCCGGGCTCGTAGACCAGCTCCACAAGGCCCTTCCGGGACAGATCCTTTCCCCCCAGCTCGAAGCCCATGCGGTAGCCCTCCGTGAAGGTGGAGGCCATCAGATCCACCGTCTCCTGGGGAAGCTCTGCCAGGAAACGGGCCGTGCGGATCTCATACTCCGTCACATAACACCCGTACCGGTAAAGATACCGCACATCCTTACAATCCGCCTCCCGCAGGACCCTGGCGGCCAGGCTCTCCCTCAGGCCTCCCAGATTCTCCGCCCTCTGCCGGGCCGACACCTCGGCGTAGTCGCTCACATACCAGTACAGGATCTGCCGCACCTGCTCATACTCCGCCAGGCGCCCTTCCTCCTGCCAGGCGCATGAAAAGGCCCCGTAGACCTCCACAAAAAGCTCCATCCGAAGGAGCATCCCTTCCCTGTCGCCCCCGGCCGCCAGAGGAATCAGACTGCGCATCTCCCGGGCCAGCACCGACAAAAGGGGGCCCATCTTCTCCCCCAGGTGCGCCGCCGCATAGGCGGGATCCCAAAAGCTCTTCTCATACCGGCCCGGCAGCAGCTCCCCATAGAGCCTTTCGTTCCACTCCTGCCACTCCCCCAGGGACGCCTCATCTCCCCGGCCTAAGACAAACGCCTCATACTCCAGGGTGAGACTAATAAACTCCGCCATCCGGGCAAAATACGCCTCAAAGGGTGCCGCCTGGGCGGCCTGCTCCCCAAAATGCTCTCCCTCTATCTCCCGGATTCTCTCCCGGGACAGTTCAAATCTCTCCTGAAGAGTCTCTCTGCTTTCCTCCATCCTCGTCATCCGCCTTTCCTTTCCCATCTGCTTTCTCTTTCCGGGGCTCTGCCCCGCCCCCTACAGGTAAGCTCCCATGTACAGCACTCCGCTGACGCCGGCCAGGGTCACTCCGTTCAAAATCAGCCCCAGCACCGCGAAGAAACGGTATCGGTCCTTCTCCCGGGCGGCCAGAACCCCCAGCAGCAGTCCCGTCAGGGCAAAGAGAGTGACCAGCACCCCCGCCACCCCATACTTTACCGGCGCCTCCCCTCCGCTTCGGTAAGACAGGTAGAGCACCGTCACCAGGCAGGTAAGGCCCAGGGCCCCGTACACAGTGGACATGACCGCCTTCTTGGAATGTCTTTTGTTGGTAAACTGATATCCCTTTCTGTGCTTCATGCCCGCTCCCCTCCTTCCCGATGGCCCCCTGCCTGGGGCGCCGCCTGTTTTCCGCCCGGTTTCTCTGCCGCCGGAGGGAATCCGCAGGGCCGCGCTTTGCCTTCTCCAGGCGATTTTGCCGCCTCTGCCCCAAAGCCGCCTGTTTCCCGCCGGTTTCTCTGCTGTCATGAAAAACAGGCACACCGGAAGGTATGCCTATCTCTTTAGAATATGATCTTGGATTTGCCGGCCAGAAGTCTGGCTCCGTTTACAATCAACAGAACCCCGCTGGCAATTCCCGTTACCAGCACCACCACGCCCAGCACCAAATTCCAGACGCCCGTGCTGCCCATGGTCTTAAACACTTTCTCTTCCATAGCTGTGTCCTCCCTTTTCCCGTCATTCTGCGGCTCAGGCCGCCCGGCCGAAATCTCAGGCCCCATACTGCTCATAGTAGGCGTCCAAAGCCGCCTTTATCCCATCGTCAATATAAATTTTCCCCTTGTAGGGGCGGTTGTACAGATGCTCCGTCACCTCCGCCATAGTCACAATGGAGCCGGCCTCTATCCCGTATTTTTCTTTTATCTCCGCCAGAGCCCCCAGCTTCCCGGACAGCCCCTTCTCCATGCGGTTTAAGGATACGATCAGCCCCTTTACCTCCACCCTGGCCTGGCTCATCAGGATCGGGTAGGTCTCCTCGATGGACTTGCCGGAGGTGGTCACGTCCTCTATGATGATGACCCGGTCCCCGTCATTCAGCCTGCTGCCCAGCAGGATCCCCACATCCCCGTGATCCTTCACCTCCTTGCGGTTGGAGCAGTAGCGGATCTCCTTCCCGTAGAGACGGCTGTAGGCGATGGCGGCAGCTACGCTTAAGGGAATCCCCTTGTAGGCCGGCCCGAAGAGCACGTCGAAATCGTCCCCGAAATTCTCATGGATGGCCCTGGCGTAATACTCGCCCAGCCGCTCCAGCTGAGCCCCCGTCACATAGGCTCCCGCATTCATAAAAAAGGGGGACTTCCTGCCGCTCTTTAGGGTAAACTCCCCAAACTGCAGCACCTGGCTGTCCACCATAAACTCGATAAACTCCTCCTTGTAGCGCTCCATCCCATCTCCCGTCCCTCTCCCGGCGGTCCGTCCCTGCGCTGGAAAACCGTCACAAAAAAACCGGGAGAGTATCTTTTCTTTCCTCTCCCAAGTTTACCATAAATCCCCTCTCTTTTCAATGAGTTTCCCAAAATGTTATGAAATCTTAACATTCTCCCTTTGTTTCATTTGCACTGCTTAGTTTTTTCAGCGCACCGTCAAGAATCTTCTCTTTTCTTTCCTTCAACATGGTTTGATAAAACCGCCGCTGCAAATCCGATAACGCAGGCGTCTCATCAATCAGTGCGTTGATTTGTTCCATATGGATTCTCGGCACAATACGCCTGAGCGCCAATGTACAGTCTCTATTTTGCCCGGAAGCAATAAAGTCAAAATACCTGATGCGCTTTCCATCCTGGACAATCGCCGAGGTCGGTATTTCAAACAGCCGATATTTCCTCTCATTTTCATTATTCAGAATACGCTCCATTATTTCGTCATCTGCCTGCGGGTAAAGGCAGCTTCCACAGTCATATACAGGAGCAAGCTCCATTTTGTCAGTCTGTGTATCGTACAGGAAACCCCAATTCCCATTATGCCGATCCCAGTTTCCGATTAACGCATCCACAATAAACATATCCCAAAAGCGCTGCCGTACAACAGCCTCGTCAAGAGCCGTCTGCTCGGCAAAGGTGTACAGTATATCCGAGAGTTCCGTGCCGTAGCCGTTCCTCTCCGAGTCAATCATCTGATTTTTCAATGATGCAAAGTCCTGAAGGACCACGCCCGGCCTTGTAAAATC
The DNA here is from genome assembly GCA_947625475.1 of uncultured Acetatifactor sp. GTDB lineage: Bacteria > Bacillota > Clostridia > Lachnospirales > Lachnospiraceae > Acetatifactor. The sequence goes on from CANQOL010000002.1 coordinate 51,472, forward strand.
ACCACAGGCAACAACTATTTTTTTCTTCCCCCGAACCGTGTATGTCCCGAGCTGGGTCTTCTGAACCGGGATACCTACGCTCTCAAATATTTGGCAGCCCAAATATTCAGAAAAGCAGCTGTTGCTATAGCTCAGATTGGGGTTCCGATTTGCTGCGGGAGGAAATTTCAGCATATACTGCTCTCCCTTATATATGACAGCAATTTTGTTCCCATTTGCACCGGTGTACGCTTTATTGCGCCTTGCAAGACCAGTATAATCGATCAATTCCATCCCTATACCCTCTCGATTCTCAGATACTTTTCCCGCAGATACCATGCCGCCTCGGAACTTATAACACCGTTTACCTCCGCATTATTGATGTCACTCTGGAGCAGGCAGAAGTCGCAGTCCCAGTGATCGTATTTTTCTCCACTGTCAATCTTACGCCACGCTTCCTTCATAGCGTCCAGAGATATCTGAAGAAATTCCGGCAATCCGCACTCCAAATATGCCCTGTCTTCCGTTGTCTGCACCAAACCGGCAGCCTCCATCCCTATACCCTCCTACGCCTCAATGCCTGCGCAAGCCGCCGTACCCGCCGTCCCGGCGCTGCATTTTGCGGTATCGGCCCGGCCGGTGCAGATGACCTCAGCCGCATTCTACAGGATACCGCCTGTTTCCGCCTTCATTATATCGGCACGCCGTTCCAGTGTCAACAGGAACCTGAGTCTAAGTCCCCCGGCAAACCTGAGTCTAAGTCCCCCGGCAAATGAGTCTAAGTCCCTCCGCCAGCCCTGCAGGCCGGCGCCCGGGACAGTTCTCCCGCAGCTCACCGGCTCTCATCCAAATACAGCTGCACCCGGTTCTGAATCACGTCTGCCACAGCCTGGGCGCTTTTGTCCCCGTCAAAAAACGCTTCGCTCTCTCCCATCACAATTCCGGCAATCCCCACAGAAGCGTCCCAGTCCTCGCAAATCCCTTCCTCCAGGATATGGGTATATTCCGGCAGCCAGGAGGTGCCGTCCTTTTTCCCCTCCAAGGGCACTATCCTTCCCTCCCCGATGGAAAGCGCCGTTCTCATCCCCTCCCCAAAATCCTCTACTCTCACGACAGCGTCCTCGGTCAGCACATCTCTTCTGACACTCTGCGTGGGAAAGCTTTCCTTCTGCATCCGCTCGCCTGCCAGGTACTCCAGAAAACCCAGGGCCTCTTCAAAATGGGCGGCTTCCTTGTTCACTGCCATCAGCCGGTAGCATTGGACATAAAAGCCGCTGCCCTTTGCGGACGGATACCCGGCCAGATGGCAGTCCTCCTGACACCTGGACATGTCCTGGCTGAAGCCCGCCAGATTTCCGCCGGTAAACATCACCATTGTCTCCCCCTGTTTCAGGTGCTCCGCCTTCTCTTCCGGAGTCGGGTATGCTCCGGTGGTATCCCCGTACCTTTGACATGCCTCCAGGAGCCGGATAAACTCCGGCGTGTCAAAACAGCAGGTCCTTTCCTGCCAGTTCACAAAGGGGGAGTCGCCCTCCCGGATTCCCTTCACCCCAATATGGTACAGCATAGAAGAAGGAGGCATCTCATCCGCCCATCTTGCAAAAGGTTTTCCCTCCTTCTCCCCCTTCTCCAGCAGACTCAGCACATCCTCAACCGTCCAATTCTCCCCCTCCCATATCCGGTCAGGCACCACCAGGGCATCCGCGCCGCAGAACCATCCCAGGCCATAGAGCGCTTCTCCCACCTGTCCCACTCTTACGATGCTGGGGAAAACCTGATCTATCAGTTCCTCAGGCAGAACCCGGCTCAAATCCGTCAGCCCATCCGTCCCACAAAGAGCCTCCATAGCAGGCCGGTCCAAAAACATCAGATCCGGTCCCTTTCCTTGGGAGAGCTCAGCGGCAAGACGGTTTAAGACAATCTCTCTGTCCTCCCCCGGCCGGCTATTCTCCACCTGAATCTCCAGATCCCATCCTGCCTCCTTGGCATAACTGACAAGATATCCTTCGAGTTCCTCCGCATTGTCCGTATACGAAAAGGCAAAGGCCCGAAAGGGCAAATCGTCCCCCGGCTTGGCAGCCGCCTGTTGGGAATCTGCGGACTGAATATCCTCAGACCGGCTGTCTTCATCCGGAGAACTCACAGAGGGCGCTCCCCCGATGCCGCAGGCTGTCAGAAACAGGACGAAAAACAGCGGCAGGATAAAACCGGCCCTGCCGCCCGCCAAATTTTCCCTAAAAGGTGTTTTTAATATCTTCACGTTCTTTTGCCCTCCTCATCCACGATTTCCGTCCAAATGCAGCTGCACCCGGCCCATATCGCTCAGGGAGCCTCCTGTTCCAGCAGCAGGAACGCCCGCAGGGATCCGGGGTTTCGCTCTGATAAACCGTCTCCGCCCCCTGCGTCTCCTGCGATTCTTTCCCGCCACACCCTGCTGCCGCCATCCCGCAAAAGAGCAGCAATGCTGCAAAAATACACTTTTTCATGAATTTTTCCTATCGTGTCTCTCCTTAAGTTTCCGCCGTTTTATCCGCGGCACTCCGCCTGTTTCCGCCTTCATTATATTGGCGCGCCGTTCCAGTGTCAACAGGAACCTGAGTCTAAGTCCCCCCGCCAGCCCTGCAGGCCGGCGCCCGGGACAGTTCTCCCGCGGCTCACCGCCTCTCATCCAAATACAGCTGCACCCGGTTATCCAGATTTTGAGCTGCCTGGGCAGCAGAATAATCCCCATCCATGTAATCAGAAATCTCCTGATCAAAAATTTCCTGCAGCCCCTTGGGCGCCTCCTCCAAAGGCACGCAGCTTTCCAGAAATTCCTGAAAGCTCTGCCACTCCCCCACCTGCCGCAGCTCCTGAGGTGTCATCCACTCCCCAGGCTCCCGGTGTAATCTTCTGACACTCAGCTCCGATTCCATCCGGTTCTCCTTCTTTTTTTGCACGCTCTCCCCCAATAGAGTTTCCAGATAGATTCCGGCCGCCCTTCGGTCTGCGCAATTCTTATTGACCACAAACACCCCGTTTGCCGACACCAGATTGCCTTCCCCTGTCTCGGAAGGATAGCCCACAAAAAAGCAGTCCTCTCCCACCTTTTGCTGCAAATATGTATACAGGCTGAAACGGGTAATCACGGCCGGGTCCACAGCCAGGATCCTTCCCTCCGCCAGCCAGGCGTCCGCTCCGCTCAGATCCGGATCGGTGATCGTCCCGGTCTCCTTTGCCAACTCCAGCAGCGCTGCAAACCCTTCCTCTTCAAACCTGCACTCTCCCTTTTCCCAGTCCAGGAAAGGGGAATGCGCTAAATCCATACCAACCAGGGCCCGGATCAAATCATAGGGCGTATAGCGCTCGCCTCCCGCCACGATTCCCTCCAGACCGGCATTTTCCTGAACAAGCTTCCAAATATCCGCGAGACTCCAGGAATCCTCCGGCCAGATATCCCTGGTGGTGACCAGGGTATATACCCGCATCTCGTCAGGCACTCCCCAGAGAACCCCATCCCTGGTTCCCAGTCCCAAGGCGGCTGGAAAGAGCGCATCCAGCGTCTCCTGTCCGATCAGCTCCCCCAGATCCAAAAGCGCCCCCTTCTCTGCCAGAAGCTCCATATCCTGAATCGACAGATACAGAATATCCGGTCCCTTCCCGGCAGTCAGCTCTGCCAAAGCTCTGTCTCTCCCGCTCTCATCCTCATAGCTCTCCCAGCTGAACTGACAGGAGGGATTCATACGGGAGGCTATGGCTGCCCCCTCTTTCCCCGGCTCGTACTCGCCCAGCAGACTCACCACCTGCAGAGTCGCCCCCGGCTCCGGTTTTTCAGCGGACAAAAGAACTCTCCAACCCTCCTCTCTGCCATCCACCAGCAGCACCGGCAGTTTCCCCTCCGCAAGGAGCAGATAGGTGGCGGTACGACTGTCAAATCCATTCTCTCTCAGAGCAAACACCAGCTCCCTCTCCCCGTCTGTCGTATCCCAGCATACCACGCCTTCCTCCGTCTCGTAGTAGACCCTGCTTCCCGCAATTCCATAGAGCCGATACACATCCTCCGGAAGACTGGCCAGTGTCCGCAACTCCTGTGCCCGGGCATCCCAAAAAACAATCCGGGGATGGAGACTTTCCCCGTCATACACCGGAAAATACAAAATACCATCCCCATCCCGGACAGGACTGCCCACGCTTCCATTTTCCCCAAAATCCTGCCGCAGCACGCTTTTGCCTGTCTCGTCCGCCGCCAGCAGCATACTGCCGTAACCTACATAGGAACAGCCTGCACCGTCCACCAGGCACTGAACCTGGCCGTAGAAGGCAAGCCCTCCCTCTTCCAGATAAGAAGCCGTCAGGTCTGTATGACGCTGTACTTCTCCTTCCCCGTCCGTCAAAAAAAGTTCATAGCCCAGAGCCTTTGGCTTCGCCGGATCCTCTAGCTTTGCCGTCAGGAAGGCATACTCCCCCTCCCCCCGCACATCCATGTCCACAATCATACTTCCTGCCATGGCTCCCAGACTCTCAGCTGTCACCTCAAGACGTTCCCGGCACTCTCCTGCTCCGTCCGTCACAGTCACAAGAGCTTTTCCCTGGCCGCCGCCAAAGCTGCACTCCATCAAATACATCCTGTCCCCCAAAATGCGGACCGCATCCCTGTGCTCCTCCTCCATTTCACAGGGATCCCACGGGAAAAATTCCTCTGCATAGAGCTGAGTGTCCTTTCTCATCCCCTCTCCCACCACAGCATTGCTGAGATTCACTTTCCCCACTGTGTATGTCATCTCCTGCTGTACGGCGCTGCTATCCGGGGATTCCTGCACACCCTCACGCTCCCCGCCGCTGCATCCGCCCAGCAATAGAGCGCTCAAAAACACACACAGTATTCTTCTTCCGACAGATCTCATCTCTTCTCCTTTTCTGTGCCAAAAACATCTCCGTACACCCGCTCCAGGTGCTCCCGCAGATGCTCCTGCAGGGCAGGGACTCCCATCAGCCGCTCCAGGCCGTAGGAGAGCCTCACATAGGGCAGGCTGTCCTGAGAAGTGTACCTGCCTGTGCTCCAGAGCTGCTCCCGGTTCCAGCCCATATCGTAGAGGGAAAGCCTCAGCATGGTGCCAAGGCCCGCTCCCAGCGACGCCCGGATGGCGGCATCGGAGGCCCCGACCGCCTCCTCCAGCTGTCCCAGACTGCCCAGATAGCTGCCCAGGCTCCGCATCACCAGGGCATACTCCGGATAGCAGGATACGCCGAACCGCCTTCCCTCCAGATTTCTCCGAAGGGACTGCATCAGCTCCGCGGCCCTTTTCAGCCTCCCCTCCCGGGCACAGGCCAGGGCCAGAGAGCTGACACAGTTGATCTCCTGGCGGCCAAGATCCCACTGGGAGAGCACCTCATCCCCCAAGCCGGGCACTGTGATCCGAAGAGCCGCCTCCAGGCGTTCTATGTAACGGTCCGCCTTCTCCCGCCCCAGCCAGTAGTTCAGTCCTGCCCGGCGGAAGGAGAGGTACTGGCGCAGCTGCGTATTCCCTCCGTCCCCCTTTTTCTCCAGTTCCTCCAGCAGGGGAAGGGCCTCCCTATACTGGCAGTTGCTGATCAGAAGCTCCAGCTCTACCATCCGGTCCATCAGCTGAGGGTACAGCAGAGGGATGGCGGACTCAAAATAGTCCCCCTCCCTGCCAAGCCGTGCCAGAAGGCTCCGCAGGGTGCTTCTCCTGGGATAACTCCTTCCGCTCTCGATCCGGGAGAGGGTGGCCTGCTGACAGATCTCCCCGCACAGCTCCTCCTGGCTTTGCCCCAGAGCCAGCCTTCTGCACCGGATCACATCCCCGCAGAAGACCGGTTCCAGCCGTCCCAGTCCCTCCTCCCAGTTCCAGGGTTCTTCCGGGATACCGTAGCTCTCGTATAGGCCCTTCAGCAGGCGGCGGGTTTCCTCAAACTCCCCCTGCCTCTCCCGGTATCCTTCCTCCCCGGCCAGAATCTCCAGCACAGGCCCCAGGTAAGTCACTCTCTTCCGGTGGCAGAGCAGCCGCAGTACCCGCTCCGCCAGCGCCGCCCTCTCCCGGCCCTTCCCCTGGGCCCGATAGATTTCGCAGAGCCTCCAGGCGATCTGAGGCCAGAATTTGACCCGGTCCTCCTCGTCCTGGCAGCGCTCTCCGTAAGCCAGCAGGGCCTCGTACCCTGCCGCCGCCCGGGAGGTCTCCCCTATCTTCTCAAAGATCCGGCACCGCATCATCTCCAGGGCATACTCCGTCAGGGAAAGCCTGCGTCCCTCCCTGCCCGTGTACGCGCTTCTTTCGGCGTCCTCTCCCCCGGAAGAAAGGTTTCCTCCGCCGGAAATCTCCCCGGCCGCTCCGGGGCCCGCGCAGCTTCCTGTATCCCCTGCCGTCACCGCCAGCCCCCGCTCCAGTTCCTCCAAAATCTCCCCCGGCTCCCCCTGCCCGAAAAAGGAGACCATGGCCCGGCACAGGCACAGATACTGCCGGTGGAGAGAGCTTCTCTTCTCCGTGAGCCTCCCGTAGCGCTCCAGCAGAGGCCCGGCCTGCTCCCGCCGCCCGCTCTCCACCGCTCCCCGAAGCTCCTGGCGCAAGGCAAAGATCCTTTCCTCTCTCCAGTCCATCAGGCAGGAAAACTTGTCCGCCGACACCCCCGCCCTCTGAAGCAGAGCGTCGCAGACAATCTTCTCACAGCCCTTGACGCCGTTCTCAATCTGGGCCAGTCCGGTCCGGGAGCAGATCCCCCGGCACAGCTCCCTCTGACTGACGCCGGACCTGCACCGCATATATCCGATCACCTGGCCGATCTGCTGATAGATTCCTCCCATACCTCTCCCCTCCGGCCCCTGCGGGCCGGGTCCTTTCTATTGTGCTTCATCCAGATACAGCTGCACCCGGTTGTCTATGATCCGGGCCGTCTCCTCGGCGGTCCGGCCTCCGTCAAAGTAAGCCGTCACTTCCTCTCCCAGGATAGCCATCAGATCCTCATGGCTCCGAGGCCCCGGCACACATTTTTCCAGGAGGGAATTTACCTCCTGAACCGAAGTGGCGCCGTCCTCAAAGGTGACCACCTCCTGCCCATACCACCGAAGCGCCCCTGTCTCCAAATCCTCAGTCATTTCCTCTGTGGGAAGATAAACCACCGGAAGAGTATCCGATGCAATTCTCCCCTGATCCTCCTGAACCTCTTCGCTCAACAGGCACTCCAAATATGCGGATACCGCCTTCGGCTGGGAAATATTTTTTCTGACAACCAAAAACCCCTTAGCATAAAGGTAGCTTCCGTTTCCCTTTTTCGTGGGAAATCCCACATAATGCAGGCCCGGCGCCCGCCGGGCGCCCCTAAAGGACGCTGCATCCCACCAGGTACTGCAGGCCGCCGTGCATATAACAGGCGCGCCCCCAGCCAAAAGCGCCTCCGGGTCCGCCGGTTCCTCCGGGGTGTATCTGCCCATGGCCTTTAGGAGCCTCACGAATTCCTCGCTTCCAAAATGGCTCTCCCTTCTCTCCCAGTCAATGAAAAACGGATCCTCCAGACTATATTCCAGCAATATGAGAAGCTCATTTGCGGAGGAATGAAAAGTCCCCCCATCCAGAAGCCTCAAAGTCTCCCCCTGCTCCATCTTCTCCAGAAATTCCTTCCATGTCCAGCTGTCCTTCTCCCATACCCGGTCTCCCACCACAAGCGATACGGCTTCCACATTAGACGGTATGCCCGCCAGAGCCGCGTCCAGGGTCCCCAACTCCACCGCCGAGGGAATCATCCGGGCCAATGCCTCCTGCGGCAGGAAGGCGCTCAAATCCTCCAACAAGCCCTTTTCCCAGAGCATCTCCATGTCCTCCCGGGATACATATAAAAGCTCCGGTCCCCCGCCCGCGATCAGCTCCGCCAATATCTGGTCCCGGTTTTCTGCACTGTCCTGAAACACATACCCATAGTTTGGATTCCGACGGCTGGCAACGGCCGCACAGGACTTCACTCTGGCATCTCCCCCCGTCAGAGACGCGATGCGGACACTATCTGCTCTCTCCACCGGCTTTTCGGAAAAGAGGGCAAACCGGTACTCCCTCTCCCCGTTCACCTCTCCGTATGACAGCAGGACGGGCGTTCCCTCTTCCCGCAGCAGGAGCTTTTGGTTCAAAAGACCGGACATTCCGTTTTCCGAGTAATCAAATATCAGCGTTCTGACGCCGGATTCCACGTTCCATCTCACAATCCCGTCCCCCGTCCCGTAATACAGCTCATTTCCCTGCATTCCGAACAGCTCCGTTATGCTCTCCCCCTCCAGCTCTGCCAGCACATGAGGCTGCCTGCTTTGCAGGTCAAGCCACAGCAGACGGGTTCCGGTCTCTTTTCCGGCAGCCGGGAAAATCAGCTCCCCCTCCTGGGTTTTCATAGGACGGCCCACCTGTTCCTGATCGGAGCCCTGATACTCCATGACCGCCTCTCCCGCCCGGTCAAACACATACAGATCCCGAAAAGGATTCCTCTCATCCCCCCAACGGATATAGCTGTTTCCCTCCCCGTCCACAATACATTCCCCGTATATGCTTCCAAGAGAGACCTGCGAATTTTTTCTCAAAATCCCCTCTGCCTGATAGGCAGCCAGCAGATCCGTTCTCTCCGTCTCCCCCTCTTTTCCAAGGCGGGCAATCCCTATATCGTTTTTCACAATCTCCCCCGCCTCATCAAGGCCAAGCCCCACTGACATAACTGCCAGTTCCTGCTCTCCAAAAGCGTCCGCAGCCACTACTACATTCCCTAAAATATCCTCCCCCTCCGGCAGTCCCAACTGTTCCGGTGTCAATTCCCGGAGGGAGCCCGTCATAGAAGAGAGGTCAAAGATCTCCAGATCCGCCCCCACTGTATCCAGCTCGCCGGACCTTATATAAGGATACAGCACATAGACTTCTTTCCCATCATAAACCGGATCGGGAACCAGGAAGGTATTCTCCGGCCCATCCCCGGACTGTTCCCAGCGCACATAGGACTCAATCCAGAGAGACTGTTCCTCCTTCACCTGACCCTCCAGGGCAAATCCCTCCCTCTTCCAGTCCGCCAAAAGAACAGGAGCCGCTGTTTCCTCTGCCGGCTGTCCCTGGCTTTGTCTGTCAGACGGCTCCGCTGCGCCCGCGCATCCCGTCAAAAGAAATAACATCAGGATAAAAAGCTGCCATCTCCCTGCTCTCATGCTGTATCCTCCCCTGTCCTTATCCAAAAAAATACTTTTTTTCATGGTAACAATTCTTATTTCGTCCGTCAATGTCCTAATATCAAAACATACCCCCTTCCCAAAAAATGTCACGCATATTACATAAAAATAAACGTCTGAATTTGTTTGTAATATTGTTAATGCATGTGCCGGTATTGATGAATGATTTACCCTCCCTGTGGGAACTATATAGACATATTTACGGTTTCAGAGCTTTCGGTTTTCACCCGTCCTATTGACAGGGCGGGAACGGCTGCGTATAATGATAGCATATTAAGTAGATAGGCTTTATATGCTTTTGACAAATTGAAATTCCTCCTGAAAGGCGGCAGGTTATGAAGATTTTAATCAAGGATACGACACGAAAAGAACGGGAAGAAATCATCCGCCAATCGCTGGACTGCGGCGGAGGCGGCTGTGAAAACTGTTCCTCCTGCTGGCTTGGCGGCGGAGATCCCTATACAATGTACCAGGACTATATTGACGGGAAAAAGGAAATATCTGAGATCAATGCGGAATACCGCGCAAGGCATCTTCACGGTTAATAGGAGCGTGTTTCAGCGTCGTATTTTTCCAGCGCATAGCGAAACGCGACGCGAGGCATAACTGCGCGGCGGTCGATCAAGTATCATTGCCTCCAAAGTGATTCTGTTCAAAGCAAACCTCCTTCGGGCGTATAGCCGCCGGTGATTTCAATGACATTTCCGTCTGGATCGCGCAGACAGAAAAACCAATAGGGCCTACCCGCGTTGATATATCGTATTTCCGTCATGTCAGGCGCGATATGAAGTCCCTTGATGCGCTCATATTCCTTCCTCAAATCGAGCGCACCCAGGTTGATGACTATTTTCCCGATTCCGATGTTTTGCGTTTCCGTTGCCGCCGCATAATCGTCATAGAGCGGATCAAATCCTCCGGCACGCTCCACTTGATCCGGGTGTTCCGCGTCAAATTTCCCATTGAGCAGACACAGGCAAAGGCTGCCGACATTGAAAATTGCAAAGCGCGTCTTGTTCTGCGATAAAACATCCTTTTCCAAAAGCTGTCTATAAAAAGAGACAGACTGATTAAAGTCGCGCACAACAAGGTAAATCGATCCGGTTTCAAGCATTGTTCATTCCTCCAGGCAGAATTCCACAGTGCTTTTGCTGTGGACACTAGATGCTTGTAAATCCCCTGTGTCAGCAGGGAAGAAGCGGGCTCTTTTCCCCTGTCCACAGGAGGGTGAGCTTCTGGGTGGCTCTTGTGCAGGCCACATACAAAAGGCTCCTGTGGTACTCGGAAATATACTGCTCCCGGCAGACGTCCGGGACTACCACCTCATCAAATTCCAAGCCTTTTACCAGGGAAATGGGCGCTGCGGTGATTCCTTCATAAAATTCCTTCTGATCTGCACTCAGAAGGCTGACCTTTGACCCCAGGTGTTTTTTGAGATAGGCATACCACTCTTTCGCCTGCTCCTGATCCTTTGTCAGAAGACCCAGCCGGGGAGCGTCCTCCCCGCCGGCTGCGCTTTCCCTGAGCAGTTTCAGGACCCTGTCCCTTTCCTCCTCCCGATGGGCACAGGCGATCAGGGCCGGTTCCTCCCCATGCCGCTCTACCACCTCCATCGGCACGGTTTTTTTCAGCTTCCCGGCAAACTGCATGATCTCATAGGTGGATCGGTAGCTTTTGCGGATGGATACCATTTGGGCGTTTGGATACAGCCTTTTCATAAATTCCGAAGACTGGGGGGCAAAGGGCACCAGATTCTGGGAAAAGTCCCCCAGCATGGTCTTTTTGCAGGGAAAGAGCTTGTTTAGCACCGCGTATTGTATCGGTGTATAATCCTGCATCTCGTCCACGATCAGATATCGGATATCCTCCTTTTTGGGACTGCCCTCCAGATAAAGCCGCACATAGAGCAGGGGAAAGATGTCCGCCGCCTCTATCTCCCCGTTGTCCTTTGCTTTCAAGAGCTCCTCCTTCCCCAGCCAGCGATAAAAATCCTGATACAGGGCAAGAGCGGTGTTATGGCGGTACTGCTCCAAAAGCCATTTCTCAATCTCGTTTTTCCGGCTGCCTGGGCCGGTATACCTTCTCTGGATCCGAAGCTCCTGCGAGAGGATCTCTGCCATTTCCCCCATCCTTTCGTACACAGGCAGATTCTTTCGCACCTCGTACAGCCTGTAGATCAATTCCGCAGGAAGGAAGCCTTCCTCATAGACATATTTCTTTTTCCTGAAATTCCGCCTGTCACATTCCTCCAGATATCGGTCCATGCTGTCCACAAATTCCGGCGCGGCCTTAAACAGCACCCGCCTTTTCCATGCCTCGTCCTTCCCAGAAAGAAACCGCTCCGTCTGCAGGCTTGGGTCTTGTGCTTTGACATGCCTTGGCAGATAGGCGGCTCCCAGGTCGTTTAACTCCACATTCCTGATATTGCGCTCCCCCAGCTCCGGCAGCACTTCGGAAATGTAGTCGATAAACACCCCGTTGGGAGAAAGGATCAGAAAATTGTCCGCCGAAATTTCTTTCCTGTAGCGGTATAGGAAGTAGGCGATCCTGTGGAGCGCGATGGAGGTCTTCCCGGAGCCGGCCACGCCCTCTATGATCAGGACGTCCGACTTTTCGTTCCGAACCAGTTGATTCTGCTCCTTTTGAATGGTGGCCACAATATCGCGCATCTTCCCGCCGCGGCTTCTGGCAAGCTCCTTTTTCAGCAGTTCATCTTCAATCCGCAGGCTGCTTTCTATGGCATACTCCAGGCGGCCCTTCCGTATGCCATACTGCCTTTTTAAACCGATCCGGCCAAAGATCTCCCCTTCCGGCGCCTCATAGGATGCAGGGCCGTACTCAAATTCATAGTACATCCCTGCAATGGGAGAGCGCCAGTCATATATGGTGCAGTCCGCATCCGAATTCCAAAAAGCGTATTTCCCAATATAGATAGGCTCCGGCTCCTTCCTTGCCTTTTCCGTAAAATCAATTCTGGCGAAATAGGGGGAATCCATCATTTTCATGATACGGCGGAGCTGTAAGACCGCGCTCTCCCCAGCCTGCGCCGCGCGCTCCAGCTCCTGGCGCATAAAGATTTCCTCATACCCGTCAAAGTCGCTTTTCCTCTCCCAGAGATACCGGGTAAACTCCTCCTGATCCTTTTGACGGCCCTGCACTCTTCCCGACAGCCTTTCGGCCTCCCTGGCAAGCGCCGCCTCCACTGCCTCCAGATAATCTTCTTCCTCAGCTGCTATATCTGCCATATTCCCCCCTGTTATACCTTGTCCCTGTGCGCCGCCAGGCGCACATAAAATAAGAAGTCCACAGATGCCCTTCCTGTGGACATATACCGCATTACCGTGCGCCGCCAGGCGCACATGGAATCAGAAGTCCACAGATGCCCTTTCTGTGGACATTATACCGCATTACCGTGCGCCGCCAGGCGCACATAAAATCAGAAGTCCACAGATGCTTTTCCTGTGGACATTATACCATCCGAAGGTAAAAAAAGCTACTGCAAACAAGTCTCAGGCCATCTGTGTCAAGCTGTTTTCACCCATTCTCATCCAGATACAGCTGCACCCGGTTGTCCAAAATCTGGGCCGCCTCCTGGGCTGAGCGGGTTCCCTCGAAATAGGGGGCCAGTTCCTCATACACCATCTCTTCTATCTCCAGCTCCCGCCAGCGGGCGCTCTTGGCGTGTTCCAGGGCAAAGCGCACCTTCTCCCCCAGTTCCCCGCTCATGGAATAGGCGGGATACTGTACGCCGCAGGGTTCCTCTATGACGGAGCCGATATCCTCCTCCGCCAGCTTCCGGGCCAGGGAGCGCTCCACGCCCTCCCAGGTCACCGGCAGCACCGCGCTGCCTCTATTACCGGGATCCGAACTTTGACTGTACCGGATATAAAGCTCCTGGGTCTGGCCGGAGAGCAGAAAATTCAGGAATTCCCGGCAGCCCTGGATCTTGTCCGAGGAAGCGTTCACGCAGATCAGATCCGCATTTACATAAAACCCGTTCCCCTGGGCCTGGGGATAGCCCAGTATGGCGGCATCCCCCTGAAAGCAGGCGTCATAAAACACAAACCGGGTCAGGGAGGAATCCCAGACATTGTCGCAGTACAGAGCGATCTCCCCGGACTGTAAAAGCTCCGCCGTCTGATCCCAGGCATACTCCCCCCGATCGGCATACTCCCTGGCAAATTCCAGCAGCTCTATAAAGGGCTCCTCTGTCAGATGACTTTCCCCCGCCTCCCAGTCAATATAAACTTTGCTGCCGTCATCCCGCAGGCCGAAGAGCACCACAATCCCGGTTCCGTCCAGACCGTAGCTTAAAATTTTGGCGGGAGTGGCCCGCACCGCCTCCATCAGCTCCGGCAGGGTAAAGGCTTCCCGATCTCCTGCCAGCGCCTTCGGATAGACCGCCCCGTTGAAGGTGCACCGATAAGGGGCTCCGTAGAGCACGCCGTCCACCCTTCCGTTTTCCAGAGCCGCCGGCCAGAGGGAATCTTCCTCCTCCAGCAGACCCTCCAGGCTGCTCAGATATCCGCCCCTGGCAAAATCCTCCAGACCGTTTAACAAAAATCCCGTCGCCATGTCCGGGCCGCTTCCCGTGCTGATCTGATTTCGGATCCGATCCGCGTAGAAGGCGTAGTCCTCCGGCCCAGGCTCCTGTACCTCCACCTGCCAGTCCTGGCTCTCCCGGTTAAAGCGGCCGATGACATTCATCAGATTCCGGTCCGTGCCCGCCTCTCCAGCCGTGGCCAGCACCAGCGTCTGCTTCTCCGGCTCCGCCCCTTCCCGGCGCTCCAGGGAAAGCAGATGCCTGTCTCCCTCATACTCTGCCAGCAGGAGAGGGCCCTGTCCGGGGAGGGCGCTCATCCCCAACAGCCCCGTCAGGGTATAGCCTCTGTCCTGAAATCGAACCAGCCGTTCGGCTTCCCCTTCGCTCTCCCGCATCCAGAGACTCTCCCGGTCCGCCAAATACAGAGTTCCTCCGTCCCAGGCGCTTTTCAGGGCCGCCACATCCAGCTCCGGCAATGTCCATCCGGCCGGCCCTCCCCCTTCCAGGAAAAAGACGCCCTTCCCGTCCTCCCGCTGTCCGTACCAGCACAGGTCCCTGCCGCCGGGATCCCCCAACACTCCGTACAGGGTTCCCTCCACCTTCACCCGCCGGACTTCTTCCTCCCCCTCTATCAGGAAAAGGTCAGGGCCTCCCCATCCGGCCCAGGCCCCAAAGCGCCCCTCCCCCAGGGGGACCAGGGTAAGTGACGCCGGCACTTCCTCCTCAGGCAGCACCCGAAGGATCCTTCCTCCCTGATCGGGGCTCCACTGTCCCAGACAGCCGATCCCTCCCTTTTCCTGCCGGGAATACCCGGTCATCCGGCAGTACGAAACATTCCCCTCCCCTCCGCACAGATCGGACACGGCATAAAAGTAGAAATCCTGTCCCGTGGGATCCTGCCACTGGGAGACATCCAGCGGATAAACTCTCCAATCGGTGTAGGGCGGATCCAGCACCTGCATATAGTCCTCCGTCAGCTTCAGGTCCTCCCCCTCCAGAGTGCGCACCTGGATCAGACGCCGCAGACTCTCCCCCGAAAGCTCCAGATCCTTCTCCCACACGGTCTGGTTTTCCTCTAAAAATCCTTCCAGACGCAGGGTCTCGTCGGGATCGGGAATGGCCGTTTCCCGAAGGACATAGTAAAATGCCTCCGGGCTGTCCGCCTCAGACTGCTTTTTGCCGTTTCCGGCTGCCCCCTGCTGCTTTCCGCTCTCCTGTGTCTCTCCGCCGCATCCCACACACAAAAACAGACACAGCAGAAGAATAAAAAGCAGTCCTCCCGGCCCCCGCCCCTTTGTCGGATATGATTTTTTCTCTCGGTTCATATTCCTCTCCATTCCGGAGCGCTTTGCGCGATGGGACGCCCCGCGTTTCCTCGGGAAAACATTTTTCCTGTCATATTTATTGTAATGCTGTCACGGTATTTTGCAACGGCAAACACCCCTCCTCCGAAATAATGTCACACATATTACATAAAAATAGACGTTGTTTTCTGATCGTTATACCGGCAAAATTTCGGCAGGATAAACCAAAAAACGCCTGCCCGCACCACAGCGGACAAGCGCTCTCCTTCTTTTTATTATCTCCTGAGGCCGGATCTGCGCAGCCTCCCGTCAAACCTCCCTCAGCGTCCTGCCAGGGCCCCGGCGATATCCTCCCGCATATCCAGCACCGCCGCCCGGGCCGCCTCGCCGTAGCGCTCCTCCCCGTAAGCAGCGTACTTCTCCTGCCGGTAGGCCGCGATAATGCCCCGGGAGGAATTGATAATGGCTCCCAGGCCGTCCCGGTTGAAGAAATGCACCAGATCGGCCCCCCTGCCGCCCTGGGCCCCGTAGCCGGGCACCAGGATAAACGCCTTTGGCATCACACTTCTCAGGATCCTGCCCTGCTCCGGGTAGGTGGCGCCCACCACCGCTCCCACGCGGCTGTAGCCCTCCCGGCCCATGCACTCCCGGCCCCAGGCGTCCACCTGCTCTCCCACCAGCTCGTAGACGGGCCGTCCGTCCACCAGCCTGTCCTGCAGCTCCCCGCTGCTGGGGTTGGAGGTCTTCACCAGCACAAAGATTCCCTTGTCCTGCTCCTGGCACACCTTCACAAAGGGCTTCACCCCGTCGGAGCCCAGATAGGGATTCACCGTGGCGAAATCCTCGTCAAAGGCGCTGCAAAGGCGGCTCCCCACCTGCACCTTTCCCAGATGTCCCGCCGCATATGCCTCGGAGGTGGAGCCGATATCCCCTCGCTTGATATCCCCGATGACCACCAGGCCCTTCTCCCGGCAGTAGTCCACTGTCCGCTGGAAGGCCGCAAGACCCGGCACACCGAACTGCTCGTACATGGCGATCTGGGGCTTCACGGCAGGGATCAGATCGCAGACCGCGTCCACAATCCCCCTGTTGAACTGCCAGACGGCCTCCGCAGCTCCCTCCAGGGTCTCCCCGTACTCTTCAAAGGCCGCCCTCTGAATCCACTGGGGAATCAGCTGTAAGGTAGGGTCCAGGCCCACCACAATGGGGGCCTTCGTCTCTTTTATTTTGGCAATCAGCCTGTCAATCATGCGGTTTTCTCCTTTTCTCTCAGCGGGTCTGCAGGAAGCTGTACTCCCGCCTGGCCTCGTCGTCATCCGGGTAGGTGGCCAGATAATTTTCCATCAGCACCGCCGCCCGGTCAAAATCCCCCAGATATTCGTAGCTCACGATCTCGTTAAACTGCAGGGCCTGCATCATATCGTTCCCCTCGATCTGCATCCCGCTCTGGAAGGCGCTCAGCGCCTGGCTGTACTGGCCCTTCTTCATCTCGCAGAGCCCCAGCTGATTGTAGATCCGGGCGTCCGAGGTATCCTGAGTCAGGTAATTGTTGTACACGCTGGAGGCGTAGTTGTAATCCCCGGTGGCCTCATAGGACATGCCCAGGTACAGATAAGCCTCCGCCCCTCCCTCGTTTTTTGCCTCCTCCAGGGCCAGGTATGCCTGCTGGTACTGGCCCAGGTGATAGTACATCCTGCCCTTGTCGTAGGCGCTCATCTGGGACTCGTAGGAGGCCATGGCCGCGTTCAGATAGGTCTCCCCCACCTCCCGGTAGCCGTAGTGATCCAGCACCTGGTAGATCTGGATCAGCCGGTCGAAGTCCTTACCGTTTAACTCCACCACCCGGTCAAAGTCCGCCTTGGCCGACTCGTAGTCGTCCAGTCCCATATAGGCGTTGCCCCGCAGGAACAGGGCGTCCTCATCCTGGGGCCGCAGGGCCAGAATGGCGTCATAGACCGCCTTGGCATCCCCCGGTCTTCCCTCCTTGGAGTAGGCCGCCGCCAGATAAAAGTTGATGTCATAATCCACATCCTCCACCAGGCCGCTGCTGGCATGAAGGGCTTCCAGGAAGGAGGCGGTGGCATTGTCATAATCCGTCATGCCCATGTAGGCAAGACCCTTCCCCCGGCAGGCCAGCTTGCTGTTCTCCCCCTGGGCCAGAGCCTCGTCAAAGCTGGCCAGGGCGGACTGGTAATCCAGGTTCTTCACGAACTCCATCCCCTGGGCCGTATAATCCTGTCCTCCCCCGCAGCCCGTCAGCAGCGCTCCGCACAAAACCGCCAGAGCAAAGCTCCCCCGGGCAGCACAGCCCCCTCTTCTCGTCCTTCCTCTCTCTCTCATCCGCGCCACACTTCCTGCCCGTTCTCTCAGACGGACACACCCGCCGGGACCGCCCTCCCTGCTGCCAGGGCCGTCCCGCATAAGCTCTTCCTTTTATCAGTGTAAAGCAAAAAGTCCGGCTTGTAAAGCAGATTTCCCAGACAGCTCAGATTCCTCCCCGCCTGGCCTGCTTCTTGGTGCGCTTTTCCCGGTACATATTCTGGTCCGCCAGCTCCTGGATCCCCACCAGGTTGTCCCCCTTCTGACAAAAGGCGTAGCCGATGCTGGCCGACAGGCTGTAGGGCTTTGCCCCGGACCCGTTGTACCTGCGGATCCCCTCCCGGATCAGATCCAGGCAGCCCTCCACCTCCTGCGGATCCTCGGAGGCGATGCACAGCAGGAACTCGTCCCCGCCCACCCGGGCGGCCTCCCCCAGCGTTCCCCGGGCCTCCTTCAGGATCTCCGCCATAACGCACAGGGCCGCGTCCCCCTCCAGGTGTCCGTAGCTGTCATTGATGGTCTTAAGGCCGTCCATGTCGATGCTGGCAATGCAGAAACCCATGCCCGTCAGTTCCAGCCTCTCATAGTTCTTCTTCAGGATCTTCTCCATCTCCCGGCGCGTGGCCAGCCCGGTAAGCTGATCCTGGCCGTACTGGCTGCGCAGCTCCAGCAGGGACTGGTTCTCCGAGGACATTCTGAGTCTCTCCAGGGATCCGGCCACCCCCATCAGCCAGATCTGGTAAAAATACATCAGCCGCTCGATGTGGCGTGTCTTGATCACCGCGTAGCCCACACAGCGGTTTTTCGCGTGGAGGCAGGTCACATACAGAAACTTTCCGTCCCTGCGGCAGTGCTCCGGCAGGATCTCCCTTCTGGGGAACCTCTCCTGGCAGAACTGCACCTCCTGGGGTCTCATAATCACACTCAGGACCATGTTCTCCGTGTACTCCCCCATCTCCCTGCCGGTCAGCTCCTGCTCCTGGCGGGAATCGCAAAGGCAGATATACAGCTCTTCATAGCGCAGCTCCGGCGCATAGTCATGGGCCGTCTGGATCAGCGACTCGAAGCTGCCCGCTTCCTCCATATCAATATTCATATACAGGCTGTGCAAAAGCACATGGTCCATATATTCCTTCTGGGTAAAAAGCTGCTGGGCCTCCCCCACATCCCGAATTTTAGAACAGCCGCAGGACTCCCGCAGCCTCCCCTGGGGACGCACATACTCATCCCTGGCCTGCTCCCGGTGCTCTAAAATGTTCTCAATCATCCCCACCGCCAGGGAGGCCATCTCCTGACAGGACACATGGGTGCTGGTGATGGAGGGCACGGAAAATCTGGCTTCCTCCACATCGTCGAAGCCAGATACACAGATTTCCTCCGGCACCCTGATCCCCCGCTCCCGCAGGGCCTCGCACACGGACACCGCCATATAGTCGTTGGAGCAGACGATCACCTGGGGCCTCTCCCCCTCCCGGTCCAGGAAATAGCTGACGGCCTGAGCCCCCTTCTGCTTCCAGTAATCCCCCTCAAAAATCATATCCTCCGTCACCGGCAGCCCATAGCGGGCCATGGTCTCCCGGTAGGCCCGCAGCCTCTCCTTGGCGTCCTCCATGGTCATCACGCCGGTCATAAAGCAGATCCGGGTAAAGCCGTGGACCCGGATAAAGTGCTCCACCATCTTGCTCATATTGGTGTAGTTGTCCACCAGCACGTTGTAAAACCGTTCGTCCCTTTTGCGCAGGTTCACCACCGGGCAGCTGCAGCAGCTCTCGATCCTGGCCGTAAGTTCCTCGTACATCCCCTCCACCCCAAAGGTATCCGAGGCCAGTATGATTCCGTCGTACTCCCCCAGGCTGGGAATATGGATAATATTCTTTTCACCCCAGCCGTGAAAGGAGTTGCCGCCGAAGGATCCGAAATTGACAAAAACCTCCAGGGCAAAGCCCTTCTCTTTGGCTGACTGGGCAATATATTCCGTGATCCTGACGGGGAACTCTGCGGACATCCCCCCCACAAAGAGCGCCAATTTTCGCATTGCGACACCTCCCTGCCATACAGAAAATACCGGTTTGAGATAGTTTGTTTTCAGTATAACATGGGCAGAGGGCGGAAATCTTCCTTAATCTTGCCAAAAATTCCTTATATATTGCGTTTTTTCCAAATGCAGCGGCAAAAAAAGAACCCTGCCCCGCAGGATTCCCCTTCTTCCCGGCGAAGATTCTCCGCCGGGTTTCCTCTTATTTCCGTTTTCTCACAGCAAAGCCGCCTCCGGGCCGGCCTCCTGGGCCGCGGCCCCCTCCTGCAGACGCCGCAGGATATATCCTCCCACCTCTGCCCGGGGCATATCCAGCGACACTGCCAATTCCCCGTAAAGATTGTCCTCCGCCAGCTTAAAGTACTTGCTGTCCACAGCGGTCTCCTTGCGGCCGGCCTTCAGGCGCTTAGTCTTCCTGCCGTAGATCGTCTTGATGACCCTGACCAGCTCTCTGCAGTCATTGCTTCTCATGCAGCTGCGGTACTCCTGCTCCACCAGCTTCTCATTGACGATCTGGATCAGGGAAATCCTGGGAATGGAGCAGATAAAATCCTCCGCCTCCTGGCGGGAGAGCACAGACCGCAGGGAGGACTCCCCTGACTCCACAGGCACATAAACCGTGCTGGAGGAAATGTACAGCGGTTTCAGAATATAATACAGCTTTTCCCTGTCCACTCCGGGGATATTCAGCGTAGTGATGTCCTCCACCGTACACACACCCTTATTTCCATATACCACATGTTGACCCTTGTTGTACATCTCAACCATCCTTTCCACCAGATTAACCGTTCCGGCCGACAAATGAGGCAGATATCCGCCGCCTTATTAAGAGTCTGCCTATATTTTATCAAATTTAACCCAAAATGTCAGTCAAATTTTCAAAGGAAAAGAAAGTTTGTGCACAATGCGCAGGCTTAATGGTTTAATATTTGTATATTATGTCTACTGCTCCTCCTCGATTCTCTCCTCGATATCCTCCACCGGCTCCTTGAGCCCCTCGATTTGGAGCCCGTTCTTCTTTGCATAATCCCAGAGGGCTGCGTGAATCGCCTCCTCCGCCAGCAGGGAGCAGTGGACCTTCACAGGCGGAAGTCCGTCCAGGGCCTCCATCACGGCCTTGTTGGTCACCTCCAGGGCCTCCTGGACGGTCTTTCCCTTCACCAGCTCCGTGGCCATGCTGCTGGTGGCCACCGCCGCGCCGCAGCCGAAGGTTTTGAACTTGGCCTCCTGTATCACGCCGTTCTCGTCTATATCCAGATACATGCGCATGATGTCGCCGCACTTTGCGTTGCCCACGGTTCCCACGCCGCTGGGATTCTCTATCTCTCCCACATTCCTGGGATGCATGAAATGATCCATTACCTTTTCGCTGTACATACTCTCATCCAACCTTTCCTGTCTCTTTTATACGCCCTCCGGCTGCCGCCCGTTCTGCTTTACAAAATCCTCGTAGAGAGGGGACATTCCACGAAGCCTCTCCACGCTCTGCTTCACCTGCTCCACCGTAAAGTCGATATCCTCCCTGGCCGTTTCCTCCGAAAAGGTCAGCCGCAGGGATCCGTGGGCAATCTCATGGGGCAGGCCGATGGCCATGAGCACATGGGAGGGATCCAGGGACCCCGAGGTGCAGGCGGAGCCGCTGGAGGCGCAGATCCCCTGCTGGTCCAGCAAAATCAGAAGAGATTCGCCCTCTATAAACTGGAAGGAAAAATTTGCGTTGCCCGGAAGGCGCCTGGTCCGGGAGCCGTTGAGCCGGGTGTAGGGGATTTCCGCCAGCACGCGCCCGATCAGGTAATCCCGCAGGGCCGTCTGCTCAGCCATTCTTTCCTCCATGCGCTCTCCGGCGATCTGGGCCGCCTTCCCGAAGCCCACGATGCCCGGCACGTTCTCCGTGCCCGCCCGGCGGCCTCTCTCCTGGGCGCCCCCGTGGATAAAGGATCCCAGCTTTACGCCCTTTCTCACATAGAGAAGTCCCACCCCCTTGGGGCCGTTGAGCTTGTGGCCGCTGGCGCTGAGCAGGTCGATGTGCATCCGCTCCACATCCAGGGGAATATGCCCGAATGCCTGCACCGCGTCGGTGTGGAACAGCACCCCGTGGGCCTTTGCAATCCGGCCGATCTCTTCGATGGGCTCGATGGTGCCGATCTCATTGTTGGCCGCCATCACGGAGATCAGGACCGTGTCCGGCCGGATGGCCGCCTCCAGCTCCCCCAGATCGATCAGGCCGTCCTCATCCACCTTCAGATAGGTGATCTCACAGCCCTGCTTCTCCAGATACTGGCAGGTGTGCAGCACCGCGTGGTGCTCTATGGCGGTGGTGATGATATGCTTTCCCTTGGCGGCATATGCCTCCGCCACAGCCTTCAGGGCCCAGTTGTCCGACTCGCTTCCCCCGGCGGTAAAATAGATCTCCCCGGGGCGGGCGCCGATGAGCCCCGCCAGCTTCTCCCTGGCCTCCTCCACGGCTCCCTTGGCCTCCCCGGCCAGAGAATAGATCGGGGAGGGATTCCCGTAGCTCTCCATAAAATACGGCTTCATGGCCTCAAACACCTCCGGCAGTACCGGCGTGGTGGCCGCATGATCCAGATAAATAATCTTCTTCATATTCTGTCAGTCTCCCATCCGGAGCGTTCCCGGGCGGACGCCGAAGCGCCCTCTCCCTGTCCGGTCCCTTCCTCTGTGACGCTCCCCCACAGATCTCCGGCCCAGGCAGCCGGACGACCGCAACCTCATCATAGCACCCGGTATTTTCAGTGTCAATACGGAGGGTATCCTTTTGCAGACGCTCTGAGGGCAGCGGCCCCCTGCGCCCCTTATATACTGTAGTCGTCCGCCTGAGCGGCCTGCCACTCCGCCAGATCCGCCAGGGTGATATGATCCACCACATCGTTGACGGCCTGATAAATTTTTTCCCAGACCCGCACCGTGACACACTCTCCCCGGCGGGCGCACTCTGCCGGGGACTGGTTCAGGCAGCTCACCGGCGCCAGATCCCCCTCCGTGAGCCGCAGGATCATCCCCACCGTGTAGTCCTGGGGCCTTCTGCTCAGCACATATCCTCCCTGGGCCCCCCGGATGCTTCTCACAAACCCGGCCCTGTTTAAAACCGCAATGATCTGCTCCAGATATTTCTCCGAGATCTGCTGCCTGCGGGCGATGTCCTTCAGGCTCACAGGCTCCCCCGTGTTATAGACCGCCAGATCCAGCATGAGCCGCAGGGCATACCTGCCCTTGGTCGAAATCTTCATACCTCTCTCCCTTCCCATTCAAGGCCCCTGGGGCCGGCCTTCATTTCCCTAGTGCTTATATATGAATTATATGCTTTCCAAACGGAAAAATCAAGCCCCTCAGGAGGAACGAGCGGGGCCGCTCAGGCAGCACACGGCCTCGATGCTGTCCGTAAAGGGAAACATGTCCACTCCCGCAGCCCGCTTCAGCTCATATCCCTGCCCGGTGAGATACTTAAGATCCCGGGCCAGGGTCTCCGGATTGCAGGAGATATACACCACCCGGGAGGGGGAAAGCCACACCAGGGAGCTCAAAAAGGCCCTGGAGCTGCCGCTGCGGGGCGGATCTAACAGCACCGCGTCCGCCCGGGCGCCCTGCCTGGCCATATCCACCAGGAAACGGCCCGCATCCCCCTGAAAGAACCGGATATTCCCCACTCCGTTTTGCCTGGCGTTCTCCCTGGCGTCCCGGACTGCATCCCTGTTCAGCTCCACCCCTATGACCCTGCCTGCCCGGGAGCCGGCCAGGATGCCGATGGTGCCGATGCCGCAGTAGGCGTCCACCACCGTCTCCGTCCCGGTCAGGGCAGCATATTCCAGGGCTTTCCCGTAGAGCACCTCGGTCTGGACCGGGTTCACCTGGTAGAAGGACCGGGATGAGATCCGAAAGATCCTGCCGCAGAGCTTATCCTCGATGTATCCCCTGCCATAGAGCACCTGCTCCCTCTCCCCCAGCACCATACTGGTGCCCCGCCCGTTGATATTGGCCACCACGGTGGTAATCTCCGGGTGCAGCTCCCGCAGGGCCTTCACAAAATGGTTCCTGGAGGGCATGACCGGGGAGGCCAGCACCAGCACCACCATAATCTGCCCCGTGGCCCGGGCCGTGCGCACCAGCACATGGCGCAGAAGGCCGTACCCCGTGTCCTCATTGTAGGGGCGGATCTTAAAGGATTTCAGAAGCCCCCGGACAGATACAATGATCCGGTCTGCCTGCTGATCCTCGATCAGGCACCGGTCCGTGGGCACAATCACATGGGTCCCCTCCTGATAGATGCCGGAGATGGGCTCATGCCTTTTATCCTCCCCGAAGACTGCGTGCACCTTGTTCCGGTAAAAGTAGGGGTCCTCCATGCCGAAAAATGCCTCCACCTGCCCGTAGGGCGCCAGCAGCTTTTTCAGCCGCCTTTCCTTCTCCCGCAGCTGTTCCCCGTAATCCCGGCCCATATACCGGCATCCCCCGCACCGCTCTGCACAGGGACACATCCCTGTCTCCCGGCTGTTCCCTGTGCCTTCCCTTTTCCTGATCTCATGCTTCCCCATCCTGGGCCCATCCTTTTCTCTCACGTAAAAAGGAGCTTTCGCAAAGCGCAAAAGCCCCCTCCTGTCTCTGCTCCCTCCATTATACAGCCCTCTTCCTCTTTTGACAAATAGAAGATGGAGGTTTCCCGTCCCCTGTCAGGAGGCGCAGACAGCCTTGTTCTGAATGTACATTTTCAGGGCGCTGGCCGCCTCCTCGGCGCTGAGCCCGCTGTCCTCGATCATGCTTCCGATATTCTCCAGAGCCGCCTCCCTCTTCGCCTTGTACAGCTCCGCCAGCTCCCTCTTTTCCGATTCCACACGTGTCAGGAGCGCGGTGATGATTTCCTCTTTTGCTTCGATCTTTTCATCGAGTGTCTTTCTTTGCCCTCTAGCCATGATTCCCTCCTGTCTGTGACGGTCAGAAACTGCCATTCCAGGCAGCTTTTGCCAATCCTAGAATACTATATGGACAAGATTCGTCTTTTATTCATTCCCCCGGGATATTTTTTTTAAAAAACTCTTGCTTTTTTCAGGATTACACCTTATAATAGCATTTGTTCGCGGGGTGTGGCTCAGTTTGGTTAGAGCGCCGCCTTAGGGAGGCGGAGGCCGCAAGTTCGAATCTTGTCACTCCGATATGCAAAAAGCGGTGGAAGAAGCCGCTTTTTTGTTTGCCGGTTCTGCCTGCTGAAAGGGAGGCCCCGCCGCTTGCGGAGCCTCCCTTTTTACAGGCATTTTCCGGATTTTACTGTGATCCTGTCAGATTCCCCGGAAGGAAAACCGAAACTCCAGCTCCCCCTGATCCGGCAGCAGATACTCCGGATGGGTTCTGGCTCCCCAGGAATCGTCCCCGCCCACTCCCATCTGGGCAAGCTGGCAGCGGACGACAGTGTGATGAACCGGCGGCAGTTCGTAAGAATGGGCCGCGGCCTCCAGCTCATGGGGCGTGTAGGGCAGGGCGGAAAAGCTCATTTCCTCTCCCGCGAAGAGCATCCCTCTCCCCCGGCTGTCCGTCACCTTTGCCCAGCGCACACCGGTTTTGTTTCCGCACTCCTGGGGCTTTAGGTAGGCCGCCATGTTTTCCCTCACCAGGTTCCGGTACAGCCCCAGCTTCGCCCCCCTGCGCCGGTCGCTGTAGGTCTCCTGGGGACCGTCCCCATACCACTCCAGGCGGTCATAGTCCGCGCTCATCTGGAATAACAGGCCAAACTCCGGCATCTCCCCGAAGGCCGGCTGGGCCTGGCAGCGCAGGGTGGCCTCCACCGTGCCGTCCCCCCAGACCTGATAGGCTGCCCGGCAGAAGCTCTCCGGGAAGGTGCCCAGGCGGTAGGTGTAGGTGATCCTCACCCAGCCCTCTCCTTCCTCCACCAGGGGATTCTTTCCCTTCACCCCCTGAGTGGTCTGGTACAGGCTGGCCAGCTTCCACTGTCCGCAGCGGGCCGGCATGCCGTTCCCCCGGTCGTTGTCCGTGGGCGCCCTCCAGAAATTCGGCCTGGGGACTGCCTCCAGCAGCTCCTTCCCGCCGAAGCGGTAGGAAACGGGCCCGCTGCCGTAGGAAAAGAGGATCTCAAAGCCGTCTCCCCTGACTCCCAGGTTGCTGTCGCCGCGGATGATCTGCGGGGATCCCACGGGCAGGGGTAAACTGCCCTCGGGCCAATCGCCCACAGGCAGGCTGCCCACGGGCAGCCCTGCCCCACGGGAAAACTGACCAAGGGCAATCTGCCCAAGGGCATACTGACCAAGGGCACACTGACCTTTGGTTCCGGTCCGCCGGAACACCGCCTGCCCGAAGGCTGTCTCATGCCCGGCCGGGGCCCAGGGCTGGGCCTCCCGCAGCCGGAAGAACACCGTCACTGCGTACTCTCCCGGCTCCCCGGGCACCGCAAAGGGCAGGGGATACACCGCGCTCTCCCCCGGGGCGGCCGCCGTCTGCATGCTCTCCCGGCGCAGGAGCCTTCCCTCCTTCTCCAGCAAAGCCTCACAGGCAAACTGATCCGTGTTCACAAACAGATTCCGGTTGGTCACCTTCACGGAATCCTCCCTGACCTCCACCCGGATGCTCTGATAGTTGTACTTTACCTCCTGCATCTTGGGAGAGGGCGTGCGCCCGCCGCCGTAGACGATTCCGTTCCCGCTGAAATTCCCGTCGTTGGGCCGGTCCCCGAAATCCCCGCCGTATGCCTGATAGCTCTCCCCAAAGCGGTTCCTTCTCTCCAGGGACTGGTCAATATAATCCCAGATAAAGCCTCCCTGGTAGAGGGGCTCCTCCTCCGTCAGATCCGTGTATTTGTGCATGGCTCCGCAGGAATTCCCCATGGCATGGGAATACTCACAGCAGATAAAGGGCTTGTCCCTGTGCTCCTTCAAAAACTGCCGGATCCCCTCCGCCGGCGTGTACATCTGGCTCTCCACATCGCTGGTATCCGGATAGCGCCTGTCATGGAATATCCCCTCATAGTGCACGGGCCGGTCGTCCTTAGAGCGGAAGAATTCGGACATCTCGTAGATGTTCCTGCCCCCGAAGGACTCGTTTCCGCAGGACCACAGCAGGATGGAGGGATGGTTTTTGTCCCTCTGATACATGGAGTTGGCCCGATCCAGCACCATACCGCGCCACTTAGGGTTATCCCCGGGCACCACCGTGGACAGAGGGGCCCCTCCCCAGGCCGCCGCCCCCCAGTTCCCGTGGCTCTCCAGATTGGTCTCGTCAATCAGGTACAGCCCCAGCTCGTCGCACAGTCCGTAGAGATCGGAGGAATTGGGATAGTGGCTGGTGCGGATGGCGTTGATATTGTTCTGCTTCACGGTCACCAGATCCTGCCACAGTTCCTCCCGGGACACCGCTCTGCCGGAGCGGGAGCTGAACTCATGGCGGTTGACTCCCCGGAACACAATGCGCTTTCCGTTGAGCAGCATCAGGGAATTTTTGATCTCAAACCGGCGAAAGCCCACCCTCTGCCGGATTACCTCCGCCGTCTCCCCCGACGGGGTTTTCACCTCAATATCCAGATCATACAGCCAGGGCGTCTCCGCACTCCACAGAAGAGGCTTCTCCACCGGCATCTGCAGCTCCGTCTCCTTCTCCAGGGCGCACTCCAGGCGCGCCGCCTCCTGCCCCTCTCTGGAGAGGACCAGTCGCGCGCTCCCCTCCCCCTGAGCCTTCAGAACCACACTCAGGCAGGCCCGCTCCAGGGATTCCTCCAAAAGAGTGCGGACCTTCACATCCCAGATATGGGTTTCGGGACAGGTATACAGATACACCTCCCGGAAAATCCCGGAGAACCGGAAGAAATCCTGATCCTCACACCAGCTGCTGGAGGTCCACTTGAACACCCGCACCGCCAGCTTGTTTTCTCCCTCCCTCACATAGGGGGTCAGTTCAAACTCTGAGGGAGTAAAGGTGTCCTCGCTGTAGCCCACAAAGAAGCCGTTCAGGTACAGGGCCATTCCGCTCTCCACCCCCTGGAAGGAGATGTACAGAGGCTTCCCCTGCATCTCCCGGGGCAGAGTAAAATATTTCACATAGCTGGCCACAGGGTTGAAACGCTCCGGGATCTCTCCCGGACGGATTTCCTCCCGGCCGTCCCAGGGATACTGCACGTTCACATACTGGGGGGTATCATAGCCCTCCATCTGGATGTGGGCGGGCACCCGGATATCCGCCCAGCCCCTGCAGTCCACATCCGGGGACTCAAAATCCTTCAGCGCTCCGGCCCAGCTGGGGGCATAGGAAAATTTCCAGAGCCCGTTTAAACTGTGCCGGAAGGTGCTGTATCCTCTCTCCCGCTCCTGCCGGGAGGCGTAACACACATGATCCGAGTGGGCGGGCAGACGGTTTTCCTGAAAATACTCCGGATCCCTTACCTTTTCGTAACAAAATTCCCTCATAGCCTTCTCCTTTCCTGCAAAATTTCTCCGTCCTTTTGCTCCAGCAGGCGCACCAGGTACTCCCACACCCGGGCCGTGGAGGAAATGCTTAAGGTTTCCTGGGCGGTATGGATATCCCGCATGTCGGGGCCCATGGAAACACAGTCCAGATCCGGGATCTTGGCCGCCAGAAGGCCGCACTCCAGACCTGCGTGGATGGCCTCGATCCGGGGCTTTCTGCCGTACATTTCCTCATAGAGGGCCGTCATCTTCTCCCGAAGGGGCGAATGAACCCGGTAGGCCCAGCCCGGGTAATCTCCCTCCACCCGGCAGGTTCCTCCCGCCAACTCCGTCAGCGCCCCCACCTTATCCAGCAGAGCCCTCTTGGCGCTCTCTATGCTGCTTCGCACGGAGAAATCCGCCTCCAGGCCCTCCCGGGCCGAAAAGTGCAGCACTCCCAGATTCAGGGAGGTTTCCACCAGGCCCTCAATATCCTGGCTCATGGCCTGAACCCCGTTGGGCAGACTGCTCCAATAGGCCGCGCACCGGTCCAGCTCTTCTCCCCACAGGCAGAGGGCCCTCTCCGCCTCCCCCCGCTCCAGTCTCAGGAAAAAGCCCGGATCCCGCGAGGCCAGCTCTGCGCCCGCCTCCTTCTCCCAGGCCGCCGCAAATGCCCGCAGATTCTCTTCGGCCCCCTCCGGCACCAGAATCCGCGCCACACTCTCCCGGGGGATGGCGTTGTCCGCCATGCCTCCCTCGCAGGAGAGCAGCCCCGTCTCCAGCTCCCGGGAGAGCCCCCGCAGGAATCTTCCCATGAGCAGATTGGAGTTGCCCCTCTCCCGGTGGATCTCCCCGCCGGAGTGGCCTCCCTTTAATCCGCCCAGGGTCACCTGCCAGATGCGGCCCCCGTGCTCAGAGGCCGGCGTCCCCAGATGGCAGCGGATCCTGGCTCCCCCGGCGCAGCCCGCCAGAAAGATCCCCTCCTCCTCCGAGTCCAGATTGATCATCCGGCGTCCCTGCAGCATGGACAGGTCAATGACTCTGGCCCCGTCCATTCCCACTTCCTCGTCCACGGTGATCACCGCCTCCAGGCGGGGGTGCTTTAAGCTCCCGTCCTCAAAAAGAGCCAGCATATAGGCCACGGCGATTCCGTCGTCCCCTCCCAGGCTGGTGCCCAGGGCCCGGATCCGGTCCCCCTCCACCGCCAGCCTCAAGGGCTCTCTGGTCATATCCACAGCCAGCCCCGGCTCGCTCACCGCCACCATATCCATATGCCCCTGGAGGATCACCGCAGCCTCCCCCTCGTACCCCGGGGATGCCTCCTTTATGAAAATCACATTTCCGGCTTCGTCCCTTATCCAGGGCAGCCCCCTTCTTTTGGCAAACTCCACCAGATAATCGCTGATGGCCTCCACATGGCCGGAGCCGTGGGGAATCCCGCAGATTTCCTCAAAATAATGAAACACTCTCTCCGGCTGTAAGCCTGACAATACACCCATAGCTTTTCCTCTCCCCCGGCGGGGCATCGAAGGCCGCGCCCCGCCGGGATATTTTTTTCTCCGGTTCTCCCCGGTTTTCAGCTCAGCATTTTCCGCAGAAGCTCCAGCATCCGGGCCGTGTCGATGGGCTTGGCCAAATGGCCGTTCATCCCGGCCTCCAGGGCCCGGCGCTTGTCCTCTTCAAAAGCGTTGGCGGTCATGGCGATAATGGGGATCTGCGCCAGGGCCGGATCCGCCAGCCCCCGGATGGCCCGGGTGGCTTCGTAGCCGTCCATGTTTGGCATCTGAATATCCATCAGCACCAGATCGTAATATCCCGGTGCGGACCGGGACACCATGTCAAGAGCCTCCCGGCCGTCCCCGGCGCACTCCACCTGAAGGCCCGCCTCTCCCAGCAGCTCCGCGGCAATCTCCCGGTTGAGCTCATTGTCCTCCGCCAGCAGAATGCGCCTGCCGGAAAAGGGATCCTCCGCCGGCTCAGGCTTTTTGGCAGGAACAGCCTCTCCCCCATGTCCCAGGCTTTTCTCCAGGGCACGGTGGAGATCCGAGGCAAACAGAGGCTTGCTGATAAAGCCGGTCACACCCGCCCGCCGGGCGTCCTCCTCAATGTCGGACCAGTCGTAGGCGCTCATAAGGATAATGGGGGAATCGTCTCCCACAATCTTGCGGATCTCCCGGACGGTCTCCACACCGCTCAAATCGGGCATGGACCAGTCCACAATGTACACCTCGAAGGGATCGGCCAGTTCAATCGCCTCCGCCGTGCGCACCACCGCCTCCCGGCCGGACAGAGTCCACTCCGCCCGCATCCCGATCTGCCGGAGCATTTTGGAGACACTCTGACAGCTGACCAGATCGTCGTCCGCCACCAGTCCCCGCAGGCCCTTCAGCTCCGTGATAGCCTCCGTCTCACGGTGTCTGGCGGCAAAGGCCAGCTCCAGAGACACCGTAAAGGTGCTGCCCTGCCCCTGCCGGCTCTCCACCCGGATGGAGCCTCCCATCATATCCACAATGTTCTTGGTGATGGCCATTCCCAGGCCCGTGCCCTGGATCCCGCTGACGGTAGAATTTCTCTCCCGGGTAAAGGGATCAAAGACCGTCTCGGCGAACTCCGGGCTCATGCCGATTCCCGTGTCCCTCACCTGGAACTCATAAATGCCCCGGTCCTCCTTCCCGGAGGGCTTCTGGGTCACGTGCACCGACACGCTGCCCCCCGCGGGCGTAAACTTGATGGCGTTGGAGGTCAGATTCAGCAGGATCTGGTTCAGCCGCAGCCGGTCGCAGAAAATTTCCTCGTCAGTCACATCCACCGTGTCGATAAAAAGCTCCAGATGCTTGGCGTGGATATCGGCCTGAATGATATTGCGCAGCCCCTGCAGGATGTCCGCCAGATTTTCGGGGCGCTCCTCGATGGTAACCTTTCCCGCCTCGATGCGGCTCATATCCAGCACATCGTTGATCAGGCTCAGCAGATGGCTGGATGCCTGGGAGATCTTGGTCAGATAGTCCTGGGCCCGCTCCCGGTTGTCCAAATGAGTGCTGGTCAGGGCCGTGTAGCCGATAATGGCGTTCATGGGAGTCCGGATGTCGTGAGACATATTGTTGAGGAAGGTAGTCTTGGCCCGGTTGGCCGCATCCGCCGCCTGAAGGGCCTGGGAGAGTTCCTGGGTCTTTGCCTCCAGCTGAGCGGTGGCCCGGGCCACCTTCTCCTGCAGCCGCTTCTGACTGCGGGTCCGCACCGCCAGCAGAGCCAGGGAAAATAAAAGCAGAAGGATCAGGGCGGTCCCCAAGATCCCGTAGGCCGGGTAGCGGTACAGGAAGGCGGTAAGGGTCATCTCCGTCCGGCGGCTGTCCTCCACCTCGCTGGAGATAATGGCATCCAGCTGAGCCGAATCAATGCTGTCCGCCCCCTTGTCCAGGAGGGAGAGCAGATAACGGCCTCCCGGCACATTGTTCCCCACCCCGTAGGACAGGGAGGTATTGCCGAAACTGACCGCTGCCAGCCGGTTCCGGCTGTCCCTTTGGGCATACCACTCGGCGGTGTAGGCATACAGAATCGTGGCGTCGGCCCTGCCCTCCAGCACCTCCCGAACACACTCTCCGGCATTGGTGCAGCGGATCAGCATATCCTCGGAATAACGGCCCTGAACCAGTCTTCCGATGGCATCGTCCCGCTCCATCACGGCCAGCCTCTCCACAGGCCCGTCAAAATCCTTCAGGGTCAGACGGCCAAAGCCTGTCTGAAAATAGGGAACCGTGATCTTGTAGCCCGCTTCCTCCGCCAGATAATAATCCCCGGTAAAATCCAGCACCACGTCCGCGGCCCCCTGGGCCCTAAGCTCGTAATACTCCCCCCGGTCCTTTACCGGCACATACTCATAGGGCAGCTCCAGACGTCCGGCCAGCCTCTCAAAAACCGCCGGCAGGATACCTCTGGCCTCTCCGTCCTGAAAATAGCAGTAGGGGGCACGCTCCGGATTGAACAGCACCCGCAGAGGCCGGCCCGAAGCCCGAAGCTCCTCCAGATAGGCCCGCTCTCCGGCGTTGGAAATAATATCCCCCGACCGGTCGGTGGCATAATAGGTCTCATGGAGAATATCCCGCCAGTTGGGCTCATGCAGATCCATCTCGTTGACGGCAGCATTGATCCTGTCCATCAGATCGGCCCGGTCCCTGCGGGTACAGATATAAAAGGGGCTGGCGTCAAAGGATTCCAGCAGCCATTCGTCCTTCAAAAGCCGCAGGCTCCCGGTCACGGCTCCGTCCACCTGGCCGCTCTGAAGGGCATCGGTAAGTGCATCCTGATCGGCAAAATAAACCGGCGTAAAGGAAAATCCCCGAAGGCGGGCAAACCGCTCAAAATTTTCGTTCTTGGAGTTGCCCTCCAGCATCCCCACCCGGATGCCGTCGTAGGTGGTATACTCTCCCCCCACAATGTCCTGGTTTCCGGCCTTCACGGTAAAGATGGTGGAGTTGACGCCGATGCTCTGCGCGGAGAAAAGGAACTCCTCCTCCCGCTCCGGCGTTTTGGAGACGGAGGTAACGATGTCCACCTGTCCCTGGCGGAGCATCTCCAGGGCGTCGGCGTAGGAGCCCTCATAGCCCAGATACTCATAGGACCATCCCCCATGGATAGCCAGGCGCTGGAGAAATTCATAGCCGTAGCCGCTGCGGCGCCCGTCGCCGTCAATGTCATGATATCCGGAAAAGGCAAAAAATCCAACCCGGAGTACCTCCGGCTGTTCTGTTACGGTTTCTGCGGCGTATACGGTGCGGCAGGACAGTACCGACAGCAGTACGGCCAGCGCAAGGCACAGCGGGCGCATCCCTTTCATAGAAGCATCCTCCTTCAGACGTATTTCCTATCATTCAATCAGACACGTGGTTTTTTCATTATATTCCTTTTCTCTCATAATGGCAAGCCGGGATCAGCTTTTTAATTCTCCTTCAAAAAATAAGCGTATAAACCCTGCATAGAGCTATCTATGTCAACGGGTTATACGCTCAGAGCGCAGTATGATGCGGTTTAATACCTCAATATCATGTTATCTATAAAATTAGGTTGTCAGACAATTCTTGATTTTCTGGAATTTTTCTACACTTTTTTACATATTTGTAAAAAAGGAAGTGGCCTGACATCGAATCGCGTGGGTGACTGTCTGTATCAGCTTTGTTAAGTTTCTTTACTATACATAAGTATCAAATTCTTATCATATTCTGGGACAAGGTTTGATACAATCGAAACGGGGAAGAAAAGACCGTCGAACATTCGTTACGGGTGTGCATTTTTAATATTTTGTCCCAAATTTCGGGCAAAATTTTGAGAAAAAATCCGGGAATGCACACCCCTCAAAAAACAAACTGTTCTCAGCGAAAAACTGGAATTGACGGTTTTCTCGCAAGTTGCAAATCGATGGTATCATACACTGTAATTGTACCACCGTAATTGTTTATCGCATCCTCAATTTTTGAGAAAAACTTCTTCCTTATGGTTTCCTCAATTGCAATATGGTCAGAATATGTTCCGAGCAGCGCACAATACTCACTTGCAGAAAAAATTCGTGTTCTGTAAAACAGGGCATATTTTATATCCGCGAAACCGTATTTTTCTGCGATTTTTGCAATCTGCCCGGCTTGAGTCTCGGAATATTCCGCCCTCGATTTTCCCCTTTTATTGGAATAATATTCGGCATAAATCTCCTGAATTTCATCAAAAAGCGCCGGATTATCCTTGCAAGGATATGGATGAAATCCCGATTGAACAAAAAATCCGCAAATGCACACCCTCATTATTTCTGATGTTCGATCAGCCAATGCAAAACATCCGCATAATCCTTTTTTCCTTCCGCTACACCGAATATCAAATCTATCAATTCTTTTTGTGAATATTCCAAATCATATCCATTTATTTCCATAAATACCAGCATAGCATGGACGCCAATTCTTTTGTTGCCGTCAATCATTGCATGATTTTTTACCAGTCCGTAGCATAATCGCGCCGCTTTCGCCTGAATACTGGGGTATAGTTCTTTACCGCCAAAGGATTGAAAGGGACTTTCCAATGCAGATTCAAGCAGCTTTTCGTCTCTAATCCCCTCACTGCCGCCATAAACTTTGATCAACTGAGAATGAAGCATCAGAATTTGTCTCTTCGTCAGTCTGATCATCGTGCCAATACCTCGTATGCTTCCTTATTCTTTGCCAATAATCTCTTTGATATGTTTAAAACGTCCTCATCCGCTGCTTCACACTCTGACTCTGCTTTGCTGAAATCAATCACAAGATACCTTGGAACATTGTTTTTCAGGATTACTGCTGTTCCATGCTCATCCACCAGCCTGGCCACTTTTGAGAAATTTTGATTTGCCTCTGTAATAGAAACCATTGTATTTGTATCTATTGTCATTGCATATACCTCCGCATCGTTTTGATGATTATAGTATATGTCAATACTAGGATAAATTCAACCTATATTATATTCAAAATTTTTAATTCCCTTTCTTATCAGCCAGCAATTTCTAATCCATCTGGAAATTCCTGTGGTAAAAGTCCCGGCTGACAGGGCAGATTGTTATCTAATATAATGAGCATGTTAAAGAAATTTTTCTCAACAACAAGGAGGATGGCTTCATGCGCTTTCGTCCCATTTGATAGCTATACAATCTGAACCGCAAAAGAACGGACCGTTTGACCTGGTATTTTTTGCGGACTTTTGTGTGAATCATAAAATTTTCGTTGAGTATATCAAAAATATCTTCTGCTTTCAACTGCACAAATCATAAGGCATATCTGTATGATAGGGAAGAGGCTTCGGCCTCTTCTTTTTATTTTTGCCAGTGAAAATTATACTCTAAGATTCTCCTGCAGGAGAAGTTTTTTGATCCCGGTGTATTTCTTTTCAGGAACCGGGAGCTCCGTTCCGTCTGACAGGATTACAAGGAAACGCCGGATCCCCCGCACATGGGCAGGGTTGAGCAGGTAACTTTCATGTGTCCGCACAAAAAGCCCACGGTATTTTTCTTTATATTCCGACAGCCTCCCATTTACGGTGAACGATCCCTTTTCCGTGTGGATCCTCAGTTTTGCGGAACCCTTCACCTTTTCGATATACAAAATATGGCTTGCCGCCACACGGCGTATGATCATATCCGTCGCTTTTACCGTCATATAGCGCTCAGGCCTCACAGGGATGAGAGAGCGCGCCGCTACCTGCTCATAATGAACGGGATAAATGACGTCCCGGCTGTCATACTGTTGCGAATTGCTGATGTGCAGCATGACGATTTCAAACCGGTTTTCCCATCCGGCATCGGTTTTCACCCGTTTCCGCCGCCATGTATAGTGCAGCCGCTGATCGTGCAGATCCGTATTGCCGCTGGGATAATGTGTGTAAATTCCGTAGTGCAGAAGGATCTCTTTCACATGGGAATGGGGTGAGATGCACAGAGTCTTAATATCGTCCATGGTAAAGGTAAGGGAATGTTTTTCCCTCTTCCACGTCTGAATCACTGCGTCCCTGCCCTGTATCTGCTGCCCTTGGGCGGGACCGATCCATAAAACATCATCGCTGATACTCTCAAAAAACGGCTCCAGGTTGCCTTGATAATACTCTGTTATAATATAAATAGAACGGTAAATCAAATCTTCTGTCTTCATAACCCTTCTCCCGGCCGGGACTTTCATCGATCCCCTTTTCAAATTATATACCGTAAAACAAGGCAATACAAGTGATCTGGCGCAAAAAACAAGTGATTTAAGGAAAACAGATTGAAATCAGCTGGCGGAGCGTTACAATAAAAGCCTGTTGATACCGGCTGTAAAGGAGAATGCTCGATGGACAGAAGGATTTTGATCGTTGATAATTCAGAGATGAATCGTTCCATTCTGGCAGATATATTGGAGGAAGAATATGAAATACTGGAGGCAGAGGACGGCGTAGAGGCCGTTTCCATTCTGCGCAGCCGGCGCGGCAGCATCGCCCTGGTGCTCCTGGACATGATTATGCCCCGGCTGGACGGCTTCGGCGTACTGGAAGCCATGAATCAGAACGGCTGGGTGCAGGATATGCCGGTCATCATGATCTGGGCTGAGAACGGTTCGGATGAGATGGCAAGGGCCTATGACATGGGTGTAACAGACTTTATCACACGCCCCTTTGACGCGCTGGTGGTGCGGCGCCGGGTAAAAAATGCCCTGCTGCTGTACGCCAAGCAGAAGCGGCTGATGGATATGGTGAAGAAACAAATCCGCGAGACGGAGCGTCAGAGCAGGCTGATCATAAATATTCTCAGCCAAATCGTAGAATTCCGCAGCGTCAGGGGCGGCCGGCATATTCTGAATGTACAGACCATCACGGAACTGCTGCTGCGGGCTCTGATGCGCAGGACCGACAAATACGGCCTGTCCGACGATGAGATAAACCGGATCAGCGTAGGCTCTGCTCTGCACGATATCGGGAAGCTCGTCATCGACGAGGACATCCTCAACAAACCGGGCAAGCTGACGGCGGAGGAATTCGGCGTCATAAAAACCCACGCCATAAAAGGCACACAGATACTGGACACTCTGGAGGCGTATCGGAATGATCCGCTGATCAAGGCCGCCTACGAGATCTGCCGATGGCATCATGAGCGTTATGACGGCAGCGGGTATCCGGACGGGCTGAAGGGCGACGAAATTCCCATTTCCGCCCAGGTGGTAGCGTTGGCGGACGTGTATGACACTCTGACCGGTCTCAGGGTCTACAGACCGCCGTTTTCTCATGAGAAGGCGCTGGAGATGATCATGAGCGGCCAGTGCGGTGCCTTCAACCCCCTTCTGCTGGAATGCCTGGCGGAAAATTCCGACAGCATCCGGCGGGAAACAGCCGTGGCCAGCGAAGAAAATCTTGCCTGTCAGGAGAGCTGGTGCATTGTGAAGGAGTCAGTCCGTAAAATGACCGGCAACGGTCTGGCCACCGACCGCACCCTGCAGCTCATGGACAACGAGCGGATGAAATACCGCTTCTTTTCCTCCCTGACCCAGGATATCCAGTTTGAATACAGCTTCTCACCGCCTATGCTCAGGTTAAGCGAGGACGGCGCACAGATTCTGGGCCTGGATGAAATCATTCCCGATCCGGCTGACAGCCTGGATCTCAGGGCTGTGCTGGAGAAGGGCGGCTGGAAAAGGATCTCCGAAAAAATACGGCAGACCACGCCGGATGAGCCTGACACCAACTATGTCTGCCAGCTTACCGGCGGCGGGAAGACCCGCTGGTACCGGCTTGTTCTGCGCACTGTCTGGACGGGAGATACGCCGCCCAGACTCGCTAAGGCCATGGGGAAGGCCATAGACATTCAGGATACCTACGAAAAAATATCCGCTTTGGAGAATAAAGCGTCTTTGGACGCCATGACCGGGCTGTTCAACCGCGCTTCAGCTATGGAGCGGATTGAGGCACAGCTCAGAAGGAAGCCGAACAGCCATTACGCCATGGGCATATTCGACCTGGACAGGTTTAAATCCGCCAACGACGTCTACGGCCATCAGTTCGGCGACCGGGTATTAAAGGAGGTGGCCCATCGTCTGGCCTCCAGTGTGCGCAGCTCCGACATCATCTGCCGGGCAGGCGGCGACGAATTTATGTTTTTTCTGGAGTACAAAACGGATCTGGAGAAGGCTATCGACCGGATCTTCCACAGTCTGTGCGGATCCTTTGAGGATTACAGCATATCCGTCACCATGGGGATTGTGCGGGCGGAGACGGCCGGCTGCAGCGGCGAAGGACTGTTCCGGGCGGCAGACACGGCGCTGTATGCTGCGAAACGGGCCGGCCGCAGACAGTACCGCTTCTATGACAGCTCCATGCAGGATGTGCTCACAGCCATTTCGGATATTGATGAAGAAAGCGGAGGCAGGTAAGCCTCCGCTCATTTATTTTCGACACCATACTCATAAACTGTATCACTTGGAAGATCTATAAAATCATTCCAAAAATACAGGTACGGCTTTCATCCAGTTTAACTTGTTCAAACAGGCCATATATCTTTTTTAAATCTGTATACCCTTTATTGTATTTATGTCATCATTCACGTCATAAATACATTCTTTTCCATCATCAAAAGTAACCTGCAGCAAATAACCTTTTAATGGTTTTACACTCTTAATTTTGGGTATCATATGAATACCTCCAAACTTTCTATGAAATCATCACAATGGCGGCAGCTTCCTCAAATTAACAATTCCATAAAATCTACTAATCTCTGACATATCTTCTTTTCTCCCTTTTAATTAGCATATTTCTGTTCCCCCATAAAAGAACTATTAAAAGCATATATACGTCTGGTCAAATAAGGGCAGGATCAATGGCCTATGTTTTCCAGATTCCTGGATGAATGTTGGAATTGTTACAATGAGATTATTAGAAAATAGGTATTGGCCAAAACCAATACCTATTTTTTATGTGTGAATTTGTTATACATGCAAATTTATTACTTGTTGAAATAATAAGTTTAAATCTGTAACAAATATATTCTTTTTAAAGGATGCAACGTATAAAGGATTTCTCCTTTCTTTGAATTTTAGATGCGAACACACGTTTGATTTATTCCTTGATTTATTTCTGATTGTTAACATCGCGAAAATGCAGTAAAATCAAGGTTTTTCGAGAGCAGATAACGGGAATCGAACCCGCCTCTCCAGCTTGGGAAGCTGGCATACTACCGATGTACTATATCTGCATGGAAGAGAGTTAATCCGCTATAACGGATAACCATAGATCCATTATAACGGAATCTCTCTCAGATTGCAATGCCAAATTTCATTTTTATGCAAGTTTGCTCTTTGCCACCTCTGCCAGAGTCGCAAATCCCTCCGCATCGTTGACTGCCAGCTCGGCCAGCATCTTTCTGTTCATGTCCACCTGGGCCAGCTTCAGCCCGTACATGAACTTGCTGTAGGAGAGTCCGTTGATCCTCGCCGCTGCGTTGATACGGGCAATCCAAAGCTGTCTGAACTGACGCTTTCTCTCTTTTCTGCCCGCGTAGGAGCTGGTCAGAGCTCTCATCACGGACTGCTTCGCTACTCTGTACTGCTTGCTTCTGGCTCCCCTGTAGCCCTTTGCCAGCTTCAACACTCTATTATGCTTTTTCTTGGCATTTAAGCCGCCTTTGATTCTTGCCATCTCTTATTCTCCTCCTTACCCGATCATAAATACGGTAAAATCTTCTTCATATTCTTTACGTTGGTTGCATCCGTCATGGCGGGCTTCCTTAAGTTTCTCTTGGTCTTAGTGGACTTCTTGGTCAAGATATGGCGCTTATATGCCTTATTTCTCTTTAACTTTCCCGTTCCGGTCAACTTAAAACGCTTCGCTGCTGATCTGCTTGTCTTCATTTTTGGCATAACGTGTTTCCTCCTAAACTTTCCTTAATCTATTTTAACTGCACAAACTATCGCTTCTCAGTTAAAAACATGGTCATGGTCCTTCCTTCCACCTTGGGGGGCTTCTCCACCACCGCCACATCGGCGAGCAGTCCCGCAAAATCATCCAGAATATGCTTGGTGCTGTTCATATGCGCCATCTCGCGTCCCCGGAAGCGCAGGGTCACCTTCACCTTGTCTCCCTTGGTCAGGAACTTCCTGGCGGCGCTCACTTTCGTGTTCAGGTCGTTGGTATCGATATTGGGCGACAGCCGGATCTCCTTGACCTCGATGATCCGCTGCTTCTTCCTGGCCTCCTTCTCCCTGCGGGACTGTTCATAGCGGAACTTCCCGTAGTCGGCCAGCTTACAGACAGGGGGCTTTGCGGTGGGCGCAATCTTGATCAAGTCAACACCTGCCTCCTCCGCCAGGGCCATCGCCTCCCGGACGGACATGATGCCAAGCTGCTGCCCCTCCTCACCGATCACACGCACTTCCTTGTCTCTGATCTGTTCGTTAATCAATAAATCGTTAATTGTCTTGCACCTCCATAAGAGAATCCAACGCACAAAAAAAGTGAACAGCACCGCTATCCACTTTCACGCCCGCAGAAAAAAGCCCTCTCCGCGAACACGCGGAATCTTTCCTGCCCTGGAACTATGAACGCTTACAAGCCCTGCCGCCGTAAGGTGAGAGTGGATAACTCTGCTTGCTTTCATCAGCCTCTCGCTGAATACCTGTCAAACATACCACAGTTTTTCTCTTCTGTCAACCACAATCTTGCTTTTTGCAGAAAAAATTTCCTGTCAGCATATTATATGTAGGAAAGGCCGCGCCTCCCTTAAATGCTGCGGCCTTCCTTTTTGCACAGGGCTCTTCTACTGCTTCTCCGCAAAGGTTGCGCAGATGGTCCCCCTGCTTTCGCAGGCCCCGCACCCCTCGATGTCCACATGGTCCGCTCTGCACTTATAGTTCTGATTGTAAATGCACTTCACCGCCTCGCAGTCAATGCTGATGGTGCTGCTGGCGTGAGAGAGCGAGCTGGTATAGGCGTCGTGCCCCTCCCGCCTGCGGGAAAAGCTCTCACAGCAGGTGTCGCCGCAGTTGCAGGCATGTCTGCCCCCCACCATGATATCCCCCTTCGCGCACAGATAATGCTCGTTGTAGGTACAGTTCTCCACTGTACAGTTCAGATCAGCCATCTTCATCCTCCATTCCGCCGTTTCCGGCACTGATTTCAGCAGGTTTCCCTCTTTAGTCTGGGCAAAAAAGGGCCGGTCTATTCATCACCGCCCCAAAATCCCCGTCTTCTCCCCGCAGGCTCCAACGCCTGTCCAGACTCCTGCCGGCCGCTTTTCCTGCTGATCTGATTATTAAGCTTGCCTCCGCTCTCAGTATTTCCGGACGCAGTATAGCGCCGCAGGAAATTTTTTCCACAGGGCTGCAAACCCCAAAAAGTATTCCTATTCCTCCGGCAAGCGCTTCCGGCGCGCTCCGGCGGCGGTTCTCTCCCTCACCAGTCTCTCCGCCAGTCCGGCGAGCCCCCCTCCGAAGGGAAGCAGAAGGAGAGTGGATACCGCATTGAAAATCAGATGAATGTTGGCGATCCGGCCTGCCGGGTTCCCCGGAGCCAGCGCCCGCATCCACCTGTCAAATGGGATAAACGGGTAAATCCCCGCGAAAGCCGCAGCCCCCAGCACGTTCACCAGCAGATGGACGAGGGCCGTGCGTCTGGCGTTCACCCCCAGAGGCGCCGCCGCCAGAATGGCGGTAACGCAGGTGCCGATATTCTGCCCCAGAACGATATAGGTTTCACTCTCGGGCGCCACCAGCCCGCTCACAGCCAGGGCCTGCAGGATTGCCACCGAGGCGGAGGAAGACTGGATCAGAGCGGTAAAGAGAGCTCCCCCCGCCATGGCCGCCAGCGGGGAGCGCATCCGCATCATCAGTCCCAGCAGGAAACGCGACCTTCCCAGGGGAAGGGCCGCCGTCTCCATAACCCGCATCCCGATCAGCATCACACCCAGCCCTGCCAGGGCACTGCCCGCGCGGCGCATATGGGGCCGTCTCCCCGACAGATTCACCGCCATGCCGAGGGAGGCAAGGATCGGGGCCAGCCTGCCCAGATCCAGGGCGCAGAGCTGTCCGGTGACCGTGGTGCCGATATTGGCCCCGAGGATGATCCAGACAGCCTGCGTCAGGGAAAGGATTCCCCTGTCCACCAGTCCCACCGCCAGCACCGTGATGGCGGTAGACGACTGCACCAGGGCAGTCACCGCCGCACCCATGAGCACCCCCAGAATCCGATTGCCCGTCAGACGGCGCAGCCAGCCCTCCATACGCCCCTGTGCCGCCGCCTCCAGGCTGCCGCTCATCATTTGCATGCCGAACAAAAACAGGCCGAGGCCCGCCGTCAGAAGCATCGCCGCCACAGCTTTACTCTCCCCGGGGCGTGTTACTACATTGTATGGCAGCAGGCAAAAAATATGAGAGACGCTTCCGTCTCCCACATTTTCTCACGCTGCCTCCGGCCTTCCGCCGTAAATTTCTCCGGGGCCCCGGCCGCCTCCGAATCCCGCCTAGGCGTCCGCCGCCTCCTGAGAGTAGTAGGCGAACATGTTCTTGCCGCTCTTTTTTACCCGGTACATGGCGTCGTCCGCGCAGACGATCAGCTTTTCCAGATTGTCCGCATCCTGCGGATAGGAGGCCACTCCGATACTGCCGGTCACCTTCTTGTTGTCCCCCTGGATCCGGAAATCCTTGGCAAACACATTCCGGCAGGCGTAGGCCGTCTTCTCCACAATCTTACTCTGGGCGCTGGTCAGAATCAATATAAACTCATCCCCGGC
Source organism: uncultured Acetatifactor sp. (assembly GCA_947625475.1). Lineage (GTDB taxonomy): Bacteria > Bacillota > Clostridia > Lachnospirales > Lachnospiraceae > Acetatifactor. The sequence goes on from CANQOL010000002.1 coordinate 93,480, forward strand.
AAAGCGGTAGGGCGTCAGCAGCGGGGACTGCATCTCCTTGAGCCTCGCCGCCACCTGCTTGAGGGCCTCATCCCCGGCGGTATGTCCAAAGGTGTCATTGATCTTCTTGAAATCGTCGATATCCAGCATCATCACCGAGCAGGGCGTCTCCGTGGCGATCACGCTCTGGAGATCCTCCATAAATTTGCTCCGGTTGGCCAGTCCCGTGAGGAAATCGTGCTGGGACGCACTCTCCAGCACACCCCTGGCGTCCTCCAGCTCCTTGAGCAGCTTCCTCTTTCTCACATTGTCCCAGAGCACCCAGGCCAGCATGGCGGCGATCACCACGATCAGCGCCAGAAGCGGCTTTATAATCGCCTGGTTCTTCTCCCAGAAGGAGGGTTCGTGATGGATCAGCACAGCGCCCTCGGGGATCAGGGAATGGCTGAATTTAAATTGATCCAGCAGCGCCTCATCCACATAATAGATGCTGGGGCCGTCCGCAACGGCGGGAAGCGCCTGGTTCCCTCTCCGGTTCATGCACTCCAGGGCGAGCTCTCCCGCCACCCGGCCGGCCTCCGTCATAGAGGACACGTACCCTCCCAGGATCCCTTCTCCCGCACCGGCCTCCACCATCCGCAGCATAGGGCATTTGGTATAGTTCGCCGCCAGATGAATCCCTTCCTTTTCCGTATAAAGCTTGCCGTCCTTGTTGTCCGTCATAACGATAAAGAACAGAATCGTATTTTCATCCAGCTGCCAGAGCTGATTCTTGATCTCCATCTCCGAAAGCTGGGAGGTGTTGATCTCCGAGAACTCCAGCTGGGGATACTGATCCGCATACTGGTAAAACTGTTTTCTCTCCGCCTCCCCGGTCAGGGAATCGTCCAGAATCGCCACCACCTTTTTGGCCTTGGGCATCAGCTTCAGGGCCCAGTCGATATTCTCCTTCAGCGAGAGCCGTTCCATGATCCCGGTAATCAGCGGATCCTGGGAAGCCCTCTGGGCCAGCTCTTCGCTGTTGACCCCCTCAAAAATCAGAGGGATCCCCGGGAAAAGCTCATCCCTGTATTCCAGCGCGAAGAGCAGGGCCTCGTCGTCCCCCAGGATCACCGCATCGTAGGGCTCCGTTTTGGATAACCGGTAGGAAAGCCCCTCATAGAACAGACGGCGCGCGGCCTCATCGTCCGACTGCCTCGTACCCATGAACTCATAGTCCAGGGTGTATGCCTCGCCGATGCTCTCCCGCATTCCCTGGATCTGCATCTCCACTCTGTCCCAGCCGTAAAAGTAGGAGCTGATAAACAGGATCCTGCCGCTGCCCTGCGCGTGTGCCGGGGTCTTCCAGCCAAACAGCAGCATCAAACCCACCCATATGAAGATCCAGCCTCTCATCCTTTTCATGATCCGCTCCAACCCGTTTCCCTTTCTCTGCCGATCCATACCGCCGCTCACCCGGGATCCAATCATTTGCCCGGCTTGTACTCAAAGGTTACATAGATGCTCTCCAGACTGCCCAGGTCCTCCGGATCCATCACCGTGGGCGTCACATACATCACATTTCCGCTGGCGGTGCGGGCCGTATCCGGCGCCTGAGTCACCCAGCTGTTGTACAGGTTCAGACGGGTGCAGACCCCGTCGTCGCTGGTGGTATAGGGCCGCCCGGTCAGCTTGTAGGGCTCCCCGTTCACCAGGATCTCCTTGATCTCGATGCAGTAGCCGGGGTAGAGGGTCTCGCCGTTTGCCACCGCCACCGCGGAGAAGGTCATACCGCTGGCATAGCCGCCGGCCGTCCCCGTAAAGTCCAGGCCCACCGTGTAAGTACCTTCGCCCGTGATCTCCACATCCGTGGCGGCCACTCCCGCGGTCTTGTCGTCCGGGGCATACACGTCCCCCACACTGTTCTGCACATTCCAGTCGCCGCTGGTGTACATCAGCCAGGCCATCGCCACATCCTCCGCCACGCCGTTCGCCTCGGGCGCAGCCTCACAGGCCGCTTCTATGGCAGCCCTGGCGCTGCTTTGAAGCTCCTCGGCCGGGATCTCCTTCTGGGCGCTGTAGCTGTGCTCCAGATAGAGGGCCGCCATCTCACCGTCTATGATCTCCAGCCGGTTCCTGTCAAACAGATTGCTGCAGTCCCAGAGCACAGGACAGTACCCGTACAGATCACAGTTGTTCAGAAAATTGGTCACATATTCCGCTGTGTTTTCCTTCAGCCGCCCGTTGTCCAGCAGCACGCCGTACTCGCCGATCACGATGCCGTAGCCCTGCCGGGTAAATTTGGTCATCTTCTCCAGCTGCGTGTTCTGCTGCTCGTAATCCTGCTTCGTACCCCAGCTCGCCAGGCTTGTGTTGATGCAGTAGCCGGAGGGATCGTAAAAGTGGACGGACAGGAGCAGCTTGTCCTGGGCGCTGTCCGCAGGCATCTGGAACCGGTCGTCGCAGGTGCTGTTGATATCGGTGCCGAAGCCGGCGATCAGCAGGAAGCGGTCCTCGTTGTTCCCGCCGGACGCCCTCACCGTGTCCACAAAGGCCTGATTGATCTCATTCGCCACCCGATAGCAGTCGTCGTCGCTGAGAGTGCCCGAATCCTTTGCGATATCCGTGTCGTTGAGCCGAAAGCCCAGCTCCTCGTTGGCGGACTCAAAGATCAGATGGGAATCGTATTTTTCAAACCGCTCGGCGATCTGGGCCCACATGGAGGTGTAAAGCTCCATGGCGTCCTGACGGGTCTGCTGGTCGGCGGAGCCGAACATGCCCCACCAGCCTCCGTCCCAGTGGTCGTTGACAATCACATACATATCCGCGTCTATGGCGTAGCCGACGATTTCCTCCACCCGGTCCAGATACTCCTTCCCGATTGTGTAGTCGCCGGTTTCAAAGGCCATGGCGTTGGTCCAGGCCACGGGGATCCGCAGGGTGTCGAACCCCGCCTCCTTCATGGCCGCCGCCATCTCCTTGGTGGTGACGGGCATTCCCCAGGCCGTCTCGTAGGCGGACACCTGGGCTCCCACTCCCAGGGACGCCCTGCCGTATGCCTCCATGGTATTGCCCAGGTTGATCCCGTTGCCCATCCGTTCCGCCATCTCCAGGGACGTCAGCTCCGGCGTCTCACTCTCCTGGCCGGCGCTCTGGCCGTCTTCACTCCCAGTCTGCGCTTCACTCTCGGCCTGGGCCTCACTCTCCCGGCCTGTACTCTCCTGGGGCTGGCTTCCCCCATCGGAACCGTCCCCCCCGCCGCAGCCGGCGAGCATTCCCGCCAGCAGTGCCGCGGCCAGCAGGATTCCAAGTCCCTTTTTCCGGCCGCCCCGTTTCCTGATCCTCTTTAAACCTTCCATACTGTACATATCCTCCTCATATGTGCAATATTTCACTATTTCCCCCGCAACGCCGCAAGCCCTAGCGTCCAAAGACCGCCAAGGCAAGCTCTCTCAACTCTTTTCGCACCGTATCGTTCAACGAGGAACGAATGGTTACTCTCGGCTCCAGGATCCGGACCTCCTTCGCGCTCTCAAGGCTCTGGGCCATCAGCCTGGCCGCCGCAGGCGCCCAGGTGCCGTTCTCAATCAGGGCAACCGTCCGCTTCTGATAATTCTTGGACCGCAGCCGCTCCAGAAACGCCGCCATGGGAGGGAACAGCCCCGCGTCATAGGTGGACGAAGCCAGCACCATGGCGTCGTACCGGAAGGCATCCTCCAGGGCCTCAGCCACATCGCTCCGGGACAGGTCGGCAACCGCCACCTTTTCCTCCCCGGCCTCCCGCAGCATCTCGGCAAATTCCCGGGCCGCCTGGGCCGTATGCCCGTGGATGGAAGCGTAGGCCACCAGCACCCCCCGCTCCTCCGGGCAATAACTGCTCCAAGTCCGGTACTTGTCTATATAATAAGACAGATTTTCCGTCAGAATTGGTCCATGTAGCGGACAAATTTTTTCAATTTCCAGTCCATCCGCCTTCTTCAGGAGCATCTGCACCTGGGCTCCGTACTTGCCCACGATGTTGAAATAATACCGCCTGGCCTCGCAGGTCCAATCCTTCTTTGCGTCCAGCGCCCCGAATTTGCCGAAGCCGTCCGCAGAAAACAGAACCTTTTCCGACTGCTCGTAGGCCACCATCACCTCCGGCCAGTGCACCATGGGTGCCATAAAGAACTGCAGGGTATGACTGCCCAGAGGCAGGCACTCTCCCTCCGACACCTCCACCTTTCTCCCCTCCAGATCCAGATCAAAGAACTGGGCCAGCATGGAAAAGGTCTTGGCGTTGCCCACCAGCTTCATCTCCGGGTAGGCTGCCGCGGCAGCGGCGATACTGCCCGAATGATCCGGCTCCATATGGGAGATCACCAGGTAGTCCGGCTTTCTCTCCCCCAGCTGCCCCTTTACATTCTCCAGCCATTCCCCGGTCTTTCTGGCGTCCACCGTGTCCATCAGGGCCACCCTCTCATCCAAAATCAGATACGAGTTGTAGGAAACCCCCTCCGGCACTATATACTGGGATTCAAACAGATCAATCTGTCTGTCGTCCACTCCCACATACCGGATCTGCTCCGAAATCCAAACTTCCCTCTGTTCCTTTTCACCTTTCATACGCTCTCTCCTTCCCTTCCTTGCCGCTTCATACAAAAACGCCCTTCTGTCCGGGACTCCCCAGGGACTCCCCAAGACAGGAAGGCGCCTTTCTGGCTCATTTCCGCTTCCCTCAAGACAGGGTATACAGACCGGGCCTCACGGTTATGCGTGCCGCATTTGAGGTATTCATCGTATCACATTTCGAAAAAACGTGCAAGTAGGTCCGCGCAAATTGCAGTTTTCCGGCGCAGACGGCAGGCGCCGCCCCCCTCCGGGGCCAAACCGTCCTCAAAAAAGTCAATAAAATTTTCAAATCGACTGGCCAGGGGGCACCAAAAACATTGCAATTTCGAGGCAGATCCCTTATAATAAAGACATTAGGATCACAGACGGGAGGTGTTTGATTTGTCTCCTAATTCCGAACCTATCTCCGCGGAGGAACTGCGCAGGTTCATCGATCTGATGAACCCCTGTATTGACGACTGCCTGTACGTTTATGACATTCAAAACGACTATTATTATATCTCTCCCCACGCCACCCAGCGGTATGCCATTCCCCAGAACGGCTTCCACAACGTGGTGGAGACCCTCGCCAGCTTTGTATATCCCCCCGACATGGAGCTGCTGAGCGACGACATCCGGCAGCTGATTGAGGGAGTCAAGGATTACCACAATCTGGAGTACCGCTGGCTGTCCAAGACTGGGGATCCCATCTGGATCAACTGCCGGGGACGGATCGTCCGCCAGGGGGAACGGGATCTCTATCTGGTGGGCTGTATCAACGAGATCGGCGTCCGGCAGAAGGCGGACAATGTGAGCGGCCTTTTAAGCGTCTCCAGCTTCCGCCGCAACCTGGAAAAGAATTATTACCGCGGCATGAAGGGGTATCTGCTGCGGATCGGCATCGATGATTTCCGCGAGATCAACGCAAAGATGGGCTTCGAGTACGGGGATCAGATCCTTCGCCAGGTGGCGGACTGCCTCTCCTCCTACATAGCCCCGGAGAACAGGCTCTACCGTCTGGTGGCAGACGAGTTCGTCATCTCCCATATTTACGGAAGCACGGCCCAGGACGCCCTGGATCTGTACCGGCGGCTGCGCCGGGGCATGGACGATCTGGTTGAGGACAACCTGTACGAAACCGTGTTTACCATATCCGGCGGCATCCTCCCCTTCGACCAGATCGACGATCCCTCCTTCTCCAATGTGACCAAGCTCTCGGAGTTTACCCTGAACATGGCCAAGCAGATGGGGAAGAACCGCTGCTATATCTTTTCTGCGTCCGACTACGAACAGTTCCTGCGGCGCCAGGATTTGACGACGGCCCTGCGCTGGTCCGTCAATCACGGCTTCCAGGGCTTTGAGGTGCACTATCAGCCCCTGATCCACACGGGCAGCCAGAAGCTCTACGGGGCAGAGGCCCTGATGCGCTTCCACGCCGAGCCCTTCGGGAATGTCCCTCCCTCGGAGATCGTCCCCCTTCTGGAGGAAAGCGGGCTGATCATTCCGGTGGGCCGCCATATTCTGAACCAGGCTCTGAAAGCCTGCGCGGATATTCTGCCCGTTCTGCCGGATTTCCACATGAGCGTCAATGTGTCCTACATACAGGTCATCAAGAGCGACTTTGTGAACGACGTGATGCAGGCTGTCTCCGCCTGCGGGCTGGATCCCTCCCATGTGATCCTGGAGCTGACGGAGAGCGGCAAGCTGGAGTCCGACAGCCGGTTTACGCGGCTGTGGACCCGCCTGAAGGACAAGGGGATCCGCCTGGCCCTGGACGATTTTGGGACAGGCTACTCCAACTTCCACTATCTGAACGACCTGCAGCCCCATATCATCAAGATCGACCGGAGCTTTACCTCCCAGTCCCTGACCAACGAGTACGATTACCATCTGCTCTCCCTGATGCGGGGCATGGCCCAGAAGCTGCATCTGAACTTCTGCATCGAGGGCGTGGAGAACCTAGACGAGCTGGAAAGGCTGCTGCCCTTAAATCCCGATTACTGTCAGGGCTATCATTTCGGCAGGCCCTGTCCCTATGAGCAGTTTGTGGCAAATTTCCTGCCCGGATGAGAAGGAGGCTGCCTCCTGGAAAAGTTAATGTGCACAGGCCGGTATGCGCACAGACCGGTGCACCATAGTTAAAGCCAGACACCCAAAGCAAAACGCCGCCTCCCCGGAAATTTTCCGGAGAGACGGCGCTGTTTTTTTACAAAGCCTATATCCTGATCTGCACCCACTTCCCCTGTCCAAACCGGACGGAGGCGAAGATCAGGCGGGAGAGCTGGTCCGCCACCACTCCCATCCAGATGCCGATGATCCCCCAGCCCAGGGTATAGCCGAAGAAGTAGGAGGCCGCGGTCCGCACCACCGTCACGCTGACAGTGGAGGCAATGGCCGTATACAAAGTATCCCCGGCCCCCCGCAGGCAGCCCATATAGATCACCTGGGAGATCTGCAGCAGCACCACCAAGGCCGTCACGTACATGATCTGCACCCCGATGGCGATGATCTCCTCCTCCCCGGGGAAGAAAATGCTGTAGAGCCATCTGCCTCCCAGCAGGTAGATCACCGCCAGCACCACCGCGATGGCCGCGCCGATGCCCCGGCAGATCCTGCCGAACTCCTTGGCCAGCTTCGGATCCCCCGCCCCCAGGCTGAACCCGATCAGGGCCACCGCCGTGGCCTGAAGCCCGTCCCCAAAGGAAAAAGACAGGCTCATAATGTTCATGCCCACCTGGTGGGCCGCCATGGCTCCCGTTCCCTGGCTGGCCGCCATGAGGGAGGTCAGCATAAAGCCCACCCGCATGAGAAGCTGCTCCGCGAACACACTGTAGCCCACCCGCACCAGATTCTTCAGGGCGGGCATGCCCGGCCGGATCCTCCGGCGCAGGATGTAGGTGAGACTGACAAAATTGTCCTCCCTGCGGACGGAATACAGACTCATAAAGCTGGCCACCACCGTGCCCAGCACCGTGGCTATGGCAGCCCCCCGGATGCCCAGGGCCGGGAACCCGAAGTGCCCCTGGATCAGCAGATAGTTGAACAGGATATTGATCCCGTTGGACACCAGGTTGGTCCGCATGGTGATGCGGGTATTGCCCGCTCCCCTCTGGGCGGAGTTGACTCCCATCTGCACGCAGTTGAAGATCATCCCTCCCATGACAATGCGGAAATAATCCACCGCCCCCTGGTGGGTGTCCGCCTGGGAGCCGCAAAGGCGGATGATGGGATCCGCCAGTCCCACTAAAATCAGGCTGATCACCACTGCCGCCGCCAGGATAAAGGCCAGGAAGGCGGAAAAAATCCGGTTTGCCCCCTCCTTGTTCTGCTCTCCCTTCCGGCGGGCTACCAGAGCGGAGATGGCCACATTGGCCGCGAAAAAGAGGGACAGTCCCACAAACTTAGGCTGGGCGGTCAGTCCCACCGCAGCCACTGCCGCCGGCCCTAAGGAGCTCACCATCAGGGAGTCCACCAGCCCTGCAAAGGCGGTAAAGAAAGACTCCAGGATAGCCGGCCAGGCAATCCTCAGAGTCTTTTTCACGTTCTCTTTGTCGTAATCAAATATCCTGATTTTCATAACGCAGTTTATCCGTTCTCATTCATCTTCGCCAGCTTGGCGGCCTGGTCCGCAGCGATGCAGGCGTCCACAATCTCGGCCAGATCCCCGTCCAGCACCTTATCCAGCTTGTAGAGGGTCAGCCCGATCCGGTGGTCCGTCACTCTCCCCTGGGGAAAATTGTAGGTGCGGATCTTCTCGGAGCGGTCCCCCGTCCCGATCTGGCTGCGCCGCAGCTGGGCCTCCGCGTCGTGGGCCTTCTGCTGCTCCAAATCGTAGAGCTTGGCCCGCAGCAGGGCGAAAGCCTTGGCCTTGTTCTGCAGCTGGGATTTCTCCGTCTGGCTGTACACCACGATGCCCGTGGGGTAGTGGGTCAGACGCACCGCGGAGTCCGTGGTGTTCACGCACTGTCCCCCGTTGCCGGAGGCCCTCATCACATCGATGCGGATATCCTTCTCGTCTATGACCACATCCACCTCCTCCGCCTCCGGCATCACCGCCACGCTGACGGTGGAGGTATGGATTCTCCCGCCGCTCTCCGTCTCCGGCACCCTCTGGACCCGGTGGACGCCGCTCTCGTACTTCATGCGGGAGTAGGCGCCCCTGCCCGTGATCATGAAGTTGACCTCCTTCATGCCCCCGATGCCGATCTCGTCCACGTTCAGGGTCTCCACCCTCCAGTGCTGGCTCTCCGCGTAATGGACATACATCCGGTAGATCTCCGCCGCAAACAGGGCGGCCTCATCCCCCCCCGCGCCGGCCCGGATCTCCACGATCACGTTCTTGTCGTCGTTGGGGTCCTTTGGAAGCAGCAGGATCTTCATCTCCTGCTCCAGCTCCTCCGCCCTCCTGCGGCTCTCCGCCAGGGCCTCCTTGAGCATCTCCCGCATCTCCCCGTCGCTCTCCCCCTCCAGCATCTCCAGGGAGTCCTCCATATCCTGTCTGCACTTTTTATATTCCCTGTACGCATCCACGATGGGAGTCAGATCGCTCTGCTCCTTCATCAGCTTCCGCAGCCGCTCCGGGTTGTTCGCCACCGTGGGTTCATGCAGCTCTCCCATGATTTCCTCGAACCGTATCAGCAAATCTTCCAACCGATCAAACATTCTCAAACACGCCTTTCCGGCCGGGCAGGCAGATCCCGCACACCACACGGTCCAGTCCCGCGTAGTCCCTGACCACCTCCACCTCCTGGTAACCGGCCTTTTCCATCAGGGTGCGCACCGCGTCCCCCTGATCCCATCCCACCTCAAAATACAGCCTTCCGCCGCTCATCAGGTACTCTCCGCTCTCTCCAATGATCCGGCGGTAAAAATCCAGCCCGTCCTCCCCTCCGTCCAGGGCCAGCCGGGGCTCATAGTCCCGCACCTCCGGCATCAGTTCCTCCAGCTCCCGGGTCTTAATATAAGGAGGGTTTGCCACAATGAAATCAAATTTCCCCTCCACCGGCGCAAAGAGATCCCCCTGCAGGAAGCTCCACTTCTTATCCGGCTCCAAAAGCCTCCCGGCGTTGCGCTCTGCCACCTCCAGGGCCCGCTGGGACAAATCCGTCCCCACTCCCTCGCACCAGTTGTTGTAATGGAGCAGGCTGATCAGAATACAGCCGGATCCGGTGCACAGATCCAGCACCCGCATACCGTCCTGGAGCTGGCGCAGCACCTCCTCCACCAGAATCTCCGTATCCTGACGGGGGATCAGCACATCCTCCCCCACCTCAAAGGAAAGCCCCATGAACTCCTGACGCCCGGTGATATGCTGCAGGGGCCTTCTCTCCCTGCGCTTTTCCAGAGCCTGAAGATACAGCTTTTCCTCCCGGGGGGAAACCGGCCTGTCCCCGTGGGCCAGCAGGGTATTGTGATCCGTCCCGCAGACATGCTCCAGCAGGAGCCTGGCCTCCAGAGCGCCCTCCCGGATTCCGGCGCCCTCCAGCATCTCCTGCCCCATCCGGCAGCATTCTCGATAGTCCATACGCAAGGTCCTCCCTTCCGGCAAAACTCTCCGGCTTCCCTCAAACTCCGCCGGCGCTCTTCCCGCCGTCCCCTGACGGTGCCTCCCCATCGGTCTGCGCCGTCCCGGTCCCGAACTGCTCCCTCAGATACTCTCTCCAGTCAAAGACGGTCTCCACCGCCTTGATGGCCACCTCCACCATGCTCTCGTCCGGCTCGCGCGTGGTCATGCGCTGGACCAGCATACCGGGCGCGGAAATAATCCTCACCAGAATATTGTTGCTTCTGCCCGCCAGACGGATGATCTCATAGGAAATCCCGGCCACCACCGGCATCAGCAAAAGCCTGTATACCACCCGCAGGAACGGGTTCTCCGTCCGGATAAAGAAAAACAGGACGATACTCACGATCAGCACAAAAAAGATAAAGCTGGTGCCGCAGCGCTTATGCAGCCGGGAGCTTCTCATCACATTCCGGACCGTCAGTTCCCTCCCTCTCTCGATACAGTTGATGCACTTGTGTTCCGCGCCGTGGTACTGATAGAGCCTGCGGATATCCTTCATGGCGGAGATCCCGGCCAGATAGATCAAAAAGATCCCGATCCGCAGGGCTCCCTCCAGAATCGTCATCAGGGAATTGTTCCGGACATATCCTCTCAGCAGGGCCGCCAGGAAATAGGGCAGGACCACAAAGATCCCAACGGCCAGCACCACAGAAACCGCCGTCACCAGTCCGGTCAGCAGCTTCTCCCCATTGCCCCCGGAAATCTTATCCAGGGCCTTGTCCGCCTTCGTCTCCTCCTCTTCCTCCTCATAAAAGCTGGCGGAATAGTTCAGGCATTTCATCCCAAGCACCAGGGACTCCACAAAATTGATGACTCCCCTGACAAAGGGGATCCTCTTGAGCACGCTGCCCGGCAGAATGCCTCCGCTCTCCTGCAGGTCCACAGCGATCTGCCCGTCCGGACGGCGCACGGCCACCGCGTACTTTTCCCCGTTCTTCATCATAATGCCCTCCAGGACGGCCTGCCCGCCGATCCCGGAATAGCACCTGTTTTTCTCTGCCATCTCAATCCTCCCTGCCCGCCCAAACGGTCATTGTCCGGAAAGCCTCAAAAGGGTGCATCCTGACAGATCCACCCCCATAGAAAGAAAGGTTGAGGTATCAGCCTCAACCTTTCGCAAACTCCTATTTGTTTGCAACGCCGTATTTCCTGTTGAACTTTTCAATACGTCCGTCTGCCCTGGCCGTCTTCTGCTGGCCTGTGTAGAACGAATGGCACTTGGAGCAGACCTCCACGTGGATCTCAGGCTTGGTAGAGCCGGTCACAAAGGTGTTGCCGCAGTTGCAGGTAACTGTCGCCTGATAATAAGCGGGATGGATTCCTTCTTTCATTTCTTTCACCTCTCTATATATTTACGCTGACTTATCTGTGTTCTCATCCTCACTGCCTATGGAACCACAAACAGCGTGATTATTGTAACATGCCTGTTCTCCGGTTGCAATAGTTTTTTTGACATTTTTAGTTTTTTAGATAAATTTGTTCTTTTTCACCATGGCGACAAACTCCGCGTTGGATCTGGTGCGGGCAAACATGTCCAAAATCCGGTCGGTGGCCTCATCCGGCTTTAACCCGTTCAGAGCCCTGCGGATGATGGTAATGCCCTCCAGCTCTTCACTGCTCAGCAGCAAATCCTCTCTTCTGGTGCTGGACTTCTGAATGTCGATGGCCGGGAAGATACGCTTCTCGGAGAGCTTGCGGTCCAGGACCACCTCCATATTGCCGGTGCCCTTGAATTCCTCATATACCACGTCGTCCATCTTGCTCCCGGTATCCACCAGCGCGGTGGCCAGAATGGTCAGGCTCCCGCCCTCTCTCATATTCCGGGCCGCCCCGAAAAACCGCTTGGGCATATGCAGGGCGGAGGGGTCCAGTCCTCCGGAAAGCGTTCTGCCGCTGGGCGGCACCACCTGATTGTAGGCTCTGGTCAGCCGGGTGATGCTGTCAAGCAGGATCACCACATCCTTCTTGTGCTCCACCAGACGCTTTGCCCGCTCGATCACCATCTCGGAAACCCTCTTGTGGTGCTCCGGCAGTTCATCGAAGGTGGAGTAGATCACCTCCACATTGTTCCCCTGTATGGCCTCCTTGATGTCGGTCACCTCTTCAGGGCGCTCATCAATCAGCAGGATCAGCATGTGCATCTGCGGATTGGTGCGCAGGACGGACTTGGCCACCTCCTTTAAGAGAGTGGTCTTGCCTGCCTTGGGCGGGGAGACGATCATCCCTCTCTGCCCCTTGCCCACAGGGCTGAGCAGATCCATCACCCGCATGGCCACGCTGCAGCCCGGAGTCTCCAGCCTGATCCGGCTGTTGGGGAAGATGGGCGTCATATCCTCAAAGGCCATCCTCCTGGCGGATTCCTCCGGCGTATAGCCGTTGATGCTCCCCACAAAGAGCAGGGCGCTGAATTTCTCCTGCTGAGTCTTGATCCTCTTGTTGCCCCGCAGAATATCTCCGGTCTTCAGCCCGAAACGGCGGATCTGGCTGGGCGCCACATACACGTCGTTGTCCCCGGGCATATAGTTGGCGGACCGTATAAAGCCGTAGCCGTCCGGCATCACCTCCAGGATCCCGTGAGCCTCCACGCCGCTGTCCAGTTCCTTGGGATACTGGGTAGAATCGTAGGCATTGTCCGCCCGGTACGCTCTCTGGCCGGCAGATCCCTCCGCCACGCCTTCCCCCTCATTTTTCGCTCTCCCGTAGGTCTCGCCTCTCGCGCCTGCATCCCCCTCGTTCCTGGATCTGCCGTACCCCTCGTTCCTTGTCCCGGTCTCGCCCTCGCCTCTGGACCTGCCGTACCCCTCGTTCCTTGTCCCGGTCTCTCCTTCGTTCCTCGGCTTATATCCTTCGTTTCTTGTTCCGGATTCCCCTTCCGTTCTCACCCTGGTGCGGGCTTGATGCTCCGGTCTCTGGGCAGCCTCCGGTCTGGATGCGGCCTCCCCTTTCGCCGCCTCGGCCTTCGCCCTGTCCTTCTCGTCCTCCGCCAGCATCGCCTCAACCAGCTCTGCCTTTTTCATGACGGAAGTTCCCTTGATCCCGCGCACCTTCGCCAACTCCCTCAAATGCACCAGCGCCAATGACTCATACTTTTCTCTCATAGTTCCTCCTACAATAATTTTAAAACACCACGCCTCCCACATCAAACCATATTAAACTGAAAACAAGGGGTAATTCGTTAGATATGACCTGGATAAGTCCCAAGAGGGCTTCTGCGGTAACTCTCATTATAATACATTTTCGTGCAAATAGGAAGTAAAAATTTCCGAAAACGGATTATTTTCGAGAAGATCTTGAAAAAACAGCCCGTTCCTATTAAAATAAGGGATACGAAAGGGTGCCGCAAAGGCAGTCCTTTCCTTTTAAACAACGCCCGGCCAGCGGGCAGGGAGGTAAGTTATGACAATCAACGAAAAAGCCCTGATGCTCCATGAACAGTGGAACGGCAAGCTGGAGACCGTCGCCAAGTCTCCCGTGAGATCCAGGGAGGATCTCTCTCTGGCCTACACCCCCGGCGTGGCAGAGCCCTGCAGGGTGATCGCCCAGGACAGGGAGGCCGCCTACAAATACACAATGAAGTCCAACACCGTGGCGGTGGTGTCCGACGGCAGCGCCGTGCTCGGCCTGGGCAACATCGGCCCCTACGCCGCCATGCCCGTCATGGAGGGCAAGGCCGTCCTGTTTAAGGAGTTCGGAGGCGTAAACGCCGTCCCCATCTGCCTGGACACCCAGGATGTGGAAGAGATCATCAAAACAGTCACCTATCTGGCGCCCGGCTTCGGCGGGATCAACCTGGAGGATATCTCCGCCCCCCGGTGCTTCGAGATCGAGGAACGGCTGAAGGCCGCCCTGGATATCCCCGTCTTCCATGACGACCAGCACGGCACCGCCATTGTGGTCCTGGCCGGCATTATCAATGCCCTGGAGGTCGTGGACAAGAAGAAGGAGGACTGCCGGGTGGTGGTGAACGGCGCCGGCAGCGCGGGAGTGGCCATCACCAGGCTCCTGCTCACCTACGGTTTCCCCAACATCATTCTCTGCGACAAGGTGGGCATCCTCTCCCGGCACACCCCGGGGCTTAACTGGATGCAGCAGAAGATGACGGAAGTGACCAATCCCGACGGGGAGACGGGATCCCTGGCAGACGCCCTCAGGGGCGCCGACATCTTTGTGGGTGTATCCGCCCCGGGCATTGTCACCCCCGAGATGGTGGCCTCCATGAACCGCGACTCCATCCTCTTTGCCATGGCAAACCCGGTGCCCGAGATCATGCCGGATCTGGCAAAGGCCGCCGGAGCCAGGGTGGTGGGCACCGGCCGGAGCGACTTCCCCAACCAGGTCAACAATGTGGTGGCCTTTCCCGGCATCTTCAAGGGCGCCCTGGAGGGCAGAGCCTCTCAGATTACCGAGGAAATGAAGCTGGCCGCCGCCAAAGCCATCGCCGGGCTTGTACCCCGGGAAGCCCTCAGCGAGGACAATATTATGCCCGAGGCATTTGACCCCCGGGTGGCCCAGGTGGTCGCCGACGCCGTCAAGGCAAATATCTGATCCATCCCAGGGAGGTATCCATGCTGCAAGATCCTTTGACCCTCTATAAGCTGATCATTCTCTACATGTTGGACCGGGTCGCTTTCCCCCTGACCGCCGCACAGGTGAGCGATTTTCTGCTGGAACGGGATTACACCAATTTTCTGACCCTGCAGCAGGCGCTGGGGGAGCTGTCGGAGGCCGGCATGGTGGACGCCCGCAGCCTTCACAACCGCACCTATCTGTACCTCACCGAGGAAGGGCGCAGCACCCTGCGCTACTTTGAAAACCGGATCAGTCCCGCCATACGGGAAGAAATCGGCTCGTATCTCCGGGAAAACGAAATGTCCCTGCGCAACGAGGTATCCGTCCAGGGGGATTATTACAAGGCCGTCTCCGGCGGCTATGAGGCCCATCTGGTGGCCAAAGACCGGGGTGAGCGTCTCATTGAGCTGACCCTGTCGGTGCCCACAAAGGAGACGGCGGCCTCCATCTGTGACAATTGGCAGACAAAAAACCAGGAAATCTACCAATACCTGATCAGGCAGCTGTTCTAATCAAAGCGGCTGCCTGCCTCTTACTCCCGTCCTCACAGCCTCCCTCTTCTAGCGCCAGTCCATGATCTCCCGCAGCCTCGCCGTGAGTTCCTCCGCCGCCAGCCCGTGGGCCCTCTCGATGGGATGATAGTTGGCCGCATAGCCCACGCTCCCGTCCTGCTCGGGAAGGCGGACCGTGTAAAGCCTCTCATCCCCCGTCTCCTGCACAAGCTCTTCACAGGCCTGACAGATAAAGGGATACAGCCGGTCTCCCATCAGTCCAAAGGCGCATACAATCACCGCCTGGGGATTGTGCTCCCGCAGCACTCTTAGGAATGCCTTGTACTCCCTCTGATACTCCCTCTGTCTGGCCGGATCGTCCTGGCAATAGCTGTCGTCGTTGGTGCCCAGGTTCAGCACCACCAGATCCGGCACATACCGCGAGAAATCCCACTTCAGCTCCTGGGGCCTTGACACGCCCCCGAAGGTATCCTGGGAAAGCCCGTACGCCTCATAATAGGGGGGCAGAAGCTCCGAAACCTCCCGGCGGGAGGGATCCGGGGTGTAGCCGGAGATGATCCCATAGCCGCTGGCGGAGAACATGCTGTAATCCGCTCCCAGGGCCATGGCCGTCTTGTAGGCGTAGGCCTTTGTCACATCCTCCGTGGCCGTGGAAAAGGGATGCTCGCAGTCCTCGTCATCCACGCCGTAGCCGCAGGTGATGGAGTCCCCCACGAACTCGATTCTGCGGGAGCTGACCGGGACCAGCCGCACCTGGGCCTGATCCTCTGTCCAGACCGCGCGGATCCCCACGGCGGACATGGCGCACTCCGAGAGCTTTATGATCCGGACCCTGTCGTCCTTCCCCAGATTCAGAAGCCGCACTCTCTTCTCCGGCTCGTCCATGCACAGATCCGCCCTCCGCTCCGGGCCTATGTAGACGGCGGCCCGGGCATAGTTGCCCTCATTCCCTTTCACCCGGGATGCCTCGCCTCCCGCAAAGACCACCTCCAGGGTGCCCTCCGCGCCTGTAAACTCGATCCCCGAGCCCGACATTCCCAGCCAGAGCGTCTCCCCGGCCGGATATACACGTCCCACCCATTTTACCTGCTGCTGCGTCAGTTCTATCCTTTTCACCGTTTTTCTCCCTGTATGATAAGATGTTTTTCCCGGCAGGCAGTCAGCGCCGCACTCCGGGATCTATGAAAATTGTAGCATACTGCCTCAAAAAAACAAGGCAAAATTCCTCTTCCGCGGAAATCTGTCCCCTATATTTTCTCCTTCTCCCGAAATTTTTTCAAAAATTCAAAAAATTTTTCCCAAAAAGGCTCTTGCTTTTCTGCCGCAACGTGTTATAATAAGGGACATGGAAGGAAGCATAGCTCAGCTGGGATGAGCGTTCGCCTCACACGCGAGAGGTCATGGGTTCGAGCCCCATTGCTTCCACTGAAAAGAACCGCTGCAGACGCAGCGGTTCTTTTTTAATCCCCGGTTTCATTCCTCTTCCTCTTTTGTTCCTGCGGACAACAGGACTTGAACCTGCACCCTCTCGGACCAGAACCTAAATCTGGCGCGTCTGCCAATTCCGCCATATCCGCCCGCCGCCCGGATCTCTTCCGGTCTAAATTGATAAAAACCCCCAAAGCCGTCTCCGGGGACCTTGGGGATCTTTCTGAGACATCCGGGACTCGAACCCGGGACAACTTGATTAAAAGTCAAGTGCTCTACCACCTGAGCTAATGTCCCTCAGCAAAAACAGGGCTAGCTGGATTCGAACCAGCGTCTGCAGCAGTCAAAGTGCTGTGCCTTACCGCTTGGCGATAGCCCTTTACATGACACCAAGCGTGTCACTCAGACACATTGGGAAAAGAGGGTGGGTAAAGGGATTCGAACCCTTGACCTTCAGAGCCACAATCTGACGCGCTAACCAGCTGTGCTATACCCACCATATATAATTGGAAGGAGTTCCAAACGTGCCCGAAGGGATTCGAACCCCCGACCCACGGCTTAGAAGGCCGTTGCTCTATCCAGCTGAGCTACGGACACAGTTCGGCGGTCACACCGACGAATGATATTGTATCGCATGGGTCTTTCTTTGTCAAGCCTTTTCCCAATGTTTTTTGCGCTCCCGGGGGCCGTCAACCCCTGCCCTTTTTCAGGAAATCCTCCCGGATATACCGGAAGGTTTCCTTCTCTCCCTTCCTGGCCAGCATCTCCAGAAGCTCCCTGAGCCGGTCCCGGGTCTGGGGATGCATGAAGTCCTGATGCCCCTCCGCCTTCTCAAAGTAGGCCAGGGCGTCCCCGTCCCGGTACTTTTCCCCGTTGTAAACCTTGCTGGCGGCGATCCGGTCCATGACCATCTCCACCAGATACCGGTCCGGCATGGGAACCGGCTTCATGCCGCTGCGGGTAAAATCAATCCAGTACTCCCAGTGGTGGCGGTTGCGCCCCTTGTGGTGGAGCCAGGCGGCGGAATAGCCCTTCTCGTCCCGCTCCGCCGCGTTGGGGCTGCGGTTGCCCTGATAGTATTTGATCCCCGTGGCAAACTCCGTGGGGCCGTACTTGGACAGATCGTGGGTAAGCCCCTGCCGGTACAGTCCCACCTGAAAGCATCCCTTCGCCACCAGATACTTGTGGCGCGTTATGGTCTTAAAATGCTGCCACGCCTTTCCCATGTCCTTTTCCTCTCCCCGGCGGCCCCTTCAGACGCCCAAAAGGGCCCGCTCATACTCATAGCCCCGGTCGGGTGTCAGCGCGCCGGCCGTCAGTTCAAAGTAAACCACTCCGTTTCTGCCCAGGGAAAGCTCTATGTCTGCTCTCCCCTCCCGGCTTCGGATCCTGGCCGTCTCAAGGAGCGGAGTGGCCGCCTCCCGCAGCAGCTCCCTCTGATCCTCCCGCAGATGGGCGGGCTCTCCCATATCGTGCCATGCCTTCAGGGGATTGCAGACCTTCTCGTCCACCGAGCGGGTCAGCAGGCAGTATTCCTCCCGGGCCGCCGGAAGGGAGAGCAGAACCCTTCTGCGCTCCTGATCCCCGGGCCCTTTTACCTCATTCCAGGCCACGCCCAGATAGTCCCCGTTCTCCCGCCGCAGCACCACCGCAGCGTCGTCCCGGTACACGCACTCCCCGCCGCTCTCCTGAAGCCTTTTGTAAAAAACAAAGGTCCAGAACACAGGCTTGGGAATGCAGCCCTCCGCCACCATGCCGAAGCCTCCGTGGAAGGGCGTAAAGGGCACTCCCTGCTCTTCAAACACATCCCCGAAGGTCCAGTAGGAGTAGGACTCGTTCACATCCCCCAGCCGGGAGAGCTGCCGGGCGATGCAGGCCCCGTTCAGATTGGTGTCATGGATCACTCCCTTGGGGGTGTAGGAGGTGTTGAACTCCGTAATGTGGATGGGCAGTCCCCGATACTCCGGGTATCTGTCGATGATATCCCGGGTGGTCTGCAGATTGGCAAAGCCCACCTCCGGATCCATCAGGCGGGAATAGTCGTAATGTCCCTCCCGGTCCGGCTGTTCGATGGTATAGTGATGTCTGGTCACAAAGTCCACCGGGATCCTGTTCTCATGGCAGTACTCCATAAAGGCCCCGATCCACTTTTCGTCGGTGCCGCCGCACACGGCGGGGCCTCCCACCCGGAACCGGGGATCCACCTCCTTGACCGCCTCAAAGCTTCTGTGGAAGAGCTTCAGGTATTCCTCCAGATCGGCCCCCTCCCAGAAGCCCCACAGATTGGGCTCGTTCCAGACCTCCACCGGCCAGGTCACCACCTCGTCCGCCCCGTAGCGGTCCATGAGATGCCGAAGTAGCCCCTGGATCATCCCACACCAGATCCCATAGTCCTTCGGCGGGGTGGTGTGGGCCTGCCAGTAAAAGAGGGTCTGGGTGCCCTTTGCCAGCTTTCCGGGCATAAAGCCCAGCTCCAGGAAGGGCTTCAGCCCCACCTGGCGGTAGCTGTCCATCACCCGGTCCAGGTAGGTGAAATTCAGCTCCCACCTGGTCTCCCCGTTCTCTTCATATTCCTGATAGATGGCCATATCGTCGCTGAACAGCCCGTGGCCCCGGATGTGCCGGAAGCCTATGTGACGCTGGACATAGGCCAGTTCCTCCTGGTATTCACGGGTCAGCGCCAGCCCCATCCTTCCGGTGCCCACGCAGAAATCCACATGGTTGCGGAAGGGGACCCGGTCCCCCTCCTGCACCGTGATTTTTTTATCTCCCTCCATATTCCTTCTCCTTTATTCTCTTTCCCGTGTGCCGGGCGCCGCCCTCGGGCCGGTGCCCTTGGGCCGGTGCCTTTGAGCTGATGCCCTTGGACAAATGTCCTTGGGCTGAGGCCCTTGGCATTAGCCCTTGCAGGCTGTCCCGCCGGGCAGGCCGCCGCCCCTACGCCAGGGTAAAGGACTTCAGCTGGGCATTGCCCTCCCCCCGGTAGGTCAGATAGATGGCCTGCTTCCCGTCCGGGATCGCGACGGGGGCGGTGTAGCTCTCCCACACATCGCAGTAACGGACGGGCAGGGTGGCCAGCACCGGTCCGTCCCAGGCTGTGCGCACCTCAAAAGCGCCCCCCGCATATCCCCGCACGGTGACAGTGATGCTCTTTACTCCCCGGCAGTCAAAATATTTAAATCCCGCCGTGGCCGAATCCTGTATATTGCCGATATAGCCGATCTCCTGGTCCCCGTCCCGGCCGTCCTGCATCACCTTGGGGAACCGGTTGTCCCCCACATAGACGGAAGGGATATCCCGGAACAGGTTGCAGGCCAGATAGGCGGGATACTCTCCCCTTCCCTCTAAGGGCCCGCCGTTTAACCCGCAGGAGGTGAGCTCCACCTGGGGGATGGAGCCGTCCGGCAGGATGGTGATCTTCTCCGCGCAGCCCTGCCGGCTGTACCAGGTGCCGTTGGTGTGCCGGTGATAAAAAATGTACCAGTCCTCCCCGATCTGCACGATACTGCCGTGGTTGTTGGCCCCGTAGGCCATGGGCCGGTCCGCAGGCTTGTAGCTGTCAATGTGCAGATCACAGTTGCTGACAATCACCCCGCCGTAGGTAAAGCCCCCCAGCGGATTTTTGCTCACCGCGTAGCACAGCTCATGCATCACCGCAGAGGAATATATAAAATAGTAGGTATCCCCCACCTTCCGGATGGAGGGCGCCTCAAAGAACTCATGGCCCTCAAAGCCCGTCCCCTGGCTGTACTCGCAGCCGGGCGCCACAAACACGGGAGGCTCCGTCACCGTCAGCATATCCGGGCCCAGGACCGTGGCCATGGCTCCGGTGCGGCTCTTGTCCCCTCTTCCGCAGAAGCCGGTGTACAGATACGTTTTCTCCCCCTCCGTGAGTACCCCGGGATCAAACTGGGGCTCATCCCCCTCCCGGCTGCCCAGCAGCGTCCCGTCGGGATAGTGCACATATCCGTAAAATTCATACCTTCCCGCAGGGGTATCGCTCACCGCCACCGAGACGGTGTCCACATGATTCAGCACATAATACAGATAGTACCTGCCGTCCGGCCCCCTTGTCACATCCGGGGCAAAGAGGCACATCTTCCCGTCCTTGTTCAGGGGATCCTCATCCCGGGGGTAGATCACCCCCTCATAGCGCCAGTCCCCCAGATCGTCCACCGGGGCCGACCAGCACACATAGTCCCCCATGCAGAACACATATCCGTTGTAAAAATCGTGGGAGCCGTACACATACACCCGGTCTCCGAACACATAGGGCTCCCCGTCCGGGATATACTCCCAGGAAGGCAGATAAGGATTAAATGCCTGTTTCTTCATAATGATAGTATCCTCCTCATATTCACTCTGGGCCGTCCTCTCCCCCCATCGGTTTAGGAAAGCCTCTCCCGGATGTTCTCCATCAGGAAAGCCTTGAAGGGATCTTCCGGTCCCTGGATGGGACAGGCGCCCTCCCCCGTAAAGCGCATCCCGCTGGCCTGCCCTTCCCGGTAGGGCTTCCAGAGGGGCATGGGGGATCCGTCCGCATCCGGGCCGTTGGGATCCCCTGTCTTGATAAAGTTGGCCCAGTAATTGCACATCTGGCGGGCCAGGTCATAATGCCTGCCCACAAAGGGACGCCAGCACTTGGCCAGTGTCTCAAAGAAGAACCACAGATCCACCGAGTGGAAGGTGCCGGGATGATCCCAGCCCGGGATATCCGGGGCAAAGCAGTAATAGTAGCAGTCCTTTCCGTCCGGCCTGCGGTAGGTAAAGAGGCTCTTGGCGGTGCACTCGATGCCGCTGACCACGCCGTAATGCCCCTGGCCGTCCCCTTCCCCGGCCTCCGGGAAGGACAAAAATTCCTCCGCCCTCTCCCCGAAGCACTCTTTTGCCCTCTGCTCCAGCTCTTCCCGGCTTCCCGCCGTCAGCAGGCTGGGGAACTCATCCTCCGTGTTGCCCGCCATAACGCTGACCGGCACACATTTTCCCGCCAGGAACAGCTCCAGCGGATCTCCCACGCAGAATTTATGATCCAGCACCGTGAACATCCTGGGATTGTTCTTTGCATACTCGCTGTATTTGTGCAGCACGTACCTGGCGTCCAGCCCTCTGGCTTCCTCCAGGGTGGATACCCCCAGGAAATCAAAGAATCGCTTCCCATTTTCCTGGGCGCTCTCTATCGCCTCCGGATGTCCGATGCCGCCCTCCCCGTAGGGGCTGCGGATCATGGCGCTCATAATGACGGCCTTCTGGAACAATCCCCTGTTGTCCATACAGGCCATCTGGCTTAGGACGCTGCCGCCCCCCGCGGACTGGCCCGCAATGGTGATATTCTCAGGATCTCCCCCGAAGGCGGCGATGTTGCGCACCACCCAGCGGATGCCCGCCTGCTGGTCCAGGTTCCCGAAGTTGGCCGGGGCCTCCGGCTGCTCCCGGGTGAGCTGGGGATGGGACAGGAAGCCGAACACATTGATCCGGTAATTGACCGTCACTACCACCACGCCCCTGCGGGCCAGCCTCTCCCCGTCAAACTCCATCTCGGCCGGATATCCCCACTGGAGGCCGCCTCCGTAAAACCACACCAGCACCGGCTGCCTCTCCTGATCGCTCTTTGCACCCGTCCAGATATTCAGGTACAGGCAGTCCTCGTCCATGGCGATCTCGGGATCCACATGCCACTCCCGGCAGTAGATATCGTCCCCCAGACCGGGGGTGTCCTGCACCGCGATAGGGGCAAAACGGTATGCCTCCCTTATGCCCTCCCAGTCGGCGGCAGGCTGGGGAGCCCGCCATCTGTTCTCTCCCACGGGCGGCGCGGCAAAGGGAATCCCCTTGAAGGATGTGATCCGAGGGTCCGCCGCCTCAATCCCCCTTACCCAGCCGTTCTCCGTCCTTGCAGTTCTAATCATTCGCGCTCCTTTCTCAGGCCCAAAGGGCCTCTGAAAATCCCGCATCCTCCCTATATTACTTCCATCATACCAAGAAAGAAGGGTTTCTGGCAATGCTTTCTTACACATTTCAAAAAACTTTTAGTTTGGAAACTTTTCGTTTCACAAACATCTCAATAATAATTGTTGCAATCTGGGAACAGCTTTGATACAATGAAGTGGAATGGGCCGAGCAGCGTGTTGGGTTTCCTCTCCCCTGCCGGGAGAGCTTTCACGGGCGCCGTCAAATCCCAACCCTTTCAAAATATACAAAGATAGTGAGGTATATGCTATGGCGAACAAGCGCAACATCATCGTAGGCCAGTCAGGCGGCCCTACAGCCGTGATCAACTCCAGCCTGGCCGGCGTCTACAAAACCGCAAAGGAGCGTGGCTTCCACAAGGTGTATGGCATGCTCCACGGCGTCCAGGGACTCCTGGACGAGCAGTACGTGGATCTCTCCACTCAGATCCACTCGGATATGGATATCGAGCTGCTGAAGCGCACTCCCTCCGCTTTCCTGGGCTCCTGCCGCTACAAGCTGCCGGAGATTCATGAGAATCCTGAGGTCTATGAGAAGATCTTCTCCATTCTGGACAAGCTGGACATTGAGGCATTCATCTACATCGGCGGCAACGATTCCATGGATACCATCAAGAAGCTGTCCGACTATGCCGTGGTAAAGGGTCTTCCCCAGAAGTTTCTGGGCGTTCCCAAGACCATCGACAATGACCTGGCCATGACGGACCACACCCCTGGCTTCGGCAGCGCCGCCAAGTACATCGCAGCCTCCACCAAGGAGATCATCCGCGACGCCCTGGGCATGAGCTACAAGAAGGTGAACATCACCGTGCTGGAGATCATGGGCCGCAACGCAGGCTGGCTGACCGGCGCCACCGCCCTGGCCAAGACCGAGGAATGCGAAGGCCCCGATCTGATTTATCTGCCCGAGGTAACCTTCGACCTGGATCAGTTCCGCGCCAAGGTGAAGGCTCTGCTGGAGGTAAAGCAGAACATCGTGATCGCTGTCTCCGAGGGCATCAAGGTGGCCGACGGCCGCTATGTGTGCGAGCTGGCCAGCAACTCCGACTATGTGGACGCCTTCGGCCACAAGCAGCTGCAGGGCACCGCTCTCTACCTGGCCAACCTTCTTTCCTCTGAGCTGGGCTGCAAGGCCAGAGCCGTGGAGTTCTCCATCCTGCAGAGGAGCGCGTCCCACATGGCATCCCGTACCGATATCGACGAGGCATTCATGGTAGGCGGCGCGGCTGTAAAGGCTGTGGACGAGGGAGACACCGGCAAGATGGTGATCATCACCCGCAAGTCCGAGGATCCTTACGTGAGCACCGCGGATATCTACGATATCCACCGTATCGCCAACATCGAGCACACCGTTCCCAGGATCTGGGTGAACCAGGAGGGCGACTATGTGACCGAGGAATTCATCGACTACGTGAGACCTCTGATCCAGGGCGACTACGCTCCCTTCATTGTGAACGGTCTTCCTCAGCACCTGGTGCTGGATCTGAACCGCAAATAGGCATCCCATACCGGCTGCCCCGGGCACCCGGCATCTGACCGGTCCCTTTTGGCATTCATAACGTACAAACCCAAAATCCCACAGGCAGCCTGAGGCAGTCTGTGGGATTTTACAGAACTTACAAAGGAAGCAGTGTGAAAAATCACACGGATGTGCTGATTTTTCACATGAGAATTTGTGCCGGAGCGCCGCAAATTCTACTGATGGCAGATCAGAAACCGCATTCGCGGATTTCTCATCGCCCCCGTCGCGCAAAGCGCTCCGGAATGGGGAGCCCTATGAAATACAAACTGATCATGGGAATCGGCGCCCTGGCCCTGGCAGGGGCCCTGCTCTGCGGCATATTTCTCCTGGGGCGGGAGGACGGCGGGGGCGTTCAGCCCCTCCCCCTCTCCGGGATACCTCTGGAAACCCGGGAGACCTCTGCCTCCCTCAGCCAGGGCGCCTCTGGGGACAATGCCCAGGATGCAAAAGCCCAGCCGGGGGAGCGCCTGACAGGATCCTCTGATCCGGACGGCTCCCAGGCCCCGGACGGCCAGCCGGCGGATGACTCCCGGGAGCCGTCCCCTTTGGCAGACCCCGGGCCCTCTCCGGCTGCGGGCACTCCCCAGGAGGGGAATGGCCCTGCGGATCCTCTTTCCTCTCCGGCCCCGGACGCCTCCCAGGATGAGCCTGGCGCCGCAGCCCCTCTTCCCTCCCAGGAGGACGCCGGGGAATATGCGGACCTGGCCATCGCCCATGTGACCCGCTATGTGAACGTGCGCTCCGCCCCCGATACGGAAAGTGAGATTGTGGGCAAAATCTACGACGGGGCCGTGGCTCATATTCTGGCAGCTGCCGGCCCGGAGCAGGACTGGTTCCAGATCGTATCCGGCAATGTGCAGGGCTACATCAAGTCCGAATTTTTCCTGTATGGGGAAGCTGCCGCAGAGGTGATCGACGACTATGTGACGCGCTATGCCACTGTGATCGCCGACCGGCTTAACGTGCGCAGTGAGCCGGATCTTGCATCCGGACGGATCGGATATATTGACAACGGGGAACGGGTGAAGCTTCTGGAAGATCAGGGTGACTGGCTGAAGGTGCAGTACACGGACACCCAGACCGGCTATGTGGCGGCGCCCTACGTAACCCTGGAGGAGGAATTCGTCTACGCCAAAACCCTGGAGGAAGAGGCGAAGGAGCTGGCAGAGCAGAAGGCCCTGGAAGAGCGGCAGCACGCCTCCGAGGCACAGACAGCGGAAAATACCGCCGTCACCGTGACGCCCCCTGACACAGACTACACCACCAACGGGGAGCTGCGCCAGAGCATCGTGGACTACGCCATGCAGTTTTTGGGGAACAAATATGTCCATGGGGGCCAGTCCCTTACCACGGGCACGGACTGCTCCGGCTTTACCTCCCTGATCTACAAGGAATTCGGATACTCCATCAGCCGCACTCCCGCCGGCCAGCTCTCCAGTGCCGGCCGCGGCGTAGACTACAGCCAGATCCAGATCGGAGACATTATCTGCTACGGCTCCGGCGGCAAATGCACCCATGTGGCCCTCTACATCGGGGACGGCCAGATCATCCACGCCGCCAACTCCCGCAAGGGCGTTATCATCGGGGAGGCGGACTATGACACCATTTTAGGCGTCAGGAATGTGATTGACTGATCTCCTAGGAGGAAACCTCGGAGCTCTCCGGAGCGTCACTCCCCAATGTCCTCCGGAGGGTCTTCCGGCTCCGTAAAACGCTCCAGAGCCGCCTCTGACTCCTTAGAGCCCTCCGGGGCATCCTCGGCTTCCCCAGCCCTCTTCGGAACCACCTGCAGAGGCAGCTCCCGGCCCTTTTCCCGGACCTTCTCCAGGGGAAGCTCCCACTCCCCCAATATCTCCCTGCTCTTTTCCTGCAGGTACTCCAGGCTCAGGCTGACGCCTCCGTAATTGCGGATGCCATGGCTTTGGGCCTGTTCCTGTGTGTATTCTTCCAGGGGATACACATTCTCCAGCCGGACTGGGCCGCTTTTGTAGTGACAGACCAAGGGCACCGCACCGCTCTCATCCCGCACCACATACACCTCATCCTCCGTCACATGAAAAGTCACCCAGGCCATTTCCTCCAGCATGCAGATCGCCTGCTTTTGCGTGGAGACATAATTCCCCAGAGAATAAAAGCACAGGGTGGTCCTGCCGTCCTGGGCCGTAAGCAGCTCCACCGGCTGGGGCACATGGGGATGGGTCCCGATGATCACATCCGCCCCCGCATCCGCCATCTCCTGGGCAAACCGGCGCTGATAGGAGGATGGCTCCGTGCGGTACTCCGTCCCCCAATGAGGGAATACCACCACCACGTCCGCCAGCTCCCTGGCCCGCCGGATATCCTCCGTCACCTGAGGGTTCAGGGAGGTAAAGTCGATGGCCCCGGTCTTTTCCTGATAGGCGCACAGCATATCCAGCCGCCCCCTCAGGGAGCTGTCCAGCACCTCCGCATTGGGGCCGTAGGTATAATTCAAAATGGCAAAAGTCCGGTCCCCCGCCTGCAGCAGGCCGATCCGCTCCTGGGTGGGCTCCTGGTGGATTCCCACCGCCAGCACCTGGGGGTACTGCTCCCAGAAGGCCGCACACCGGGCCAGCCCCTTCACTCCCTGATCCGCCGCATGATTGGTGGCATGCAGCACCACCTGAAAGCCTGCTGCCGCAATGGCGTCCCCCACCTGGGTGGGAGAATTAAAATGGGGAAACCCGGAAAATCCCAGCTCGTTTCCCCCAAAGACAGTTTCCTGATTGATCGCCCGGATGTCCGCCTGATCCAGCAGATCCTGAATCCCCCGGAACAGGAAGCTGTAATCATAGCTTCCGTCCGCCTGCTTTCCCGTATACACAATCCCCATGTGCATCAGATTATCTCCCAGCGCTGCCAGACGGATCTCATACTCCCTGTAGGGCTCTGGGGTTGGTTCCGGAGTGGGGGCCGGGGTAGACTTCTGCACAAGCTCCGGCGTGGGCGCAGAGGCAGATTCCAGTGCAGGCTCCCGTGCGGACTCCGGTTTAAGCGCAGGCGCAGAAGCAGACTCCGAGCCGCCTCCCTGCAGGGCCGCGGACTCCGGCGAAGAGGTGCTCTCCGAAGTCTGCACCTGGGCAGCCCCCTGAGCCTCCCGCAGCTCCCCGTCCCTTATGCCGCACCCGGCCAGTCCCATCCAAAGCGCCAGGCCCAGCAGGAAAACTCCTGTCCTGCGCCCGCGCCTTCGTCTCTCTCTCATCTGTCACTCCCCTGCCGGTCTCCCGGTCAGTCTCCCTTTCCGCCTGCCCTGCGTCAAAAGTTTTCCGTTTCCGCTCTTTCCCGCCAGTCCTTCTTCTGCGTCCCAAGCAGGCTCCGGTTCCCATCCGCGTCCGTTATCTACAGCTGTCCAAAGCAGGATTCCACCCGCATCCGGCAGCTCCTTCTGTCTAAATCAAGACCCCACCCGCGTCTGCCATCTCCTTCTGTCTAAATCAGGATCTCATCCGCGTCCGGTATATTTTTCTTGGTATAAAGGAACACCTCGTCCCCCTCATGCAGGACCGTATTCCCGTTGGGGATCACCGTCCTGCCCTCATGATGCACCATCACAATCAGCGTATTGCGGGAAATATCCAAATCCCGGACCCGGCAGCCCACCCAGGGATGCTTGGCCCGCAGAGTCAGCTCCTTTAAGGTGATCCCGATATCCCCGTCCGTGCTCTCCGCCCCGATGACCAGGGAATCCCCCTTCTCCACCACCATATTTCCCCGGGGGATCAGGGTTGTCCCGTCCTCCCTGCGGATCACCGCCAGGATCATTCCCGGGGGCAGGGTCAGGCTGCGGACAGACTTGCCGGCCCAGGGGTGTTCCTCCCCGATCTGGAGCTGCACAAACCGCAGCTCCTCCTCCACCATGTACTGCACCGCCTCCTTGCGGGCGCCGTACTGCTCCACAAAGCCGGCGGAGAGAATACCGGTGGGGATGGCCACCATGCCCACTCCCAAAAAGGTGATAAAGATCCCCAGGATCTTTCCCGGCACCGTGATGGGATAGATATCCCCGTAGCCCACGGTCAGCAGGGTGGAGGCGGACCACCAGAAGCCGGAAAAGGCGTTCTGGAACACATCCGGCTGGGCATCGTGTTCCAGGCCGTACATACACAGAGAGGAAGCCATCATGAGCATGAGAAGAATCATCATAGAGGAAAAGATCTGATCCCGCTTGCGCTTCAGGACATCGGCAATCACATTGAAGGCGTCGTAATACCGGTCCAGCTGGAAGAGCCGCAGGATCCGCATAATCCGCAGCGTCCGAAAGGCCACAATCCCCGCCGGGAAATACAGGGGCAGATAAAAGGGCAGGAAGGAGAGCAGGTCAATGAGCCCTCCGAAGGAAAAAATATACTTCAGCCTGGCCCTCCCCTGGGTCTGCCTGGGATACAGATACCGGGCGGTCCACACCCGCAGGGCGTATTCCACGGTAAAGCCCAGCACCGTGATCCATTCCAGGACATTCAGCAGGCCCTTGTAGGGAGCGGATGCCTCGAAGGTATCAAAGATGGCGATAAACAAATTGCACAGGATAGCCCCCGTGAGCAGCACGTCGAACAGGATGCTCACGAAATCTCCCGTGTGGCCGATCTGAATAATATCGAATACTCTCTTTTTCTTTTCCTCAGATATCTTCATCGCGCCCTCCGCCGCTTCCCCTTCCCGTCATTTTTGCAGCAGAATCTCCGTGAGAACCTCCAGCAGCTTTTTCATGTCGATGGGTTTTGCCACATGGGCGTTCATGCCGCTCTCCAGGGCCAGCTTCCGATCCTCCTCAAAAGCGTTTGCGGTCATAGCCACAATGGGAATCTGGGCCAGCTGGGGATTATCCAGCGCCCGGATGGCCCTGGTGGCGTCGTATCCGTTCATTCTGGGCATCTGCACATCCATAAGGACCAGCGCATAGTAGCCGGGCTCGGACTGCTTCACCTTTTCCACAGCCTCCGTGCCGTCCTGGGCCGTCTCCACCACAAACCCGCTGTCCGTCAAAAGCGCCTCGGCGATTTCCCGGTTCAGCTCATTGTCCTCCGTCAGCAGCAGACGTTTCCCCTGCAGGCTCTCCGCAAGACCCGGCACCGCTCTCTCCGACTCCTTCCGGTCCGTCTGCTGGGAACGGTTCGTGGCCGAGACGAGCACATCCCGCAGCTCCGACAGGAAAATCGGCTTGTTGCAGAAGGCGGTGACTCCCACCTGCCTGGCCTCATCCTCGAAGGCCGTCCAGTCGTAGGCGGTCACAATAATGATGGGGATACTGTCCCCCACTATGGCCCGGATCTGCCGCACCACCTCCAGGCCGCTCAAATCCGGCAGCAGCCAATCCACAATATAGGCGTGGTATTCGTCCCCCATCTCATAGGCCTGCCTGGCGTGAAGGACGGCCTCCTTGCCGTGGAGGACCCACTCGGAGCGCATCCCAATCTGCCGGAGCATTTTGGTGACGCTGTCGCAGGTGGAAAAGCTGTCGTCCACCACCAGGGCGTGCATCCCCTCCAGCTCCTTGACCACCTCCACCTTCTGGGGCCCCGTCTGAAGCCGGAAATCCAGGTGGATGATAAATTCCGTCCCCTTGCCCTGCTCTGAGTGCAGCTCGATGGTCCCTCCCATCGTGTCCACAATATTTTTTGTGATGGCCATGCCAAGGCCCGTTCCCTGGATCCCGCTGGCCGTGCTGTTGCGCTCCCTCTCAAAGGGCTCGAAAATATGCTTGGTGAATTCCTCGCTCATGCCGATGCCCGTGTCCTTGACCCGTATCTCGTAGGAGCCGTATCCCTTGGGGGCCTTGGGGAGCTGCTTTACGGTCATCGCCACAGTGCCCCCTGCGGGGGTAAACTTGATGGCGTTGGAGAGAAGATTCAGCAGCACCTGGTTCACATGGAGCTTGTCGCAGTAAATGTCCTCATCGATCACATCCACCGTGTCCATGAAAAAGTTCAGCTGCTTGGAGTGCATCTGAGTCTGGATGATATTCCGCATATCCCGGAAAATATCCGATATGGAGCACTCCTTCTCTTCAATATTGAGCTTGCCGGACTCAATCCGGCTCATATCCAGGATATCGTTGATCAGCGAGAGCAGATGATTGCCCGAGGATAGGATCTTTCCCAGGTACTCCTGAACCCGCTCCCTGTTGTCCAGATTGGTCTGGGCCAGGGTGGTAAAGCCTATGATGGCGTTCATGGGCGTGCGGATATCGTGGGACATATTGGAGAGGAAGACGCTCTTGGCCCGGTCGGCCGCCTCCGCCTTCTGGAGCTTCTCCGCCAGCACCGCCTGCTCCACCGCCCGCTTGGTGGTCTCCTTGGCCTGACGGCGCACCCAGACATAAAACACAAGCACCACCACCGCCATGCAGATTCCCAGATAGAAACAGACCTGCCGCACCGCGAACACGCTGGCGAAGGCCTCCTTCTCCGGCACGGACACGGCGATGGACCACCGGTTGATGCCGGCGGGGGCATAATACATATATTCCCAGCCGTCCCTATTGGGCGTGCGGAAGATCACATACCCTGTTCCTTGATGCAGCATATCCTCCGTATAGGCGGCCCAGTCCTGCCTGCCCTTGGTCTCCCTTTCGTCATCCAGGAAATCCGCCACATTTCCCAGCTTATCGTGCCAGGTGTCCAGTATGAAATCCCCGCTGCCGGTGTCGATAATATATACGCTGGCGCTGGCATTGTAAATATTGTCAATATTCAGGCTTTCATGAAGATTGGAGAGCTTCGTGACGCCGTAGAGCAGGGCCGCCGTCTCCCCGTCCTGAATAATGGGCACGAAGTGCCGCAGCACCGGCTCCCCTGTGGCCGCGCTGGTCACCCGGCCGGATATGTGCTCCCCCAGAGGCGCCTCCCGGGCAAAGGAGATTTCCTCCACGGACTCGGACACATTGCCGCCGGAGGAAAGGATCCGGTTGTCCGGCAGCAAAACCCACACCTGCATGGTTTCCAGCAGGGGCGCCACCGTCTCCATCACCGAAAGGGTATCGTCAATGTCAAAATTGTCTGCCTGGGAAATAATCGCAGCCGCGGCGTTGAGGATACGGCTGTCCCGCTCCAGCTTGGAGGTGACCTCCTGGATCACCGTATCGACGCCCTCCTCCAGACGCCGGAAGGATCTCTCCCGCAGCACCGAATTGATCTGATAATAGGCTGTGATCAAAAGCGCGATGATGATCAGGATCACCAGCCCCGTAGCCGTCAAACTTCTATCCTTATAGATGGATTTTTCTTCCGCCTGCCTGCCGCTCATATGCCCTCCTGCCCCTCCCGGATTTCTCCGCGCCAAACTCTTCCTTCCAGCCGGGCACAGCCATGCCTGTTTCCGCCCGATCCCCTGCAGACTGCCGATTTTACAACAAAAAGGAACCTATAGGTATGATAACCCCCAGGCCGCGTTTTTGCAAGCACTTTTCCTCATCCGGGGCCCCCGGCGCAGGCGGCAGCGCCCCTCCCGGCCGCCCTTCCCCGGCCTGTCAGGACCCGCTGGACTGATATTTTCTCACCCCCAGCCGCCAGAGCAGATAGCTGGGGACCAAAAACAGCACCGCCAGCAGGGGCAGAAAGATATACCCGGGGGCCTTTACCCGCCCCAGCAGATACAAAAGGGGATAATACTGGACCAGGGCATAGGGCACGATGCAGGTGGCAAACTGCAGCAGACGCTTTCCGTACACGCTCAAGGGGTATTTGCCGAACTCCCTGGCCCCGTCCGTAAACACGTTCATAAACTCCAGCCCCTCCAGCGTAAAAAAGCAGAGGGCCGCGTAGATCAAAAACAGCCCGCAGAACAGGGCGGTGCCCCCCAGCAGCATAAAAATCACCGTGAGCACCCGGGCCGGCGTCCACTCTACCCCGCTTTCCCTCACCCCGTAGACAAACAAAACCAAGGCCTGCAGGATGCGCCCGATGCGTGTGAGCTCAAAGCGGCTGCCCAGCACCTGCAGAACCGCGCTCCTGGGCCGCACCAGCACCCGGTCAAAGGTTCCCTCCCGCACCATACCGGAGAAGGAATCGAACCCTCTGGCAAACATCTCCGCCAGAGAAAATTCCAGCAGCATAACGGAAAAGCACAGCAGCACCTGGCTGTAGGTGAAGCCCTTCACCTCATGGAAGCGCCGGAACATAAAGTACAGCTCCCAGAAGACGCAGAAGGACACCAAAAACTGCCCCACTGCCGTCATCAGAAAGGATGCCTTGTACTGCATGATGCTCCTTAAATGAATCCCTATATAGTGAAAGTAAAGCCGGATCCCCGGCATCCTCTCCGAATCCCTTTTTCCTCTCATCTCAGCTCCTTTCCGTCCTCAGCCGCCCTGGATCAGGGCCTTTCTCTCCCCCAGCCAAAAAAGCCACTCCCCTGCCGCCGCCAGCACCGCCAGCCAGAACACCTGCAGCCCTATGGCCCGGGCAGCGGCCTCTCCCGCCAGATCCCCGCTGTAAACCCGAAGAGGCACATTCTGCATGGCCGCAAAGGGAAGCAGCTCCATGAGGGCCCGAAGCTTTCCCGGGAAAAAGGGGATGGGGATTACCGCCCCCGCGAAAAAATCCACCGCCGAGGAAAACAAAATCCGCAGCCCGTCGGGAGAGACGGTAAAAAAGGTCAGCCCATAGATCAGCATACAAAAGGCTGCCACCACCAAAAGCCCCAAAGCCATGGAAACCAGATACAGAAGAAAAACCCGCCATCCCGGGGGCGCGCAGAGTCCGTAGGGCCTCGGCAGGAAGACGGCGATCCCCAGGATGGGGAAACACCGCAGCACAGCCCGGGAGGTGCGGTTTGCCAGGCTGCGGGCAAACCACATGTGATAGATCCGGATGGGCCGGCACAGCTCATAGGCCACATTTCCGCTGCGAATGGCGTCGAAAATCTCATTCTCCATAAACCAGACCATGAAAAAGGCCAAAAAAGCCTGCTGCATCCAGATGTAGGAGGCGGTGGCCTCCATGCTCATGGGGAACGCCTGCGGATCCGCCTCGTAGAAGGCCCGAAACATTAAAATCTCCATAACGCCCCACACAAACTGGGTCACCACTCCCGCCCAGGCCGCCGCCCGGTACTGCAGCCCCATGACAAAGCGGAGCCGGAAGAAGGAAAAATATTTTTTCACAGCTTCTCCCCCCCTCCTATATTTCGTAAGCCCGGTAAAGCCCGGCCACAGTCTCGTCCATGCTCGCGCCGCCCCTTTTGATCTCCTCCAGGGTGCCGTCCATGAGGATCCTGCCCTTTCCGATCAGAATGATGCGCTTGGTGAGAGCCTCAATATCCTGCATATCATGGGTGGTGAGAATCACCGTTGTGTGATGGAGCGCATTCTGGCGCAGAATGAAATCCCGCACCGCCAGCTTGGATACCGCGTCCAGGCCGATGGTGGGCTCGTCCAGAAAAAGGATCTTAGGGCCGTGAAGCAGGGACGCCGCGATCTCGCAGCGCATACGCTGGCCTAAGGAAAGCTGTCTGGCGGGGGTCCGCAGCAGCTCTTCCAGGTTCAGAAGCTCTGTCAGTTCTTCGAGATTGGACCGATACACCCGGTCCGGAATCGTGTAGATATCCTTCAGCAGTTCAAAGGAATCTATGACCGGAACATCCCACCACAGCTGAGAGCGCTGTCCGAAGACCACGCCGATCTCCCGCACATGACGGATCCGGTCCTTCCATGGAACCCTCCCGTCAATGAGACAGCTTCCGCTGTCCGGCGTCAATATTCCGCTGAGAATTTTGATCGTGGAGCTTTTCCCCGCTCCGTTGGGGCCGATGTAGCCCACCATCTCCCCGTCGGAAATGGTAAAGCTCACATCCTCCAGGGCGTGTATCACCTCATACTCCCTGTGAAACAGCGCCCGGCAGGCTTCCCGAAAGCCCGCGTTCCTTTTTGCAATCCGGTACGATTTGCACACATGCTCCATCGTGATCATCTTGCTTCCTCCTGGTAGTAATATTTTCATATCTTGCCAAGTCGGTTCGGTCCGGCCGGGCAGCGCCAGGCCGGACCGCCTATTCAGTTGTCCCTCGATTCTACCACACCTTCTGCCGTTTTACAAGATTGATTTTCAGATCAGCGCATCAAAAAATCGGGGTGACAGGATTCGAACCTGCGACCTCCTGGTCCCAAACCAGGCGCTCTAGCCAAACTGAGCCACACCCCGAAAAGTATTCTTGGCCTCCCGGCCAAGCACATGTCATATTATATGCCGGAATCCTTCCCTTTGTCAAGAGCCGGCACCCTCTTACGTCCCACACGGCACCTCTCACGTCCCACGCGCCGCCCTCCCGGCGAGGCAGGCAAACCAAAAGGGCAAAGCCGCAGGCCCAGGGCCGCCTCACAGATAAGCAATGTGAAAATGGGCCTCCCCGAAGCGATCCGTCTCCATGATGATGTAGGAGGGTCTGCGGCCCTCCTGGCGGGGGTAGGAGAGGCTCCCCGGGTTCACCGCGATCACCTCCTTGTCCCGCTCCACCACGGGCTTATGGGTGTGTCCGTACATAACAATGTCCACCCCTCTGGCCCTGGCTTCCTCTTTGATGGTCTCACTGCCCATGGACACATAATAATGGTGCCCGTGGGTGACCCACACCTTATATTTCCCTATCTCCAGCTCCAGCTCCCGGGGCAGATCCGAGAAGAAATCGTTGTTTCCCAGCACAATCTGCACCGGGCAGTCCGCCGCCTGGGTCAGGGAATACTCGCTCCCCTCCGCATCCCCGCAGTGGATAATCAGATCCAGATGCCCCACCTTTTTCAAAAGGGCGAAATAATTCTCATTTCTTCTGTGCGTGTCGCTTACGATCAATACCCTCATTGCTTCCATCCTCCGTCCGCCGCCCCTCTCCCTGGCCGCATCTTCTACGGCTGGGACAGGATCCGGGAACGGAGTTCCTCCTTCATGTTCCTCAGGGCCCTTCCCCTGTGGCTGACCTGGTTTTTCTCTTCCTCCGAAAGCTCTGCGGTGGTCTTTCCAAACTCCGGCACATAAAAGATGGGATCATACCCGAAGCCGCGGCTTCCCCTCTCCCCGTACCCGATCCGGCCCTCTATGGTGCCCCTGGCGGTCAGCTCCGTCCCGTCCGGCAGCACTCCGGCGATGGCGCAGACAAACCGGGCCGTCCTCTTCTCATCCGGCACTCCCGCCAGCCGGTCAATGATCGCCCGGTTCTTGATCCGGTATGAGGTATCCTCCCCCATATATCTGGCGGAGTAAATGCCCGGCTCCCGGTTCAGGGCATCCACCTCCAAGCCGGAATCATCCGCCATGACAACAGTGTCCTCCCCGGCCAGGGCAGCCGCCGCCCGGGCCTTGATCAGCGCGTTTTCCTCGTATGTACTGCCGTTTTCCTCCGCCTCTGCGGCGATCCCGGCCTCCCTGGCGGACAGTATCTCAAGCCCCAGGTCCTCCAGGATCATCCGGATCTCCCGGAGCTTTCCCTCGTTCCCCGTGGCAAACACAATTCTCTTCAGATTCATGCTTCCTCCTTCCGGGCGTCCCGCCGCTCCCTCCTGGGAGGCTTCGGCCCCTGGAACTGATAATAATAAGCCCTCATCATGCCGTTGTAAATCTTCCTGTTTTTGTCCGCCCTGCGCCCGATATCCCGCTCCGCCTGATCATAGGCGGTGATCAGATAAAGGCTCCAGCTGTCCAGGGCCCGGAAACGCTCCCCAATGGTCCGGTAAAGGGCCGGCAGCGCCTCCTTCTCCTCCAGCCGTTCCCCGTAGGGGGGATTGGTGATGAGGAAACCGTACTTTTTCGGGTGGCTCAGATCCTCCACGCTTCTCTTCTGAAAGTGAATCAGCTTCTCCACTCCCGCCAGCCTGGCATTCTCCCGGGCGACAGCCGCCATGGCCCCGTCTGCGTCATATCCCTGGATATCCGTCTCCACGGACAGATCCGCCAGCTCCCGCGCCTCATCCAAAACCTGATACCAGAGCCTCCGGTCAGCTATGTGGGGCCAGTTCTCAGCGGTAAAGCTCCGGTTCATCCCCGGGGCCAGATTCGCCGCCATCATAGCCGCCTCAATGGGTATGGTGCCGCTCCCACAGAAAGGATCCACCAGGATCCGGTCCGCCCGCCAGGGGGTCAGAAGGATCAGCGCCGCCGCCAGATTCTCCGCAATGGGGGCCTTAGCCGTCAATTTCCGATAACCCCGCTTGTGCAGGGACTCCCCTGTGGTGTCCAGGGCCACCGTCACCTGATCCTTCATCAGGAAAACCCGCACCGGGAAGCTCTCCCCTTCCTCGGAAAACCAGCTGATCCGGTAATGCTCCTTAAGCCGCTCCACCATGGCCTTTTTCATGACCCGCTGGATATCCGAGGGACTGAAAAGCCTGCTTTTGACACTGGCAGCCTTGGCCACCCAGAACCTGCCGTCCCGGGGGATGAATTCCTCCCAGGGCAGCGCCTTCGTCCCCTGAAAAAGCTCCTCAAAGGTCTGCGCCGGAAACCGCCCCACCTTGATCAGCACTCTCTCCCCGGTGCGCAGAAACACATTGGCACGGCAGACCGCTTCCTCATCCCCCGCGAAGGAGACTCTTCCGTCCGCACTCTCCGTGACCTCATAGCCCAGGTCGTAGATCTCCTTTTTCAGCACCGCCTCCATGCCAAAATGACAGGGAACAATCAACTCATACTTTTTCATACCCGCACTCTCTGTCCTGTACTTTCCCTTGATTATACATGGGTTTCCCGGTTATGTAAAGAAAAAAACGGGGATACCGTCAAGCGATATCCCCGTCCCTTTGCCAGGCTTAGTAGTTGTTCTGGTTGTTCTGATTGCTGTTCTGGCTGTTGTTCTGATTGTTCTTCTGGCTGTTGTTCTGGCTGTTCTGGCTGCTGTCCTTGCAGTTGCTGGAGCTGTTGGAATTGTTATACTTGTTATTGTCGCTGTTCTGATTATTGTTGGACATGTGAAATCCCTCCTAAATGGTTTTTAGTTACAGGAGTAGTATGTCTCACATTTTTCAGAATATACACGGAATCCTCATTTTCAATCAATTCAGCCAGTCACGAAACAGCTTGACCAGCAGGATCACCAGCAGCAGGATGGGCAGCGCCGGAAGCAGCAGGGAAAGGATGGTGAAAAACAGGACCATCACCAGCGCCAGCACCCCCGCCGCCAGCAGGAGCTTCTGCCAGCTGATGCCAAAGAAGGGAAACGTCCTCCTGGGGCCCGCCGCCTCATGGGCAGACGCCCCTCCATCCTCGCAGGTCCGGTAGCTGGCGTCCTCCGCCCGTCCCCCGCCGCCGCTTGCCTGCACAATGCTCTTGGCAATCAGCCGGGGATCCCCCAGAGATTCCACCACCTCATGCTCAGAACGGCCCCCGCGGACCTGGGAAGCAATATATTCCTCATAATAACGGGCGTTCTCCTCCACCTGGGCGGCAGGCACCCGGTCCCTTAAGGACGCTGTTAATCTGCTGATAAAATCCTGTCTGCTCATCTCTCTGCTCCCCCGTCCCGATCCGGCCCGGATCCCTCTCCGGGAAGGGCCGCATGTCTCTGCTGTATCTATTTTATCACGGGCGAAAAGCGTCGTAAATATAGAGCGGCTAAAGGGTTTATTAACTTTTTATAAACAGGGGGAAGACCTTGTGCCCTCATCTGTCCTATTACTTTTCAAACGTTCCTGACCTGACGGCATCCGCAAAGGCCAGGAACTTTTCCGACTTCATAATTGCCAGGCCCTGCTCCTCGTCACCCAGAATAACCAGCTGATCACCCGGTGATATCTCAAAAAGTTTACGCGCCTTTGCCGGAATCACAACCTGCCCCTTATCGCCGACCGTTACAACGCCAAATAAATGCTTCCCTTTCGGCGGAAGTCCCAGTCCCAGGTTTTTCTCCGGCTCATAATTGGCAAGATCATCCAGAGATACCTCAAATATCTCCGCAAGCACTTTACATTTATCCAGATCCGGTACTGTTTCCCCTGCTTCCCACTTTGCTACAGCCTGTCTTGTCACACCGACCTTCTCCGCTATCTCTTCCTGTGTAAATCCTTTCATCTTTCTCATTTGTACCAGATTATCCCGAAACATCCTTTTTCTCCTTTTTGATTCCCAGCACAGCCCATCTGAAAAACGGGATCCTGGAAATCATTTCATACAGACCGAATCCAAACCCAAACCCAGCTGCAAGGCTTAACAGATAACACACCGGCGCCGGAAATAATCCCGGTTTCGCAATCAGCAGAGCAGCCAATGAAATCCCAAGGTAATGAAAAACGTAAAGGCCAAAACTTTTCCTGCTCATCCATTTGCTAAAACGATTGCCGCGGTCTCCAAACCGTGCCATCCCGGAAAGTACAGCCAGTGAGCCAAAATAGGCGCAGGCCGCATACAGAGGGTTCCTGTTTACCGGCGCATCCGCATAATTTGCCCCAGCACTAAAATACAATACAGAAAAAACCACACAGGCCAGGATCCCAGTCACGATCAGAGGAATCGCATATCTCTTCAGCTTTTCCATCACTTCATCGTTGGAAAATACATAATATCCCAGGATAAAGAAAGCAAAATAAAAGGCAGCTCTATACACCGATATGATGGGTGCATTCAGGATCTGAGCAGCTCCCCAAACCAGAAAATAAAATAACAAAATGAAGCAGACCGGCGTTTTTGCGCCTGCTCTTAAAAGTTTCCCTTTTTCAGCCTTTTTCAGAAGGATAAGTATCATGCTATACAGCCAGAGTAGCTGGATAAACCAAAGAACCCCGCTGCCGGAAACAACCATAATCAGGAAAACCACAAGTTTCGGGACATGTGCCGCGGCAAGCTCCGAAAATCCGCTGCCAAGTGACATGGACACATACCCCTGGATAAATTGAAAAGCAAAAAGCCCTGCGGTTGACGGCACAAGAAGCTTCCTGGTACGAGTCCTTATAAATTCCCTGTCCGTGTGACCCTCCAGATATAGTCGGGAACTGATTCCGGAAACAAGAAACAATACCGGCATAAACCACGGATATATAAAATACAGGAATATATCATAAGGCTGAACCGAAACTCCTGTAATTTTTCCAAGGCCTCCCAATATTCCCTCGGCATTGTACATGTAGAGAACGTGGTAAAACACTACAGTCACCACCGTAATCCATCTGATATTATCCAGGTAGTATTTTCTCATACAAATTCCACCTTTGCAATTATTTTTAATAGTATCATAAATGCAGGGCAGCCTTATGTCCACCAAGTAAACCTGACATTTTCAGATGGATTATGTTATATTTTGTTGCGTTTATCGAAACGCAAAGGGAGCCATTGCTCCCCAGATGACTACTCATCTGCTTGCAGCAGCCCCCTTTACAGCGGTCAAAACGGCCATCCGTATTTTACTGTCTACGCTTCTTTTAAAAACACATAATAATCCGTGTCGTAGCCGCCCCTCTTCTCCGTGCGGTAATCATTGGCATAACGGTCTGTTCCCGTATTCACCAGCAGCTTCCCCTTCGTCCACGAATGACACCAGTAGGGCTTCCCGCCGGGCAGAAAATAAAGAAATTTATTTTTGTCCACCGGCAGCGGAGAAGGCTTCGAGCTGTCTTCTTCTCCCAAATACAGCCATTTTCCAATGACCTCCGGGTCATTTTCAAACGGGAAATCCGTCCCTTCTATCAAAGGCTTATAGATTGGTTCCATACCCATACCTCCTTCTATTGTTTTTTTGAGCTGCTCCAGCATCCCCAGCTGCCGCTCCAGGACCGCTTTTCTTTTTGCGAACATTTCGGATACCTCCACATCCGTGTACAGGATCCGCCTGATCTCCGTAAGGGTAAAGCCCGCCGCCTTCAGCTGGCTGATCCGCTCAAAGAGGACCTCCTGGGACGGGTCATAGTACCGATAGCCGGTAAAGCGGTCGGTATAAAGCGGGCGCAGCACCCCCACCCTGTCGTAATGCTGCAGGATGGAAATCCTGGTGCCGCATAATTTGGCAAAGTCTCCGATCTTCATTTTTCGGTTCTCCTTATCCATTTTCGATGGGTAACGCTAAGGACGCGGCAAAGCCGGCAGCCGCGTATAAGATATCTTACAAGACACATTGTAAGTGTTGGGTATGGTTGAGAGTCAATCCTTTTTAGAAATTTTTATGACAGGAAGATGTCACTTTGATGTCCGGATTTAAATAATGGAGACGTGGTATGAGAGACAGGAGCCTCCGCTAGAGCCTGGCCGGAACCGGGAACAGCGCCTGGAATGATGCTGTTCCCAATGCCTGTCAATGATAGACAAGCACCCAACGGACTTCCTTTAGTTGGTATTAATTATAGCAAACGTATGTTCGATTATCAAGGGGCAATTTATACCATTTGTGAGATACAGAACTGCTTTCAGAAATGTCTTTCCCTACAAAGAATTTTCCATTGGAAACAAGCTCATTTGCTCATACTCTAGCTATCCTCCTTCAGATTTTTACATAGGCTTTTCGTCCAAATACTCCTCATACGGTTCCAGCGCCCTTGACGCATATTCCAGTGCTTTCGGTATCGTATCGTACCGTTTTAACACTTCCCGGTATTTGTCTGCCAATTTTTCAAAATCGGTATGTTCCACGCTGATAATACGGTTAGCAATTCCCACCGGAAGGCTGATCTGCACCTGTTTTTCCGGAAAAGAAGCCTCTACATAGCTTTCGCTGACAGAATCCACTCTGCCCTCACCGTACTTTTTGTGCCGAACCTTCACTCCCGGAGCAAAAATTTCTACAAAGTATTGCAAGGCTTCCCGCAGAACCTCGGCATCTCTGCTTGCTTTTTCAAAGGACTGCCAAAGCAACTCTGCCTTTTTCTTCTCCGCAAGGTACAACTGTTTTTCTTTTATATTCTTTTTGGTATAGGTTATCCCATCAAATAAGTCATAGGCCGTACAGCAATAAATCAGGTCAAATGCCAGGATGTGCTTTTGAAGATCAGGATGCAGGCCGCCACCGGCAAGCTTCAGTCTGCCATCAAAGCGGCTCCTATCCGTTTCCATAAGAGCAGGACAATCCTTGATTGCGGCAACCAGCTCATCACACATTCGATAGTAGATGTCCAGCCTGATATTATCTCCTGTTCCCCAATCATCGTAAAATTCCACACAGTCCGCAAAACGTCGGCTCTGTGTAGCCTTATACATATAATGACGATCCGGATCATTCAAAAACAATAAAGCTGAAACCGAATGGGAATTAGGTTTATACAGAAAACTGCCTGGAAAATATTTATCCAAGAGTTCATTGCTCCGCACAAAGAAGTCTGCAATCTTCTCCATCTGCACTTTGAGATCTCCGCCGTCATCTGCATACAGATCCAGAAGCAGCTTCCGAACAGAACCCGGCTCACGTTTTGCAAACTCCACCAGACCGTTAAAAGGCTGCGTATAGCTGTCTATGATGTTGCAAGTACATTTCTTTACCTCGTACAGAGCCTTTGCAAACGCATCATCTTCTGTCGCAAATGCCTCCTTCAGCAATTTCGGATACTGTTCGCATATCTGCCATTTATAATACTCTATCTGCGGTTCCTCATTTAAAAACTCGAAACGATCAATATAACGATCAAATATCTCCTGCAGGTTTCTTGTGTTCATTCCAAATCTCCCGTACCTATTTCTAAAAAATCAGCGTAAGTAGTTTACAGTCACTCAATTAGCATTTATAATCCGGACAAAGTTCTCATAACCAGATCGACATCTTTGTTTTCAAGTTCCTGAATGATATGCAAATATGTCTTTTGCGTCGTTGTCATGCTTGCATGTCCCAATCTGCGGGCAACACTTGCGATTGACACACCTGCAAACAACAGCAGAGACGCATGGGTGTGGCGAAGTCCATGAATGGAAATCTCCGAAATTCCACACGACTTACAATGCCTTGTCAACACATCATTCACCGTGGAATTATAAATCTTGGTATTCCCCACAAAAATCGGTTCATTTCCCGGAAGTCCTTTTATCAACTCCGAAAACTTAACCACAATCTGCCAGTCAATCTGTATTTTCCTTACTGAAGACTTGTTTTTGGTAGGCAGGAAACCGCCATCTCCTTTATAATCCCATGTTTTTCCAACCGACAGTGTCTGCCTGGCAAAATCAAAATCTCCCGGAGTAATGGCCAGCGCTTCGGAAAATCTCATTCCAGTTTTAGCAACCAGCAGAATAAACCAATCCCAATTTACCTCCTCCGTTAAATCCAAATCCGCTATCAACGTATGGAGTTCAAACTGGTTCAGGTATTTAATTTTTTTTGCTCCCGGCTGTTTACCCTTAATGATTGCTTTTCTGGTAGGATCACGTTCAATCAAACCTTCATCAACAGCATCCAGTATTGCTCCCTTCAACTGATGATGGAAATCCAAAGTTGTCTGTCTTTCGTGTTCTTTAGCATAATCGTTCAATAGCTGCTGATAAGCAGTTCGCGTCAGTTCAGCAACTTTCAGTTTCGGTGCAAGCTTCTCAATCCACTTTTGTGTCATCAGATACTTGGACAGGGTTGCTTCTCTGACTGCTCCCTTCTTATAAACATCTACCCACTGCTGATAATACTCATAAAAACACGTCCCTTTGTCTATATCATTTAGCATAAGTTACCTCCGTTTCTTTTTGAAATCACTTACGCTGATATAAACAATAATGACAAACAAATAAGTCTCCTGCAAGCCGTCTCACCGTTCAAGAAGCGGCTTAATCTCCGCCTCCAGAGTTTTTCTTAATTCTGCCATCATCTGTGAATAATATTTAAATTTTGGCAAAGCCCTTTCCTGTGCAGCTTTGTAGCTTGTGAAATCGACTGTCGCCTTAATAGCACTTTCATTCGGTATCTCGCCATTCCTGTAGTGTGTCGCCGCATACATCACATCATCCTTCGACGCATACCAGGTAATACAGAAATCCGTAATCACGCGATCAATACAGTCTTGTTTCATATTTTCCACAATATTAAGAATAGACTGCCCCCTGTATTTCGATTCATCTTTTTCAATTTCGCAGATCAAATTCGTCATTATTTCCGCAATTTTCGGGTTATTCCTTCGCAGTTCTTCTACATACTGCTTTACTTCGTCTAGCTTCTTCTGTCTTTCTTCCGGTGTGATCACCCCGTCCTCACTGTCCGGTGTGACAATATGTTGGATCAGGCTGATAATATACTCATAGTCAATCTTCGTGCTGCTGTACGCCATCAGTTCATAATCCGAGTCTATCACCGGTTCATCACCATCACCATCATCAAGCGGATCATCCCCCGGCTTTAATTCCTCTACCACGTTCAGATAATGTCCCGCATAGTCGTCATACTCCTCCTGCGTAATTCCATACCCGGAGAGCATACTGTCGTCATAATTGGTAAATGACCGGAGCTGCGCGAATAACCTGTCAAAACTCTGGAACATTTTAACAAAAACTTCTTTCTCCTTGCGTGAAAGTCCCGGAACATCCGAGGGTGTCTCGGCAGCAACCCGGAGTGCGGCCAGCGCTTTTTTAAACGCCGGTTCAATCTCCTCCCATTCTGCCAGCAAAGCCTCTTTGGTTCCGCCCGCAGAATATAATTTAACCGCTTCATCCACCCTATCCTTAAACAGCTTCGGTGCCTGAAATGTGACAATCTGCCCGTATGTTTTACATTTGTCAAGAATACGGTTTGTTCTCGAAAAAGCCTGAATCAGATCATGCGGCCCCATAGGCTGTCTGTCTATAAAAATCGTTGACATACAGGGGGCGTCAAACCCTGTCAGCAGACGATCCACCACAATGACAAGGTCGAGCTGTTCGCTCCTGCTCTGGTATTTCGGTTCCTTTCTGGCAAGCCTCTTGTTCAGGTTCGCATTGTAGCCCTGAATCTGGGAAAGATCATACTTTGTGTCAAACATCCCGTTATAATCATCCAGTGATTTTTGCATTTTCTGCTGGTTTACCTGCGATCCTTCTTCATTTTCCGCTATGGAATAAGTGATTGCAAATTTAGGGAAATCCGGCAGTACCTGCTTTACCTTATCGCTGATTTCAAGGGAGGTTGCCCCGTTTTTTACCCTCGTCAGCAGATCATAATATTTCTGGGCCAGCGGAATGGAGCTTGTGGTAAGCAGTCCTTCATAAGTCTTTCCTTTTCCGTTTTGAAATCCCAGCTTTTGATAGGATTTATTTAATATAACATCCA
Source organism: uncultured Acetatifactor sp. (assembly GCA_947625475.1). Classification (GTDB taxonomy): domain Bacteria; phylum Bacillota; class Clostridia; order Lachnospirales; family Lachnospiraceae; genus Acetatifactor. Next base: position 137,721 of record CANQOL010000002.1, read on the forward strand.
ACACCTGCAGCATATGTGTTTCATTGTCATATACGCTGCTGTCCGTCTCGTCGGCAATGTTCTTAGGTCCGTCATGCTCCACCTGAAAACCAAGAACCGCCTCATCATGGATCGCATTTTGTATCGTATATTTGTGAAGGCACTCGCCATACAATTCTTCCGTAGTGCGCGGCAGATCGCCCATCTGCGGATACGGGTTTTCCGCAAACCGCGGCGTCCCGGTAAAACCGAACCATAAGGATCTTCCAAAGAACCGTTCCAGCTCGCGTTTCGTCCCTGGCGTTACCGCCCTGTGACATTCATCCACCACAAAGGCCACTTTGAGCGACCTTATTTTCTTGTATTCCGATGTATCTTCTTTCAGGCGCTTCGTGATCAAAAGGTGCATCTTCTGAATGGTTGTAACAATCACCTGTCTGTCATTGGATTTCAGCTTATTCTTTAAATCCGTCACATGATCCGTCTTATCTACATCTATGGAATCGTGGTATGCGTATGCCTTAAAATCCTCGCCCGTCTGCGTATCCAGATCCTTTCTGTCGATCAGGAATACCGCCTTGTCAATGGACGGAATATCCATCAGCAGATTTCTGGTGGACTTATAGGAAGTCAATGTCTTTCCGGAACCCGTTGTATGCCAGATAAATCCAGATTTTCCGGTCTTGGATGCTTCCCGCATGGCCTCTATCGCATGAATCTGATAAGGCCGCAGCAGGATCAATTTCCTTTTCTCCCCATCCAATACTGTATAGCGCGCAATCATCTCATGGGCCTGCGGTATCCGCAGAACACACTTGGCAAAATCTATATAATCTGTTACCGGATTATTTTCTTTATCCAGCCACCCGCTGATAAACTTCGGATTCAGTTCCGTATCCTGCGCAGCAGAGAAATATTTGGTGTCCACACCGTTGCTAATCACGAACATCTGAACCGCCGAAAAAATTCCGGTAAACTTTCCCTCACCTATATATTTCTTGATCTGCCAGAATCCGTCCATATAAGAGTGCTGTTTATTTTTCAATTCGATATGTATCATAGGAAGTCCGTTGATCATAAGTGTCACATCAAATCTCCGGTCCCTGGCAGGCTGCGCATGATCCTCATCGGTCTGTAATGCGCTGTACTGATTGATCACCTCATATACGCTGCTTCCTCCAGCAATATGTTCGTGATTCATCACGACCAGATGCAGGCGTTCCGTATCTCTCTGCACATGAACCTGCACTTTCCCATTTTCTCCGACCAGCCATTCGCCCGCTTTATAGAATGAAGAAAACTGCAGCTGATTCTTTACCTGTTCAAACTCGGCGTCAGAGAGGTTTTTCCCATTTAACCGCTCTTTATTATTTTGTTCCAGAATATATTTGAAATTTGCCCACAGATCCTGCTCTGTCTTCAGATCCTTCCTATATACCCATTGGGAATCTCCATATACTAACTGCTCTATCAGTTTCTGTTCAATCACGGACTCTAATTCTGCCATTTTGTGTCTCCTTCCAATGAAAATTTTCGTATTTTATATAATTTATGGTTTTTATTGTGTCAATACACTTATGCTGGTGAAGGGTGATGAG
>CANQOL010000003.1 GCA_947625475.1 uncultured Acetatifactor sp.
CCATGCTGCTGTGGCTCAGTCGGTAGAGCGTCGCATTGGTAGTGCGGAGGTCACGGGTCCGATTCCCGTCAGCAGCTCTCTGAAAGTGCCTGATTGATGTCAGGCACTTTCGCTATGTTAACAATCAGAAGAAGCATTTAATCCGCTTGTCAAAAGCGTGTGAATCTGATATAATGAGGCAAATAGGAGGCCAAGGAGGCGGAGTTATGACGGACAGTGAAAAGCTGGACATTTTACTTGACAAATTTTCAGACATGGAATCCAGGTTTACAAACATGGAATCCAGGTTTGCAAACATGGAAACGGACATTTCCTCTATCAAGCTTATTCTGGAAAATGAAATCAGAGTAAACATCCAGCGCGTGGCGGAAGGACACCTAGATCTTTCCAGGAATCTACAGGATGCCATGAGGCCCAGCAATGAGGTTGAAATGCTTGCGATCAAAGTCAGGATGCTTGAGTCGGAAATCAGAGACATTAAAAGGAAAATATCATAGGGGCGATGGAAATTACGGTATCAGAAGCACAGAAAAGGGCTGATAAAAAGATTACAAATCAAAGCAAAAACGGATTTATAAAAGCTGCGATAAATGAAAAATTGAACAGAGAAGAAAAATAGATCGCATTTTTTAACGGTCTATTTTTTTGGACTGAAAATAGAACAAAGCTCCCCCCTCTGGATCCGAAATATCTGGACGGCGCCCCGGGACTGTGGAAACTGGACCTTCTGGCAGTACACAAACCGGGGGCGCCTTAAGGGCTGCAGCGGGGAGGAACCCTATGTGGACCTGAACGTGTTTGGCGGCACGGCCCAGGAGTGGGAAAAGTGGTAAATACGCTTTAGGGGGCCGCGGGGGACGCCTGATCCGCGGAGGGATCCGCGGCGGGAGCGTCCGTCCCGCCGGCGCCGGGATCCGTGGAGGGATTCACCGTCCCGGGAGTGCCGGTGCCGGGCGGCATGACAGCCCCGGTAACCGGGTCAATGTAGCCGATAAAGGAGGGAAGCGTCTCCGGGGTGTACAGGCCCGCGGCGATCATTTCCAGGCGCTGCTGCTCCAGCTTGATCAGGCAGTCGGGCTGCAGGAAAAATTCCGGCGTGTGCTGACAGGTGGCGGTGGTATTCGGCGCCTCATAGATCACGGAGCCGTCCGGCTGGGTGACCGGGACGGAGGATCCGCTCTGAAGGGATACATCCTCCACCAGAGGCAGCTCCGCCACTCCCATAATGGGGAAGGGGCAGGAATCGCTGGCCTTGAGCAGATCGTAGGCGCAGATTAAGCCCTCGTAATGAATATCGCAGGATTCTGTGGGAACCGTGTCCGCCGCGAAATATTCCGACCGGACGGTTCCCTTTACGTCGCACAGGCCCGGCACAGGGAGCTTGCCGGATTTGGAGCAGACCTGGGCCCGGACGATGCCGTCCGGCACGGTAAAGCCGATATTTTCCAGATTCTCATGGATGGGAGCCATAATGGCCCGCCACAGGGTCTTGGCGATGCCGGTCTCATCGTTCCCTGTCTTGGACACCATCTTTACATTGTTGTCGTATCCGGCCCAGACGGCGCAGGTATAGTAGGGCGTAAAGCCCGCGAACCACACATCCACGTTGCTGGTGGTGGTGCCGGTCTTGCCCGCGATGGCCATTTTTCCAAAGTTTACCTTGGCGCCGGTTCCCTTGGTCACCACGTCCACCATGGCGTCGGTCAGCAAAAAGGCGGTGGTCTCCTTGAGCACCCGTCTGGACTCGGAGACGGTGTTGTCCAGGATGACCCGGCCATCGGAGTCCAGCACCTTGGTGTAAAGCTTGGGCTTATTGTACAGTCCCCCGTTGGCGATGGTGGCGAAGGCGGCCGTCAGCTCCTCGTTGGTGACGCCGTGGGTGATGCCGCCCAGGGCCAGAGGCTGGCGCACATCGGAGAATACCTTGCCGGAGCTGTTGATTTCGCCGTCGGTCAGGGTGGTGAAGCCCAGGTTTTTCAGGTAGTCGAAGCCCAGCTGGGGAGTGATCTGGGTCAGAGTTTTCACAGCGATAATGTTCATGGACTGCTCGATGGCGTAGCGGACCGACACGATCCCCTTATAGCCGGAGTACCAGTTGTCCACAGGTTCTCCGGTGTCGTAGTTGAAGGGGGCGTCGTTGAACACGCTGGCCAGGGTCAGCCCTGCGCTGTCCAGGGCGGGAGCGTAGGCGGACAGTACCTTGAAGGTGGAGCCGGGCTGGCGCTTGCTGCTGGTGGCCCGGTTCAGGGTCAGCCGTCCCTCTTTCACCCCCCGGCCGCCGGACATGGCCCGCACATAGCCGGTGTGATCTTCCATGATCACCACGGATACCTGGGGCTGGGGGAGGATGCTGATCCGCTCCTCATATTTGTCACCCTCCTGCATCATATCCTCCCGGTAGATCTCCGCGGCCTGACGGGCCTCCTCCTGGGAGGCAAAAATGCGGTTGAAGCTCTTGTCGTAGTTCTCCTTGAAGTATTTCTGCATCATCTCGTTGCTGTAGTTCTGCTGGGTGCCGTCCTCGTGGGTGATGGTCAGGCGGTAGTCCAGGAGCCATTTCACGTTCTCCGGGAAATTATCCGGATTGGCCACCTGCTCGTCCACGATGGCCTGGATGTCGGGATCCATGGTGGTGTAGATGCGAAGGCCCCCGGAGTTTAAAAGGAATTCGGCCTGGGTCTCATTGAGCCCGTTGCGGTTGATCAAATCCTCCTTGACGTCATAGGTCAATGCGTCCACAAAGTAGGAGCTGGTGGAGTTTTCCGACAGATACGAGATGTTGTGGTTTTCAATCCGCGAATACACATCGTCCGCCATGGCCTCGTCGTATTGGGCCTGGGAGATGAAATTCGCCTCCCGCATATTGTTCAGGCACTTCTCCCGCCGTTCCGCGTTGGCATCCGGGTGGCTGATGGGATTGAGGGCGGAAGGATTCTGGGTGATGGCGGCGATGACGGCGCTCTCGGAAATTGTCAGATCACTGACGGACTTGCCGAAGTAGCGCTGGGCCGCGGCCTCCACGCCCAGGGTGTTCTGCCCTAGGTTGATGGTGTTCAGGTATCGCTCCAGGATCTCCTGCTTGTCCAAAATTTTGGTGAGTTCAATGGCCAGGTACTGCTCCTGAAGCTTGCGCTTGACCTGCTTAATCAGGTTGTTCCCCTCCTCGGTCCACTCGGTGAAGATGGTATTCTTCAGAAGCTGCTGGGTGATGGTGCTGGCGCCTTCCTTCCTCTTTCCCATGGAGGTGAGGAAGACGAAGGCGGACCGGCCGAGGCCCTTGATATCGATCCCGTTGTTCTCATAAAAGCGTGCATCCTCCAGGGCTACGAAGGCATAAGCCAGGTGCTGGGGAATCTTGTCCATGGTCACCGGGATCCGGTTGGAGTCGCTGGCCACCAGCTCATCGATCTTGTTGCCGGCGCTGTCGTAGACAAAGGTGGCGGCTCCCACAGGGGCCACGTCGTTGCTGGTGATCTGGGGGGTGGAGGCCAGGATGCCCTTGAACATGCCGATGCCGGCGGATATCCCGATGATTCCCGCGCCCACCAGGAGGATGAAAAACAGCTTTAAGAGAGAGAGCGTCAGCTTATGGCCCAGCTTGCTCCCGATGTTGCTCATGGACTTCTGCTTGGCGTAAACGCCGCGTCTGGAATAATTCATGATACTCTCCATTCCGGAGCGCTTAGCGCGACGGGGAGGTGGGAAATCCGCGGATGCGGGTTCCTTGCTGCCGTCAGAAGAATTTGCGGCGCTCCGGCACAAATTCTGGTGGAAAAGAAAGCATGTTCGTGTGTTTTCACACAGGGATTCTTTCTCATACTGCGCATAACATACAAGCATATTATACCAAAATTTGTCTTGTAAATAAAGGTTTTCTTGTTTTCTTAATCAATTCTTCACAAATTTTTCCGGTTTTAACCGGTTTTTTCTTGGAAAGTTGGGGGAGATGGTTTATACTGAAAAAAGATGGGAAGAAACGCTGGGCCCAAGGGCCCCGGCCGGACGGAGGAATGGGAAGAGCATGGCACAGGAGAGGGCACGGGAGGAATCCTACCGGGTGCTGGCCCAGGGCGGCCAGGGGGAGATCACGGAGAAGAAATCCCGGTTCATCGCCACCCTTCGGCCCGTGGAGCGGGAGGAGGAAGCGGCTGCCTTTGTGGAGGAGATCCGGAAGAAATACTGGGACGCCAGGCACAACTGCTTCGCCTACGTGCTGGGGGGCCGGGGAGAGCTGACCCGCTGCAGTGACGACGGGGAGCCCGGCGGCACGGCGGGGCGTCCCATGCTGGAGGTGCTCACGGGAGAGGGGATCTGCAATGCGGCGGTGGTGGTGACCCGGTATTTCGGGGGAGTCCTTCTGGGGACGGGAGGTCTGGCCAGAGCCTACTCCCAGGCGGTGCAGGAGGGGCTGAAGGCATGCCGGGTGGCCGTCATGCGCTATGGCTGGCAGATCAGCCTGAAGGCCGGCTACGGAGATGTGGGAAAGATCCTCTATCTGCTGGGCCAGAGAGGGATTGTGCCCCGGGAGAGCCAGTACGGGGCCGACGTCAGGCTGGAGATTTTCGCGGCTGCCGGGGAGGCGCCGGGGCTGATGCAGGAGCTGACGGAGGCCACCGGGGGCCGGATGGACTGGACCAGGGAGAGAGAGCTTTATTTTATGGAATAGAGGATGGGGGCAGGGCGCTCCGGGAGGAGGTTTGACATGGAAGAGAGAATGCAGTTTGAGACGGTGCAGGAGCTGCTGGACACCAAGCAGTACACGAATCTGCGGCAGTTTCTGTCGGAGTTAAACGATGCGGATATCGCCGCCTGTATGGAGGAACTGGGGCAGGAGAGTATGCTGAAGGTCTTCCGGATTCTGCCAAAGGATCTGGCGGCGGATGTGTTTTCCTACCTGGATGTGGACAACCAGCAGATGATTATTACCTCCCTGACCGATAAGGAGGCGGCGGGCATCATCAACAACCTGATGGCGGACGACGCCACGGACCTGCTGGAGGAGATGCCGGCCAATGTGGTGAAAAAGCTGCTGGCCAACGCCAGCCCGGAGGTGCGCCGGGACATCAATCACCTGCTGCGCTACCCGGAGGACTCCGCCGGCAGCCTGATGACGGTGGAGTATGTGGATCTGAAGGAGAATCTGACGGTGGATCAGGCCATTGAGCGCATCCGCAAGGTGGGGGTGGACAGCGAGACCATCAACATCTGCTATGTGCTGGATCCCCAGAGAAAGCTGCTGGGAACGGTGGCCCTGCGCTACCTGCTGCTGAGCAGGGGGGACGAGATCATCGGGGATATCATGCATGAAAACGTGATTGCCATCCACACCCTGATGGACCAGGAGGAAGTGGCCCGGCAGTTCAAAAAGTACGATTTCACCTCCATGCCGGTGGTGGACAATGAAAACCGCCTGGTGGGTATTATCACCGTGGACGATATTGTGGACATCATGGAGGAAGAGGCCACGGAGGATATGGAGAAGATGGCCGCCATCGTGCCCAGCGACAAGCCCTACATGAAGACCTCCGTGTGGGAGACCTACAAAAAGAGGATCCCCTGGCTGCTGCTGCTCATGGTTTCCGCCACCTTTACGGGCCAGATCATCACCTCCTTTGAGGACGCCCTGACCCTCTATGTGGGCCTGAACGCCTTCATTCCCATGCTCATGGACACGGGGGGCAACGCGGGCGGACAGGCCAGCGTCACCGTGATCCGCGGCCTCTCTCTGGGGGAGATCGAATACCGGGATGTGGCGAAGGTGATGTGGAAGGAGATGCGGGTGGCCGTTCTCTGCGGCCTGTCCCTGGCGGCGGCCAACTTTGCAAAGCTCCTTATTCTGGACCGGGTGGGGGTCATGATTGCCCTGGTGGTGTGCCTGACCCTGGTGGCAGCCGTGCTGATGGCCATGCTGGTGGGCTGTGTGCTTCCGGTGCTGGCAAAGCGTCTGGGCTTTGACCCGGCGGTGATGGCAAGCCCCTTTATCACCACCATTGTGGACGCCCTGTCCCTTCTGGCGTATTTTCGGATCGCCACGGGGATCCTGGGGCTGTAGAAAAGGGGGCCTGCCGGCCCCCTATTGTTCTCTCAGAAAATCGAACTGAGACATATACAGCTGGTAATATTCTCCCTTTAGGTCAAGGAGCTCTTGATGGGTTCCCTTCTCCAAGATATCCCCCTTGTCAACATACATAATGCAGGAGGCGTTCTGGATGGTGGAGAGCCGGTGGGCGATGATAAAGGAGGTGCGGCCCTGCAGCAGGCGGTTTAAGCCCTTCTGCAGCAGGAGCTCCGTCTCCGTGTCGATGCTGGAGGTGGCCTCGTCCAGGATCAGGATCTTGGGATCCGCCAGCAGGGCCCTGGCAAAGGCGATCAGCTGGCGCTGGCCGGCGGAGAGGCGGCTCCCTCTCTCGTTGACCTCCGTGTAGTAGCCGTTCTCCATGGACATGATGAAATCGTGGGCGCAGACGGTTTTGGCCGCCTCTATGACCTGTTCGTCCGTGGCGGTCCGGTTGCCGTAGCGGATATTGTCCATGATGGTGCCCGAGAAGATAAAGCTGTCCTGCATCATGACCCCCATCTGGCTGCGCAGGGAGTGGATGGTCACGGTGGAGATGTCCACGCCGTCGATGAGGATCCGGCCGGATCCCACGTTGTAAAAGCGGCTGATCAGGTTCACGATGGTGGATTTGCCAGCCCCGGTGGGGCCTACGATGGCGTAGGAGTCGCCCACATTGGCGGTGAAATTGATGTTGTCCAGCACCTGCTGGCCCTCCTCATAGCCGAAGCTCACGTTCTGGAACTCCACCTTGCCCTGGATGGGAGGCATGGGGACGGCGCCCGGCGCGTCCTTCACCAGCACCGGCTCGTCGATGGTCTCAAAGATGCGCTCCAGGTAGGAGATGGCGGTCAGCAGGCTGTTGTAGAAGCTGGCCAGGGTGTTGATGGGGGTCCAGAACCGCCCGATGTAGGAGGTGAAGGCGATCAGCACGCCCACCGTCAGGGGGATGTCCGGGGCCAGGATCATGCGGATTCCCAGCACATAGACGAAGGCGGAGGTGACTGCGGAGATCATATCCACGCAGGGGCCCATGGTGAAGTTTAAGGTGATGGCCCGCATCCAGGAGCTGCGGTAGCCCTGGCTGAGGCGGTTGAAAATATGGGTGTTCTCGTTCTCCCGCACAAAGGACTGGGTCACCCGGATCCCGTTGATGCTCTCCGCAATGTAGGCGTTCAGGTTGGACTGCTTGTTGGACTGGATCTGCCAGGCCCGGCGCTGCTTTCTCTTGATGAACACCACGAAGGCGGCCAGCACGGGCAGGCCGCACAGGCACACCAGGGTGAGCCGCACGTCGCACAAAAGCATGAACAGCACGATAAACACCAGATTGCACAGATCCGTGATGGTGTTCACGATACCGTTGGAGAGCAGATCGCTCAGGCTGTTTACATAGTTCACCACCCGCACCTGGATCTTGCCGTGGGGCCGGTCGTCGTAGTAGGAGAAGGGCAGCTCCTGCAGGTGGGTGAAGATGTCGGAGCGGATGGCGTGGATGATGCTCTGGCCGATGACGCTCATATTTTTGATTTTAAAGCGCAGGCTCACCGCCGTGTACAGGGCGATGAGAAGGGTTAGCAGGCTGGTCAGGGCGATCCCCCGCATATCCTTGTTGGGGATATAAATATCCATGATCCGCTGAAAGAAGATGGGGATCATCATGGTCAGGGCGGAGGAGCTCAGCAGCAGGACGATGACCGTGGCCATCTTTTTCTTGTAGGGGGTGATGTAGCCCGCCAGGCGCTTCAGCTGGCTTACGTCAAAGCTGTCCTCTAAAATCTCGTCTACGTCGTATTTGTTTCGTGCCATAGTCTTCAGGCTCCTTTCCCGGGCAGGATTTCGGAGGGGATCTCACCGTACTGGCTGCGGAAGGTGCTGGCGTAATACCCTCCCTGGGCCACCAGGGAGCTGTGAGTGCCCTGCTCGATGATGCGCCCGCCGTCCATGACCAGGATCAGGTCCGCGTCCTTGATGGAGGAGATCCGGTAGGCGATGATGAACTTGGTGCAGTCCTTTTCGATGGTCTTCAACTGCTTTTGTATGTAGCTCTCCGTCTCCATGTCCACGGCGGAGGTGGTGTCGTCCAAAATCAGGATGGCCGGATCCTTGAGCAGGGCCCTGGCCAGGGAGATGCGCTGCTTCTGGCCGCCGGAGAGGCCCACGCCCCGCTCGCCTACGATGGTATCGTACCCGTCCGGCATGGCCATGATAAAGTGGTTGGCGTCCGCCATGATGGCGGCCCGCTTCACATCCTCAAAGCTGCAGTTGGGCCGGCCGTAGGCGATGTTGCCCTCTATGGTGTCGGAGAAGAGGAACACGTCCTGCATGGCCATGCCGATGTTGTCCCGCAGATTGTACAGATCGTGCCGGCGCACATCCTGGCCGTCCACCAACACCTGGCCGGAGGTGACGTCATAGAACCGGCACAGAAGGTTCATCAGGGTGGACTTGCCGGAGCCGGTGGAGCCGATGATGCCCACCGTCTGGCCGGCCTTTACCGTAAAGCTCACGTCCATGACAATATCCTCGTCGTCCGCCCGGTAGGACACGTTCCGAAACTCCACGTCCCCCTTCAGATGGGTTTTGATGCCCCCGGTGCGGGGTGTGCGCACGTGGGGTTCCTCGCTGTAGGTGGTGTAGATCTTTTCCACGGAGGTGATAAAGTTCTGGATATCGTTCACCCACCAGCCCGCCATGCGCAGGGGATTGTTGAGCATCCACAGATATCCGTTGACCCGCACCAGGTCTCCTAAGGAGATTTCCCCGGCTACCACCATGTAGCCCCCGTAGAGCATCAGCACGATGGTCAGCATCTGGGCCAGGAGTTCAAAGATGGGGACGAATTTCATCCAGACCTTGGATGCGGAGATCTGGGCGTCCCGGTATTTGTCGTTCTCCACATTGAACTTCTCAATCTCGTAGTCCTCCTTGGCGTAGGCCTTCACCACCCGGTTGCCGCTGACGTTCTCCTGGACGAAGGCGTTCAGGGAGGAGAAGCACTCCCGGTTGCGGCGGAAGGCCGGCCGCACGGCCTTGGCCTGGAAGACAGTGGTGGCGGCTGTGAAGGGGAGCACCACCAGCATGCACAGGGCCAGCTTGGTGTTGACGGTAAAGATCATCAGCAGGGCGAACAGGAACATGAGCACATTCTGGTACACCACATAGATGGAGAAGGCCACAAAGTAGCGGATGGCGTCCATATCTCCCGTCTGGCGGCTCATGAGATCGCCGGTGCGCTTCTTATTATAGAAGGAAAAATCTTCCTCCAGGAGCTTGCGGTACACCTTATCCCGCATGTCGTAGAGGGTCCCCTGGGAGGAGATCTCAAAGATGATCTGGAAGGTAAAGCGCAGCAGCCCGCTGAGCAGGGTCACCCCCAGCAGGCAGGCGATCAGCTTCGGCAGCAGTCCGTACTGTCCTCCCTGGACCACATCGTCCACAATGATGCCGGAAATATAGGGGTTTACCAGGGAGAGCCCTGCCAGGATGGTGGTCAGAAACAGTCCCAGGGCGATGAGCCCTGCGTATTTTTTCAGGAAACCAAGGAACCACCTCATGGGTGTCATCTTTTTCATGCCAATCTCCATTCCGGAGCGCTTTGCGCGACGGGGCGATGAGAATTTGCGGCGCTCCGGCACAAATCCTTCATGGGGCCAAAAGGCCCGCGGATTGGGCGCCCCGGGTATCATTCACCATTTTATCCGTACCGATATAAAAGAAAATGTCATTTCTTGCACCTTAGATGTGACTTTTTGCAAAAGTGATTTACTTTTCCGGGGAGAAAGTTTACAATGAAGGTGACGGTTAATCAGGCGGCGCAGCGAAAGGACATCCCATGGACCAACAAATGATAGAGAACCTGAACCCAACCTTTCTCTTCACCTGGAAGGGGACCAGATACCGGGAGGAGAAAAAGTATCACAGCCACGACTATCCGGAGCTGGCCTATGTGCTCTCCGGCCAGGGGAGATATCGGATCAACGGCGAGATTTATCCCATACGGGAGGGAGATCTGCTGATCCTGAACCCCGGCACCATGCACCAGGCCCTGGCGGGGGATGGGGATCAGCCGGCCACGGAGTTTTTTATCGGTTTCTCCGACGTCCAGTTTCACGCCCTGGAGCCCAACTGTGTGCCGCTGCCGGAGGGAAGGATGATCCTGCACACCGCAGGGGAGCTCAAGCAGCGGCTTTTCAGGATCTGTTCCTCCATGGACGCGGAGAAGTCCGCCATGCGGGAGGGCAGATACTTTATGCTGAAGGCGTATCTGATGCAGATTTTGGTGCTCATCCTGCGGGAGACGGTCCAGCCTGTGGCCCGCAGGGAGGGACAGTCCTTTGAGTCCGTGAACCGCCAGTATGTGGTGGAGCAGATCGTCAGCTACTTTGAGGATCACTATAGCGAGAAGATCTCCCTGGATTCCATTGCCGGCAATATGTACCTGAGCCCCTTTTATATCTCCCGGATTTTCAAGAGTGAAACGGGGGATACCCCCATCCATCATCTGATCAAGATCCGCCTGGAGAAGGCCAGGGAGATTCTGGAGAGCGACAGGAGCCTGAGCGTTCAGCAGGTGGCGGCGGCGGTGGGCTACGAGGACGCCTATCACTTCAGCAAGCTCTTCAAAAAGCACTATGGGCTTTCCCCCTCCCAGGTGCGCGCCGCAAGGTGAGGCTTTTCTTGTTTTTTTACACAATCCGTTGGCAGGGAAGACAGAATTTGCTACAATAAGGACAGGTATCAAAAACATAAAAAAGGAATGGAGAGTACTATGAGATATTTTTTTGAATCCACGGTGGAAAAGGGAGAGAGCGGCTATGTGATCCGCATTCCCTTCAACATTTGGGAGGTATGCCGCCAGAGGGATGTGATCCTAGCGGACCTGGTGCTGGACAACACGATCATCGACTGCGAGCTGCAGCCCCTGGAGAAGGGAAAATATGAGATCCATTTGAGCAGCGACGCCCCGGTGCAGGTGGAGCTGGGAGAGCCCCACAAGATCCTGCTCCATGTGAACGGAAGCCTGATCAAGATGGACCAGAACAGCCCCTACAGCTTTGAGAACCCCGTGCGGAAAATCGACAGCATGCAGGTGATCCGGCAGCCCCAGGACGGCCTGTGCGGGCAGGCATGTGTGGCCATGCTGGCGGGGGTGACCATAGCCGAGGTGATCAGCGTCATGGACTGCCGGGAGTGGCAGGCCACCATGGGAAGGATGATTTCCGCCCTGAATTATTACGGTATTGACCACCCGGATATCATTGTATATACCGAGGGGAAGCCCGCCGTGCTGCCCAAGTGCTGCATTATGATGGAGAAGATGGGGCGCTACTGCCACTATCTGATCCATTACGACGGAAAGTTCTACGACTCCAACCTGGGGGTGCTGGAGGAGTACGATATGAGCAAGCTCCTGGGATATCTGGAGATCAAGTGCTGAGGGAGGGCCGGAAGGGGCAGCCCGCTCATAAAATAGAAAAGCAGGAGGGACCGGCGTCTTGAACCGGTCCTTCTTTTCCGGCGATTTTATGAAGATTCGCTTAATTCTTTATAAACCGCATTGCATCTTCAGGGGGATGGAAATATAATGGAATACCGGGGAAGAAAGGCGGGTTATACCTATGGGGAAACAGAAGAAAAAGAAAAAACGCCATATTCTGAGGAAGCTTGTGCTGACGGTGCTGCTTTTGACCGCCATTGTCCTCGGAATCTGGTACTATATGATAGAGCATGTCTACAGCAGGGTAAACTATGAGCAGGCGCAGACCCTGGCTGAGGAACCTCTGGAGGAGGAGGACGGCGTTATCAATATCCTCCTGATCGGAAATGATTCCCGGGAGAACGGGGAGGACGGCCGGTCAGACGCCATGATCCTTGTGTCAATCAGCAGCAGGACCAAAAAAATCTACCTGACCTCCCTGCTGCGGGATATCTATGTGGATATCCCGGGACATGAGGGGAACCGGCTCAACGCAGCTTACTCCTTCGGGGGCGCCCCCCTTCTGCTGGAGACCATCGAGAAGAATTTCGACATCCGGGTCAACCGGTATGTGCAGGTGAACTTCCAGGCATTTGCCAGCCTGATCGACGCGGTGGGCGGGGTGGACCTGGAGCTGACGAATGAGGAAGTCCAGTGGGTGAACGCCTATCTGGTGGAGTACAATATACTGGAGGATAGGCCCGTGGGGACCGACTATCTGGACGAGACCGCCAGCGGGCTGCTCCATCTGAACGGCCCTCAGGCGCTGGCCTACACCAGAAACCGCAAGATTGGCACGGACTTTGCCAGAACGGAGCGGCAGCGGAAGGTGCTGCAGGCGGTCATGGATCAGCTGCCCGCCTCCCTGCTGAAGGATCTGCCCGGGCTGCTGGACGGGATCCTGCCGAATCTGACCATGAACATCAGCAAGTCCGAGCTGTATTCCCTAAGCCTGCAGGCCGCCAGGATTATCGGCTACGACGTGGTTCAGGCCAGTATTCCTCTGGAGGGGACCTACCAGAACGCGCGCATCCGGGATATGGCGGTGCTGGAGGTGGATTTTGAGAAGAATAAAGAGTACCTGCGGCAGGTGATCTACGGGGAGGATCCGGATCAGGGCGCGGGGAAGCCTGAAGGGGAGGGACAGTGATGGCGGGGACGGTCATCGATTATGTGAAGGAGTACGGAAGATACACCCTGGAGCAGGAGCCTATGAACGATGTGGACTCTCTGGTGCTGTGTCAGCTTTCCTATCTGAAATTTGACGGCATCGTGCCGGGAGTGAGGGAAAACCGCAGATCGGTCTCTCTCCGGGAGGTGGCGGCCCATCCGGATTATGAGAAGCTTTTCGCGGATGAGCGCTTTGAGAAGAACAACAGGGCCCTCTTTGAGGCCATGCTTGCCAGCCGCAGATACCGGCAGCTCCGGCTGAACTGTTATATCAATATCGTGGAGGACGAGTGGGAGACCCAGTTTTCCGCCATCACCTTCCTGCTGGGGGACGGGACGCTGTATATCGCTTACCGGGGAACCGATGAGACCATCATAGGCTGGAAGGAGGATTTCAACATGGCCTTCCTCTCCCCTGTGCCGGGGCAGTCGTACAGTGTGAAATATCTGAACATGGTTACCGGACGGCTGGAGAATCCCTTCTATATCGGGGGACATTCCAAGGGTGGGAACCTGGCTGTGTTTGCCGCCATGAACTGTGCCCCCTACGTGCAGGAGCGGATCCTGAAGGTGTACAGCATGGACGGGCCCGGCTTTCGGCCTGAGGTGCTGCGGGAGTGTCACTATGAGAAGGTGGCGGACCGGACTGTAAAGATCCTGCCCCATTCCTCCCTGGTGGGCATGATTTTTGAGAAGGATATCCCTTACCAGGTGGTGGAGAGCAGGACCTTCGGCCTGGCTCAGCACGATCCCTTTACCTGGCTGATAGAGGATGGACATTTCCGCTATGTGCCGGATATCTATGAGAGCCGCAAATTCCTGGACGGCGCCTTAAATGAGTGGATCCTGTCCCTGAACCAGGAGCAGCTCAAAACCTTTGTGGATACGCTCTATCATGTGATCTCTGCCTCCCAGGCCCAGACGCTGATTGAGTTTACCGCGGACTGGAGGAAGAGCATGAACGCGGTGGTGGCCGCCCTGAAGGAGGTGGACGGTCAGACCGCCCAGATGCTCAGGGAGATCATCAAATCCTTTTTTGAGATTGCCAGACTGCGGGCCAGGCAGGAGATCGCGGCAAAGAGAGTCAGGCCAGAGACAAAAAATACTTAAGGAGAGACTCCCCGCTGACGGTGGTGCGGGAGGCGTCCAGGCGCTCCGGGTGCCACTGGACGCCTATGATGGGCAGGGTGCGGTGGCAGAGAGCCTCCACGCTTTGATCCAGGGTACACCACTGGACGGGGATCAAATCCCTGCCGGGACGGCCGATGGACTGATGGTGGGCGCTGTTTACATAGGCGGCGGCCCCGTAAAGACGGAAGAGAAAGCTGGATGGGGCGATACAGGTGTCGTGGTACTGATCCTGCCCCCTCCAGCGGTGATATTGGGCGGTGGGCATATCCTGCACAACGGTGCCGCCCAGGGCCACGTTGATCAGCTGCATGCCCTTGCAGATGCCCAGGATGGGGAGACCCAGCCCAAGGGCCAGGGAGAAGGCCTGGAGCTGAAGGATGTCCAGCTCTGTGTCTATGTCCTGGGAGCCGGCGCAGCGTTCGCCGAAGAAGGCGGGGGTGATGTCGCCGCCTCCGGGAAAGAGCAGGGCGGTGCAGGTGGAAAGGACGGAGGATTCCAGGGTGGCCGTGTGGGGGACGCCGCAGCGTGCGAGGAACTGCTCATAGCGGAGGGTGTCCTTGGGACGGCCTGCGATACCGATCAGCATGGTTGGAGGGACTCCTTTCTGTGGAACATGGGAGGGGCTTCCTAATACTATATGCGGCGTTTTCCCTTTTGACAGCAATCGGATTCAAAAAAGGAGTACAATAAAGACAATATGCGGCGCAGGCCGCGGAAAGAGGCCGGTATGAGCAGATTGTGGTACGAAGCTCCCGCGAAGGAGTGGGAGGAAGCGCTTCCTCTGGGAAACGGGCGCCTGGGCGCCATGGTGTACGGGGATGTGGAGAACGAGCATATTCAGGTGAACGAGGAGAGCATGTGGTTCGGGGGGCCCATGAATCGGAATAACCCCAGCATGAGGGAGCAGCTGCCGGAGATCCGCAGGCTGATCTTCGCGGGGGAGATCCGGAGGGCGGAGCACTTGATGTGGCTCGCCATGTCCGGGTGCCCCAACGGGATGCACCCCTACCAGACGCTGGGAGATATCACTATTGGCATGCCGCCCGCGGGAGAGGTGGAGGACTATTGCAGGGAGCTGGATCTTACCCGGGCCCTGTGCCGGGTGAGTTACCGGGCGCAGGGCGTATCCTGCCTGCGGGAGTGCTTTGTGTCCCATCCGGCGGACTGCATGATCCTGCGCTTTCAGGCGGACCGGCCGGGGGCCGTCAGCTTCTGGGCGGGGCTGGAGAGATGGCATTTCTACGAGGGATGCGGAAAAAGCGGGCCGGATGAGATCTGTCTTTACGGCGATCTGGGCCGGGGCGGCTATGAGTTTGCGGCAAAGCTGCGGGTCAGGATCTTTGGCGGCTCCCTGGAGGTGATCGGGGAGCGGATTGTGGTGGAGGGGGCGGATCAGGCGATCCTCTATTTCTCCGCAGATACCACTTACCACTACACAAAGGAGGACAAGGAGAGGGCGTACAGAGAGTACGGGGAGGCAGCCAGGGCCCAGGTGCAGGATGGTGGCCTCTCATCCCTGGAGAAGGAGGAGAGAGTGATGGCCTTCTGCCTTCAGAGAATGCTCCGGGAGGCCCTGGACAGACGTTTCGCGGCGGTCTGGGAGAAGAGCTGGGAGGAACTCCTGGCCCGGCATGAGGCCGACTACCGGGCGCTCTTTGACAGGGTTTCCTTTTCGCTGGAGGGGGAGAGGGCCTTTGAGGACCTTTCCACCTGGGAGAGAGTGAAGAGGGCCAAGGAGGAAGGGGCGGATGCGGGCCTGTCCGCCCTGTACTTTGACTACGGCAGATATCTGCTCATCTCCTGCAGCCGGGAGGGAGGCCTGCCCGCCACCCTGCAGGGGCTCTGGAACAAGGATATGACGCCCCCCTGGGACTGCAAGTATACGGTCAATATCAACACGGAGATGAACTACTGGCCGGCGGAGTGCTGCGCCCTGCCGGAGTGCCACATGCCTCTCTTTGACCTGCTGAAGAAGATGGTGCCAAACGGCAGGCGCACCGCCAGGGAGATGTACGGCTGCCGGGGCTTTGTCTGCCACCACAACACGGATATCCACGGGGACACGGCGCCTCAGGATCTGTGGATCCCGGGCACCTACTGGGTCATGGGAGCGGCCTGGCTGTGCACCCACCTGTGGACCCACTATGAGTACACCGTGGACGGGGAATTCCTGGCGGAATATTTTCCGGTGATGTGTGAGGCGGCCCTGTTCTTTCTGGACTTTCTGGTGGAGAAGGACGGCTATCTGGTGACCTGTCCCTCCGTTTCCCCGGAGAACACCTATATTCTGCCCTCGGGGGAGATGGGAGCCAACGGGTATGGGGTCACCATGGACAATCAGATCCTGCGGGATCTGTTTACCCAGTGCATCCAGGCGGCCCGGATCCTGAAGGAGCAGGGACGTCTGGAGGAAGTCCGGGCAAAGATGAAGGAGGCGGGGATAGAGGATACGGAAGAGTTTATCCGCCAGGTGGGCAGGGCCAGAGAAAAGCTGATCCCCACCCGGATCAGTGAGCGCGGCACCATCCTGGAGTGGCAGGAGGATTACAGGGAGCTGGAGCCGGGCCACCGGCATATTTCCCATCTGTACGGCCTGCACCCGTCGGAGCAGATTACCATGGACGGCACCCCCCAGCTTGCGGCTGCCGCCCGGAGGACTCTGGAGGAGCGCCTGTCCCACGGGGGCGGCCACACCGGCTGGAGCAGGGCCTGGATCATCAACCATTACGCCAAGCTCTGGGACGGGGAGGCGGCATACCGCAACCTCCTTCAGCTGTTTGCCCAGTCCACCTATCCCAATCTGTTTGACAGGCATCCCCCCTTCCAGATAGACGGCAATTTTGGAGCGGCCGCCGCCATGGCCGAGATGCTGATCCAGAGCACTCGGGAGAGAGTGGTGCTTCTGCCCGCGCTGCCGGCCGCCTGGCCGGCCGGCCGGATCCGGGGGATTCGGATCAAGGGGGGCGGGGAAGCGGATCTGTCCTGGCGTGAGGGAAGGCTGGAGCAGTGCGTCATAACAGCCCTTCGGGACCTGGAGATCCGGATCCGCCTGGGGGATAAGAGCATTCCCCTGCAGCTGAAGGCCGGGGAGAGCAGACGCCTGACCCCGGCTGATTTCCAGGGCGCCTGAATGTTTGAAAATCCTGACACAGAGAGGTTGTACAGATCATGAAAAGAAAATGGCCAAACAGACTTTGCCTGGCGGGGGCTTTTGCCGTCCCGGCGGCCGTTATGTTTGCCCTGTTCATCGCAAACAGTATCTTCCCCTTTGGAGACCGGAGCTTTCTGTTCTCCGATATGTATCACCAGTATATGCCCTTTTTCACAGAGTTTGTGGACAAGGTGCGGGCCGGGGAGAGCCTTGCCTATTCCTGGAAGGTGGGGCTGGGCTCCAATTTTCTGGCCCTGTACGTGTATTATCTGGCCAGCCCCTTCCACTGGCTGGCATTTCTGGTGCCCAGGTCCTTCCTCATGGAGTTTATGAGCTATCTGGTGATCTTTAAGATTGGGCTGTGCGGTCTGACCTGCTGCCTGTATTTAAGAAGACATTTCGCGTCCGAGAGCCCCGCAGCCGTGCTGTTTGCCTGCTTTTATGCCCTGTCCGGCTTTCTGGCGGCCTATAACTGGAACATTATGTGGCTGGACTGCGTGGTGCTGCTGCCCCTGATCGTGCTGGGGCTGGAGTGCCTGGTGAAGGAGGGGAAATGCACCCTCTACTGTGTGACCCTGGCCCTGTCTATTTTCACCAACTACTATCTTTCCATCATGATCTGCATCTATCTGGTGCTCTATTTTCTGGTGCTTCTCATCTCCGAGAGGGGAGATATGCAGACGGTTCTGCGCTTCCTCTTTTACTCTGTCCTGGCGGGGGGAATGGCGGCCATTCTGCTGGTGCCGGAGGTCTGCGCCATCCTGGTGACGGACTTTGGATACAGCTACCTTCCCACCAAGCTGGAGAGCTATTTTCCCATTTTGGATGAGCTCGCCAGGCACTGCATGGGGGTGTTCACCGAGAGAGGGCTGGAGCACTGGCCCAATATCTACTGCGGCACGCCGGTATTTCTGCTGATCCCTCTTTTTGCGGTCAATCCGGGAATCCCGATGCGCAGGCGCTTTGGAGGTCTTCTGCTGGCGGGAATCTTTCTGGCCAGCTTTTCCACCAACATACTGGATGTGCTCTGGCACGGCATGAACTATCCGGATTCTCTGCCGGCCCGCCAGTCCTACATCTATATCCTGCTGGTGCTGACCATGTGCTGCGATTCCTTCCTGCATATCCGGGAGCTGGAAAAGCGGCAGATCCTTACCGGATATCTGGCGGGGACAGTGTTTTTGCTCTTCTGCGAAAAGTTTGTGGACAATGAGGATTTCTCCCCGGGGCTTGTGCTGGGGAACGTGGTGTTTGTGACCCTCTATGCAATCCTTCTGTATTTCTACAGGACCCGTTCCTCCAGGGAGTGGAGAAGGGCGCTGGGAGGGGCGGCCCTTCTGCTGGCGGTGCTGGAGCTTGCGATCAACACCGCGGTAACCAGCGTGGGAACCACGGGGCGGGCCGCCTACCTGGATGAGCTGCCAAACTATGCGGAGCTGTACGCCCAGGCACAGCAGAAGCAGGAGGGCTTTTTCCGGGTGGAAAAATTTGCCCGCAAGACCAAGAACGACGGGACCCTGGCGGGATATCCCACAGCCTCTCTCTTTTCCTCCACCATGAATTCCTCTGTGGCGGACCTCTATGAGAGGCTGGGAATGCGCCACAGCAAGGTATACTACTGCTATGACGGGGCCACCGGCCTGACCTCGGCCCTCCTGAATGTGAATTATTTGTTTGAGGAAGTGAGCGGAAAGGAGGATCCGCCCAGTCAGGAGAACGGTCTGTACACCCTGGCAGACACCAGGGGGAATGTCCGGCTCTATGAGTGCAGCTACACGCTGCCCTTTGGCTATGTGGCCCCGGCGGGCTTCGATCTGCCGGAGGGTTATCAGAACAGCCCCTTCCGGCTTCAGAATGAGCTGGTGGAAGGCCTTGGGGTGGAATCGGCCCTGTTCCGGAAGGCTCAATGCTCCCAGGATGGGGACGATGTGAAGCTGACCGCCGGCGCCGACGGGTATTATTATATGCTGGTGAGCCAGTCCGGCACTGCCAAGATCGACGCGGATGGGAGCTTTGGAACCAGAAGCTACACGGATCTGAAGGTGGGCTCTATCCTGTATGTGGGATATCTGAAGGAAGGGCAGCAGGTAAGATTTGCCAACGCCGACGACGGGGACGATACCAGGAAGATACAGCTGGAGGCATACACCATGGATGAGAAGACTCTGGCCCAGGCCGTTGAAAGGCTTTCCCGGCAGCATCTGCGGGAGGTGAGCTATGACAGCTCTCACATCCAGGGCAGGCTGACTCTGGATGAGGCGGGGCGTCTGATCCTCTCCGTACCCTATGAGATGGGCTGGCAGGTGCTGGTGAACGGGCAGAGAAGGGAGCCTGCGCTCTTTGGGGAGTGCTTTATGGCCCTGGATCTGGAGCCGGGAGAATACGAGATCTCCCTCTCCTATCGGCCTTACGGGCAGCAGGCGGGTGTGTGGATCAGTGCGCTCAGTGTGCTGGTGTTTGCGGGGGTGAGAATTCTGCCCCGCCTCAAAAAGAGGAAAGTGAGGGAGAACAAGGAGGAGAATCAATAAAATAGACAGTGACAGGCCCAAGGGCGCTTCACCTTCCATGAAATCGGCCATATATGGCCGGCAATGTCTTATGACATTTTGTACTATCCTAAAAGGACCATAAATGGACTATCTGTAAGACTCCGCCGTCAGACGGAGTCTTGCTGGTAGAGAAGGAGTACAAAATGAAGGCTGAGCAGGCGGTAGTGAGACGTATTTTGGGACTGTGCCGTGAGAGAAATATCACAGTGAACGCTCTGGCGACTCTCTCGGCGGTGGCGCCGTCCACTCTCAAAAATATTCTCTATGGGAACAGCCGGAACACAGGCATTGTGACCATCGCCAAGATCTGCAACGGCCTGGAGATCTCGATTGTGGATTTTTTCAGCGATAAAATCTTTGAATCGCTGGATCCGGAGATAGACTAAAGAGGAAAGAGTGGGTTCGACTTACAGATGATATCGGGAGACGAAGGGACAAGGGCTGGAGATAATATTGAGGCCGAGAGATTGATCCGGGAACTGTACGTACAGCAGTATGGATTCCTGGTAAACCTGATCTGCAGGGTGGTGGAGAGCAGGACCCTGGCAGAGGACATTGTTCAGGATACCTTTTATGAGGCGCTGTGCAGTGCGGATATGCTGCGGAATCATCCGAAGCCGGTGGGATGGCTGGTGGATGTTGCGAAAAACAAGGTCAAAAATTACCGGAGGCGGGCGCAGAACCGCACCACCGTGGAGCTGAGCGAGTGCGAGGAATTTCTTCCCTGCCTGGAGGAACGCTATAATGCGGCGGAGCTGCATCTGCTTTTGGAGAGCAGTCTTTCCCGGGAGGAGAGGCGGCTGTTCTATGATTTTTATGTGAGGGGATTCGGACAGGCGGATATGGCTGCCGCGGAGAATACCACGGAGAGCGCCATCAAAAACCGTCTGTACCGCATCCGTCAGAAGCTGCGCAGGGCCATGAAGGAGCCGCCCGGCTGAAGGGCCGGCGGGTGACCGGGCGGCGGATTGGGAAAAGAGTGGATCGTGGGAAGTGGGAATTGTCTGACCTGTCAGCCGGCAGAGGGGAGCCGTTGGCTAAGGGGAGAAGCGGGAGAACCCGGCTCAGGAAGACCGGCCAAATCAGAAAAGGATGACAGAATATGACGAAGGGAAATCAGAACAGAGACGAACTGATCCAAAGTTTGCAGGAGAGGCTGCGGTGGTACATGTCGGAGGCCTCCGAGGAGGAGTTTGACGCCGATGAGGTGGAGGCCATCGGCAGGCTGCTGGAGGCAATGGATGGGGACAACTGGGAGAAGCCGGATGCGGAGGCCGCCTATGAGAGGTTCCAGGCCTATTGCCGGGAGCGCGAGCTGGAGGAAAAGGCCGGGAGATATGCCTTTGAGGCCGGGACAGATTCCACGGAGGAATTTTCAGAGGAACTGGCCCCGGAGAAAGCGGCGGGGAGCCTGGAGAGCGGAAGGGCTAAGAGAGCCGCCCGGGAGACCGAGGCCGGCAGAGCTTTGGCAACAGAGGATATATCCTCGAGGACGGATGCTGTGGGGACGGAGGTTCCGGCGGAAACGGATGCTGTGGGGACGGAGATCCCGGCGGAAACGGGGAAAAGGAGAAAGTCCGGGAAAAATCGGGTTCTTCGCAGGACCTGGGCGGCCGTCGCAGCTGCTCTGTGTTTGATGTTTTTGGGTGTTGGCGGCGTGTCAATGGCTTTGAATGATGGAGGGTGGTTTTTGAAGTTGGGGGATAGGGATGATGGGGAAGAGTTGTTGGTTGTACCGAGTGAAGAACCAATTGAAATTTCATACGATAGTGTATCTTATAATGGCTATGATGATTTACCGGCAGAATATCAATATTTGATCGATAATATAGATACAGAGAAGTATGGATTGAAATTGGAGTTAGTCGAGGTTACAACAGGTGTGGAACTTACAAAAATTACAGTGTATTTTGATGGAGAGAAAGATAAGAAATTAATTTTAGTATGTAATATTTTTTCTGAAGAAAGAGTAGCCTTACAGCGAAAGTCATATTGGCCGTTGGAGTTCTGTTATGAGAGAGAGAAAGACGGAGTAGTTTATAGTTATTACAAGGAATATACGAATGATAAAGAACCCAATTATTTAATTACCTTTAATATAGAAAATGCGATATATTATATTATGGGCAATTTGAGTATTGATGATGTCGAATTGATTTGTTATCATTTTGTGGAAAATATATAATTTTTTGCGACTTTTCTTATTTTGTGTACATATATAAATGTAAGGGATAAAGGGGAATTCTCATCAAACAAGAGAAAGGTTGGTATGTACAAATGAGAAAAGCAAAACAAAAATTAATGTGCGCTGTATTAAGTATGCTTGTATTATTTCAGGCCATAGGGATAACAGGAATGGCGGAAGAATACGATATTAAGGAATATGATAATATTTCATTCGGAGAAAGCTCATTGGTAAATTATCCCGAACTTGTTGCTACATATGGTACAGTATCACTGACTAGTGATGGTATTATAGATGCGACAATTGTATTAAGTTTTGATAGTACAGGATTAATAGCTGAGTTTTATACTGTTATGAGTGGTGTCGCTACGGTAGTAGGGGTAAAGAGTATTGTTATTTCCAAACAGGAATGGTATGGATGGAAGACTGTTATTACTTCTGGTGGAGGGGAGGATTCTAACAAGGCGTCCCATGGACATGGTATTTTATATAGTGGTGCGAAAGCTGGGGATGTTTACAAGGCGTCTTGTGTTCACTATGGAACATTAAAGTCAAACGGTGTAAGCTACGAGCGTCCTAACGAGACCAGCGGTTTCACCTGCGTAGATCCCAATAACTAAGCTATCGTGAATCATTAACGATAGATTGTAATCGCCGGCGGGGCGGGAAAATCATTGCTTAATTTTCGTGGATTGGGGAATTCGATGGAATTTTATGCTTGAT
This sequence comes from uncultured Acetatifactor sp., assembly GCA_947625475.1. Taxonomy (GTDB): domain Bacteria; phylum Bacillota; class Clostridia; order Lachnospirales; family Lachnospiraceae; genus Acetatifactor. Next base: position 22,444 of record CANQOL010000003.1, read on the forward strand.
AGATACTTTGGTGACAGCGTCGTATGCTGTGGGGCTGGCGATTACAAGGAGGCGGCTGCCTGAATGGTTCAGGCGGCCGCCTCTCTACGCAGGGAGGGTAATCAAAATTTTGTGAGGCGAAGATCAAATCAAAAGGGAAATCAGAAAAGGTGTATCCCAGTCCCTTGACGCCAACCCTAAACTGTGGTAATCTAAGTTCAGGCTTAGCTGAAGCGGGCTGCGGGGCAGAAGCCTTTTTTCATAACAACTGCCGGGGAAACGCAGGAGAGCAGTCCCGGCGAACAAAAAAATAGAAGGAATGTTGCCGGGAAGGTATCTGTGTCCAGAAGGACAGGATGCCTTTTTTTGTGGGAACATACGGGAAAGAGGTGTCTGCTGTGAAGATGAACATTCGAAACATGTGTATTTCTGCGGTATGTCTGGCTCTGTGCATGCTGCTGCCCTTTTTGACGGGACAAATTCCCCAGATCGGGAAGGCGTTGTCGCCAATGCATATTCCGGTGCTGATGTGCGGCCTGATCTGCGGCTGGCCCTACGGGCTGGCTGTGGGGTTGATTGCCCCGCTGCTTCGTTTCCTGCTCTTTGGGATGCCCCAGATCATGCCCACCGGGCTGGCCATGTGCTTTGAACTGGCCGGATACGGGGCTGTGTCCGGCCTGCTGGCCAGGCTGCTGCCCAAGAAGGTCCCCTATCTCTATCTGTCCCTGATCGGCGCTATGCTGGCGGGCCGGGTGGTCTGGGGTATCGCCCGGTTTGTGCTGGGGATGCTGGTAGGGCCCAGATTTACGCTGGCGGCATTTATGGCGGGAGCCTTCCTGGATGCCGTGCCGGGGATCATCTGCCATATCCTGCTGGTTCCGCCCGTTGTGCTGGGAGTGCGAAGGGCCCTTGACCGAATGTAAACCGTGCCGCCTGTGCCGGAATCCGGCCCCGGGGGACTGCGGCGCCTGCAGAGCGAGACATATCTGCACAGGCGCCGGGGCCCTTCGGGGCTCTTTTTCTGCGGTTTATTCAAATTTTTTGGTTTATTTCTTTGGCAAGCTATGGTATGATAGGAATATGTCAGCAGCTGGCTGACGGTCGGCACAGAGAACAAGGACTTATGAAAGGTGTGGCGTATGAAGAGAATTTTGCTGAAGCTGAGCGGTGAGGCGCTGGCGGGAGAGAAGAAATTCGGTTTTGACGAGGAAACGGTCAGGCGGGTAGCCCTGCAGGTGAAGGAGCTGGTGGAGGACGGGATCCAGGTGGGGATCGTCATCGGCGGAGGCAATTTCTGGCGGGGGCGCTCCAGCGAGAACATTGACCGGACCAAGGCGGACCAGATCGGGATGCTGGCCACGGTGATGAACTGCATCTATGTGTCGGAGATTTTCCGCTCGGTGGGGATGATGACCAATGTGCTCACGCCCTTTGAGTGCGGCTCCTTTACCAAGCTGTTTTCCAAGGACCGCGCCAACAAGTATTTTGCTAAGAATATGGTAGTGTTCTTCGCGGGGGGGACGGGACATCCCTATTTCTCCACAGACACGGGGGTGGTGCTGCGGGCCGTGGAGGTGGACGCGGAGGTGATTCTCCTGGCCAAGTCCATCGACGGGGTGTATGATTCGGATCCCCGGGTCAATCCGGCTGCCAAAAAGTACAGCCAGGTGAGCATAGACGAGGTGATCGCCAAAAACCTCCAGGTGGTGGATATGACGGCATCCATTCTGGCAAGGGACAATCGGATGCCTATGCGGGTGTTCGGACTGAACGGGGAGAACAGTATTGTGAACGCTGTGAAGGGACAGTTTAGCGGTACAAAGGTTACCGTAGATTAAAGCAGATGAAAGAAGGAGGATATGGGAATGGATGAGAGATTAAAGCAGTATGAGGACAAGATGAAGAAGACCTGCGAGTATCTGGAGGCGGACTACGCGGCCATCCGGGCCGGCCGGGCCAACCCTCATGTGCTGGACAAGCTGAGAGTCAACTACTACGGGACGCCTACCCCTATTCAGCAGGTGGGCAATATCACGATTCCCGAAGCCAGGATCATTCAGATTGCCCCCTGGGAGAAATCCCTGATCAAGGAGATCGAGAAGGCCATCCGCACCTCGGACCTGGGGATCAATCCCTCCAATGACGGCAGTGTGATCCGCCTGGTGTTCCCGGAGCTGACGGAGGAACGCAGAAAGGATCTGGTGAAGGATGTGAAGAAGAAGGCGGAGGAAGCCAAGGTGGCGGTGCGCAATATCCGCCGGGACGGGAACGACGCCTTCAAGAAGCTGGCCAAGGGGGAGATTTCCGAGGACGAGATCAAGCAGCTGGGGGACGAACTCCAGAAGATGACGGACAAATATGTCAAGAGCGTGGATGCTCTGATGGAGGCCAAGTCCAAGGAGATCATGACCGTCTAGGGCAGGGATGCGCAGACTGAAAACAGGCGGCCCGGCAGAGGGCCGCAAAGATAGGGGAGGGGTGGCGAAGACCGCCCCTTCTGACTGCCGGATAAACAAGGAAGGGGAGGCTTCGGAAAGAGGATCGGGATGGATAAGGAATGGAAGATGCCAAGGCATGTGGCGATTATATTGGACGGGAACGGGCGCTGGGCCAGGGCCAAGGGAATGCCCCGCAATTACGGCCATGTCCAGGGGGCCAAGACGGTGGAGACCATCTGCGAGGAAGCATACCGCATGGGGATCCAGTATCTGACGGTGTACGCCTTCTCCACGGAGAACTGGAACCGTCCCCAGGATGAGGTGGACGCTCTGATGAAGCTGCTGAGGAACTACATGAAGACCTGCCTGAAGACGGCGGAGAAAAACCGGATGTGCGTCAGGGTGCTGGGGGAAAAATCCCGGCTGGACCAGGACATCCGCAGCCGTATCCTGGAGCTGGAGGAGGCCACAAAAAATAACGACGGTCTGCATTTTCAGATTGCAATCAATTACGGAGGCCGGGACGAGATCGTCCGGGCGGTGAGAAGGCTTGCCCGGGAGGCCGCGGAGGGAAAGAGGGATCCCCAGGAGATCACGGAGGATGTGATTTCCTCCTGCCTGGATACGGCGGGCATCCCGGAGCCGGATCTCTTGATCCGCACCTGCAACGAGCAGCGGATCTCCAATTTCCTGCTGTGGCAGCTGGCCTACACGGAGTTTTACTTCACCCCGGTGGCCTGGCCGGATTTTACCAGGGAAGAATTGGAAAAAGCCGTGGAGGCATATAATCATAGAGACAGAAAATACGGGCTGATAAAGGAGGGATAGCCATGTTTAGGACCAGATTGGCGAGCGGGATCGTGCTGGTGGCCATCGCGCTCTTTACCATGATCATGGGGGGGCCTTGGCTGGCCGGCATCCTCCTTTTCATCTCTTTGGCGGCTTACCGGGAGCTGACGAAGGCTTTGTATGCCTCCACAAAGCAGGGGGCCCTGAACGGCCTGGAGATCATCGGCATGGCGGGAGTGGTCCTGTACTATGTGAGCAGTTTCCTGTGGAACTCGGACACAGTGCGTCTGGCCTGTATCGTGGCGGTGTTCATGGGGGAGATGTTCTTCTATGTGATCACCTTTCCCAGATATGAGGCCCGTCAGGTGATGGGAGCGGTGTTCGCCTTTCTCTACGCCCCGGTGATGCTCTCCTTCGTGTATCTGACCCGCGCCGCACAGTACGGTTTTTACATGGTCTGGCTGATCCTGATCAGCTCCTGGGGGTGTGATACCTGCGCCTACTGCGTGGGAATGCTCATAGGAAGGAAGAAAATCTTCCCTGTGCTCAGCCCCAAAAAGTCCCTGGAGGGCTGCATCGGGGGTGTGCTGGGGGCGGCCCTGCTGGGAGGGATTTACGCCTGGCTGGTGGTGGAGAAGGCCATTGCGGACCGGACGGTGCTGTGGATTATTGTGTTCATCTGCGCGGTGGGAGCGGTGATGTCCATGGTGGGGGACCTGGCGGCCTCCGCCATTAAGCGCAACCACAATATTAAGGATTATGGGAAGCTGATTCCCGGACACGGAGGGATCATGGACCGGTTTGACAGCATGATCGTGACGGCGCCCATGATCTATTTTTTGACAATCTTTTTTCTGAAGTAGAGGACAATTGCCATGAAGAGGATCGCAGTATTGGGGTCCACGGGTTCCATCGGCACCCAGACCCTTGAGATCGTGAGGAACAATGAGGATCTGCAGGTGACCGCCCTGGCGGCGGGAACCCGGGTGGATGTGATGGAGGCCCAGATCAGGGAGTTTCACCCCCTGCTGGCGGCGATGTGGGATCCCGGGGCGGCCCGGGAGCTGCGGCTTCGGGTCTCGGACCTGCCGGTGAAGGTGCTCTGCGGCATGGAGGGGCTTCTGGAGATCGCGGGCATGCCCCAGGCGGAGGTATTAGTCACCGCCGTTGTGGGAATGATTGGTATCAGGCCCACCCTGGAGGCCATCCGCTCTGGCAAGGATATTGCCCTGGCCAACAAGGAAACCCTGGTCTGCGCCGGGCATATCATCATGCCCCTGGCAGAGCGCTGCGGGGTGTCCATCCTCCCGGTGGACAGCGAGCACAGCGCCATCTTCCAGTCCCTGAACGGGGAGCCGAAGGAGAGGGTGAGCAAAATTCTGCTGACGGCCTCGGGAGGCCCCTTCAGGGGGATGAGCCGCAGGGAGCTGGAGAAGGTTCAGGTGGAGGACGCCCTGAGGCATCCCAACTGGAGCATGGGCCGGAAGATCACCGTAGATTCTTCCACTCTGGTCAACAAGGGGCTGGAGGTGATGGAGGCCAGGTGGCTCTTCGGGACCGAACTGGACCGGATCCAGGTGGTGGTTCATCCGCAGAGCATCATTCATTCCATGGTAGAGTATGTGGACGGGGCCGTCATTGCCCAGCTGGGGATGCCGGATATGAAGCTGCCCATCCAGTATGCGCTTTTTTATCCGGACAGAAGGCCCATGGCCGGGAAAAGAGTGGATTTCTTCGAGCTGGGCAGCATGACCTTTGAGAGGCCTGATCCGGAGACTTTTTACGGGCTGAAGCTGGCCTACAGGGCCGCAAAAAAGGGGGGAAACCTTCCCACAGTCTACAACGCGGCCAATGAGAGGGCGGTGGGCCTGTTCCTGGAGAGGAAGATCTCCTACCTGCAGATCCCGGAGCTGATCGAGGGAGCCATGGACCGGATCCCCTTTGTGGAGAATCCGGATGTGGAGCAGATCCTGAAGACGGAGAGGGCGGTTTACGAGGAACTTGCAGGGTATATGTGATCAGCGGCGTCCTGTTTGAGAAAGGCTGAGTGATATTGTGACTTTTATCTTATTTTTACTGATATTCGGCGTGGTGGTGATCTCCCATGAGTTCGGGCATTTCCTGTTGGCCAAGGCCAATGGGATCCATGTGGTGGAGTTTGCCGTGGGTATGGGCCCCACTCTGTGGTCCTTTGAGAAGGGGGAGACCAAGTACTCCCTAAAGCTCCTTCCCCTGGGAGGGGCCTGTATGTTCGAGGGGGAGGACGGGCTGGCGATGACAGAGGGGGAGGACAGCAGGGGATCCTTTCTCAGCGCCAATGTCTGGTCCAGGATCTCCACCGTTCTGGCGGGCCCCATTTTCAATTTCCTGCTGGGGGGGATTATCGCTGTCATTATGGTCCAGATGATGCAGATCACGCTGCCTGTGGTGACGGGTGTGGAGGAGGGGGGAGCCGCCCAGGAGGCGGGCCTTCAGGAGGGCGACAGGATCCTTGCCCTGAACGGGAAGAAGATATATCTCTATGAGGAACTGCTTCTGTTTAACCGGGCCAACGGCGGCAGGGAGGCCAGCGTGCGCTTTGAGCGGGACGGCCAGGTGCAGGAGGTGAGGCTCACTCCCGCCTACAGCCAGGAATCGGGAAGTTATGTGCTGGGCATCTATCTGGGGGAGGCGGTGACAGACCAGGGGATCGGGCGGCTGAAGTACGCCTGGTATGAGATCCGGTACTGTGTGAAGCAGACCTATATCAGTCTGCAGCTGCTGCTGAAGGGACAGGTGAAGCGGGATGAGGTGGCCGGGCCGGTGGGTATCGCCGTGAACGTGGTGGGCAAGACCTACACCCAGGCGAAGGAGTACGGCTGGGAGACGGTGCTCTTAAATATGCTGAACATCACTCTGCTGCTCACCGTCAACCTGGGAATTTTGAATCTGCTGCCCCTGCCGGCCCTGGACGGAGGAAGACTGGTATTCCTTCTGCTGGAGGTGCTTAGGGGGAAGCCGATCCCGCCGGAGAAGGAGGGGCTGGTGCACTTCATAGGCCTGCTGTTTTTCATGGGGCTTATGGTGCTGGTGTTCTTCAACGATCTGAGGAACATCTTTGGGTAGCACTTTGCAGGACTTTTGTCTGCCCCGGCGCCGGAATATTTTGACTTTCCGGCGAAAGGATACTATAATAATTATGATTATCTGCGCCCGGCGGCGCATACATAGGAGGCATGGATCCCATGCAGATAGGAGTTCATATGAAAGCGTTAGAGGAATATGTGAAGAGTATCCCGGATTTTCCGGAGAAGGGCATCATCTTCCGGGATGTGACCAGCGTCCTGCAGGATGCGGAGGGCCTGCATCTGGCCATCGACACCATGCAGGAAAAGGTGGCGGATCTGGAGTACGATGTGGTGGTGGGGCCGGAGTCCAGAGGCTTTATTTTTGGGACGCCCATCGCCTACAACAATCACAAGCCCTTTGTGCTGATCCGCAAAAAGGGCAAGCTCCCCCGGGAGACGGTGGAGAAAACCTACGACCTGGAATACGGGCAGGCCACCATCGAGATGCACAAAGACAGCATTCAGCCAGGGCAGAGGGTCCTCATTGTGGATGACCTGATTGCCACCGGCGGGACCACAAAGGCCATGATCGAGATGATCGAGAGCTTGGGCGGCGTCGTGGTGGGCATTGTGGTGCTGATTGAGCTGGCGGGCCTGGAGGGGAGAAAGCTCCTTTCCGACTACCGTCTGGAGTCCGCCATCTGCTATCCCGGGAAATAGGAGGGAGCAGCTCGTTATCTGCCATTCCGGGAAGCAGGGGGAGCAGCCCGCCGTCTGCCATCCCGGGAAGCAGGGGGAGCAGTCCGCCGGCGGACGCTCCAAAATGGGAAGGAAGACGGGACAGACACAGGGATCGAGGCTTATAGGATATGACGGAAGAAAAAGATGTGATTTTTGACGATGGAAAGATCAATCAGTCGCGGGAATTTTTGGCCCCTGAGGAACTGTATCAGGAGCTGGTTCAGTGTGTGAAAAAATACCATCCCAGCGACGATATCACCATGATTGAAAAGGCATATCGGATCGCCGGAGAGGCCCACAGGGATCAGAGGCGCAAGTCGGGAGAGCCCTACATCATCCATCCCTTAAATGTGGCCATCATCCTGGCCCAGCTGGAGCTGGACAAGGAGACCATAGTGGCCGGCATTCTCCACGATGTGGTGGAGGACACCAAGCTCACGGAGGAGGATCTGGTCCGGGAGTTCGGGGAGGATGTGGCCCTTTTGGTGGACGGAGTGACCAAGCTGGAAAAGCTGCCCCTGACCCAGGAGGGGAGCGGGGAGTGGGACGCCAAGCTGGAGATGCAGGCGGAGAACCTGCGGAAAATGTTCCTGGCCATGGCCAAGGATATCCGGGTCATTCTGATCAAGCTGGCGGACCGTCTCCACAACATGCGGACCCTGAAGTATCAAAAGCCCGAGAGCCAGCAGAGGATCGCCAAGGAGACCCTGGAGATCTACTCGCCCATTGCCCAGAGGCTGGGCATTTCCCGGATCAAGGTGGAGCTGGACGATCTGTCCTTAAAGTACCTGCAGCCGGATGTGTATTATGACCTGGTGGATAAGATCGCCCTGCGCAAGAGCGTGCGGGAGGCGTACATCCAGAGCATTGTGGACGAGGTGCGGGATCACATCGAGCACGCGGGGATCCGGGCCCAGGTGGACGGACGGGTGAAGCACTTTTTCAGCATCTACAAGAAGATGGTGAACCAGAACAAGACCCTGGATCAGATCTACGATCTGTTCGCGGTGCGGATCATTGTGGACACGGTGAAGGACTGCTATGCGGCCCTGGGGGTCATCCATGAGATGTATAAGCCCATCCCCGGACGGTTCAAGGACTATATCGCCATGCCCAAGCCCAATATGTATCAGTCCCTGCACACCACTCTGATCGGCAAAAACGGCCAGCCCTTTGAGATCCAGATCCGGACCTTTGAGATGCACAAGGCCGCGGAGTACGGGATCGCCGCTCACTGGAAGTACAAGGAGGCCTCCGACGGCAAAAAGGTGGAGGCCCAGGAGGAGGAGAAGCTGGTCTGGCTGCGTCAGATCCTGGAGTGGCAGCGGGACATGTCCGACAACAAGGAGTTCTTAAACCTGTTAAAGAGCGACCTGGACCTGTTCTCCGACAGTGTGTACTGCTTTACCCCCAAGGGGGAGGTGAAGACGCTCCCCGCAGGCTCCACCCCCATCGACTTTGCCTACAGCATCCACTCGGCGGTGGGCAACCGGATGATCGGGGCCCGGGTAAACGGCAGGCTGGTGACCATCGAGTACGAGATCCAGAACGGGGACCGGGTGGAGATTATCACCTCCCAGAACTCCAAGGGGCCCAGCCGGGACTGGCTGAACCTGGTCAAGAGCACCCAGGCCAAGAACAAGATCAACCAGTGGTTTAAAAACGAGCTGAAAGAGGACAATATCCAGAAGGGGCGGGAGCTCCTGGTTAACTACTGTAAGACAAAATCCTTAAATCAGGCCAACTTAAACAGGCCCGAGTACCGGGAGGCCGTCAGGCGCAAGTACGGCTTCCACGACTGGGAATCGGTGCTGGCGGCGGTGGGACACGGCGCCCTAAAGGAGGGCCAGATCGTCAACAAGATGCAGGAGCTCTACGAGCGGGACCACAGAGAGCAGATCACCGACGAGGAAGTGCTCCAGAGCATCGGGGAGAACGGGGCAAAGCCCGTGCTCATGCGGTCCAAGAGCGGTATTGTGGTGAAGGGCATCGCGGATCTGTCCGTGCGCTTTTCCAAGTGCTGTTCTCCGGTGCCCGGGGATGAGATCGTGGGCTTCGTCACCAGAGGCAGGGGCGTGTCCATCCACAGGACGGACTGCATCAATATGATCAGCCTCCCGGAGATGGAGCGGGCCCGGCTGATCGACGCGGAGTGGCAGGAGCCGGAGACCCGGGAGGAAAGCGGAAAGTATGTGGCGGAGATCAAGATCATCGCCAACAACCGCAACGGCCTGCTGGCGGATATCTCCAAGGCCCTGACGGAGAAGAACATCAATATCCTCTCCATGAATACCAGGACCAGCAAGCAGGGGATCGCCACCCTCCAGACCACCTTTGAGATATCCGGCCGGGAGGAGCTGAACCGTATCACAGACAAAATACGCGGGATTGAGAGCGTGATAGAGATTGAGAGGACCACAGGCTGATGGGAGAGATTAAAATCGGAAGAATTGTAATGGGATCCTACGGGACCAACTGCTATTTCCTCTACCGGGAGGGGGAGGGAAGGGTCATTTTCGTGGATCCGGCGGACAGAGGGGCCCAGATCGCCCAGACCATGCAGAAAAACGGCTTTACCGTGGAGGCGATCCTGCTCACCCACGCCCATTTTGACCATATCTGGGGATCTAAGGAACTGCGGGAGGCCACGGGGGCAAAGATTTACGCCCTGGATGAGGAAAAGCTCCTGTGCGGCAATGCCCGGGCCAATGTGTCAGAGCAGGCGGGAAGGCCCTATACCCTGGAGCCGGACGAGTACCTTCACGACGGCCAGGAGATGACCCTGGCGGATATGACCTTCCGGGTGATTGCCACTCCGGGCCACACCGGGGGAAGCTGCTGCTATTACTTTGCGGAGCCGGGCTTTCTGGTGAGCGGGGATACCCTCTTTGCGGATTCGGTGGGGAGAACGGATTTCCCCACGGGAAGCATGAGCGCCCTGGTGCGCTCCATCCGGGAGAAGCTGTTTGTGCTGCCGGACGAGACCAAGGTCTATCCCGGTCACGGGGACAGCACCACCGTAGGACATGAGCGGCGCTGCAACCCCTATGCGGCCCAGGAAGAGTAGTTGCCCGGGCCTAAGGAGAGAGAATGTTTATCACGTTGATCGATCAGGCCAACTTTGAATACGATGTGAACGCCCTGGTCCGATCCTTTTATCCGGGGGAGCAGGTGCGGGTGGTGACGCCCCAGGGCCTGGAAAAGCTGCGGCTGCAGATGGAGAGGGACCGGCGCCGGGAGAGGGGATCCGCCGGGGAGGCCGGGCAGGAGCTGACGCCGTCCTTGGAGATTCATATCAGCGAGGCGGGAGCGGAGCTGGTTTACTTAGGGCGGCCCATTTGCTGGGAGTACCGGCCGGAGGAAGGGAAGTTTAAGGACGCCTTTAAGCGCTTTTTATACCGCACCCTGAGTGAGGAACTGGGGACTTCCCTGCCCTGGGGGAACCTGACGGGGATCCGCCCCACCAAGATTGCCTACGGCATGCTGGAGGAAGGGAAAACCGGGGATGAGATCTGCGGGTATCTGGCCCGGGAGCACTATGTGAGCCCCCGGAAGGCACAGCTGAGCGTGGAGATCGCCCGCCGGGAGAGAGAGCTCTTGGCGGGGGTTGACTGCGGGCAGGGGTACAGCCTGTATCTGGGGATCCCTTTCTGCCCCACAACCTGTCTGTACTGCTCCTTCACCTCCTATCCCATAGCCGTCTATCGGGAACAGGTGGACCGGTATCTGGACTGCCTGATCCGGGAGATGGAGGAAACGGCGGCCCTGATGCCGCACAAGAGCCCCACTGCTGTCTACATAGGCGGAGGGACCCCCACCACCCTGGAGCCCCGCCAGCTGGAGAGGCTGCTGGGGGCCCTGAGGGAGCGGTTCGATTTGGGGCAGGTCCGGGAATTTACGGTGGAGGCGGGCCGGGCGGACTCCATCACGGAGGAAAAGCTGGGAGTCCTGAAGGGCTATGGGGTCAGCCGCATCTCCATCAATCCCCAGACCATGAAGCAGCAGACCCTGGATCTGATCGGCAGGAGACACACGGTGGAGCAGGTGGAGGAGGCATTTCGCCTGGCGCGGTCTCTCGGCTTTGACAATATCAATATGGATCTGATCCTGGGACTGCCCGGAGAGGGGGAGGCGGATGTGGCCGCCACCCTGGAGCGGGTGAAGGCCCTGGGGCCGGAGAGCCTTACGGTGCATTCCCTTGCCGTCAAGCGGGCCTCCCGGCTGAGCAGGTGGATCCTGGAGAACGGGGTGCAGGCCCTGCGGAACACGGACCGGACCATGGAGATCGCCGAGCAGGGCGCCCGGGAGCTGGGAATGGCCCCCTACTATCTGTACCGCCAGAAGAACATGTCCGGCAATTTTGAGAACGTGGGCTACGCCAGGCCGGGCAGGGAGGGGCTGTACAATATCCTGATTATGGAGGAGAAACAGACCATCGTGGCCTGCGGGGCGGGAACCATCAGCAAGCGTGTGCACCCGGATGGGCTCATCGAGCGCAGCGAGAACCTAAAGGAGGTTTCCCTGTACATGGACAGACCTCAGGAGATGCTGGAGCGGAAGAGGAAGCTGTTTGGGGATATGGGGAAATGATCTCCATTCTGCAAAACAGAATGGAAATAATTGGTTTTGAGTTTCTATTCATAGAAAGGAGAATGGGCAATGCGCCATGTTGAAATAAAGCAGTTTGGACCCATCAAAGAAATCAATACAGATCTGAATAAAAATCTCGAGGTGGTGATCGGTCCTCAGGCATCCGGGAAAAGTACCTTTATCAAGGTAGTATATTTCTGCAGGAAAATCAGAGATTATTTTCTCCAGTATCTCAACCATGTCATCAATACAGAGACTCGTTATACTAATGAATCTTATGTCAATTTTTTGAAATATATCCGCCGTCCCTTTTTGGGCTATTTTGGCACGACAAAACATATGGATAATTTCAGCATCCGCTATTATTATGAGAAGGAGACAAACAGATATGTATCCATCAGTTTAGATGAGGATCGATATGCAAAATTTGGATTCAGCGATTCTTTAAAAGAAGATATATGCAATATGATACGGGAAGCGATAAAGGTTGCGGAGAAGAATAAGGATCTGTCATTTTCCGACAGTTTTCTGGAGCAAACCAATTTTGTGGCCAGCGCAAGAAAAATGATTCAGCAGATTTTTAGGGATGATTTTATGCTCCTATATATCCCCGCGGGACGAAATCTGTTGGCAGTTTTGCCGGATGGAATACTATCTAAAGGGGGTTCGTTGCATGACCGTTTGGAGCAGGACAATGAAGTAGATATATCCCAGACGGATCTTATTTCACAGGAATTTGCACAATATATTCGAAACGTGCGCACTAATTTTGGGTCACGGCTTGATGAAATCGTGCAAAATTATTTAAAGACGGTAAAAGGACAGATTCGTAATCATGATGTGAATTTGGCATGTCAGCTGATTCATGATATATTACGCGGAGATTACGTCTATGATAAGGAAGGGGAAAAATTGTTTTATGATAAGGAACACTGGGTGAAATTAATGTTCAGTTCGTCGGGACAGCAGGAGGTTGTTTGGGCGCTGAATATGATTTTCCTAGCAATCCTTAAAAATGAAAAAACCTTTCTTGTGTTTGAGGAGCCCGAATCGCACTTGTTCCCGGATTCTCAGGAGAAAATAGCTCAGTTGGCGGCGCTGCTTGTAAATTCTAGTAACAGTCAAGTAGTGATTACCACCCACAGTCCATATATGCTTACGGCTTTTAATCTGTTGATTTATTCCGGAGAAAGGGAAAGCAAAGCCAGTGCAGAAAACTCCGTTATCCGTAAAGAATTCAGGCTGATTCCCGGTTCTGTGGGGGCATATCTTCTTTCTGCTGAGCAGGGATGCCTTAAAGATATTGTAAATAATGAAAGGGGACTGATTGATGCGTTGCAGATAGATGGAATATCGGAAAGTATTAACGAGCGTATGGATAGGATCCTATATAACAGGGTGGATTAGGGGAAAGAGATATGATTTGTGATAAGGTAAAGGAATGCTTCGAGATGACGCGGCATATGCCGCTACCTGTGGAGAGGGGAAAGCAAAAAGGGAAAAAGAAACAAAATCAGAGCTGGGAACAGGAGGATGCATATCAGCAACCCCTTGGTCAATCGCCTTGCCGCAGTGATGCACAGCAAAAAAAGTGCATTGATTTCCTGGACAGTCGGTCCCAGATTAAGTGTGAGGAGAATGGAAAAGTATACATTTTGAATCAAAGTAAAATCAATCCGCGTTACGAAGTTATAAAGTTTTTTGTAGATCAAGGGATTATAACAAATCCTGAGGCGGGCAGGGTCTATAAGTGCGACAATGTTTTGTTGATCAAAGATTCCGGCACTGCCATTTTGGTAGAACTGAAGGGGAAAGAAATACGTCATGCCTTAAAGCAGCTTTCTGCCACTTTGGATCAGAAAGAGTTGCAAACTTTGTGGGATTGTCAAAAAAGAATATTTGGAAGGGTGGTTTGTAGGTCAACGCCCCCGAGAATTCAAAACACAAATGAATATATGGGTATAAAAGAGGATTTCGCCCGTCGCAACGGAAATCTTAAGATTGCAGAGGAAAATATGGTTGAAGAGTATGATGCGCTTGGATATATGGGGAAGGCTTGACAGACGGTTCAAAAGACCTTAAGATATTCACAGCGTTTGAGACGTTGACAGAAAAAGGCAAGGAGAGAGAGTATGGCACTGAGCAAGAAGCCGGTTACCGGCATGAAAGATATACTGCCCCAGGAGATGCAGATCCGGGACTATGCCATAGGGGTCATCAAGGAGACCTACGGGAAATTTGGGTTTACCTCCATTGAGACGCCCTGTGTGGAGCATATCGCCAACCTGACCAGCAGGCAGGGAGGGGACAATGAGAAGCTGATCTTTAAGATCCTAAAGAGGGGCGAGAAGCTGAATGTGGCCCAGGCCCAGACAGAGGAGGAAGTGGTGGACGGGGGGCTGCGCTATGACCTGACGGTGCCCCTGGTGCGGTTTTATGCCAACAACGCCGCCCAGCTGCCCTCCCCCTTTAAGGCCCTGCAGATGGGGAATGTGTGGCGGGCGGACCGCCCCCAGAGGGGACGCTACCGTCAGTTCATGCAGTGCGATATCGATATTTTGGGGGAGCCCTCCAATCTGGCGGAGATTGAGCTGATACTGGCCACCACTACCACCCTCGGCAGGCTGGGCTTCCAAAATTTCCAGATCCGCATCAATGACCGGCGGATTCTGAAGGCCATGGCGGCCTACAGCGGGTTCCCGGAGGAATCCTATGACAGTGTGTTCATCATCCTGGACAAGATAGACAAGATCGGCCTGGAGGGAGTGCGGCAGGAGCTTTCGGAGGCGGGCTTTGCCCGGGAGGCCGTGGATCGGTATGTGGAGCTCTATGAGGGGCTTTTTCAGGAAAATGCCCAGGGAAGCGCCCGGGAGAGGGTGGCAGGCCTGGCCAGGGCGCTGGAGGGTGTGCTGGAGCCGGAGGTATCTAAGAATTTGGAGGAAATCATCGAGAGCGTGGAGGCTGCGGGATCAGCCGCCTTTGAGATGGTCTTTGATCCCACCCTGGTCAGAGGAATGTCCTACTACACGGGCACCATCTTTGAGATTGCCATGCCCCAGCTGGGGATCAGCTGCGGCGGGGGCGGGCGGTACGACAAAATGGTGGGGAAATTTATCGGCACCGATGTGCCCGCCTGCGGATTTTCCATCGGCTTTGAGCGCATTATCCTGCTGCTGACGGAGAGCGGCTTCCAGGTGCCCTCTCAGCCCCAAAAGGTGGCCTATCTGATCGAAAAGGGAGTGGAGGGCCAGGCCCTGGGAGAGGTGATCGCCAAGGCCCAGGCGGCCAGAGCGGAGGGGACCCAGGTGCTGGTGGCCCGGATGATCAAGAACAAGAAGTTCCAGAAGGAGCAGCTGACCCGGGAGGGGTATCAGGAGTTTGTGGAAATTTATCGGGAGTCCCTGAAATTTTAAGGATTGTCAGAGGAATACAAAAAGGTCCGGCTGGGCGGAGAGGATTGTGAGAAGAAAATGGCAGAGTCGATGAAAGGGCTGAAGAGAAGCTGCAGATGCGGTGAGCTGCGTCTGGAGCAGGAGGGGCAGCAGGTGACCCTGATGGGCTGGGTACACAGACAGCGCAACAAGGGCGGGATTATTTTTGTGGATCTGAGAGACCGCTCCGGTCTTCTGCAGGTGATTTTTGAGGAAAAGGACTGCGGACCGGAAAATTTTGCAAAGGCGGAGGGGCTCCGCAGTGAATATGTGATTGCCGTTGTGGGCAGAGTGGAGAGAAGAGCCGGCGCGGTCAACGAAAATCTGGCCACCGGCCAGATCGAGGTGAGGGCAAAGTCCCTGTATGTGCTTTCGGAGGCGCTTACGCCCCCCTTCCCCATCGAGGAGGCATCCAAGACCAAGGAGGAGCTGCGGCTGCAGTACCGGTATCTGGACCTGCGCCGTCCGGACCTGCAGAGGAATCTGATGCTGCGCAGCAAGATTACGGGCACCATCCGGGATTTTTTAAGCGGCGAGGGGTTTTTGGAGATTGAGACGCCCATGCTGACCAAGTCCACGCCGGAGGGGGCCAGGGACTATCTGGTGCCCAGCCGGGTCCACCCGGGCAGCTTTTATGCCCTGCCCCAGTCTCCCCAGCTGTTCAAGCAGCTTCTCATGTGCGCAGGGTATGACCGGTATTTCCAGATTGCACGGTGCTTCCGGGACGAGGATCTGCGGGCGGATCGGCAGCCGGAGTTTACCCAGGTGGATCTGGAGCTCTCCTTCGTGGACGTGGACGATGTGATCGACGCCACCGAGAGAATGGTCCAGAGAGTGTGCCGGGAGGCGATTGGACTGGAGGTGCAGCTCCCCATACCCAGGATGACCTGGCAGGAGGCCATGGACCGGTTCGGCTCCGACAAGCCGGATCTGCGCTTTGGGATGGAGCTGAAGGACGTGTCCGCCGCAGTGGCCGGATGCGGCTTCGGCGTGTTCACTTCTGCCCTGGAGGCCGGGGGAAGCGTGCGGGGGATCAATGTGAAGGGGCAGGCACAGATGCCCCGGAAAAAGATAGACGCCCTGGTGGAGTTCGCCAGAGGCTGCGGGGCCAAGGGGCTGGCCTATCTGGCCATTGAGCCGGACGGAAGCTTTAAGTCCTCCTTTGGCAAGTTCATGACCGGGCAGGAGCTGGAGCGGCTTGCGGCGGCCCTGGAGGGTCAGCCGGGAGATCTGCTTTTGTTTGCCGCAGACAAAAACAAAATTGTGTGGAATGTGCTGGGGGCCCTGCGCCAGGAGCTAGCAAAGCAGCTGGGGCTGATTGACGGGAACGATTTCCGGTTCCTCTGGGTGACTGAGTTCCCCCTGCTGGAGTGGAGCGAGGAAGAAAACCGGTTTGTGGCCATGCACCACCCCTTCACCATGCCCATGGAGGAGGACCTGCCCTATCTGGATCAGGATCCGGGGAGGGCCCGGGCCAAGGCTTACGACATTGTGCTCAACGGCGTGGAGCTGGGGGGAGGGAGCGTGCGTATCTTCCAGAGCGACGTGCAGGAGAAGATGTTCCAGGTGCTTGGCTTTCAGAAGGAGGATGCCTACGAGCGCTTCGGCTTTTTGCTGAACGCATTTAAATACGGGGTGCCGCCTCACGCGGGGCTGGCCATCGGGCTGGACCGTTTTGTCATGCTGCTGGCCAGGGCGGAGAGCATCCGGGAGGTGATTGCCTTCCCCAAGGTAAAGGATGCCTCCTGCCTCATGACCAAGGCGCCCGGAGAGGTGGAGGAAAAGCAGCTGGCGGAGCTGGGAATCGCGCTGCGGACACAGGAGACGGGGCCGGAGCAGACGGGAGCCGGCCAGGCATAGAGAGCGGGGAGAGCCAGAAGCGGACACTTTTGGCTTTTTCCATGATGGGAAGGGGGCGTTTGCCTGTGGCGCTGGTGTATATCCTGCAGGTGGAGAGCCTTTTACAGGACGGGAACCGGCGCCGGTGCCGGGCGTTTCTGGATCAGCGTCAGAGGGAAAAGACAGACCGGCGCAGGCCGGGGCCCGAGAGGACCCGCAGCCTTGGGGCGGAGATCCTTTTACAGTATGCCGCGGACCGGTATCTGAGAGGACCGGAAAAGGGGGAGGCCCCCGGCCCTGGGGGGGAGAGGGTTTCCCAAACCCGGTGGCTGGAGCTGTCCCTGGAGGAAATTCTGGAGGCGCTTGGGGAGACGGCCCGGCAGGAGAGACGCAGGGCGGCCTCGGAAGAGTTTTGGAACGAGACTTTATCGGGGGCGCGGGAGTTATCCCGGGAGAAAAAAAGGGGGGGAAACCCGGAGGAGCCGGAGGGGGCGCCCTGTCTGGGAAGGGAGCTGGATACGGTGACGGAGGCCGGAGGCAAACCCCGGTTTGCCCGGCTGGATCTGCCCTACAGCGTGTCCCACTCGGGGATGTACGCGGCGGTGGCCGTGGACAGGGGCAGGGTCGGCCTGGACCTGCAGAGGATGGGCAGCGCCGCCCCGGCCAGGCAGGAGAATCTGGTGGAACGCTTCTTTGCCGGACAGGAGAAGGAAGCCTATTTTTCCCTTCCCTCCCGGCAGGAGAGGGAGAGGCTGTTTTACAGAATGTGGTGCCGCAAGGAGGCCCTGGGAAAGCTCCTGGGAGGGGGCCTGACCCGGGAGGTTTTGGAGGGCAGTGTGCTGGGGGCAGGGGGAGAGGACCGGTTCGGTTCCCCCTATATCTGGGAGGACTATGAGGGCCTGGAGGGGTACGGAGCCAGCTTATGCCGGAGGCCGGGCTGACGGGCAGGCTCCATGAGGCAGGCCCCGGCGGAGAGAGCCGGCCTATGCCGGTGGGGAGACTGACGGCAGACCCCAAGCGGCAGGCAGGCCCCGGCGGAGGGGATGAGCCCGCCGGCGGCAGGAGAGAGAAATGAACAGACTGTTGAAATATCTGAAGGATTACAAAAAGGAGACGGTGCTGGCGCCCCTGTTTAAGCTGCTGGAGGCGCTCTTTGAGCTGCTGGTGCCCTTGGTGATGGCGGGAATTATTGACCGGGGAATCGGGAACGCGGACGGGGGATATATTGCCCGGATGGGCTTATGCCTGCTGCTTTTGGGGGCGGTGGGGCTGGCCTGCTCGGTGACGGCCCAGTTCTTTGCGGCCCGGGCGGCGGTGGGCTTTTCCGCAAAGCTGCGGCTCTCCCTCTTTGAGCACATACAGGGGCTCTCCTATACCGGCCTGGACCGGGCGGGCACCTCCACCATGATCACCCGCATGACCAGCGACATCAATCAGGTCCAGTCCGGGGTGAACATGGTGCTGCGCCTGTTCCTGCGCTCCCCCATCATCGTGTTCGGGGCCATGATTATGGCCTTTACCATCGATGTGAAGTGCGCCCTGATCTTTGTGGTGGCCATCCCGCTGCTGGCGGCGGCCGTGTTCGGGATCCTGCTGGCCACCATCCCTCTGTACCGCAGGGTGCAGGAGGCTCTGGACCGGGTGCTGGGGCTTGCCAGGGAGAACCTGACGGGAGTGCGCGTGATCCGGGCGTTTCATCAGGAGGCCAGGGAGCAGCAGCGCTTCGGGGAGAGGAATCAGGCTCTGGCGGACCTGCAGATGCATGTGGGCAGGATCAGCGCGGTGATGAATCCGGCCACCTATGTGATTGTAAACGGGGCTCTGATCGCCCTGATTTACACGGGGGCTCTCCAGGTAAATGTGGGAGAGCTCACCCAGGGCCAGGTGGTGGCCCTGGTCAACTATATGTCCCAGATTTTGGTGGAGCTGGTGAAGCTGGCCAATCTGATCATCACCGTCACAAAGGCCCTGGCCTGCGCGGAGCGGGTGGCGGACATGCTGGAAATCCCGGGCGGGGAAGAGACTTTGACGGGAGAAGAAACCTCTGCCGGACAGGAGACGGAGGCCGCGGAGGGAGCGCCCTTTTTATCCTTTGACCATGTGTGCCTGACCTACCGGGGGGCGGGGGATGAGACGCTTCACGATATCACCTTCACGGTAAACCGGGGGGAGACCGTGGGGATCATCGGGGGAACAGGCTCCGGCAAGAGCTCCCTGGTGAACCTGATCCCGGGCTTTTATCCCGCCACAAAGGGCGCGGTGCGTCTGGAGGGACGGGATATCAGGAGGATGGATCCGGAAAAGCTCCGGCGCCGGATCGGGGTGGTGCCTCAGCGGGCGGTGCTCTTTCAGGGCACGGTCCGCAGCAACCTGGCCTGGGGAGACCCGCAGGCCAGCCAGGAGGATATGTGGGAGGCCCTTACCCTGGCCCAGGCCAGAGAGATTGTGGAAAACAGGGAGGGCGGCCTGGACGCTGCCCTGTCCCAGGGGGGCAAGAACCTTTCCGGGGGCCAGCGCCAGAGGCTCACCATCGCCAGAGCCCTGGTGAGAAGGCCGGAGATTCTGATTCTGGACGACTCCGCCTCCGCCCTGGACTATGCCACAGACGCAAAGCTGCGGGCGGCCCTGCGCACCATAGAGGCGGGGACCACCACCTTCATCGTCTCCCAGAGAGCCTCCAGCATCCTTCATGCGGACAAGATCCTGGTGCTGGACGACGGGGAGCTGGCGGGGCTGGGCACCCACAGGGAGCTCCTGGAGAGCTGTCAGGTTTACCGGGAGATCTATTATTCTCAGTATCCTAAGGAGACGGAAGGGGGGGAGAGCGCATGAGCGGAGAGAAAAACGGACAGAGGCAGACGGTTGGGAAAATTCTCCGCTATATCCGCCGCTACCGGTTTTTGGTGGCAGGCTCCCTTCTGCTGGCCCTGGCGCAGGTGGCCCTCACCCTGTATGTGCCCATTCTCACAGGAAACGGGGTGGACCTGATCGTGGACCGGGGGCTGGTGGATCTGCCGGGCCTTGTGAGGATTCTGTGGAAAATCGGCGCGGTGACGGTCCTGGCGGCAGGGGCCCAGTGGGTGATGAACACCTGCAACAATTCCATCACCTACCGTGTGATCCGGGATATCCGCCGGGACGCCTTCGCCAGGCTGGAGGTGCTGCCCTTAAAGTACCTGGACAGCCACGCCTACGGGGACATTGTGAGCCGGATTATCGCGGATGTGGATACCTTTGCGGACGGCCTGCTCATGGGCTTTACCCAGCTCTTCACCGGGGTGATGACCATTTTGGGCACCCTGCTTTTCATGCTGGCCACCGATGTGCCCATCACGCTGGTGGTGGTGTGCATTACGCCCATGTCCTTCCTGGTGGCCAAATTTATCGCGAAGAAGACCTACCGCATGTTCCGGGAGCAGTCTGAGACCAGAGGGGAGCAGACCGCCCTGATCGAGGAGACGGTGGGCAGCCAGAAGGTGGTGAAGGCATTCTCCCAGGAGAAGGCTGTCACGGAGAGGTTTCGGGAGATCAACGGCAGGCTGGAGAGGTGCTCCCTAAAGGCGGTGTTTTTCTCATCCCTGACCAATCCTGCCACCCGGTTTGTCAACAGCCTGGTGTACGCGGGCGTGGGGATTTTCGGCGCCCTGGCGGCGATCCGGGGGGGCATCAGCGTGGGGCGGCTCTCCTGCTTTTTGAGCTACGCCAATCAGTACACCAAGCCCTTCAACGAGATTTCCGGCGTGATCACGGAGCTGCAGAATGCCATTGTGTGCGCCTCCCGGATCTTTGCCTTCATAGAGGAGGAGCCCCAGATCCCGGACGGGGAGGACGCCCGGGTGCTGAAGGATGCGGAGGGCCGGGTGGATTTGGAGCATGTGTATTTTAGCTATGCGCCGGAGAAAAAGCTGATTCAGGACCTGAATCTGCGGGTAAAGCCCGGTCAGCGGGTGGCGATTGTAGGGCCCACCGGCTGCGGCAAGACCACGGTCATCAACCTGCTGATGCGGTTTTACGATGTGGACAGCGGAAGCATTTCCGTGGACGGCACGGACATCCGCCAAATCACCCGGGGAAGCCTGCGGACCGGCTACGGCATGGTGCTGCAGGAGACCTGGCTGCGCAGCGGCACCATCCTGGACAATATCCGCATGGGCCGGCCGGATGCCAGCCGGGAGGAGGTGACGGAGGCGGCCAGGGCGGCCCACGCCCACAGCTTTATCCGCCGGCTCCCTCAGGGGTATGACACGGTGATTTCCGAGGACGGGGGAAGTCTCTCCCAGGGCCAGAAGCAGCTCCTGTGCATTGCCCGCGTCATGCTCTGTCTGCCGCCCATGCTGATTTTGGACGAGGCCACTTCCTCCATCGACACCCGGACGGAGATCCGGATCCAGAACGCCTTTGCCAGAATGATGGAGGGGAGGACCAGCTTTATTGTGGCCCACAGGCTCTCCACCGTCCGGGAGGCGGATGTCATTTTGGTGATGAAGGACGGCAATATCATCGAGCAGGGAGACCATGAGAGCCTGCTGAAGAAGGGCGGCTTCTACGCCCAGCTGTACCGGAGCCAGTTTGCCGGGTAGGAGGCCCCCCGCGGGCCGGCGGCAGTGAAGGACCGGCGGCTGCGAATAAAAAGAAAAATCACACAGCTGTGCTGATTTTTCACAGGAGAATTTGTGCAGGAGCGCCACAAATTCTCCTGATGGCAGATGAGAAACCGCATTCGCGGATTTCTCATCGCCTCGTCGCGCAGAGCGCTCCGGAAAGGAGATCATATGGTAGAGGTAAAGGGAAGATGGGCGCTGATCACCGGCGCGGCCAGAGGGATCGGATATCTGAGCGCGCTCTTTATGGCCGGGAGGGGCTGCAACCTGATCCTCCAGGGCAGGACCCTGGAGCACTGCGAGAAGGTGCTGGGGGAGGTGAAGGCCCTGGGAGTGGAGGCTTACAGCGTGGCGGCGGAGTTCACGGATCTGCCCAGCGTGCAGCGCATGCTGGAAGAAATCGACGAAAGAGGCACCCAGGTGGATATTGTGCTGAACAATGCGGGGATGCAGGTGGCTTATCGGACGGAGTATTTTAAGACCCCTGTTTCCGACTACACGGACAGCTTTGCCATCAACACCATCGCGCCGGCCATGATCTGCTATCACTTTATGCCGAAGATGATTGAGAGAGGGTTCGGCAGGATCCTGAACACCACCAGCGGCATCCGCTTGGAGCCCCAGCAGGCCGGGTATTCCGCCAGCAAGGCGGCCTTGGACAAGATCACCATCGACCTGGGCTCCACGGTGGAGGGCACGGATGTGATGATCAATCTGACGGATCCGGGGTGGTGCCGGACGGACCTGGGAGGGCCTAACGCCCCCAACGCGCCGGAGAGCGCGATCCCCGGCATTGTGGTGGGAGCCTTTGTGGACGACAAAAAGTCCGGAAGATATTTAAACGCCCCCTTCTTTACCGGCCTGACCCTGGAGGAGGCGGTGGAGAAAGCCCAGGCGGAGTTTGACAGCCCCTACTAGGAGAGAGCAAAACAGAGAATCTAACAGATCACGGATCAGAGACAAATGAGAGGCAGAAGAAAAAGAAGATACGAATATCGCAGATACCGCCTGGGATATTACCAGGAGAGGCAGCGCCGGAAAAAGCGCGGGGCAGTGATCATCGCCTCATGCGCCGCGGCGGCGGTGCTGGCCGTCCTTTTGTCCGGGTGGTTCCTGCTCTCCCGAAGAGAGGGAGGGCAGGAGGAAAACCCGGCGGGGGGAGATTTTTCTCTGGCCGCCGGGGCGGAAACCGGCGCCTTTCCGGGGGAGGGGCAGGGAGAGCCCACGCCCTCCCCGGAGCCCACGGCGCCGCCCAGGGAGCGGGTGGAGGTGCGGGGAATCTATGTGACCGGCATGATGGCGGGGAGCGATCAGCTGGATGCGCTCCTTGACCTGACGGATGAGACGGAGCTGAACACCATGGTCATCGACGTAAAGGACGACGGGGGAAGGGTCACCTTTGAGACGCAGCTGGAGTGCGTCTGTCAGATTGAGGCCCAGACCCGCTACATCCGGGACATAGATGCGCTGATGGCCCGCCTGAAGGAGCACGGGGTCTATACCATAGCCCGGATTGTCTGCTTTAAGGATCCCTGGCTGGCGGAAAAGAGGCCGGAGCTGGCCCTGAAAACCCCGGAGGGGACTCCCGTGACGGACGCCAACGGACTGGCCTGGGTGAATCCCTGCCGGGAGGAGGTGTGGGACTATCTGTCCCAGATCGCCTGTGAGGCGGCGGCCCGGGGGTTTGACGAGATCCAGTTTGACTATGTGCGCTTCCCCATCGGAGAGGTGGCGGACGCGGCGGACTACGGGGTGGAGCTTACCGGGAGCGTCCGGCAGCAGACCATCACGGATTTTTTGACCTACGCCAAGAAGAGGGTGGAGCCCACCGGGGCGGCGGTCACGGCGGATGTGTTCGGAACCATCATCGGGAGCGAGACGGACAAGGAGCGCACGGGCCAGGATTACGCCGGCCTGGGAGGGATTATCGACGTGCTGTGCCCCATGGTGTATCCCTCCCATTATGGGAACGGGGTCTTTGGCCTGGAGGTGCCCGACGCCCAGCCCTACGAGACCGTGTATGCGGCCCTCACCGGCTCCAAGGAGGAGCTGGCGGACATAGATCCCCAAATCCGGGCCAGGGTGCGGCCCTGGCTTCAGGCCTTTACCGCCTCCTGGGTGGAGGGACATATTTCCTACGGCGGGGAGCAGATCCGCCAGCAGATCCAGGCTGTGTACGACGCGGGCTGCCGGGAGTGGATTCTCTGGAACGCCTCCAACCGCTACAGCGCCGACGGGCTGCTGCCCCAGGAATAACTTTGGTCAATGCCCGTGGTCAATGCCCGTGGTCAATGCTTTTGGCAATGCCTGAAAAATAATAAAAATAAATTAAAAAAATGCTTGCAATTTCCCCGAAGTTATATTATGATAAACAGGTGTCAGGCATGACACCTGTAACTGTGGCTCGTTGGTCAAGCGGTTAAGACGCCGCCCTCTCACGGCGGAAACAGGAGTTCGATTCTCCTACGAGCTGCTCAAAAGCCCTGAAAGCTTCGCGCGGATGCGGATTTTCAGGGCTTTTCCTCTGCCCGTGATCCAGGCGCAAAAAAGAGGCAGGAGATTATGCATCCTGCCCGTTTTCGATCAGCTCCCTTATTTTCTCGACGGTGATTCCCTTTTCCGTGAGCAGGTCATCCAGCTCCGAAAGGCGGTTCATTTTAATCTGATCCTCCAGTTTTTTCTTTGCCTTTTTCATCTCGGCCAGGCTTGTCTCCATATTGCTTATCTCATTTGTGATTCTCTCAAGCTGTTCCTCTAAGGTATAGGATTTTCTACCTCTTGGCATGTCAAACCTCCCTTATGCTGGATGATAAAAGGATATCACATAGGCTCTCTGATGTAAATGAAAACCGGTTGACAGGAAATGACAGGATCCGGCCGCCGTCCTTGGGATCACTCGTCATCCTCCCGGTCCCCGCCTGTGTCCGCCGGCTCATCCCCGGGGGAAGCATCCTCCCGGCCCTGTTCCCCGTCTGACTCCCCGGCGGCTGCGGGAGCCGCCTCATCTTCCCGGAGAGGCTCAGGCAGGACCATTTCCACCTTTACAATGCGGTTCTGCTGGATCCCCTTGACCTTCAGCGTGATGCCGCTCTCCAGAGCGACTTCCTCCCCGTCCTCCGGCAGGCGGTCCAGACATTCGATCACAATGCCTCCGATGGAGTCGTAGTCCTCGGAGTGCAGCTCCGTGCCCAGGGCGTTATTCACGTCGTCCAGCTTCATGCTGCCCTCCACCAGATAAGTGCGGGGGCCCGTCTTTTGTATGTACTCCTCCTCGTCGGCGTCGTACTCGTCTCGGATCTCTCCCACGATTTCCTCCAGCAGGTCCTCCAGGGTGATCATGCCCACGGTGGCTCCGTACTCGTTGAGAACAAAGGCTACGTTGGTGGTCTTTTGGCGCATCTCCAGCATCAGATCCGCCGTCTTCTTATATTCGTAGGTATAGTGGGCGTCCCGCAGGATGCTTCGCACAAAGAATTCGCTCTCCCTGGTGGTGAGAATAAAATCCTTGATATTGATCAGGCCGATGATATTGTCCTTGTCCTCCTCGTAGACGGGCAGCCGGGTGTACATGGATTCCCGGAACACGGCCAGCACCTCATCGTATGTGGCGTTCACATCCACCGTCACCATATTGATCCGGGGAATCATGATATCCTTTGCCAGAGCGTCGGAGAAGTCAAACACATTATAAATCATCTCGCGCTCCTTGGTCTCGATGACCCCGTCCTCATGGCTTACCTCCACATAGGTGCGCAGCTCGTTCTCCGTCATGGCTGTCTTCTGGTTGGGGTCGATGTGCAGCAGCCACATGAAAAAGCCCGCGATGTGATCCACCAGGAAAATGACGGGGGTCAGGAGGGACATCAGTCTATAAATGACGCCGCTGTAGGCCAGGGCGATCCGGCCGCTGTAGATCTTGGCCCAGGTTTTGGGCACAATCTCGCCAAAGAGAAGTACCAGGATGGTCAGAAGGCCTGTGGCGATTCCCACGATCAGATGGATCCGGATGGCCAGGGTTGTGGCCAGGGCGGAGGCGGCGATATTTACCACATTGTTGCCGATGAGGATGGTACTGATCATTTTGCTGTACCGGTCCAGGATCTTGTTTACAAGAGCCGCTCTTTTGTTCCCCTCTTCCTCAAGAGAGCGCATCTTCACCCGGCTGACGGTGGAAAAGGCGGTCTCCGCGGAGGAAAAAAAGGCGGAGAGAATAATACAGAGAATCAGGATAATCAATTGTATGACACCGTCGGTATCCAAAAAAAACCACTCCTTTATAGCTTTTATAGTATAGATGATAAAAATCTTACATGATCGGTGTGAGATTGTCAAGTTATCCCCGGGGGGAGAATATATTTTACTGAGTTTACCGTCTGCGGGCGGATCAAAGGGGAGATTTGACGGATGAAGGTGGCGGAAAGACGAAGGGAGAAGGAGGGGAAGGGCAGTCTCGCGGCGGCGGCAGCTAAATATCTGCTGATATCCTACATAGCGACTGGGGCAGGGCTGCTTTTGCTGGCTCTGCTGCTCTATAAGCTGGGGCTGACGGAAAAGACAGTGTCCCTGATCATTATATTTATCTATATCGGGGCGTCCTTCCTGGGGGGATTTTTAATGGGGAAGAAACAGGGGAGCCGGAAGTACCTGTGGGGGCTTCTCATGGGCTGCGCCTATTTTGTGCTGCTGCTTGTGATCTCTGTGGCTGTGAACCGCCAGATGGGAGCGCTGCCGGGCTCCTTCTGGACGACTCTGGCCCTGTGCGCCGGGGGAGGCATGCTGGGGGGGATGCTGAGCTGAGGAACTTTGGGAAGAATCCCTGGGGATTTCCCCGGAAGAATCCCTGGGGAAATCCCGGTTTTGATTCATTTTATATGGATTTTATAATTTTATAACAAATTGAACATAAAATGGACACAATTACCCCGTATAGTATCTTTTAGATAGTTAGTTCGCTAACTATCTCCCCCCTCATAAGAAAATCCCGAAAGGCTCCGGCATTGCGCCGGAGTCTTTTGGGTTGAGGAAACGCCGGGGAGACATCGGGGTGCGGTTTCCCGATAAAACAAGTCCCTGCGGAAACTCTGACGGGATAGAAGTTTATACTTTTATAATAAATTGGACACAAAATGGACACATTTTACGGATATAGTGGTACTTAGATAGTTGATGAACTCACTATCTCCCCCCTCATAAGAAAAACCGAAAGGCTCCGGCCCATGGCCGGAGCCTTTTGGCGTCCCGGGAAGAGCACTTTTTGCAAGGTGTAAGGGGATCTCAGCAGAAAAAATGATTTACATTCGTGGTTCTTTTCTCTATATTATAAGTAACGGGCCCATTCCGCGGTGTGCCGCAGAGCGGGGAGGGTGAGATCAGGTCCGGGGGCTGCCCGGAGATGGAGGGAATATGAGACTGTCAGAGCTGTTGGAGGATCTTAAGTACGAATGTGTGCAGGGAAGCCTGGAGCGGGAGGTGACGGGAATCGTGTACGATTCCCGGAAGGTGACGGAGGGCTGCCTGTTTTTCTGCATCCGGGGGATGAATTTTGACGGGCATGACTTTGCCCTGCAGGCCGCCGAGGAGGGTGCGGCTGTGATTGTGGCGGGCAGGGATGTGGAGGGTCTCTCCGAGCGGGATGTGACCGTGCTCAAGGTGGAGGATACGCGGTACGCCATGGCCTTTATCTCCGCCGCCTGGTTCGGGCACCCCGCTGACAGACTGAAGGTCATTGGAGTCACGGGCACCAAGGGGAAGACCACCACCACCTACCTGGTGAAGTCCATCCTGGAGAACGCAGGATTTAAGGTGGGCCTTGTGGGCACCATAGAGATTATCATCGGCAGGAAGCATATCCACGCCAGCCACACCACCCCGGAGTCCTGCGAGCTGCAGGAATACTTTGCCAGGATGGTGGAGGAGGGTGTGAACGTGGTGGTGATGGAGGTTTCCTCCCAGGGGCTTATGCTGCACCGGACCCAGGGCTTTACCTTTGAGATGGGCATCTTTACCAATCTGGAGCCGGACCACATCGCCCCCGGCGAGCACGCCAGCTTTGAGGAATATATGCACTGCAAGAGCCTGCTGTTCAGACAGTGCAGGATCGGCATCGTGAACGGGGACGACGCCCACTGCGAGCAGGTGCTGGAGGGACACACCTGCTCCGTGGAGCGCTTCGGCATGGGGGCGGGATGCGATCTGCGCGCGGAGGATCTGAGACTTGTGGATAAGCCGGGAGAGCTGGGAGTGGCCTTCCGGGTGAAGGGGCAGATGGATTTCGACGTGGAGGTGCCCACCCCCGGCCGGTTCAGCGTATACAATGCCCTGGCGGCCATCGCCGTCTGCCGCTGCTTCCGGGTGCGGGAGGACGATATCAAAAGAGCCCTGCGCTCGGCCAAGGTCAAGGGAAGGATCGAGATGGTAAAGACGCCCTATCCCTTCACGCTGCTGATCGACTACGCCCACAACGCCATGAGCCTGGAGAGCCTGCTGACCAGCCTGCGGGAATATCACCCCAGCCGCCTGATCTGTCTCTTCGGATGCGGCGGGAACCGCTCCAAGCTGCGCCGTTATGAGATGGGAGAGGTGAGCGGAAGGCTGGCGGATCTGACAGTGATCACCTCTGACAATCCCCGGTATGAGGAGCCGCTGGATATCATGGCGGACATCCGGACGGGAATCCGGAAGACGGAGGGCAGGTTTGTGGAGATCTGCGACCGCAGGGAGGCCATCCGTTACTGTATTGAGAACGGCCGGGAGGGGGACATTATCGTGCTGGCCGGCAAGGGACATGAGGATTATCAGGAGATCAAGGGCGTCAAGTATCCCATGGATGAGAGGGATCTGATCCGGGATATCCTGGCGGGAAGATAGACGGGAGAAGAGAGCGTTGAGCGAGCTGTATGCGGATGTGATTGTGGATATCTCCCACGGGAACGTGGACCGGCCCTTTCAGTACCGGATCCCCGAGAAGCTGGTGCGGGAGCTGGAGACGGGAATGTGCGTGAAGGTGCCCTTCGGGGCGGGAAACAAGCCGGTGCGGGGGTATGTGACGGATATCACCCCGGAGTGCCGGTTTGACAGGGACAGGATGAAGGCCGTCCAGGAGATCGTCCGGGAGGGCGTGGGCGCCCAGAACAGCCAGATCTGCCTGGCCGGCTGGATCCGGCGTAATTACGGGGGCACCATGATCCAGGCGCTCAGGACGGTGCTGCCGGTCAAAAAGAGCGTCCGGGGCAATCTAAAGAGGACGGTGATTTTGGCCGCCGGGCGGGAGGAGGCCGTCTCTGTGCTGGGGGAGTGCCAGAGAAAGCACCAGACGGCCCGGGCAAGGCTGCTGCGGGAGCTTTTGAAGGAGGGGAGCATTCCCTACTCCCTGGTGACGGAAAAGCTGATGGTGGGCGCCGCCTCCCTCAGGAGCTTAGAGAGCGCGGGGGTGATCCGGGTGGAGAGCACCCTCCGGTACAGAAACCCCGTGGTCCGGGGAGATTTAGAGCAGGGGCAGAAGACCCTGAGCGGGGAGCAGAGCCGGGTGGTGGAGGCGATCCTTGAGGATTTCGACGCCGGGCGCAGAGAGACCTATCTGATCCACGGGATCACCGGCAGCGGCAAGACGGAGGTGTATATCCGTCTGGCTGAACAGATCGTGGCCCGGGGCAGACAGGCCATTGTGCTGATCCCGGAGATCGCCCTGACCTATCAGACCCTGATGCGGTTTTACCGGCGTTTCGGAGACCGGGTCAGCGTCATGAATTCCACCCTGTCCCAGGGGGAAAAATATGATCAGTGCGAGAGGGCCAGGCGGGGGGAGATCGATGTGATTATCGGGCCCCGGTCAGCCCTTTTTACGCCCTTCTCCCGGATCGGGCTGATCGTCATGGACGAGGAACATGAGGGGAGCTACAAGAGCGAGAATACGCCAAAATATCACGCCAGGGAGACTGCCATAGAGCTGGCCCGGATGCAGGGCGCCAGCGTGGTGCTGGGCTCCGCAACACCCTCCCTGGAGTCCTACTACCGGGTCGGCCGGGGAGAGTACAAGCTGTTCCGGCTCACCAGCAGGCTGACGGGAGGGACGCTCCCCCAGGTGCACACGGTGGATTTAAGGAGGGAGCTCTGGGAGGGGAACCGTTCCATCTTCAGCAGAAAGCTCCAGGAGCTGCTGGCGGACCGGCTGCGCAGAGGCCAGCAGAGCATGCTGTTCCTGAACAGAAGGGGCTTTGCGGGCTTTGTCTCCTGCAGGGCCTGCGGCCATGTGATGAAATGTCCCCACTGCGACGTGTCCCTGTCGGAGCACCGGAACGGCAGGCTGGTGTGTCATTACTGCGGCTATGAGTCCCCCCGGGTGAAGATCTGCCCCAAGTGCGCCTCCCCCTACATCTCCGGCTTTCGGGCGGGGACGGAGCAGATCGAGGATAGGCTTAAGGATCTGCTGCCGGGGGTCCGGATCCTCCGCATGGATGCGGACACCACCCGCACCAAGGACAGCTACGAGAGAATCCTGGCCGCCTTCGGAAATGGGGAGGCGGATGTGCTGGTGGGCACCCAGATGATTGTGAAGGGCCACGATTTCCCCGGCGTGACTTTGGTGGGGGTCCTGGCGGCGGATCTGTCCCTGTGCGCCGGAGATTACCGGGCGGCGGAGCGCACCTTCCAGCTTCTGACCCAGGCGGCGGGCCGGGCGGGCCGGGGAGCCTGGCCGGGAGAGGTGGTGATCCAGACCTACCAGCCGGACCACTATGCGGTGCGGCATGCGGCGGCCCAGGATTACGAGGGCTTTTACCGGGAGGAAATTCTCTTTCGGGAGATGATGGGCTATCCTCCGGTACTTCACATGCTGGCAGTGCAGGTGTTTGCCCAAAAGGAGCAGGAGGGTATGGAGGCGGCCAGGGCCCTGGCAGGGGCCCTGGCGGCGGAAAACGGGCAGGGGCAGGCCGGATTGTCCCGCTCCCTCCCGGGCCCGGGAGAGCTGCAGGTCATAGGGCCTGCCCCCGGGAACCTGTCCCGGATCAAGGACACCTTCCGCTTTGCCTTTTATGTAAAGCATGGGGATTATGGGAGGCTGGTGGCCGTCAAAGACGCCCTGGAGCAGGCGTTTGCGGCCATGGAGACCCCGGGCCTTAGCCTGCAGTTTGATTTTGACCCCATGACGGTCCTGTGACGGGAATGCCCGGCGGGCAGCTTTCCCGGCCCGCCGGAAATGTCACACTTGCAAAATCCCGCGCTTTTTGAGATAATAGCGTTACTTAATGCAGCTTTTGTTCAGTCTTGAAGGAGGTAGCCAAAATGGCATTGCGGAAAATCAGGGAGATAGGAGACGAGGTTTTAACCAAGAGGTGTAAGGAGGTTACGGAGGTGACGCCCCGGGTGAAGGATCTGATCGGGGATATGCTGGAAACCATGTACGAGGCGGACGGCGTGGGGCTGGCGGCCCCTCAGGTGGGAGTTTTAAAGAGGATTGTGGTAATAGACGTGACGGGGGAGGATCCCTACATTTTGATTAACCCCCGCATTTTGGAGAGCAGCGGGGAGCAGACCGGAAAGGAGGGGTGCCTGAGCGTGCCGGGGAAATGCGGCGTGGTCACCCGCCCCAATTATGTGAAGGTGGCGGCCCAGGATGCGGCCCTGAATCCCATTGTGGTGGAGGGAGAGGAACTTCTGGCCAGGGCCCTGTGCCATGAGCTGGAGCATCTGGACGGGCATTTGTATGTGGAGAAGGTGGAGGGCGCGCTGATGGACGCCCAGGCGGATGAGGAGGAGTAGCCTATGAAGATTGTTTTTCTGGGGACGCCGGATTTCGCGGTGCCCGCTCTGGACGCCCTGTGGCGGGCAGGGCATGAGATCCTGGCCGTGGTGACCCAGCCGGATAAGCCGAAGGGCCGGAGCGGGAAGCTGACGCCCCCGCCCGTGAAGGAGTGGGCCGCCGCCCATGAGGTGGCCGTTCTCCAGCCGGAGAGGATCCGCAGGCCCGAGGTGGTGGCCCGGCTGGCAGCCCTTGGGGCGGATGTGTTTGTGGCGGCTGCCTTCGGACAGATCCTGTCCCAGGAGATCCTGGATCTGCCGCGGTACGGGTGCCTGTGCATCCACGCTTCCCTGCTGCCCCGCTACAGGGGAGCCTCCCCCATTCAGCATGTGATCCTGAACGGGGAGGAAAAGAGCGGCGTCACCATCATGCAGATGGACGCCGGAATCGACACGGGGGACATGCTCTACAAGAAGGAGGTCCCCATTCTGCGGGAGGACACCTATCAGACCCTGCACGATAAGCTGAAGGAGGCGGGAGCCCAGGCCATCACGGAGGCGCTGCCTCTCCTGGAGCAGGGCAGACTGGTGCCTGTCAGGCAGACCGGGGAGAGCTGCTATGCCCCCCTGATAAAAAAGGAGATGGGCCGGATGGATTTTTCCGCAGACGCCCTGTCCCTGGAGAGGCTGGTCAGGGGTTTAAATCCCTGGCCCAGCGCGTATACTTATTACCGTGGAAAGCAGCTGAAGATCTGGGAGGCCCAGGCATTGGAGGGCCGGGATGAGAAGGCGGCGCCGGGCACCGTGATCCGGGTGGAGCCGGACGCCGTGCTGGTGGCGGCGGGAGAGGGGATCCTCTGCATCAGGGCTCTTCAGCTGGAAGGGAAAAAGAGGATGAGCGCCCACGATTTCCTGCTGGGCGTGAGGATGACGCCCGGGGAGAGGCTGGGCGGTAAGGAGTGAGACTGTGAGCGTTGTATTGTTCGGATATTATGGACTTGGCTACTATTTTGACCCCACTTATCTGCTGGTGGTGATCGGTGCGCTGATCTGTATTGCGGCCAGCGCCCATGTGAACTCTGCACTGAGAAAGTATTCCGGGGAGGCCAACAGCACGGGGATCACCGGCGCCGAGTGCGCCAGGCGTATCCTAAACAGCGAAGGGCTCTATCAGGTTCAGATCCAGTGCCTGAACGGGGAGAGCGGGGACCACTACGATCCCCGGGACAACACGGTGAGCCTTTCCTATTCTATCTACCACGGCGCCAGCATCGCGTCGGTGGGGGTGGCGGCCCATGAGTGCGGTCATGCGATCCAGCACGCCAAGGGCTATGTGCCGCTCTCCGTGCGGACGGCTCTGGTCCCCGTGGTGAATGTGGGCAGCACCCTGGGGCTTCCCCTGATCCTGGTGGGGGTGCTGCTGAGCTGGAACCAGGTGCTGATCCAGATCGGCATCTGGGCTTTCTCTCTGAGCGTCCTGTTCCAGCTTGTGACCCTGCCGGTGGAAATCAACGCTTCCTCCCGGGCCCTGGCCAAGCTGGAGCAGTGCGGCATTGTAACCGGCGGTGAGAATGCCGGCTGCCGGAAGGTGCTGACGGCGGCAGCCATGACCTATGTGGCGGCGGCAGCCTCGTCCATCCTGCAGCTGCTCCGTCTGTTCCTGCTCTTCGGAGGAAACCGGCGCAGGGACGACTAGATGGGGAAGGGGGAGACCATGGCGGAAAACACCAGAGAGATCGTGCTGGATATCCTGCTGGAGCTGGAGAGGGGCGGCGCCTACTCCCATCAGCTGATCCGGGATGTGCTGGACAAATATGATTACCTGCCGCCCTCGGATAAGCGTTTTGTCAAGCGCCTGGCGGAGGGCTGCGTGGAGCGGAGGATAGAGCTGGACTATATACTGGAGCAGTTTTCCACGGTAAGGGTGGAGAAGATGAAGCCCCTGATCCGGTGCCTTTTGCGGATGGGAGTGTATCAGATCCGGTATATGGACGCCGTTCCCGCCCGCGCGGCCTGCAGCGAGGCGGTAAAGCTGGCGGGAAAGCGCGGCT
Organism: uncultured Acetatifactor sp.; assembly: GCA_947625475.1. GTDB lineage: Bacteria > Bacillota > Clostridia > Lachnospirales > Lachnospiraceae > Acetatifactor. The sequence goes on from CANQOL010000003.1 coordinate 55,685, forward strand.
TTTCCGGTCTGAAGGGATTTGTGAACGGGTGTCTGAGGGCCGTTGCGGCAAGGGAGGGAGAAGAGCTTGTGCCGGACCGGACTGCAGAGCCGGTGCGGTATCTTTCCGTGAAATACTCCATGCCGGAGTGGATCGTAAATATGTGGCTTTCCGACTACGGGGAGGCGGAGACGGAGCGGATACTGGAGGGACTGCTGAGGGTGCATCCCGTGAGTATTCGTTTTTCTGCGTCTCTGGGCCGGGGGGAGAGGGAGGCCCTTCTGGAGGCCTGGCGGGCCGGCGGTGTCCGGCTTCGGGCCGCCGGAGCGCTCCCGGATGCCTTCCTGCTGGAAAATGTGGAGGGAGTCGCCTCCCTGGCGGGTTATCGGGAGGGCGCCTTCACCGTCCAGGATGTGAGCTCCCAGCTGGCCCTTATGGCTGCCGCGATCCGGCCGGGAGAGAGGGTCATGGATCTGTGCGCGGCCCCCGGCGGCAAGACCCTCTGGGCGGCGGAGCGGGCCGGGGAGGTGTTGGCCAGGGACGTGTCGGAAAAAAAGGCCGCCCTGATCCGGGAAAACTGTGAGCGGATGGGGCTGGCGGAGCGCGTCACTGTCCAGGTCTGGGACGCCAGAAGGGCAGATCCCGGCAGAGAGGGCTGGGCGGATGTGGTGATCCTGGATGTGCCCTGCTCCGGCCTGGGAGTGCTGGGGAAAAAGAGGGACATCAAGTACCGGATGACCCCGGAGGGGATCGACGGCCTGGTGGCCCTGCAGCGGCAGATTGTCACCGCGGGCTGGCGCTATGTGAAGGTGGGGGGAAGGGTGCTGTACAGCACCTGCACCATAGACAAAAGGGAGAACGAGGAAATGTGCCGCTTCATGGAGAAGCATTTCCCGCTGAAGCTGGAGGAATCCCGGCAGATCCTGCCGGGGGAGGAGACGGACGGTTTCTTTTACGCCAGGTTCCTGCGGCTGCCCGGGAGGAAAGAGGAAGATGGAAGAGTATCAAATTGACGGAAAGCCGGATGTGAAATCCCTGGATCTGGGGGAGCTGGAGAGGGAGCTGGGAGCCATGGGGGAAAGGTCCTACCGGGCGGGACAGATGTATCAGTGGCTCCACCGGAAGGCGGTCCGGGATTTCGGGGAGATGACCAATCTGCCCCAGTCTCTGCGGGAGAGGTGCCGGGAGCACTTTTTCCTCACCGCCCTGGAGACGGTAAAGGTGCTGGAGTCCGGCCTGGACGGGACCCGCAAGTATCTGTTCCGGCTGTGGGACGGCAATGTGGTGGAGAGCGTCTTTATGAGGTACCGCCACGGCTGCAGCGTGTGCATTTCTTCCCAGGTGGGCTGCCGCATGGGCTGCCGGTTCTGTGCCTCCACCCTGAGCGGGCTGGAGAGGAATCTTCTGCCCTCGGAGATGCTGGACCAGGTCTACGCTGTGGAGCGCCAGACGGGAGAGAGGATCTCCCATGTGGTGGTCATGGGCACGGGGGAGCCCCTGGACAACTACGATCATCTCCTGAAATTTATCCGGCTGCTGACCGACGAAAGGGGGCTGCACATCAGCGCCCGGAGCGTGACGGTGTCCACCTGCGGTCTGGTCCCCCAGATGCGCCGCCTGGCCCGGGAGCATCTTGCCATCACCCTGGCGCTCTCCCTTCACGCGGTCACGGATGAAAAGAGACGGGAAATCATGCCCATCGCAAACCGGTATTCCATCGGGGAGCTGATGGAGGCCTGCAGGGATTATTTTCAGCAGACCGGCCGCAGGATCACCTTTGAGTACAGTTTAATCGGCGGGGTGAACGACTCCGGGGCGGATGCCGGGCGCCTGGCCGCCCTGGCCAGGCCCCTGGGATGCCACGTCAATCTGATCCCTGTCAATCCCGTCAGGGAGCGGGATTATGTTCAGTCTGACCGCCGCAGGATACAGGCATTTAAAAATATCCTTGAAAAAAATCAAATAAATGTTACTATAAGAAGGGAAATGGGAAGAGACATTGACGGCGCCTGCGGCCAGCTGCGCCGGTCCTATCAGGAGGGAAATGGCTCTTTTACATAGGAGGATGCAGGAGTGCTAAGGACGTTTGCGGTGACCGATATCGGGATGAAAAGGCAACTGAATCAGGACGCGGTTTTTACCCTGGAGAAGCCTGTGGGCAATCTGCCCAACCTTTTCGTGGTGGCGGACGGCATGGGAGGGCACAAGGCGGGGGATTATGCCTCCAAGTGTGCGCTGGAGACCATCTGTGAGACCGTCCGGGGCTCCTTTGAGAAAAATCCCGCGCTGCTGCTGCGGCGGGCTATCGAGGCGGCCAATCAGAGGGTGTGGAAGCTCTCCCGGGCGGATGAGGACCTGGCGGGGATGGGGACCACGGTGGTGGCGGCCACCTGCCTGGGCAGGTATCTGCAGGTGGCGAACGTGGGGGACAGCCGGCTGTACGTGATCGACAGGGGCAGCTGGGAGATCCGGCAGATCACCCAGGACCACTCCCTGGTGGCGGAGATGGTCCGCATGGGAGGGATCGATCAGAAGACGGCCAGAAGGCATCCGGACAAAAATATCATTACCAGAGCGGTGGGTGCGGGAGAGAGTGTGGAGATAGACTTTTTTTCGGTGGAGCTTGGGCCGGAGGATCTGGTGCTCATGTGCTCCGACGGGCTGACCAATATGCTGGAGGATGATGAGATCTGCGGTATGCTGCAGGGACAGGGATCCCTGGGGCGGAAGGCTGTGGCTTTGGTGGAGGCGGCCAACGACAGGGGCGGAAAGGACAATATTTCCGTCATACTGATAGATCCCTTTGCAGAGGAAAAGCACTGATCGGCGCGTGGAGGTTAGGAATGATCAAGATAGGAATGATGATAGCGGACCGCTATGAGATACTGGAAAAGATCGGCACGGGCGGAATGTCCGACGTATATAAGGCCAGATGCCACAAGCTCAACCGCTATGTGGCCATGAAGGTGCTCAAGCAGGAGTTTTCCGAGAACGCCAATTTTGTGTCCAAGTTCTGGACGGAGGCCCAGGCGGCCGCCGGCCTGATGCACCCCAATATCGTGAATGTGTACGATGTGGGGGAGGAAAGCGGGATCTACTATATCGTTATGGAGCTGGTGGAGGGCATCACCCTCAAAAAGTATATTGAAAAGAAGGCCCGCCTGTCCTACAAGGAGGCGGTGAGCATCGCCATACAGGTCTCCATGGGCATCGAGGCGGCCCACAACAACCATATCATCCACCGGGACATCAAGCCCCAGAATATCATTATCTCCCGGGACGGCAAGGTGAAGGTGACGGACTTCGGTATCGCGAAAGCCGCCACCAGCAATACCATCACCTCCAATGTGATGGGGTCGGTCCACTATACCTCCCCGGAGCAGGCCAGGGGCGGCTACAGCGACGAAAAGAGCGATATCTACTCCCTGGGAATTACCATATTTGAGATGCTCACCGGCCGGGTGCCCTTCAACGGGGACACCACCGTGGCCATCGCCATCCGTCATATCCAGGAGGAGCTGCCCTCCCCCCAGGAGTATGTGGCGGAGATCCCCGACAGCGTGGCGGCCATCGTCATGAAGTGCTGTCAGAAGTCCCCGGACCGCAGATATCAGAACATGGGAGAGCTGATCGCGGATCTGAAGCAGTCCCTGATCACACCGGATGAGAATTTCGTGGTCAACCGGGATCCGGACTCGGTGGGAGGCACCCGCATGGTGCCGGACCAGGAGCTGCAGCAGATCAGGCACCGGTCCACTCAGAGCCTCTATGAGGAGGAGGCGTCCATGCGTCTGAACACACCTCAGCCCAGGCGCCGGCAGAGACCCCCAGAGAGGGAGGAGGAGTATTACGAGGAGGAGTATGCGGAGCCCGAGCCCGATGAGTACGAGGAGGAAGAGGGGGACGACGACGATGATTCCGGCATGGAGCGCGTGACCACTGTGCTGGCCATTGTGGCGGGCATCATCATCTGCATCATCATTGTGATCCTGCTGGGGAAGATATTCGGATTCTTTTCCTTTGACGATATCGGGAACCGGGTGCAGAGCCAGACGGACTCCACCCTGAGCTATCTGGGCGACAACCCGGTGGCGGTCTCTCCCACTCCCGGGGCCCAGACGGGCTCCCAGGAGAGCACGGAGGAGTCCCAGGAGACGACGGAGCCGCTGATGATTACCATGATCAATGTGGAGGGCTGGAACGCGGAGGACGCCAAACGCTCCCTGATGGCCCTGGGCTTTCTGCCCGTGGTGGACTTTGAAGAGTCCGACACCGTAATGGCGGGCACGGTTATCCGGGCGGATCTGGCCCCGGACCAGGACTACGAGATTGACACGGAGGTGCATCTGGTGGTCAGCTCCGGATCCTCGGGCGTGATGATCCCGCTGGTGGTGGGGAGCACCTACGAGGAGGCCAGCAGCCAGCTCCTGGCGGCGGGCTTTCTGGTCAACCGTCTCGACACGGAGTCCGCCGCGGTGGAGGCGGGGCGCGTGATCACCCAGAATCCCACCGGGGAGCAGAAGGCCCCCAAGGGGAGCACCGTCACGCTGACAGTGAGCCTCGGAGTGATCGGGAACAAGGTGCAGATGCCGAACCTGATCGGACTTAGCCCGGACGAGGCAGCCATCCTGATCGCGGAGGCGGGCCTGGTCTACAAGAGCGCGGAGGAGGTAAACAATAATGAGGTAGGCGCGGGCCTGGTCTGCTATCAGAATTTCTCCGCGGGCAGCTATGTGGATCCGGGGGCCTTTGTGGAGATCAAGATCAGCAAGGGGGCCGCGGAGGGAACCTATTGGACCAACGCGGTGATCGAGGCGCCCACCTCCGCGGAGGCGCCGGACTATGTGCCGGGCAGTTCCGTGCGGATCACCCTGGTCTCCGACAGCGGGACCTCCCTGCTGGATGTGACCACCGCTTCTTTCCCCCAGCAGACGGGCAATATCTATGGGATCACCTCCCAGTACGGCACGATTACGCTTTATTACACGGTAACGCTCCCGCCCGCCACCATCACTGACCCGGCCACCGGGGAGCTGGTTACCACGCCGGGAGAGACGCAGACCCGGTCTGTCACAAGAAGGATAGAATTTATGAAGGAATGAGCGGCATGGCGCAGGCAAGACGAGGCAGGATCGTAAAAGGGATCGCGGGCTTTTACTATGTGCATGTGCCCCGGGAGGGGGTCTATGAGTGCAGAGCCAGGAATTTCCGCAGAGGCGGGCAGAAGCCTCTGGTGGGGGACGATGTGGAGATCCGTGTGCTCGATGAGAGGGAGAGGCTGGGAAATATTTCAAGGCTCCTGCCCCGGCGCAGCCAGCTGATCCGCCCGGCGGTGGCCAACATCGACCAGGCGATGATTCTCTTTGCCTTGGCCAGGCCCCAGCCCAATTTCAATCTGCTGGACCGCTTCCTGGTGATGATGGGAAAGAGACAGATCCCCTGTCTGATCTGTCTGAACAAGCGGGATCTGGATGGGGAGGGCCTGGGGGAGCAGGTGCAGTCCGTATACCGCGCCTGCGGCTATGAGACCCTTCTGATCAGCGTGAGCAGGGGGGAGGGCCTGGAGGAAGCGGGGCGGCTGCTTGAGGGGAAGACCACGGCGGTGGCGGGCCCCAGCGGGGTGGGAAAATCCTCCCTGATCAACAGCCTCCAGTCGGATATCGTCATGGAGACGGGGGATGTGAGCGGGAAAATCGAGAGAGGACGCCACACCACCCGCCACTCGGAGCTGATCGCTCTGGGGGAGAGGACCTATATCCTGGACACGCCCGGCTTCAGCTCCCTGGAGCTCTGGGATGTGGAGAAGGAGGAGCTGGCCGATTTTTACCCGGAGATGGCCCTCTGCCGGGGCAGGTGCAGGTTCACCGGCTGCAGCCATATCAGCGAGCCGGACTGTGCGGTGAAGGAGCTGCTGGAGCAGGGGAAGATCAGCCCCATGCGCTATGAGAGCTACCGGCAGCTGTATCAGGAGCTGAAGGACAGGCGCCGGTACGGCTGAGGGCATATGGGGCAGACTGATGCCGCAGATGACGGCAGGGCCGAGGGCATAAAGCGGCAGGGCTGAGGGCATAAGGCAGACTGGGGCAGCAGGCGGCGGCAGGGCCGAAGACATAAGGCGTGCTTAAGCCGCAGGCGCCGGAGAGAATCCGGAAAGGGAAAAGGAGAGAGAAGATGCTGGAATTTCGCTATGACACACAGCTTCTCATTGAGGGGGAGAACCTGGATGAGGACGCCGTCAACGATTATTTTACGGAGAACCTGAAGGGGGACTGCCTGCTGGCGGTGGGGGACGAGGAACTGATCAAGATCCATTTCCACACCAACGAGCCCTGGAAGGTGCTGGAGTACTGCTCCACCCTGGGAGAGATCTACGATATTGTGGTGGAGGATATGGATCGGCAGTCCAGGGGCCTGCAGGGGTGATATCTCAGGGGGGAGAGGCTATGTACAGACTGTTAGTGGTGGACGATGAAAAGATCGAGAGAGGCGGGATCCGCTTCCTGGTCCGGAAGATGGAGTTCCCGCTGGAGGTCTTGGAGGCCGCGAACGGCAGGCAGGCTCTGGAGCTTTTGGAGCGGGAGAGGGCCGATATCCTCCTGACGGATATCAAGATGCCCTTTATGGACGGCATGGAGCTGATCGGGCAGGTGCACAGCCGTTACCCGCATATGAAGATCCTGATTTTCAGCGGTTACAGCGATTTTGCCTATGCCCAGAAGGCGATCAAATTTGAGGTGAAGGATTATATCCTGAAGCCGGTAGAGCCCTCTGAGTTTCGAAACACCATGGGCCGGATCCTGGAGGATCTCAAGGAGGATTCCCTCCAAAGACAGATGCGGGACGCCAGCCAGAGCTTTTTGACGGATCATCTGCTGTACGCGCTGGTAAGCGGAGGGGACGCGCGCGGGATTCTTGACCGGGGACTGGTGGAGCCCGGCGCTCTCAAAGAGTTTCGAAGGATGCTGCTGATAGAGTTTGGGGAGGATTTCTTCGGCAGAAGGGATGAGGGGCTGGAGAAAGTGGTCGGAGATACCCTGGGAGATATGCTGGGAGGCGGCCCTGATGACGCGGGGGAGGCATATCATCTGCTCAATCTCAATCCCCAGCAGAGCATTCTTTTTTTGAAAAGGTCTCTGGAGGGGAAGGCAGCGGAGGCTGGGGAAAGGCTCTACGAGAGGATCCGCAGCCATTTTGGCGTATCCTGCTATATCGCTGTCTCTCAGCCCCTGGAAGGGCCGGAGCAGATGAGTCTTCGCATGGAGGAGCTGGAGCGGGTGATGGAGAACCGTTTTTTCCAGACCCGGAGCCATGTGTATCTGGCGGGGGAGGGAGCGCCCCTTTGCGCCGGCGAGATGGAGGACGACATTTTGTTCAAGCAGATGAAGCAGGACATCAAGATGAAGGATATTCCTGCTCTGCGAACCCATTTCGGGTGGGTGTGCGACAAGTACCGGGACAAGTCGGAGTATTCCCAGATTTACGTCAAATTCATCTTTTCCAATCTTCTCAAGGACTTCTATGGGGCCCTGCCGGAGAAAAGCAAAGGCGCCCTGGACCGGGAAGTGGACAGACTCTACCGCTGTCAGGATTTCCAGGCGGCCGGAGCCGTCGTCCGGGAGAATATCGGGCTTCTGGAGGAGGCATTCCGGTCGAATCCCCAGATGCCCCATCGGGAGATTGAGACAGTCAAACAGTATATATACGATCACTACAGGGAAGAGCTCGGCGTCGAGGTGCTGGCCCGGCAGGTCTACATGGCGCCCAGCTATCTGAGCGCGGTCTTTAAAAAGGAGACAGGGCAGAATCTCAGTAAATTCATCAAGGAATACCGCATGGAGAAAGCCAGGGACATGCTGGAGAACACCCACGTGAAGATCGTGCAGGTCAGCGAGGCGGTGGGGTATCCGAATGTTTCCTACTTCTGTCAGAGCTTTCGGGAGTATTTCGGGGTCAGTCCGCAGAAATTCAGGAACCAGGGAGAAGGGACGGAAGGCGGCGATGAAAAAGATACGGAGATGGCTGAATAACCGAAGGCTTCAGACTAAGCTGATCATCATCTACATGGTGGTCTTCCTTCCCCTGATCGGGATCTCCTGTCTGTTTATCTATGAGCTGTGGGATATCCTGACGCAGAAGGATGTGTCCGGCATTGAGGCCTATCTCTACGAGGGGGTCTCCGGCATGGACAATCAGCTGGTAGTCTATGACAATCTTTCCAACTACATATCCTACAATCAGTCTATCTCCCAAGTCCTCAGCTACGACTACAATTCCTCCTATGACAAATATATCCAGCTGGTGACCGCCCTGGATCCCCTGCTGGCGGGGTTAAAATATTTCCACAGCGACTTAAAGCAGGTGACGATCTACCTGGAGGGAGAGACGGTGCGCCACGACACCACCCTGGCCCCCTTAGAGGAGATACAGGGGGAGGATTGGTACAGGAATTTACAGGAGGACAACCGGATCCGGTGGGTGGTCTCGCCGGATCAGAGAAGGGCCTTCTCCGTCCGAAGGATGCCCCTGATGGAAGAGTACGGGAACACGGGCATCCTCTACGTCGATGTGGACTATGACAAGCTCTTTGCGCCCTTTGAACAGACCATCCGGCACAACTACGGGATCTATATCACCGATGAGGAGGGCGGCGTGGTCTTTTCTGCGGACCGGTTTGAGGACAGGTATGCCTCCTACCGCCTGGACTATGAGGGCTACCGGGAGGAACTTGCCAAAGCCGGGGAGGGAAAATCCCGGTATACCGTTGTCCAAAAGACGTCGGATCAGACCGGCTGGCAGGTGGGGCTTTACATGCCCAGGAGCCTGGTGCTGGAGTCCATTACCCCTCTGATCCAGTCTGCGGTGGCGCTTGTGGCGGTCTGTGTGCTGGCGGCCCTGGCGGCGGTGATCATCACCTCCCGCCTGATCACGGGGCGGCTCCTTCTCCTGAACCAGAGAATGAAGGAGGTAGAGGCGGGGAATCTTCACGCAAACATCACCAGCCAGGAGGAGGACGAGATTGGGGATCTGATCCGCAGCTTCGGAAATATGATCGCCAGGATCCGGAGCCTGATCCATGAGGTGTACGAGGGGGAGCTTCGTCAGAAGGCATATGAGATGAAGGCCCTCCAGTCCCAGATCAACCCGCATTTTCTCTACAACAGCCTTTCCCTGATTAACTGGAAGGCGCTGGAGGCCGGAAAGGAGGACATCAGCCAGATCACCCTGGCTCTTTCCACCTTCTACCGAACCTCCCTGAACAAGGGGAAGAATATGCTGCCCATCCGGGAGGAAATCAACAATGTCAGATCCTACCTGGAGATCCAGAAGGTCATGCACGATGACAGCTTCGATGCGGTCTATGAGATTGAGCCGGGGATCCTGGAGTATGAGACTCTGAACCTGATCCTGCAGCCTCTGGTGGAGAACGCCATCGAGCACGGCCTGGAGCTGAAGGAGGACGGCAGGGGGCTTTTGAGGATCACCGGACAGCTGGATCCGGGGGAAGAGAGTGTGGTGCTGACCGTGGAGGACAACGGGGTGGGCATGGAGCAGGAGAAGGCCCAGAGAGTGCTGACGGAGCACTCCGAGGGCTATGGGGTGCGCAACGTGAACGAGAGGATCCGCCTCTGCTATGGGGAGGAATATTCCCTGCGCATTGAGAGCGCCCCCGGGAAGGGAACCAAGGTGTGGATCCGTTTCCCCGTCAAGAAGCTGCGGCAGGAGCAGGGAGAGTAAAAGGAGCGGCGTAAAAAAGGGTCCATCCGGCGGGACGGACCTTTCAGGCAGGGCCTTTCGGGAGCCGGCAGGGGCTTCCCGGGGCCTTTTTTATGTTCATAAAAAATCAACATGTTTCAAAAATCATTGATATATACGAAATCGGAGCCATAATTTAAACTTTTATTGTAAACAATAGACAAACCGAGCGGACGGTCACCGGGGACGGAGGATGAGAATGCCCTGCCCGGGGACGCCGGCGAGGGAACCGGTATCTCCTGCGGATACCGGAATCAGAAAAAAGGAGAGGCAATTATGAAAAAGAAGATTTTGGCACTTGTGTTATCTCTGGCCATGATCGCCGGCCTGACCGCCTGCGGCGGAAGCGGCAGCGGTTCCACGGCGGGCGGCAGCAGCTCTGCCGGCGGCAGTGCTTCCGCAGAGGGCGGCAGTGCTTCCGCAGAGGGCGGATCTGCGGAGACCAAGGACGTGGCCCTGACCGTATGGGGACCTTCCGAGGATCAGGCGGACGACATGGGCAACTGGCTCCAGACCAACTGTGAGGCCTTCAACGCGGCTCACCCTGAGTGGAACATCACCTTCACCTACGGCGTGTGCGCAGAGGGGGACGCCAAGGCTACCATCACCCAGGATGTGGAGGGTTCCGCCGACGTGTACATGTATGCAAACGACAACCTCAATGACCTGGTGGCGGCAGGCGCCATCGCGAGACTGGGCGGTTCCACCCTGGAGTATGTGAACGCAAACATCCCTGAGTCCCTGGTGGCTTCCGTGACTGTGGGAGACGCCGTGTACGGCATCCCCTTCACCTCCAACACCTGGTTTATGTACTATAACAAGAGCATTTTCTCCGAGGAGGATGTAAAGAGCCTGGAGACCATGCTGGAGAAGGCAAAGGTCGCCTTCCCTCTGACCAACTCCTGGTATATTCAGGCATTCTACGCGGCAAACGGCTGCACCCTGTTCGGCGACGGAACCGACGAGGCGGCAGGCATCGACTTCTCCGGCCCCAAGGCGGAGGATGTGACCAATTATCTGGTGGACCTGGTTGCCAACCCCAATTTTGTCAATGACGCGGACGGCGCCGGCATGGCCGGCCTGAAGGACGGCACCATCGGGGCCATCTTCACCGGCTCCTGGGATTACCAGAATGTGGAGGCCGCCATCGGCGCTGAGAACGTGGGCGCTGCCCAGCTTCCCACCGTTACCATCTCCGGCAACACCAACACACTGAAGGCTTTCGCCGGCTCCAAGGCCATCGGCGTGAACCCCACCTGTGAGGATATGGATGTGGCTGTCGCTCTGGCGGCCTATCTGGGCGGCGAGGAGGCTCAGAGAAGCCACTACGAGCTTCGGGGCATCATCCCTGCCAACATCAACGTGGCGGCTGACTCCGCCGTGCAGGCCGATGTGACCGCCAAGGCCCAGGCCGACACCATCAGCAATACCTCCATTATGCAGCCCATTGTCGGCAACATGGGAAGATATTGGACTCCCGCTGAGAACATGGGCAAGGCTCTGGTGGCCGGCGAGGTGACCCATGAGAATGCAGCGGACCAGACCGCTCTGATGAACGAGTCCATGAACAAGGACGCTGTGGAATAAGAAGCAAGGTTTTAAGACGGTTTCCGGCGGCTTTGCCGCCGGAAATTTCTCTATCGGGAGAAGGGTTTTCCTCCCGGATGGGGAGGGAGTAAGAGCAATAAAGGAGGGTTAACACGTGAGTAAGGGAATCAGCGGGTTATTCACAAAGAAGGTGAGCGACTTCGCAACGCCCTATACGCTGGGGGCGGCGGTCAGAAAGGGGGATCTGGGCACCCGGCTCTCTCTGGTCGTATGCGGAGCGGGCAACATGCTCCACAGGCAGGTGGGCAAGGGGATTCTTTTCCTGCTGGTGGAGGCCGCCTATATCTGGTTCATGATCCGCAGCGGGATCTACAACATCTCTATGCTGCCTTCTCTGGGCTGGCTGGAGCAGGAGGAGGTCTGGAACGAGGCGAAGGGGATTTTTGAGTACACGGCCGGCCATCAGTCCATCCTGATTCTGCTCTACGGGGTGGTGACCATATTCCTCACCGCCATGTTTGTGGTATTTTGGCGAGGCTGCTTAAAGAGCGCCTACAAGGCCCAGTGCCTGCAGGCGGAGGGAAAGCATGTCCCCGGGCTGAGGGAGGATATCCGGGAGCTGTTCAACAGCAATCTGCAAAAGCTCCTGATGACGGTCCCTCTGCTGGGAATCGTCGCCTTTACTGTATTGCCTCTGATCTTTATGATCTCCATGGCCTTCACAAACTACAGCAAGCTGGGAGACCATCTGGTGCTCTTTGACTGGGTGGGTCTGGCCAACTTTAAGAAGGTTTTAAGCTTCAGCGATTCGATCGGACAGACCTTCTGGGGCGTTTTGGGATGGACCATCGTGTGGGCTGTCTGCGCCACGGCCTTCAACTATATACTGGGAATGATCCTGGCTATCGTGATCAACAGAAAGGGGACCCGCTGCAAGGCGTTCTGGCGCTTTTGCTTTATGCTCTCCGTGGCAATCCCTCAGTTTGTCTCTCTGCTGATCATACGCACCATGTTCAACCAGGACGGCATCGTCAATATGATGCTCAAGCAGTGGGGCCTGATCTCCAGCTCCCTGCCCTTCTTCAGCAACGCCACCTGGGCGAGGATCATGGTCATCCTGATCAACCTCTGGGTGGGAATTCCCTACACCATGATGCAGGCCACCGGTATCCTGCAGAATATCCCCCAGGAGCTGTATGAGTCCGCCAGAGTGGACGGGGCGGGCCCTGTGGTGACCTTCTTCAAGATTACCCTGCCCTATATGATGTTCGTGATGACTCCCTATCTGATCACCCAGTTTACGGGCAATGTGAACAACTTTAACGTGATCTACCTGCTCTCCGGCGGGAATCCGACTCCGGTGGGCTCCACCGCAGGCAAGACGGATCTGCTTGTGACCTGGCTGTATAAGCTGACGGTAGACCAGCAGTACTACAACCTGGGCGCCGTCATCGGAATACTGACCTTCGTTGTGCTGGCCATTGTGGCTCTGGTGACCTATCACAACACCGGTTCCTACAAAGATGAGGAGGGATTCCAATAATGAAAAAAGAAGGAGCATCTGTCAAGACAAGACGTTTTGTCAGCAATACTGTGGTGCACATTGTGCTGGCGGCTCTGGCGATCCTGTGGCTGTTCCCCATCTTCTGGGTGGTGATGAAGAGCTTTTCCACGGATATCGGGCCCTACACCACCAGATTCTGGCCCTCTGAGCTGACCCTGAACAACTATAAGAGGCTTTTTACGGACACCACGGTGCTCAATTTTCCCCGGATGTTCATGAACACCCTGATCGTCGCAATATTCAGCTGCCTGATCTCCACCTTTATGACCCTGAGCGTGTCCTACTGTATGTCCCGGCTGCGCTTCAAGCTCAGAAAGCCCTTTATGAATCTGGCCATGATCCTGACCCTGTTCCCGGGCTTTATGTCCATGGTTGCCATCTACTATATCCTGCGGGCCCTGGGGCTCTCCGAGGGCGCTATGATCCGGGTGGCCCTGGTCATGGTCTATTCCGGCGGCGCGGGCCTGGGCTTCTATGTGGCCAAGGGATTTTTTGACACGATCCCCAAGGCCCTGGATGAGGCGGCCCTTCTGGACGGCGCCACCAATTGGCAGGTATTCACGAAAATCACCATGCCCCTGAGCAAACCCATCATCGTCTACACGGTGCTGACCTCCTTTATGGGACCCTGGACGGATTTCATCTTTGCAAAGGTGATCTGCCGTGCCAATGCGGATTACTACACGGTAGCGATCGGTCTGTGGCGTATGCTGGAGAAGGAGTATATCACCAAATGGTTTACTTCTTTTGCGGCGGGCGCGGTGCTGATTTCCATCCCCATATCCATCCTGTTCCTTGTGACCCAGAAATTCTATGCGGACGGACTCTCGGGGGCGGTCAAAGGATAAGATATGAAGCTCTTTACCAGACTACTGACACTGACTTGCATTTTCCTAATCCTGTCCGGCTGCAGCAGACTGCAGGATGACTCCCCCGGACAGGACTCTGAGGGCGGCAGTCTCTCCTCCGAGGAGGAGAGACTGCTCCAGATTGCCAAAACGACGCCGGAGGGGAAATATCCCAGCCTGGTGACCTACACTCTGGCCAAGATGACGGGAGCGAACAATTCCAATATGCCGGGGGAGGACACCTATGAGGACAACGCCTACACCCGGTATCTGAGGGAGCATCTGAATATACAGAATGAAAATGTCTTCGAGGAGAAGGATGACCAGTACTATATCACCCTGGACATGGCCATTTCCTCCGGAAGGATCCCGGACGTGATGGTAGTGGAGGACGCGGAGACAGTGGCCGAACTGGCGGAGAAGGGGATCATTCAGGATCTGACCGAGAGCTATGAAAACTGTGCCAGCCAGGTGATCAAGGATATCTATGACAGCTACGGGGAGGCCATATTCGAGCCCGTGACCATCGACGGGAAACTGATGGCCATCCCGGAAACCAATATCTCCGAGGGCCCCAGCCTGATCTGGCTGCGGAAGGACTGGATGGAGAGCCTGGGTCTGGAAGCCCCCAGAGACCTGTCAGATCTGGAGTACATTGTGGGGCAGTTTTTGGAACATCACATGGGCGGCCAGGACACGGTGGGAATCGTATGCGATACCACCCTGTGCGGGGAGACGGGTTACAGCTCCCAGTATCAGCTGGACATCATTTTTGCCTCCTTCGGGGCATTTCCCAAGCAGTGGATCCGGGACGGGGAGGGAAAAGTGTGCTATGGCTCGGTGCAGCCTCAGGTGAAGGATGCCCTTTCCTACATCCACGGGCTCTATGAGAAAGGAATCCTGGATCAGGATTTTCTGCTCCGGACCAATATAAATCTGATCGATCTGGTGGTGAGCGGCAAGTGCGGGGCCTTCTTTGGCCCCTGGTGGGCGCCCAACAATCCCCTGATGGATGCCATGGAGGCGGACGGGAACGCGGACTGGGAGCCCTATCTGTTGGCCACGGATCCGGATGGGACCACCTGCTACCACAGCCAGAATCCAAGCTACAAGTATGTGGTGGTCAGAAGCGGCTTTGCCTATCCGGAGGTTGTCTGCAAGATGATCAGCATTCTTTTTGACTATTCCCGCTACCAGGATGTGGACAATGAGGAGCTGGCGGCCTACTACGCCCTGAATGTGGATCCCACTGCCAGGCCAATCGCCATCAATGTGGATTACAACACGGCTCTGGAGAAGTGCTACGATATGATACAGGGGGCCCTGGAGGGGCAGGTGGAGGTGACGGATATGCCTCTTTTGGAGAGGGCCTATTACAGAGCCTGCCAGGCTTACCTGGAGGATCCTGGAAGCGCCAGCCTGGAAGAGTGGGCCGCCTATGAATCCCGGATTGTGGCCTGCCGCCTGCTGACCCAGGAGAACATTGTCCGGGTGGATTCCCTGTTCTTCGGGGAGACCGAGACCATGCGGGGCAGCTGGTGGAAACTCAGGGAGCTGGAAAACCAGGCATATTTAAAGATAATCAGCGGGGAGGAAGATATCTCCTATTTCGACACCTTTGTGGAGGAATGGAAGGCAGGCGGCGGTGAACAGATCCTGCGGGAGGTGGAGGAAAAGCTGGACGGCCGATGAGAGAACATGGGCAGAGGAAAAAGTGGAATGGGGGACCGTTCCGCTTTTTCTTCCGCGGAGGGAGAGAGGATATGATAAAGAGAGACTTGGCGCGGGTGCTGGCGGCGGTGCTTTTGCTGACCCTGACAGGGTGCGGGGCCGGCGTGGAAGAAGGGGGGAAGATCCCTAAGCCGGCGGACGACGCCTATCGGAATTATTATGAGGTGTTTGTGCGCTCCTACTATGACGGGAACGGGGACGGCATCGGAGACCTGGAGGGACTGACACAGAAGCTGGACTATATAGAGGATCTGGGCTTCAACGGGATCTGGCTGATGCCCGTCATGCCCTCCCCCACCTACCACAAGTATGATGTGACGGACTACTTTGGGATTGACCCCGAGTATGGCACCCTGGAGGATTTCAAGGATTTTATAAAGGCATGCGGGGAGAGGGATATCCATGTGATTTTGGATCTGGTCATCAATCACACCTCTTCCCAGCACCCCTGGTTTACCGAGGCGTGCCGGTATCTGCAGGGCCTGGCCCAGGGGCAGGAGCCGGACCGGCAGGAGTGCCCCTATGTGGACTACTATCATTTCACCCGGGAGAAGCAGGCGGGCTATGCCCAGGTATCCGGGACGGACTGGTATTATGAGTGTGTCTTCGGGGAGGGGATGCCGGATTTAAATCTCCAGAGCCAGGCGGTGAGAGAGGAAATCGAAAGGATCACGGACTATTGGCTGGATCTGGGGGTGTCGGGCTTTCGGCTGGACGCAGTGAAGGAGTATGAGTCCGGGTCCACCTCCCGCAGTGTGGAGATCCTCACCTGGTATGTGGACTATGTAAGAAGCAGGGATCCCCAGGCTTACCTGGTGGCGGAGGTGTGGGACAGTCTGGATGTGATTGCCGCCTACTACGCCAGCGGCATCTCCAGCATCTTTGACTATCCCTTCGGCAACAGCGACGGACAGATCGTCAAGGCCCTGCGGGGGGCCGGGGACGGTAAGTCCGGCGCCGCCTTTGCCCGGGCGGTGGAGAGCGTGGAGAACAGGTACAGGGAGCAGAACCCCGGCTTCATAGACGCACCCTTTTTCAGCAATCACGACACAGGGCGCATCGCGGGCTTTTTAGGACCCAGCGTGGAAAAGATCAAGCTGGGCGGGGCCATGAACCTTCTCATGAGCGGCAGCGTGTTTGTCTACTATGGAGAGGAAATCGGCATGAAGGGGGCCGGGAAGGACGAGAACAAGCGGGCTCCCATGTACTTTACCTCCGAAGAGTCCCCGGGGACGCCAAAGGCGCCTCCGGGCATGGACGCGGTGGAGCAAAAGTACGGATCCCTGGAGGAACAGGAGGGCCAGCCGGGATCCATCTACTGCTATTACCGCAAGGCCATGTACCTGCGCAACACCTACCCGGAGATTGCCAGAGGACGCCAGCGGGCGGTGGAGCTTTCCGACGGGGATATCATTGTGATTGCAAAGGAGTATCAGGACGCGGTCACCTATGTGGTAATCAACAACAGCCCGGACGGGAAAGAGCTGGATCTGTCCGGCACGGAGCTCTCCGGCAGGAAGCTGGCGGATTCTCTTCTGGTGACTTACGGGGAGGAAGGCCCGCAGCCCTCTGTGTCCGGGGATGAGCTGACGGTGCCGGGTTTTGGAGTCTGCATCCTAAAATAACAGAATAAGGGAATGGATCATGGAAGAACAGCGGGGAGGGCCTGGCCGTGGATTTTTGCTTTGGAAAGACTGACTGGAACGATATCGGGAGAGGACAGGAGAGATGTTTTCTTTTGACCAACGGGCTGGGGGGCTACAGCTCCCTGTCCCTGGTGGGCTCCTGCGACCGCAGGGATCAGGCCCTGCTGATGGCGGCCCTCGTCTCCCCCAATGTCCGCTGGAACCTGATCGCCAATGTGGCGGAGCGGCTTGTGTTTCCCGACGCCTCCCTGGAGCTTTGGAGCCAGGAGTATCTGGCCGGCGGGGAGCGGCGCTGCCACAGGGGATATCTGTTCCTGAACGCTTTTCAGTACGATATCTGCCCGACCTGGACCTACCAGGCCAGGGGGGTGGAGGTCCGCAAGACCCTTCTGCTGGCCCCGGGGGAGAACACGGCTGCCCTTCGCTACCAGGTGTACAAAAAGTGCGGGGGGCCGGTGACCCTTACGGCCACTCCCCTTCTCCTGTTTGCCTGTAAGGGCCGGGAGCCGGAGCCCGGCCAGAGATATGAGCTGGAAGAGGGAGCCATTGTGAGCCGGGGCGTGCGGCTCTTTTGCCGGACCAACGGCCGGCTGGAGCCGGAGCCTCTGCATCTGACGGAGGAACTCTTCTACGAGAAGGATTTCCGGGACGGCAGGCAGTATCTGGGGCGCTGCGCCGTGAACCATCACATTTCCTTTGAGATAAAGGGAGAAGAGCAGGAGTTTTATCTGATCTATTCCCTGGAGGCGGGGAGAGGGAGCTTTGAGGAGCTCCTGGAGCGGACCAGGGAGAGGGAGGAGGAGCTCTCCCGGCGCATACCCGTGAAGGATGAGGTGGGAAGACGGCTGGTCCGCAGCGCCTGCGGCTATATCAGCCGCCGGGATTCCACCGGGGGAAAAACTCTGCTGGCGGGCTTCCCTTTCTTTGAGGACTGGGGGCGGGATACCATGATCGCCCTGCCGGGCTGTGCGCTGGCTGCCGGGCGGTATGAAGATGCGGCGGATATTCTGCGCACCTTTATGAGGTACTGCAGGAGGGGACTGATGCCCAACCTGTTCCCCGAGGGGGGAGGAGCCGCCTTCTACAACACGGCGGATGCCTCCCTGCTCTTTGTCCAGGCTCTGTATGAGTATTATCACGCCAGCGGGGATGCTCCCCTGGCCCGGGAGGCGCTGCCCGTGATCGATGAGATCATCCGGCGGTACAGGGAGGGAACGGACTACCATATCCGCATGGATGAGGACGGACTGATCCGGGCGGGGGAGGGGCTGGAGCAGCTCACCTGGATGGATGTGCGCTGGAAGGATATCCTGCCCACCCCCAGGCACGGCAAACCTGTGGAGATCAATGCCTGCTGGTACAATGCCCTGTGCATTGCGGATGAACTGCGGGAGAGCCTGCTGGGGCAGAGGGCCTGTTACGGTCCTCTGCGGGAGCAGGTGAAGAAGAGCTTTCTGGAAAAGTTCTGGATGGAGACGCCGGGGTATCTGCGGGACGTGGTCAGCCAGGGGGAGGACAATCTGCGGGAACTGGAAAAGTACAGGCGCTTTGAGGGCAGGGAGTGCGCCGGGATCCGGAAGGGGAAGAAGGGGAGACTTGTGCCGGATGAGCAGATCCGTCCCAACCAGATCTGGGCCCTCTCTCTGCCCTACTCCATGCTGGACGGGGAGAAGGCCCGGCGGGTGCTGGATGTGGTCTACGAGAAGCTCTACACCCCTCTGGGACTGCGGACGCTGGATCCGGAGGACGAGGATTACCATCCCTTCTATGGGGGAGACCAGATGCAGCGGGATATGGCCTACCACCAGGGGACGGTCTGGCCCTATCTGCTGGGAGAGTACTATCTGGCCTTCCTGCGGTGGGCGCCGGATAAACGCAGGGCGACAGAGCGGGTCCGCCGGGAGCTGGAGCCCATGGAGGCCTGTCTGAGGGAGGGCTGTCTGGGGCATATCGCGGAGGTCTACGACGGAGAAAAACCCAATGTGTCCAAGGGCTGTTTTGCCCAGGCATGGAGCGTGGGAGAGCTGGCGAGAGTTTATGCCGGGCTGGAGAGGCTGGAGAGGGAGGTGCAGGCGGGCATGACCGATCTGGAGAAAAAGCTGCTGTTCGAGTCGGCTGAATTTGAGAAAAATTATACCTATGAGGGGGACGACCTGGGAGCGGTGAGGAGCCCGGAGGGAACGGTCTTTAAGGTCTGGGCCCCCACCGCCTCCCAGGTTTGGGTCAATCTCTACCGCACGGGAGGGGAAGAGTCCGGGGACAGCCTGGGGGTATTTCCCATGGAGAGGGGAAGCCGCGGCGTGTGGGAGTACCGTTTTCCCCGGGATCTGAAGGGCGTTTACTACACCTACAGCGTGTCGGCGGAGGGAGAGGTGCGGGAGACCGGGGATCTCTACGCCCGTGCCTGCGGCGTGAACGGCAGACGCAGCATGGTGGTGGATCTGGCGGCGACGGATCCCAAGGGCTGGGAGAAGGACCGTGCGGTGGGAAGGCGCAGGGAGGCGGGAGCTGTCTATGAGCTGCATATCAAGGATTTCTCTCACGATCCCTGCTGCGGCGTACCCATGCCCTTCCGGGGGAAATATCTGGCCTTCACCTGTGAGAACACCTGCCTGGAGGGGCACTCTACCTGCCTGGCCTACTTAAAGGAGCTGGGGATCCGCTATGTGCAGCTGCTTCCCTTCTATGACTTCGGCTCCGTGGAGGAGGGGGAGGGCGGGGAAGACGCCTTCAACTGGGGATATGATCCTGTCAACTATATGGTGCCGGAGGGTTCCTACGCCACGGACCCCTTTCACGGGGAGGTGCGCATCCGGGAGGTCAAGAGCATGATTGCCGCTCTCCACAGAGCGGGTATCGGGGTGGTCATGGACGTGGTGTTCAATCACACATACTCCCAGGACTCCTGGTTCCAGAGGACGGTGCCCGGCTACTACTACCGCACGGACGCAAGAGGACATCTCACCAACGGCTCCGCCTGCGGAAACGACACGGCCTCCGAGCGGAAAATGTATCGAAAATATATGGTGGACGCGGTGGTCTACTGGGCCCGGGAGTATCATCTGGACGGCTTCCGCTTTGATCTGATGGGGCTGCACGACGCGGAGACCATGGGGGAGATCCGAAGAGCCCTGGACGGTCTGGAGGGCGGCAGGGAGCTCCTGATGTACGGGGAGCCCTGGAGCGCGGGCCTCTCCGGCTTTGCAAAAGGCGCGGTGCCCGCCCTGCGCAGGAATATCGGACTTCTGGATGAGGGGATCGGCATGTTCTGCGATGCCACCCGGGATGCGGTGAAGGGGAGCGTGTTCTGGCGGGAAGAGCCGGGCTATGTGAACACAGGGGACGCCGGGCAGCGGCGCCTGCTGACAGGGCAGATCCGGCGCAGTGTGCTGGCGTGGACAGGGCAAAAGGAGTTTGGGCTAAATTATGTGCGCAGCGCTCCGGGACCCTGGGAGGCGCTGGAACCCTTTTATCCCCGCTCTCCCAGACAGATTGTCAGCTATGTGTCGGCTCACGACAACTGGACCCTGTGGGATAAGCTGCGCTTTACGCTGGAGGAAAAGCCTGATTTTGGACAGGAGGATACCCTGGGGACCGGCCCGGCCGCAGGGGCGGATTCCCGGCTTGGCCGGATTTTGCAGGTCAACCGCATGGCGGCCGGGATCGTGTTCACCTGTCTGGGCCAGCCATTCCTGCAGGCGGGGGAGGAATTTGCCCGCACCAAGAAGGGGGAGGGGAACAGCTACAATCTCTCCCCGGAGCTCAACCGCCTGGACTGGGGCAGGAGGGTCCGCATGGAGGATCTGGTGAGTTATTACAGAGACCTGATCGCCTGGCGCAGGGAGAAGGAAATCTACGGGGAGAGGATGGAGGCGGGACCGTCGGCCATACGGTTTTTGGGCAAGGAGGAATCCCTGGAGGAACCGCTGGTGGGCTTTGCCTTCGAGGGCACGGTGGTCTATTATAATCCCCTGTGGCAGGAGCGGAGAGTGGGGCTGCCCGGGGGCGAGTACGCCCTGCGCTCCGACGGCGCCCGGTTCTGGAGGCCGGGGGAGGGCCCCCGCGCCTGGGGCGGCCCCGGCGGGGCGGGCGTCCTCCTGGCGCCCAAGAGCGTGACCATATGGGAGAAGTGCTGAGCGTCCCGATTCTAAGGGAGAGGCTGCAAAAAGGAGTTTCCCGACGGACCCAGATATGATATGATGTGTCTATATCAATTTGACTGTAAGGAGGATCCCCCATGCAGAGCGAGATGCAGCTGAAAAACCTGTTTTTAAGGCAGAGTTATATGGATTCCTGGCAGGAGTATGTCCGGTGGCTGGAGAGAGGCGGCGGCTGGGACTATGTGCTGCTGACCGCCTCCAGCGAGACCCAGGCCCAGGGCTACCGGCAGCAGATCGCTTACCGGCTGGAGCTGGGATACCTGTCCCGGGACTGCGTATATGAGGTGCTGCCGGATCCGGAGGGCCGCCGGGTGGGCTCCGGGGGAGCCACCCTCCATGTGCTCCGCTTCCTGGCCGATCAGTGGCCGGAGGGCTTTGAGGAAGGCATCCGGGGCAAGCGGATTCTGGTGATCCACTCCGGCGGAGACAGCCGGCGGGTGCCCCAGTACAGCGTCTGCGGCAAGCTGTTTTCCCCGGTGCCCAGACAGCTTCCCGACGGACGCCCCTCCACCCTTTTTGACGAATTTATGATCTCCCTGTCGGCGGCTGCGGGCCGGTTCGAGGAAGGAATGCTGGTGCTGTCGGGGGATGTGCTTTTGCTGTTCAATCCCCTGCAGCTGGATTTCCAGTATCGGGGCGCCGCGGCCATCTCCATCAAGGCGGGTGTGGATGTGGGAAAGGACCACGGGGTTTATCTGGGGGACGGAGCCGGCTGTGTAAAGCGGTTCCTCCACAAGCATTCCCCACAGCAGCTGAGGGCCGTGGGAGCCGTGAACGGCAGCGGCAATGTGGATCTGGACACGGGCGCGGTGCTGCTGGACGCGTCTCTTCTGGGCGCTCTCTATTCTCTGATCTCCACCGGTGGGAAAACGGATGAAGAGAAATACGCCCGTTTTGTCAACGATCGGGCCAGACTGAGCTTTTACGGAGACTTTCTCTATCCCCTGGCCGGGGCCTCCACCCTGGAGGAATATGAGAGGGAGGCCCCGGAGGGTGAGCTGTGCCCGGAGCTTCTCTCCTGCCGCCGGCAGATATGGGAGGCCATCTCATCCTTTTCTCTGAAGCTGATCTGCCTTTCTCCCGCCCAGTTTATCCATTTCGGCACCACCGGGGAGCTGCTCTCTCTGATGACGGAGCAGCTGGAGGATTACGGCTTTCTGGACTGGAGCGGAAGCGTGGGCTCCAGCGGGGGCGGGGGAGACTACAGTGCCTATAACAGCATTGTGGAGCCCGGCGTCCGGGTGGGGAAGGGAAGCTACCTGGAAAACAGTATCCTGAAGGGGGAGGCCCGGGTGGGAGAGGGCTCCATTCTCTCCGGCGTGGAGGCTGGGAGGGGAGAGTTCCCGGAGGGAGTCGTCCTGCACGGACTCGCTTTGGAGGACGGGAGATTTGTGACCCGGATTTACGGGGTGCGGGACAATCCCAAGGCCGGATTTGGGCAGAGGGCCGGCTGGCTGGGGGGCACCCTGGAAGAGGTGATGGCCTTTTACGGGATCGGTGAGGAAGAGCTCTGGGAGGGGGAGGACCGGTCCCTTTGGAGCGCCAGACTGTATCCGCCCTGCGCCCGGCAGGAAGAGTCTCTGGAGAGCGCGCTGCAGGTATATCGGATCTTCCGGCTCCGGGAGCCTGCCCCGGGGGTAAGGAGCTGGCTTTCGGGAGAGCGGCTCAGCCTGCAGAGCAGCTTTGAGCGGGCGGACGTGCCCTCTTTGCTGCCCCGCAGCCGCAGCCTGCGCCGGCGGATCCGGGCCGCAAGGTTTTGGGAGGCCCTGGCCGCCAGGGAGAGCTATGAGCGGGCGGCGGCCGCCTTTTCCGACGAGCCCCTGGATCAGGAGCAGTTTCAGGCGCTTTTGGAGAGAGCTGAGGGGGCGCCTCTTGACTGCCGGATCAGGCTGTACTATTTCCTGGCCCGGTATCTGCGGGAGCAAAAGCCCGCGCTGGCCGGCCCGGAGGCCCGGGAGCTGGAGGCGCTGTGCTTTGAGACTCTGGGAAAGAGTCTCTGCCGGGAGAGCCTCGCGGAGAGGGAGGACCCCCTGCGGATCTGCCGGGAGGAATGCCGGGTGGAGCTGCCGGTGCGGGTCAACTGGGGCGGCGGCTGGACGGATACGCCTCCCTACTGTGTGGAGAACGGGGGCGTGGTGCTGAATGCGGCCATCCGGGTGCGGGGGATCGATCCGGTGCAGGTGTGCGTGAGAAGGCTGGAGCAGCCGGTGGCGGAGTTTGCCAGCGAGGATGTGGGCGTGTCGGGCCGGTTTACCCGCGCGGAGGAAATCCTGGACTGCAAAAACCCCTATGATCACTTTGCTCTGCACAAGGCGGCCCTGATCGCCTGCGGCGTGGTGGGAGAGGGAATGGGGGATCTGCAGGAGAGACTCCGGGGGATGGGGGGAGGCATTTACCTTTCCACCAAGGTGGCGGGCATCCCCAAGGGATCGGGCCTTGGCACCAGCAGCATTCTGGCGGGTGCCTGTATCCGGGCGCTGTATCGGTTCTTCGGCCGGGAGCTCACCCAGGAGAGGCTGTTTGAGCTGGTGCTTTGTATGGAGCAGATTATGAGCACCGGCGGAGGCTGGCAGGATCAGGTGGGAGGCCTGGTGCCGGGGGTGAAGCTGATCCGCACCAGGCCGGGCCTGCGGCAGGCCATAGAGCTGGAGCCTGTGCGGATCCCCGGGGAGGCCATGAGGGAGCTTCAGGAGCGCTTCGCCCTGATCTACACCGGCCAGAGGCGTCTGGCCCGGAACCTTCTGCGGGATGTGGTGGGAAGCTACCTGTGCGGAAGAAGGGAGACGCTGGAGGCCCTCTCCGGTATGGAGCGGCTGGCGGTGCTGATGAAGTTTGAGCTGGAGAAGGGGGATATCGACGCTTTCGCGGAGCTTTTAAACGCCCACTGGGAGCTGTCGCTGAAGCTGGACGGCGGCGCCTCCAACACCTGCATCGATCAGATTTTTAGAGCCTGCGAGGATCTCATTGACGGCAGGTTTATCGCCGGGGCGGGAGGCGGAGGCTTCCTGCAGGTGATCCTAAAGAAGGGAGTCACGCACCGGCAGCTGGACGAAAGACTCTACTGGGTCTTTCAGGACTGCGGCGTGGGCGTCTGGGAGTGTGAGTTTGTCTAAAAGGGAGAGCCCTCAGGGCGTTTCCTCTGCCCTTTGGATCTGATACCGTCTGGACGGGCGCAGGATGGCTGTCACCAGGACGGTCACTGCCGCCGTCACCCCCAGGCTGATGGGATACACCTGCATAATGGTGGAAAAGGAGGGGTATCTCTTAAAAACAGTGAACATCCACCCCAGCCGGACGCCGCATATGCCCAGGACCGAGCAGAGGGCGGGCACCGAGGAAATACCGAAGCCCCGCAGATATCCGGAAAAGATTTCCTGGGCGAAGCTGAAGGCGTAGGCGAGAAAAATATATTCCAGACGGATATAGCCGATTTCGATCACCTCAGGATCGCTGTTGAAGACGGACAGCAGCGTCCTCCCGGACAGCAGGATCAGCAGGCAGACGGCGGCCGTGGCGAGGAAGCTCTGTATGAGAGACAGCTTCAGGGTGCGCCGGCAGCGGTCATTTTTGCCGGCCCCGTAGTTCTGCCCCACAAAGGTAGTGCATGCCTGCCCAAAGGAGTTCATCACATAGTAGGAGAAGATCTCCAGATTATAGGCCGCCGAGGAAGCCGCCATGACGGTGGTGCCCAGGCTGTTGACCGATGTCTGGATCACAATGTTGGCCAGAGAGAAGATGGCGCTCTGCACGCCCGCCGGGATCCCGATCCGCAGGACCCGCCAAAGGGTTTTCCCGTCTATCCCCAGCTGCCTTGGGTACACCTTCACCGTCAGGGTCCCCCTGGTGAGGCAGACAAAGAGAATCACCGCGCTGATCAGATTGGAGATCACCGTGGCGGCCGCCACGCCGTCCACGTCCATGTGCAGTCCCATGACGAAAAACAGATTCAGGATCACATTGAGGATGCCGGAGACCGCAAGGGCGATCAGAGGGATCCTTGTGTTGCCGCAGCTCCGGAAGATGGCGGATTCAAAGTTATACAGAAGGATGACGGGCATGCCGAGGAAATAGATCCGAAGGTATTTGACCGCCATGTCGAACACTTCGGGAGGTACGTCCAGGAGCTTCACCACGTATCCCGCGATCCACTCGCCCAGCAGAGTCATCGCAACGCCGCCCAGAAGCGCGAAGATAATAGAGGTATGTACCGCCTTTGAGGTGGTTTTGCCGTCCCGCCGTCCGATGGAGTTGGCGATGACCACATTGCTGCCCAGGGCGATCCCCACGAAGAGATTGACCAGCAGCCCGATGACGGGAGCGTTCCCGCCTACCGCCGCCATGGCTGACTTTCCGAATTCCCCGGGCAGCTGGCCCACCACCGCCAGATCCGCGGCGTTGAACAGCTGCTGCAGAATACCCGTTGCGGCAAGAGGGGCCGCGTATTGGAGGATCTTTGCCCCGATGGGGCCGTCCGTGATTTCAATCTGTTTTGACATGGCTGTATCCACTCTCCTTTTGGCAGCCTGATTGCTGCCGTACAGAGAATAAAATAGCACACTCTTTGGAAAAAGACAAGATTCATAAATTGCCCGCTTGACAGGGGGCATATTTTTGGCTATAATCAGTTCACACAGGTCAGTGATGTGAAGATCTGCCTGTTCCCGCAAATCGGCGGGAAACAGGATCTTCGGCGTTTCGCCGGTATTTTCACAGCAAGGATAGGTTTAGAGAGCTTTAGAGAAAATTTTTGTGTATGTTTTTGCCGGAAGGCACAGTCTGGCGCACAACCTCGAAGGAGGTATCTTTTTCTTTTTTCCAGGGCGGATCTTTTCATCTCTGACAAACAGGCGGGGGATTTTTGGCCCGCGCCGGAAAGGAGCGTGACAGATGATGAGGATGCGGTAGGGCCGGCCCGGCAGGTTTTTCGAGAGGGAGGAAACGAAAACTGGAAAAGAAGAAGGAGGAAGAAAGATGAAGATCAGACAAAGGATTGCGGCCCTGTTGTCGGCGATAACAGTGCTGACTGCGGTCTGGCAGCCTCTTGCCGTCTATGGGGCGGGGGAGACGGGACCGGGGCAGAGACAGGAGGCCGCCTGGGAGGATAACCGGGGGGAGAGCGTCTCAGGAGGGGATGTGTCCCCGGGAGAGCGTCCGTCCTGGGAGGACAGCCCGTGGGAGAGCGCCTCAGGAGGGGATGTGTCCCCGGGAGAGCGTCCGTCCTGGGAGGACAGCCTGTGGGAGAGCGCCTCAGGTGGGGATGTGTCCCCGGGAGAGCGTCCGGCCTGGCAGGATAACCCGGGGGAGAGCGTCCCGGGAGGGGATGTGTCCGGCAGCGACGGCCGGGAGAACGGCGGGCTGCCGCCGGGACTGACCTGGGGAGGACCCGCCTGGGAGCTGGAAGCGAAAGGGGATGTGAGCGGCTCGGATGTGCCGGAGGATGCGTATCGCCCGGACACCGGCAGCTTCCTGTCCTTTATGGAGATGCCGGATGAGTATGGCATCGCGGCCATCGCGGCGGATAAGGGGAACCTGTACGTGGGACAGAGCATTCCCTATCCGGCGGACCTGCAGTCCAATTATACCACCCACTACTACCGGATCGGAAACCGGGTGGCATACTGTATGCAGCCTTCCCAGAAGGCGCCCTCCAGCCAGGAGGTGGATATGAACTCCGTGTACAACGAGGGTGTGGTGAAGGCCCTCTATTACGGCTGGAATGAGGACGGCCCGGGGGAGAACGACAAGATGCGGAGCTTTTTGATCGCCAACGGGATCAATCTGAACGCCATGGGGGACAACGGGGCCGCCACCATGTATGTATACACGCATATTGCGGTGGCCTACTATTATAACGGAGGGAACGCCCAGGAGGCGTTTCACGGCGTGAAAAACTGGGAAAACTCTGTGGCCTACAAGTGGATCCAGTATCTGATCACCCTGCCGGATCCCCTGTACTCTGACGGGGACAATGTGGGGACGGACCGGAGCTTTTTCTGGCTGGCCCCTCAGATCCGGGGAGAGACCGTCCGCTATATCAGCACCCAGACCTTCCGGTTTACGGGGAGGCTGCACCTGACCTTCCCCGCCGGGATCTCCTACGGCTCCTTTACCTTTATGGGAAAATACTGGGAGGATTACACGGAGTTTTCCTCCGATGGGGCGACCGCCTATAATCTGGTCCTGGATGAGCGCTCCTTCCCGAACACCCATGGGACGCGCCCTCGGGCGTCGGGGGGAGAACACGCCAGCATTGTGGGGCAGAGGACGGACCATGCCTACGCGCTGTATTACGTGGCCTTTGACGACGGATCCCAGGATATCGGCTGCCTGCTGGAGGTGGAGAACCGTTACAGCAGCGGCAGCGTGCCTCTGAAATGGGATCATGTGGGGATTGAACTGAGCTTTCGGAAGGTGGGGAAAAATTCCGGCCGCCCCCTGGCGGGAGCCCAGTACACCCTCTACTACGATAAGGAGTGCACAAGGCCCCTGATCGCCTACCAGTGGAGAGACGGGGAGCCGCCCTCCGCCTACGCCGGCATGCTGGAGTGGGGCGGGGACTGGAGGTATCATATCTCCACAGTTACGGACGAGGACGGCATAGGACGCTTCGACTTTGAAACCATGGGGATTCCCACTGTGCTCTACACCATGGAGCTGGAGAACGAGCACCCGGATTTTGTCGTTTACATGAAGGAGACAAGGGCTCCGGCAGGCTGCGGCCTGGACGAGACGGTCTATCCGATCGACCTGAAACAATATTTTACAGGAGGCGGCGGGGAGAGCGGCAGGAAGGGCGCCACAGACTACAAGACCTGGAACCTGGGCACCTTTGAGGATGAGGACGGCGTCACCCTGCGTCTGCGCAAGCTGGACGGAGCCCGTCAGACGCCTCTCGCCGGAGCGGTTTACGGAGTATTTAAGGACGAGAGCTGCACCGGGCAGATCGGCACCTTCCCGGCCACCGGGGCGGACGGCAGCGCAGAGCTGCTGCTGGAGGGCGGATACAGTCAGGTCTGGATCAGGGAGCTGGAGGCCCCCAAGGGCTACGCGCTGGATCCCGCCGTCTATTCCTGGAGTCCGCAGACGAGCACCCTGGAGCTTAAGGATGAGCCCCAGAAGGGAACCATTGTCGTGTACAAGGAGGGCCTGGGACTTTCCGGCGCGGTTCGGGACGAGAAGGGGATCCAGTTCCGGTATGCTTCCCAGAGGCTGGCGGGAGCGGTCTTTGAGCTCCGGGCCGCGGAGGATATCTATGATGTGTACGGAGTGTGTCAGTACCGGCAGGGAGATCTGGCCGCTGTCCTCACCACCGATGAGACGGGGACGGCCAGGGCAAGGGATCTGTATCCGGGCGCTTATCTGGTGACGGAGACCAAGGCCCCCGCCGGGTACGAGAAGGCGCCGAAGGCAGAGAGGGTCCTGCTCACAGGCGACGGAAGCGTTCAGAGTGTGGAAAAGAGCGCCGCCTTCACGGACCTCAGAAGAACCACCTCCGTGAGAGTCGTCAAGAGAGACGCCGAGACGGATCAGCCTCTTGGGGGCGCGGTAATCGGCCTGTACGCGGCGGCCCCCATACAGGCCGGCGGGCAGACGCTTGTGTCAAAGGATGAGCTGATCGAGAGGATAGTTACCGGGGACGACGGGAAGGCTGTCTTCACCGCGGACCTGCCCGTGCAGTTTTCCTATTACCTAAAGGAGATCACGGCCCCCGCCGGGTATCTGCTGAACGGGGAAAGCTTTCCGGTCAGCCCCATGGAGGGGGATGAGACGGTCTCCATCCTCTCCGTGGCGGTCTCGGACCGGGAGCAGTACGGAAGGATCACTCTCTACAAGGAGGGAGAGATGCTTGCCGGCTGGAACGGCAGCCAGTTTGTCTATGAGAGAGGAAGACTTGCGGGAGTCGTCTTCCAGCTCAGCGCCGGGGAGGACATTTACCGGGCGGACGGCAGGAGAGTCTATCGGAAGGGAGAAGTGATCGAGCAGGAGCTGACCACCGGGGAGGACGGGAGCGTGACGACCCCCTATCTCCACCTGGGTGTCTATGAGCTGCGGGAGGTGCAAACCGTCCCCGGCTATGCTCTGGCCCGGGAGCCGATTATGGTGGAGCTGAGCTATGCAGGGCAGCTGGCCCAGACAGCCTCGGCCAGCGCTGTGGCGTATAACCGGCGCCAGACGGCGGCTGTCCGGCTGCAAAAGCTGGACGCCCAGACCGGAAACCCTCTGGAAGGAGGGGAGTTTACGCTGTACGCGGATGAGGATATCAGGGACGGAGAGGGCCGTCTGATCGTGAAAAAGGATACGGCCCTGGAGAAGGTTTACACCGACGGGGAGGGAAGGGCCGTCTTTGAGACGGATCTGCCCATTCACGCCTCTTACCGGGTGGAGGAAACGAAGGCGCCGGAGGGGTATCTGCGGAATGTGCAGGAGAGGTGGAAATTTTCCTTTGATGATCTGGATCCGGCCAGGGAGAGCGCGGAGTTTTCCCACAGCTTTTTAAACGAGAGAGTGGAGGCTGCCGTCGGACTGCAAAAGCTGGATAAGGAAAACGGCGCCCCGGTTCCCCAGGGGGATGCCAGCCTGGAGGGAGCCCGCTACGGCATCTACGCCGGAGAGGATATCCGGCATCCGGACGGACATACCGGCGTCCTGTACCGAAAGGACGAGCTGGTGGACGTGCTGGAGACCGACGCCCAGGGACAGGCCCGGATATCGGGGCTTTATCTGGGAAGGTACTATGTGAAGGAGATCAGCCCCTCGAAAGGGTATCTGCAGGATGAGACCGTCTATGAGCTGGACTGCGGCTATGAGGGGGATCTCACGGCTCTGGTCCAGCGGGAGGCTGTGTCCCATGAGCAGGTAAAAAAACAGGCGTTTCAGCTGATCAAGGTGAAATCCTCCCAGGAGGATACGGAGAGCCAGACCCTGGCGGGCGCCGGCTTCTCGGTTTATCTGCTCTCCGAGCTGAAACAGCTTCCCCAGGGCGGTTATGATTTTGAGAGCGCGGCTCCCGTGCCGGTGACGGAGGACGGCTCCCGGATCCTGTACACGGATCGGAACGGGTACGCCTGCTCCATCCCTCTGCCCTACGGGACCTACCTGGTGAGAGAAACCGTGGTGCCCGGGAATCTGAAGGAGGTAACACCCTTTGTGGTGACGGTTTCGGAGCACAGCCCTCAGGAGCCACAGGAGTGGAGGGTGCTGCTGGACCGGGAATTTTCGGCCCGCCTGCGGATTGTGAAGAAGGATGCTCTAAGCGGCAGGCCCGTGCTGGTGCCCGGGGCGGCCTTCCGGATCTATGACCTGGAGCGGGAGGAATACGTCACCATGTACACCACCTACCCCTCCGTGACGGCCCACTCTGTCTTTGAGACGGATGAGGACGGAGATTTGATTCTGCCCCAGAATCTGAGCCCCGGCGAATATCGGATCGAGGAAGCAGGAGCGCCATACGGCTATACCGTGAATCCGGAGAGCGTGACGGTACGGATTTCCTCCGGATCGGCCTATCTGACAGACCCGGATACGGGGGAGCCGGTGATCACGGCAGAGTACGAGGATACGCCGGTGAAAGGAAGACTGGAGGTGCACAAGAGAGGGGAGGTCCTGACTGCCTTTGTCCCGGAGGACGGGGAGAAGGGAGAGAGCGCAGAATTTATTTATCAGGAGAGAGGTCTGGCCGGAGCCGTATATAAGGTGTATGCGGCGGAGGATATTCCGGAGCCGGACGGAACCAGGGACGAGAACGGCAGGCCCCTTTTGCGATATGCGAAGGACGAACCGGTGGGAACCGTGACCACCGGGGAGGACGGAACGGGAGCTCTGGAGGATCTGCCCCTGGGAGTATACCGGGTGGAGGAAGCTGCAGCGCCCCTCGGCTTTGTGAGGGATCCCAGGCCGCAGCTTGTGACCCTGTCCTATGAGGACGATCAGACGCCCGTGGTGTTCGCGGGGATCACCTTTGTGAACGCCAGACAGAAGCTGGAGCTTGCGGTGGAAAAGCGGATTGCCGGGACGGATCTGCCTCTGGCGGGAGCCCGGTTCGGCCTTTACGCCGGGGAAGATATTCAAAACGCAGACGGCCGGGTGCTGGTTCAAAAGGGAGAATACATTCGTTCCGGCTGCTCCGATGAGCGGGGAGAGATTCTCTTTGGAGCCGATCTGCCCTTTGCGGCCTATGAAATCCGGGAGCTGGAAGCGCCGAAGGGATATGCATCCCTGGAAGGAACCTGGAGCGTGGAGACAAAGCCCGGGGGAGGGGATGAGCCCTGCGTCCGGTATGAGACAAGGATAGAAAACGAACCGACCCGGCTGAAGGTCTCCAAGCGGGATCTGACAAGCGGGGAGGAACTGCCCGGCGCGAAGCTCGCCATTGTAGATGCGGCGGGGGAGACGGTGGAAGAATGGATCTCCGGGAAAGAGCCCCATTATGTGGAGGGCCTGACGGCGGGAGAGAGCTACACCCTGGAAGAGAGAAAACCGGCGGACGGCTATGTGACGGCGGAGAGTATCGTCTTTACCCTGGAGGATACGGGAGAAATCCAGCAGGTGGTCATGGAGGACGACGTGACGAAGCTGGAGATTTCCAAGCGGGATCTGACAAGCGGGGAGGAACTGCCCGGCGCGAAGCTCGCCATTATAGATGAGGCGGGAGAGACGGTGGAAGAATGGATTTCCGGTAAAGAGCCCCATTATGTGGAGGGCCTGACGGCGGGGGAGAGCTACACCCTGGAAGAGAGAAAACCGGCGGACGGCTATGTGACGGCGGAGAGCATCGTCTTTACCCTGGAGGATACGGGAGAAATCCAGCAGGTGGTCATGGAGGACGACGTGACGAAGCTGGAGATTTCCAAGCGGGATCTGACAGGCGGGGAGGAACTGCCCGGCGCGAAGCTCATCATTATAGATGAGGCGGGGGAGACAGTGGAGGAATGGATCTCCGGGGAAGAGCCCCATTATATAGAAAGGCTGCCCATCGGGATCTATGTGCTCAGAGAGGAAAGCGCCCCCGACGGATATTTCATGGCCCGGGAGATCCGCTTTGAGGTGACGGACACGCCACAGCTGCAGCAGGTGGTTATGGAGGACGAGAGAATTCCGACCCCCGCTCCCACGCCTGCTTCCACGCCAGCGCCAACCCCCACGCCTGTGCCCACACCTGCCCCCACGTCCACCCCGAAGCCGGAGGTGCTCTCCGTCACACAGGAGGGCCCGGAAGAGGAACTCTGGAGCAACGCCAGAACCCAGGACAACGGCCAGGAGGGATATTCTATTCTGCTGACAAAGGAGGATACGAAAAGATTTCCTCTGGGAGAAGCCGCAGTGCTGGCCGGGGCGGCGGCCCTCTGGATCACGGAACTGAGACGCAGAAGAAAGAGGTTTTAGGAAATGAAGGGAAAAAAGACCGGTATCCCGGGAGCCCTGCCGGCGGCAGCGGCCCTGGCGGGGATCCTGTGGATTTTGTGTCATACGGCCCTGGCCGGGCCGGGAGAGAAGGCGCCGGGTGAAGCCCCCGGCGCCGGAGAAACCCGGGAGGGGACGGAGAGTGCTGTCCCCCAAACCTGGCTTGGGAAGCTTTTCGGAGAGGGCGCCGCTGTTCCGGCGCCCTCCGGGGCAGGCTATGGCTTTCGCCGGCCGGAGCCTGGGGATATGCGCCTCCTGGAGCGATACCGGGAGCTCAACGGCTCTGTGGAGGCCATTTTGCGGATCCCGGGGACTGTGCTGGATCACCCGGTGGTACAGACCCCCTGGAACGAGGAATACTATTTGAACCGGGATCTGCTGGGGAATCCCAACAGCCACGGCGTCCCCTTTTTGTCCGCCGGCAGCCGTCTGGAGGCGGAGGGAGAAAATATCGTGATCTATGGGCATAATATATGGAGACGGACCAGGGACGTGTTCTGCGATCTGGCCGGCTATGAGGAGCTGGATTTTTATAAGGAACATCCCCTGGTGGAGACTGTCAGCTCCGGCGGCCTGAGAAGATGGCTGATCTTCGCTTACTTTCTCACGGACACGGGGGAGGAGGACACATTCCGCTATTCGGACGTCACCGGCTTTCCCACCCGGCAGAGCTTTGAAGATTATTTGAAGGAGGTGGAAAAGCGTAATTTCCTGGAGGTGGATGTGCCTCTCGCCTATGGGGACACGCTTTTAACGCTGTCAAGCTGTTCCCGGGAGCTGTCCGGAAGCGGCACCAACCGCATGGTGGTCATGGCCAGACTCCTGGGAGGGGACGAGGACTGGGAGAAGATCGCGGAATCCGCCCGGATGGCGCCCTGTCCCCTTCTGCCCGCCCGCCTGGGAAAAAATCTAAAATAAGTATTAAATCCCCCTAAATGGATAAAAATGAGAAAATAAAAGAAAATAAAAGAAAACAAGAGAAATTCAAATTAAATATGGGGATATACGGGTATGCGTGCGTTTGAAAAAAATGGAAGGGGACTCTAATATATCTGTTAGTGATTAGCACTCGGCATCAATGAGTGCTAACAAAAAGAATGACAAGCAAGGAGGCAATCATATGAAATTAGTACCTTTAGGAGACAGAGTGGTATTAAAGCAGCTGGCCGCAGAGGAGACGACCAAGTCGGGCATTGTTCTTCCCGGTCAGAATAAGGAGAAGCCCCAGCAGGCTGAGGTGCTTGCGGTGGGACCCGGCGGCACCGTGGACGGCAAGGAGGTCAAGATGGAGGTCAAGGTCGGCGACCAGGTCATCTACTCCAAGTATTCGGGAACGGAAGTAAAGCTGGAGGACGAAGAATATATCATAGTGAGACAGAATGACATTCTGGCGATCGTAGAATAAGGGAGGAACAAGTCATGGCAAAAGAGATTAAATTCGGCGCGGATGCGCGCAAGGCACTGGAGTCCGGTGTCAATCAGGTAGCCGATACCGTGAAGGTTACCCTGGGACCTAAGGGAAGAAACGTCGTACTGGATAAATCCTTCGGCGCTCCCCTGATTACCAACGACGGCGTGACCATTGCAAAGGAGATCGAGCTGGCGGACGCTTTTGAGAACATGGGCGCACAGCTGGTGAAGGAAGTGGCCACCAAGACCAACGACGTGGCCGGCGACGGCACCACCACCGCCACTGTCCTGGCTCAGGCAATGGTGAACGAGGGGATCAAGAACCTGGCAGCAGGCGCAAATCCCATTATCCTGAGAAAGGGTATGAAGAAGGCTACCGACTGTGCCGTGGAGGCCATTGCAAAGATGAGCTCCAAGGTAAACGGCAAGGAGCATATCGCCAGAGTAGCCGCCATCTCCGCCGGGGATGACGAGGTGGGCCAGTTGGTGGCTGACGCCATGGAGAAGGTATCCCGAGACGGCGTTATCACCATCGAAGAGTCCAAGACCATGCTCACCGAGCTGGATCTGGTGGAAGGCATGCAGTTCGACAGAGGCTATATCTCCGCCTACATGGCTACCGATATGGACAAGATGGAGGCGACTCTGGAGAATCCCTATATCCTGATCACCGACAAGAAGATCTCCAACATCCAGGAGATTCTGCCTCTGCTGGAGCAGATCGTCCAGAGCGGCGCAAAGCTCCTGATCATCGCGGAGGATGTGGAGGGCGAGGCCCTGACCACCCTGATTGTCAACAAGCTGCGCGGCACTTTCAACGTAGTGGCCGTGAAGGCTCCCGGCTACGGCGACAGAAGAAAGGCTATGCTGGAGGATATCGCGATCCTTACCGGCGGCACCGTGATCAGCTCCGAGCTGGGCTATGAGCTCAAGGATGCCACCATGGATCTTCTGGGAACCGCCAAATCCGTGAAGGTACAGAAGGAGAATACCGTGATCGTGGACGGCGAGGGCGACAAGGAGGCCATCCAGGCGCGTATTTCCCAGATTAAGAAGCAGATCGAGGAAACCACCTCTGACTTTGACAAGGAAAAGCTCCAGGAGAGACTGGCGAAGCTGGCCGGCGGCGTGGCGGTGATCCGCGTGGGCGCTGCCACCGAGACCGAGATGAAGGAGGCAAAGCTCCGTCTGGAGGATGCCCTGGCAGCCACCAGAGCGGCCGTGGAGGAAGGCATCATCGCCGGCGGCGGATCCGCCTATATCCATGCGTCCAAGGAAGTGGCAAAGCTGGCTGATTCCCTGGAAGGCGATGAGAAGACCGGCGCCAATATCGTGCTCAAGGCCCTGGAGGCTCCCCTGTATCATATTGCAGCCAACGCGGGCCTGGAGGGAAGCGTGATCATCAACAAGGTGAAGGAGTCCCAGGCCGGAATCGGCTACGATGTGCTGAAGGAAGAGTACGTGGATATGGTGAAGGCCGGTATCCTGGATCCCGCCAAGGTGAGCAGAAGCGCTCTGCAGAACGCCACCAGCGTGGCCAGCACCCTGCTTACCACCGAGTCCGTAGTGGCCAACATCAAGGAGGAAACTCCTGCTATGCCCGCAGGCGGAGCCGGCGGCATGGGCGGGATGATGTAGGTGATTATGATTAAAAATTCGCGGGGCGAATTTTTAATCTTCAAGAATCCGCCTGTTAGGCGGATTCTTGTGGAGCGCGAGCTTTTCGTAGCGCTTCGAAGGTCTGATAGAGAGAGGGTATCTCGAAGGTCATTTGAAATGGCGGGAGGGATGCCCTCTGTTTTTGATATCTCCGGGAGGGCGCGCTTTTTGCAGATACAGGGCACGCAGTTGCCCGCAGGCAGCGAACAAAGTTTATTGTACGGTTAAATATTTGGGTAAGCTGGATATGGCAAAAAGTTGTTGACGGGGGAGCTGATCTGTGTTAGTATCTTTTTAGAAAAGGTGTTACCGTAAAGCAACGGTTCGCCTTGGTTGGTTATCTTCAAAAAAGCAACCTAACTTTGGCTGGTGCGGTTGCTTTTTTGATGTTTGTCTTTTCCCTTGGTCTGCCGGATGCTGATTGTTGTGACGATGATGCTGATAACCGTCACAACGATCCCGGCAAGTTCCAAAATCATTTTGAACACCAATGCTGCATACCTTTCGCAATATTTTCCCATATGTATCCCCTCCTTCGATACAGGAAGCTCTCAAAATGGAATCATTTTGGCAAAAGGCGAACCGCTACCCGTTTTGGTAACACCTGCCTCCATTCTATCATAGTGACAGGATTTTGCAAGATATTACAGTAAATAAATTTTAGTTATGGTTTTATTTTATAATTTTTTTAATATATAAACATTATTTCGGATTTTTTACTGCCGGGGCGGGACGAAAAAGGAGGGAAAAGAGTGCCAGATGGGACATTCGGCGGCGAATTCAAGAAAAACTCTTGTATAAAAACGATAGATATGGTAATATATTCCAGAGAATTCAAGGGCATAATGGTGTACCACCCGATGAGGCTGCAACCTCATCGGGCAAGGATGGTAACAGGGCTACCACACGATACAGACAAGCGTCTGCGATACACACATGTATCATTATAGGGCAATTTGCCCCAAATTACAATGATTTTATGTGGAAAAGCGGCGCGGGTCTGAGCCTTCGTTGTTGTATAACGGCAAGGTGCATGGTGTGGACGCATACCGGCACCTTGTTCTTGATTTCTCACCGGGGAGGGAGGCCTGCTTTTTGGCCCTCCCGGTTTTCCCCGTGTGAGAAGTCGGAGTTTGAGAGAACTGCGGCTGTGGTTGGTCTGCGGTTCTCTTTTCTTTTTCTCCGCATTGGGGGAATTTGCCGGGCGGAGGTCTCCGATTCTCAAGTCTCTACTTTGCATCGGCCGGGAGAGCCGAAAAGGGCGCCCGGCACAATTCTCAGAAGGAGGAAAAGGACATGAGAAAGAGAAACTGGAAAAGGCTGCCTGCCCTCTTGGGAGCGGGGATACTGGCGCTGTCCGGTACGCTGGGGGCATCCGCCGCAGAGCTGAAGGATCTTTTTGATCCGGAGTACTATGCGGATACCTACGCGGACGTGGAGAGCGCCTACGGCCACGACGCGGATGCCCTGTGGAAGCATTACCAGGAACACGGCATGCAGGAGGGGCGAAATGCCTGCCCATACTTTGATGTGCGGTATTACAGGGAGCACAACGGAGATCTGGAGGAAGCCTATGGGGACGACTGGAGCGCCTACTATGAGCATTTTTTGGAGCATGGGATTTTGGAGGGGCGCAAGGGGTCGGAGAACGGCTTTGACGCGAAGGACTACCTGAGCCGGTATGCGGATCTGCAGGAGACGATCGGGGAGGATCCGGCGGCCCTGTTTGAGCATTATATCGAGCACGGCTACAAGGAGGGAAGGGACGGGAAGCCCGAGCCCACACCTGCACCCGCGCCTGTGGTGAGTGTACCCCAGACCCCGGCAGCGGAGCCGGAGAATACGGCGGAACCGGAGGCAACAGAAGTGCCAGAAGTGACGTCGGACCCCACTTCGGAACCGCAGCCGACGGAAACGGCTGCTCCTGTGCCGACTTCGGCACCACAGGAATCTGATTTCATTCCTTGGTCGGAGGCGGGACTTGAAGATCATGTGATGGATTGGCAGGATGACAATTTGGAAGCGGCAATGCGTCAGATTACTGGAATTAAAGATCGGGATATTATGCTCAGTGACGTATGGGAAGAAGAAATATTAGGACTGGCTGCAAAAAAGATTACAAATATCAGTGCGTTATCTGAATTGAAAAATCTGAAACGGTTGGAGCTAATTAGTAATCAGATTAGTGATATTAGCGCCTTGTCTGGCTTGGTAAATTTGGAGTGGCTGGATCTCTCAGGAAATCAGATCAGTGATATTAGTGCATTGTCAGGACTAACAAATCTAAAAGATGGGTTGCGTTTGAGCTGGAATAAACAGATTAGTGATATCAGTGCACTGTCAGGTTTAACAAAACTGATAAGTTTAGAACTGGAAGATAATCAGATCAGCGATATTAGTGCTTTGGCAGGGCTGACAAATCTTCAAGTTTTGGAATTGAATTATAATCAAATTAGTGATATCAGCGCACTATCAGGCATGACAAAGCTGGGATATTTGTCCTTATCCGGCAATCGAGTTAGTGACATCAGTACACTGTCAGATATGACAAATTTGTATTCTTTAGCATTAGGAGGGAACAATTTCAGCGACATCAGCGCACTGTCTGGCTTGAAAGGATTATCCACCTTGTATTTGGGAAATGATCAGATTCACGATATCAGTGTATTAGCGGGACTGACAGATCTGGAACATTTGGAGTTATGCGGTACACAAGTCAGCGATATTAATGCACTGGCCGGATTGACAAAGATGGATATGTTGGTTATGTCTTCTAATCCGATGCTTAGTGACATCAGTGCACTGTCAGAAATGAAAAACCTCTATTATTTGGATATAAGTTCTAATCAGATTAGAGATATCAGTCCTTTGTCTGGTTTGGAGAATTTGTACACGGTGTTTATTTACGGGAATCCTATCACAGACTATTCTCCGGTAGATCATGTATCGAATGTCTACAAAGATTAATAGGTCAAACTTTTTTTGTAATCAGGCGCCCTGGCCTTTGGCTGGGGCGCTTTGGCCGTATATTGTTGCTCCAGCTGCATGTAATGCTGACGGATGCATTCATCAAGTGTGGATTAGGAAGTAAGAGAAGAATATGGCGATTCAGCAATAAATTTTGCGGCGGGAAGGTCTGGATAACCTGCATGGAGAACATTGTTTTGCGAAAGGTCACAAATGCACGGGATTGCAAAATTGCAGAAGCAGACAAAGAAAATAAAAAGAGAAGCAGATATATTTATAGAATACAATATTCAATTCGATAAATTGATATTAAAATTTTAGAGCATTAAAAAATATTGTTGACGAAGCAGTTAATATGTGGTAGTATTTTTTTAGAAAAGGTGTTACCGTAAAGCAACGGTTCGCCTTGGTTGGTTATCTTCAAAAAAGCAACCTAACTTTGGCTGGTGCGGTTGCTTTTTTGATGTCTATTTTTTCTGAGAAATGATTGCAAAACGAACAGTATGTATATTGACATCCCACCAAAGCCGTAACAACATGGACACGGCATACCGCCAAAGCCGTGAGGACGGCATATACTCCCTCCAGGGGCGTGAGAGGACGCCGACTCTTAGCGAGGTCTTTTCGAGCTTAGAGTCGCTGCGTCCGAACCCGAGCGAAAGCGCCCCCTGGAGGGAGTATATGCCGTCCTCACGGCCCCCATCCTGCCTCCCAACCCATCCTGCCTCCCAACCCATCCTCAAACCGGCCCAGCCTGTCCCTTTGACCTATTCCCACCTGTTTTCAACCTGCCTCTTTGACCTATCTCCCAGCCTGAAATCCTCCCCCAACCCGCGAAATAACAATTGCCTTTCCCCCACCGACCCCTTATAATAAACTCAGGATCTCAAAACCAGATCCGGAAAGGACATAAAAAATATGAAGGTTTTACTGCTGAACGGAAGCTCCCATGAAAAAGGCTGCACCGACGCCGCCCTGCAGGAGGTATCCCGCGCCCTGAACGAGGAAGGAATCGACACCGAGATCCTTTTCCTTGGCAACGCCGGGATCCCGGACTGCATCGCCTGCGGCGGATGCCGGGAGACAGGAGAGTGCGTATTCCACGACATTGTAAATGAGATAGTTCACAAGGCCAAGGAGAGCGACGGCTTCGTATTCGGTTCCCCCGTCTACTACGCCCACCCCAGCGCCAGACTCCTGACCGTGCTGGACCGGGCCTTCTATTCCGGCGGCGCAAACTTTGCCTTCAAGCCGGCGGCCGCCGTCTGCAGCGCCAGAAGGGCAGGAAACACCGCCTCCTTCGACGTGATCAACAAATACTTTACCATCAACAGCATGCCCGTGGTTTCCTCCAACTACTGGAACCATGTGCACGGCAACACCCCTCAGGAGGTGGCCCAGGACAAGGAGGGACTTATGACCATGTACAACCTGGGCAAAAACATGGCCTGGCTGCTAAAATGTATCCGCCTGGGCCAGGAAAACGGACTCCCGCATCCTGTGAACCAAAAGATTGCCACCAATTTTATCCGCTGAACCGGATTCTGCGGCCAGGGGAGATATCAGCTCTCCTTCCGCAGGGCCGCCCGCTTGCGCTGGGTGGCATCCAGAATCTTTTTGCGGATCCGAAGACTGGAGGGAGTCACCTCCAGCAGCTCGTCCGTGTCGATGAAGTCCAGAGCCTGCTCCAGGCTGAGGATCTTGGGAGGGGTCAGACGCAGGGCTTCGTCGGCGCTGGAGGAGCGGGTGTTCGTCAGCTGCTTCTTGCGGCACACATTCAATTCGATATCCTCTCCCCGGCCGTTCTGACCCACCACCATGCCGGCGTAAACCTTCTCGCCGGGTCCGATAAACAGGGTGCCCCTCTCCTGGGCGTTGAACAGACCGTAGGTGATGGCCTCCCCCGCCTCAAAGGCGATCAGAGAGCCCTGCTTGCGGTAGGTGATGTCCCCCTTGTAGGGGCCGTAGCCGTCGAATACGGTATTCAGGATCCCGTTTCCCTTGGTGTCTGTGAGAAACTCTCCCCGATAGCCGATCAGGCCTCTGGCGGGGATGGAGAACTCCAGCCGGGTGTAGTCGCCCCCGGTGATGGAGCCCATATTCCGAAGCTCCCCCTTTCTCTGGCTGAGCTTCTCGATGACAGTCCCGGAAAATTCGCTGGGCACGTCGATATAGGCCAGTTCCATGGGCTCTGTCCGCCTGCCCGCCTCGTCCTGGCGGTAGAGGACCTCCGCCTTGCTGACCGCGAACTCATAACCCTCCCGCCTCATACTTTCAATCAGGACGGACAGATGCAGCTCGCCTCTGCCGGAAACCTTAAAGCAGTCCGGGGAATCCGTTTCCTCCACCCGCAGGGAGACATCCGTGTTCAGCTCCCGCATGAGCCGCTCCCGCAGATGACGGCTGGTGACATAGCGCCCCTCCAGGCCCGCCATGGGGGAGTCGTTGACCATAAAGTGCATGGCGATGGTGGGCTCGCTGATCTTCTGGAAGGGGATGGGCACCGCATGCTCCGGGGAGCAGAGAGTGTCGCCGATGTGGATGTCGCTGATGCCGGAGATGGCCACAATGGAGCCGATGCCCGCCTCCCGGACCTCCACCTTCTTTAATCCGTCGAATTCATAGAGCTTGCTGACCTTGACCCGGGTCTGCTTGTCGGGCTCATGGTGGTTGACGATCACCACCTCCTG
Organism: uncultured Acetatifactor sp.; assembly: GCA_947625475.1. GTDB lineage: Bacteria > Bacillota > Clostridia > Lachnospirales > Lachnospiraceae > Acetatifactor. The sequence continues at coordinate 97,040 of CANQOL010000003.1, forward strand.
TCCCACGCTGATGACGCCGTTGTCCACCTTGCCCACTCCGATGCGCCCCACATATTCATTGTAGTCGATGGTGCTGATGAGGACCTGGGTGCCAGCCTGGGGATCCCCCTCGGGGGCCGGGATGGCGCTCAGGATGGTCTCAAAGAGGGGCTCCATGCTGGTGCCGGGCTGATCCGCATCCAGGGAGGCCACCCCTGTTTTGGCCGAGGCGAACACAAAGGGGCTCTCTAACTGGGAGTCGTCCGCGTCCAGCTCCAGAAACAGCTCCAGCACCTCGTCCACCACCTCCCGGGGCCTTGCCTCGGGCCGGTCGATCTTGTTGACGCACACCACCACGGGGAGCTTCAGCTCCAGGGCCTTGCGCAGCACAAACTTGGTCTGTGGCATGGGGCCCTCGAAGGCGTCCACCACCAGGATCACCCCGTTCACCATCTTCAGCACCCGCTCCACCTCGCCGCCGAAGTCCGCGTGCCCCGGCGTGTCCACGATGTTGATCTTGGTGCCCTTGTAGGTGACGGCCGTGTTCTTGGAGAGGATTGTGATGCCCCGCTCCCTCTCTATCTCGTTGGAATCCATGACACGCTCCGCCACTTCCTGATTTTCCCTGAATACGCCGCTCTGCTTGAGCAGCTCGTCCACCAGAGTGGTCTTGCCGTGGTCCACGTGGGCGATAATGGCCACATTCCTGATATCGTTTCTTTTCTGCCTCATAAAGACTCCTTCCCTATACCTGCAGGGAACCCTTAAGGGCTCCAAAAATCCTGTCGAACTGTCACATCGTAAGGATTTCCGTCAACCGATTTTTCCCGACGGATCTCAAACTGTTATAGTATAGCACCATTTATGTTTTGATGCAAGAAATTGGGAGAGTTTTTTCGCCCTGTATTTCTTTTTCGGAAATTCTTCTCTGCACGTTCGGACAAAGGGACAGTCGAGCATTGTCGACTTTTTACCTTGATTGTCGAAGCGTGCGGTGTATTTCAGTTTTATTTTGGATGAAAATACGGTATATTTTTAAATATATCACATAACTGACGGCAGAGGGAATTCCGCCGGACCGGAAGGGGACGGGAGAGGCGGAGGTGTGCCAGAAAAAATCTTAGTGTGTAAGAAGGGAGAACAGGAATGATGGATAAGGTTATTGAAAACAATCAGGTGACGGTCATGGGGGAGATCATAAGCGATTTTTCCTACAGCCATGAGATCTTTGGGGAAGGATTCTACATGGTGGACGTAAAGGTACAGAGGCTGAGCGAGAGCTTTGACGTGATTCCGCTGATGGTCTCGGAGCGCCTGCTGGATGTGACGGCGGATTACAAGGGGATGTACATCTGCGTCAACGGCCAGTTCCGCTCCTACAACCGGCATGAAGAGCGCAAAAACAGACTGGTGCTCTCCGTATTTGCCCGGGAGGTGGAGTTTGTGGATCAGATTGAAGAGAGCTCCAAGACCAATCAGATCTATCTGGACGGCTATATCTGCAAGGAGCCCATCTACCGGAGGACGCCCCTGGGAAGGGAGATCGCGGATGTTCTGCTGGCTGTGAACAGACCCTACGGAAAGTCGGACTACATCCCCTGCATCTGCTGGGGAAGAAACGCCCGCTATGCGGGAACCTTCAAGGTGGGAGAGCGCTGCGCGGTGTGGGGCAGGATCCAGAGCAGAGAATATATGAAAAAGCTGGATGAGGAGAATGTGGAGAGAAGGGTCGCCTTTGAGGTCTCCGTGAGCAAGCTGGAGCTGATAGAGGAGGAGCCGTAGGCGCGTGGGCCCCGTCCGTCCTCCCGCGCAGGGCAGGACGCCGCCGGCATGTTATTGCGCCGCCGGCACGTCATTTGCGCAGGGTATTGTCAAATTATGGAACATGTGTTATCCTTTTTACTGATATGTGAGGTTGAGCCTTAGAGAACGGACCGAGGAAGACCTTGGAAGGGAAAAGGTGCAGGGATGAATATGGGAAGTATTTACATATACGCGGGGTACGGGCGGGGCAAATCCTCCGCAGCCATGGGCAGGGCGGTCCAGGCGGCCGCCGAGGGAGGAACGGTGGTCATCATTCAGTTCCTGAAGGGGAAGGGACTCTCGGACAATGAGTTCATGCGCAGGCTGGAGCCGGAGATCAAGGTCTTTCACTTTGAAAAATCGGAGGAAAACTATCAGACCCTCTCTGAGGATGAGAAGAAGGAGGAGTACGAAAATATCCGCAACGGCCTGAACTTTGCCAAGAAGGTGCTGACGGTGGCGGAGTGCAGCCTGCTGATCCTGGATGAGGTGCTGGGACTGATCGACGAGAATATCATCACCGCGGAGGATCTGAAGGGCCTCCTGGAAAACCGCCGGGAGACGGATGTGATCCTGACGGGATATTCCCTGGGGGAGGAAATCCAGGCTTTGGCGGACGGCGTTTCCCGGATCGACACTATAAAATAGAAGGGACGCCCCGGGAAAAGGTATTTTGTGCGCCCGGGGCATTGACAAGAGACCGTTATGATGCTATGATGGAGCAAATGCGGCAGGTTAATGAAATAGGGTAGAGGTTGCGCGTTTTATCAGTAGCTTTCCGGATGCGTCAGGCGCAGAGGACGGGAAGGGAAAGGAAAACGCGCCGAAAGAGGCGGTGCCTGTTCACCGCATCTTGGGCATGGGGTTAAGAGCCACATGACTGTCATCTGTATTTTAGATGGGGCGCTATCGGAAGAGAATATCAGAGGGAAGGTTTTGGAGAAGAGATTTCCCGGATATCAGTCGTCGGCGCGTTATCGTGCCGGCGTTTTTGTATCCGGATACGGAGGGGAGATCCCCGGCGTATCCCTCACCACACAGGAAAAGAGAAAGGAAGGAAAAAGGTATGGCTATCTTTAAGGGAGCGGGAGTGGCGATCGTAACGCCCATGCATGAGGACGGGACCGTCAATTATGAGGCGTTTGCCAGACTCCTGGAATTTCAGATTGCAAACGGCACGGACGCCGTTATCGTGTGCGGCACAACGGGGGAGTCCTCCACGCTGACCCATGAGGAGCATCTGGATGTGATCCGCTATTGTGTGGAGGCGGTAAAGGGCAGGATCCCGGTGATCGCGGGAACCGGCTCCAACTGCACGGACACGGCGGTGTATCTGTCCGCCGAGGCGGAAAAGTACGGGGTGGACGGACTGCTTTTGGTATCCCCCTATTACAATAAGGCCACCCAGAACGGCCTTTACGTTCATTACAGGACGGTGGCGGAGTCTGTGAAGCTGCCCATCATCCTGTACAATGTGCCCAGCCGCACCGGCTGCAATATTCTGCCGGATACGGTGATGCGGCTGTGCAGGGACTGTGAAAATATCGTGGGAGTGAAGGAGGCCAGCGGCAATATCAGCCAGATCGCAAGACTGGCCGCCATGGCCGGGGGGACCATCGATATCTATTCGGGCAACGATGACCAGATCGTGCCCATACTGGCGCTGGGAGGAAAGGGTGTGATCTCCGTTCTCTCCAATGTGGCGCCCAGACAGACCCATGAGATCTGTGAAACGTTTTTCCGGGGCGATGTGGAGGAAAGCTGCCGGATGCAGCTGGAGGCCATGGAGATGTGCGACGCCCTGTTCTGTGAGGTGAATCCCATCCCGGTGAAGAAGGCCCTCAATCTGATGGGCATGGAGGCCGGGGTCACCAGGCTGCCCCTGACCGAGATGGAGGAGGCGGACAGCGCCCGCCTGAGGAAGGCCATGGAGAACTACGGGCTTTTGTAGGCCGGCGGTTTTGAGAGGATGATATGCTTCCCGGGGCCCGGGAGGGCGCAGCCGGGGAAAGGATGGAGAAAAGTATGGTCAGACTGATCATGAATGGATGCAACGGAAAGATGGGGCAGGTCATCAGCCGTCTGGCGGCCCAGGATCCGGAGGTGGAGCTGGCGGCGGGGATCGATATCGCCGATGACGGGCACAACCCTTATCCGGTGTTTTCGGATATTTTCAAATGTGATGTGGAGGCGGATGTGCTGATTGATTTCTCCACTGCCTCCGCGGTGGATCGGGTGCTGGATTACTGCGTGGCCCGCTCCCTGCCCTGCGTGCTCTGCACCACGGGCCTCGACGAAAAGCAGCTGGAGAAGGTGAAGGAATGTTCGGAGCAGATCCCTTTGCTCCGCTCAGCCAACATGTCCATGGGGATCAACCTGCTGCTAAAGCTGGTCAGGGAGGCTGCCGGCGTGCTGGCCCAGGCGGGCTTTGACGTGGAGATCGTGGAGAAGCACCACAATCAGAAGCTGGACGCTCCCAGCGGGACGGCGCTGGCGCTGGCGGACGCCATTAACGGCGAGCTGGGAGATTCCTACCGCTATGTGTATGATCGGAGCGGCCGCCGGGAGAAGAGGGACAGCCGGGAGATCGGCATCAGCGCCGTGAGAGGCGGCACCATTGTGGGGGATCACGATGTGATCTTTGCGGGGGAGGATGAGGTCATCACCTTCTCCCACAGGGCCTACTCCAAGACCGTCTTTGCCCAGGGCGCCATACAGGCCGGAAAGTTCCTGGCCGGGAAAAGCGCCGGTATGTATGATATGAGTCACGTAATCGCGGACAGCCTGGCAAAATGAGAGCGCCGGCTGTGAAGTTCAGATAAGAGGGATGCCACAGGGATCTCCCTGTGGCATCCGTCTTTTGCCTGTGCAGCTTTTGAAAGTACCGGTCTGTTTTAGTTGGAGCCGCTGCCGGTCATGTCGTTCATCAGGCCGTTCACACCGTCTGCCACGCCGTTGACCACGTCGTCCACAGCGTCGCCGGCGTCCTCAAGCAGAGAGCCGCCGTTCCCGGAGCTTCCCGCGCCGGATCCCTCGGTGACGGAATTGTTGTTCCCGGGGCCGTTCATACCGGTGCCGTTGTCAGTTCCCGAGCCTGTGCCGGAACCGGCGGAGCCGCTGCCGGCGTGACTGCCGTCCGTGCCTGTGGTGTTCCCGTTCCCGGCAGAGTCAGTCCCGGATTGTCCCGGGGTGGAGCTGCCGGTGCCGTTCCCGGCGGTGTTGTTGTCTTCTGCTGTATCAGAAGCGCCTGTGCCGGAACCGGCTGAGTCGCTGCCGCCTGCGTTGTTGGTGTTGGAGCTGCCGTTCGTACCGGTGCCGCTGCCAGAGCTGCTCTCGGTGCCGGAGCCGGCGGCACCGTTCCCGGCCATATCGCCGGTGCTGCCGCCGTTGTTTCGAGCCGTGCAGGCTGTCGCCATGCACATATAAGCCATGATCAGGCCAAGTACAATGAGTTTTTTGGATCTGAATTTTAACTTACCCATGTTATCCTCCTGTTTGTTTGGTTTTTGGCTCTGAGGATAGTATGCGTATGCGCCCCGGAATTATTCATTTGGGAAAAAATGGAAAATTGCCGTCCCCTGCCGGGGAGGGGCACAGAGAGGGAGGTGTGCCGTGGAATTCCGGCCCTGTATCGATATTCATAACGGGAAGGTAAAGCAGATTGTGGGCGGGAGCCTCCGGGACCGGGGGGATCGGGCCAGGGAGAACTTTGTGTCCGCCCGGGACGCGGCCTATTACGCGGAGATATACCGGAATGCGGGAATCCGGGGAGGACATGTGATCCTCCTGAACGGCCGGGAGAGCAGCCGTTACCCGGACACAAAGAGGCAGGCCCTGGGAGCCCTGGCGGCGTACCCGGGGGGCCTCCAGGTGGGCGGCGGGATCGGGGAGGACAATGCCCTGGAGTTTTTGGAGGCGGGAGCTTCCCATGTGATCGTCACATCCTATGTGTTCCACGACGGGGAGGTGGATTACGGGCGCCTTCGGTCCCTTTCCCGCACGGTGGGCAGGGAGCGGCTGGTGCTGGATGTAAGCTGCCGGAGGGCGGAGGGGGAGTACCGGGTGGTTACGGACCGGTGGCAGAAGCTCACCGGAGAGAGGGTCTGCGCGGAGCTCCTGGACCGTCTGTCGGAGTATTGCGCGGAGTTCTTGGTTCACGGAGTGGATGTGGAGGGGAAAAACAGAGGCATTGAAAAGCCCCTGGCCAGGATGCTGGGGGAGTGGGGGAAGATCCCGGTTACCTACGCGGGGGGAGTCCACAGCTATGAGGACATAGAGCTTCTGCGGCGTCTGGGGAGAGACAGGGTGCATGTGACGGTGGGAAGCGCCCTGGATCTGTTCGGGGGAGAACTGAGCTTTGAGGAAATTCAAAGGAGGGTCAGCGCGCCCCTTTAGAGGGTATTTCAGGACAAAAAAAGCTGTGTACCGGGAAGTACACAGCTTTTCTCTAATCTCATAAAACGATATTGCAAATTCTAAATAAATGTTGACATTCTATTTAAGAACAGGTACATCGTGTTACTGATTATTTTTGATGCTTTTGAAACATGAAACAGATGTTTCTGTTTCTTATAACTTTGTTACATTTACGGCCTGAGGTCCCTTTTCTCCGTTTACTACCTCGTACTCAACGGAAGCGCCCTCTTCCAGAGACTTGAAGCCTTCCATATTCAGTCCGGAGTAATGAACGAATACATCGTTTCCATTCTCATCGGAGATGAAGCCGTAACCCTTTTGGTTGTTAAACCACTTTACCGTACCTTTGTTCATTGCAAATACCTCCAAAAAATAGATATGTTGTTTTCCACAACATCATTAGAATAGCACACCTATGAAAAAATGTAAAGGGATTTATGTAAAAAAATACGCAAAAATTAAAATTCTCCCGGGAGCACTGTCCAGATAGACGAAAGATAGATTCATTTTCCGTCATTTTGCTGAAATTTTTCTCAAAAAAGAGGAAAAATGACAAAAAAAGTAGAATTTTCTTGGAAAGATGTTACGAAAATATTAAAATATCGTTGAGCAGGGAGAGGACTTGTGCTACAATGTCCACAGAAAGAGCGAAACACTGCCCGGACGGTTCCCGGCGGGGAGGCAGCGGGCATGAGGGAAACGGAGATCGGATATGAAATTTATGAAGCAGAAGCGGGAGAGCGACCGCGTGGTGATCCTTACCTCCGAGGCGGAGGACGCCCGGGTGCGGAAGTTCAGAATCCGCCATTGGCTGATCAGCCTGGCGGCGGTGGTCCTGTGTATTCTGGCCGGCGCGGCCATCGGATATGTGATTTACGAGAACCGGACCTGGGATATGGCCAACGAAAGGATTGGGCAGTATCAGCGGGATATGGAGGCCCTGGAGCAGGAGAAGGAAAAACTGCAGGAGGAAATGGAAGCCCTGGAGCAGGAGAAGAGCAGCCTGGACAGGCAGCTGCGCTTCCTCGGCAGTACATACATCCAGGTCCGGGAGTCGGAGGGAGAGCTCAGAGAGCAGCTGGAGAAGCTCAGTCTCCCCACCCTGATGCCCCTGACCGGTTCCCCCTCTCTGGAGCTGATCTCCCAGGGGGATATCATCTGCATCTTTACGGCGTCCCCGGGGAGCCTGGTCGTTGCCTCCGGAAAAGGGGAGGTGACGGAGATCGCAGAGGATGAGGAATACGGAAACCGGCTGGTGATCGATCATGGGAACGGATACCGGACGGTTTACCGCAACCAGGGGACGGCAGTCGTCATGCCCGGGGACACGGTGTCCCAGGGAAGCGCCCTGTTTGTGGTAGGGGAGGAAAATACCCGGCTGGGATATCAGATGGAAAAGGACGGTAAGCTGGCCGACCCGATGGAGCTGCTGGAGATCAGCGGCTGAGGATCCTGCCATAGCCTCCCGGCCGGGAGGCCGGGGGCGGCTGGGGCGTCAGCTCTCCTTCATGCGGCCAAATACCAGGTCGTAGCCGTCGTTGCCGTAGTTGAGAGAGCGGTTGACGCGGCTGATGGTAGCGGTGGAGGCGCCTGTCTTCTCGGCGATCTCAAGGTAGGTTTTGTGCTCTTTGAGCATGGCGGCCACCTCGAAGCGTTGGGAGAGGGAGAGAAGCTCGTTTACAGTGCAAAGATCTTCAAAAAAGCTGTAACATTCCTCCTTGGTCTGAAGCTGGAGGATGGCCTCGAACAGGCGGTCAACCGCCTTGGTCCTGATCTTGTTGTTCATGTCTGCTCCCGTCCGCCTGCCCGCAGGCAGGCAATTCTTCAATGATTAGACCATTTTAACATATTAAAGTTGTAAAGTAAAGGATGGGATGAGAATTCTTTCGCAGCATTCTTTCGCAGAAGTGAAAAGCCGCAGATTTGAGCGGCTTTTTTTTATGGAGAAAAGGGGGACGGGAGTGATTAGGTAAAATAAAAGAACTGATTTAGGTAAAATAACAGGAAATTAGGTAAAATATTAGAAAAAGTCTTGCCATGAGGACGGGAGTGTTTTATAATTACATTGTTATGTGTCCACGGATGGCCGGCGGCCGCCCGGGCGGGAGAGACCATTCTAAGGGAAACAAACGGCACATAAAATGTGCAGGAGGTGTGAAATGAAAAAGAGAATAGGAATCCTTTTGGCGGCCTGCTGCGTGTCCCTGGCGGCATGCGGGAAGGGCGGCACGGTAAACGAGGGCGACCAGGTGAACGGGAGCAATCCGGTGCAGGAGAGCGTCCAGACACCCCAGGTGAGCAGCCAGGAACCGGAGGAGAGCGTCCAGGCGCCCGAAGAGAGCAGCCAGGAACCGGAGGAAAGCTCCCAGGCACCGGAGGAAGACAGCCAGCCGGATGAATCCCAGTTTCCGGAGGGCCTCCCCTCTGTGGATGTGCAGAGCATGACCCAGGAGGAGCTGCAGAGCCTGGCGGATGGCATGTCTGAGGAAGAGTTCTGGATGTGGCTTTCCACTCTGGACAGCGAAGATCTGGACTATGTGATGGAGAATTATGCCACTGTCACCGAAGATCTGCCGGTGGGAGAAGAGCCGGAGCAGGGGGAGGAAGACGCCCAGGCGTCCGAGGAAGACAGCCAGTCGGATGAGTTCCAGCTTCCGGAGGGCCTCCCCTCTGTGGATGTGCAGAGCATGACCCCGGAGGAACTGCAGAGCCTGGCGGACAGCATGTCTGAGGAAGAATTCTGGATGTGGTTTTCTACTCTGGACAGCGAGGACATGGACTATCTGATGGAGAATTATGCCACTGTCACCGGCGGTCTGCTGGAGGGAGAAGAGCTGGAGCAGTGGGAGGAAGAGAACGGCGTCACCACCTCCGCCCACTGGGACTGGGACGAGGAAAATGAGCAGTGGGTGCTGGTGGAGGACGCCCCGGAGGACGGCGGGGAAGGCCAGGAGCCCTCGGCGGAATAAGATTTTTGGGAAAGAAAGTTCCTGAAACCCTTGCCATGTGAAAACCGGGGGGATATAATGAAAACAGACACAGATTTGACGTTCATCAGGAATAGGGGATAGTCAAAAGCGGGTTTCCTGTGTTATACTATACTGTGACCGGGGATCTGGAGAAAGGAACGGGCCCATATGACGATTGATACGGAGAATCTGCTGGACAGCATCTGGAAGAGCTTTGACAGGATCGCATACATAAAGCCGGAGGAAATTCCGGAGATAGATCTTTATATGGATCAGGTCACCACCTTTATGGAGAGCAGGCTTAAGTCCTCCACCCGTTATCCGGGGGAGGATAAGATCCTGACAAAGACCATGATCAACAATTATGCGAAGAATGATCTGCTGCCCCCTCCTGTGAAGAAGAAGTACACCAAGGAGCATGTGCTTTTGCTGATCCTGATCTACTACTACAAGGGCGTGATGACCATCGGCGACATCCAAACGCTCCTGCAGCCCATCACGGAGCGCTTCTTCCAGAACGGGCAGGAGTTTAATCTGCAGAGCATCTACGAGGAAGTGTTCGGGCTGGAGGAAGCCCAGGTGGAGGTTCTGAAGCAGGACGTGAAGGAAAAGTACCGCCAGTCCATGGAAACCTTCCGGGACGCCCCGGCGGAGGACGCGGAATTCCTGCGCAGGTTTTCCTTTATCTGTCTGCTCAGCTTCGATGTATATGTGAAAAAGCTCCTGATCGAGAAGATGATCGACGGGATCGGCGGGGGGAAAGAAAAGGATCGGAAAAAGAAAAAAGAATAACTAGAAAGCTGTGTACGGAACGGATCATTTCCGGTTTAGGAAAAAATGTGGTTCTACATCAGCCCGGCTGCGGCGGGATCTTGTAGAACCATCTGTTTGCGGGGACACAGGGTGGGAGGTATTACCGTATTATGAATCTGCGTATGCCCGTCCTTGACAAAGTGTTGGAATCCGCCGCCCAATCTGCCGGCTTTAACGGGCAGGAAATTGTTGTGCTGCATGTCAACCACTGTATGGACAATTCCTTTTATTTCAGCGAGGCGCTGAAAAAGGTTTTTTATGATGTTGTATTTATAGGCGTACCCTACAATGACAGGGAAGTGGAGAAGGGTTACAGTTTCCGGTATTATTACGGGAAAAACAAAAAAGGGGTTTATGAGCTGTACCGGGGCAATTCTCTCTTTGAGACGGCCCGGTGCGGTTTTGTGGAGGCCGTGGAGCTGCTGCTGGAGCAGGCCATAGAGCAGGATATCCTTCCGCTGCTGGAGGCAGGGAAAAAGCTGCTGATCATCGAGGACGGAGGCTACCACTACGGCGTGGTGAAGCGCATGGCGGAGAGCCATCCCGTTCTGCGCACCCACATCCTCGGCAGTGTGGAGCAGACCACCTCCGGGACCTCCAAGTGCCTGAAAAGCGGGAAGGGCAGCGGGTTTTCCTATCCCTGCACCAGCATTGCCCGCTCCGACATTAAGATGTATGTGGAGTCCCGGTTTATCGGGAACCGGGTGGTGGAGGAACTGAGCAGCTTCCTGTACTCGGCCAACACCTTCCTGGATTTTCACAATGTTCTGATTCTGGGCTACGGCATTGTGGGGCGCCGGGTTGCCAGGAATCTCCAGCAGAAGCAGTGCCGGATCACGGTGTACGATACGGACGGGAATGTCTCCCGGCTGGCCCGGCAGGAGGGCTTTGCCACAGCCTCCCAAATTACGCCGGAGCACTTCCCCCACAGCACCGTTGTGATCGGAAACGCGGGAAAGCCCTCCTTCACGGAGGAGATGCTGGAGGCGTTTTTCCGGGGCCGGGCGGATACCCTGTATCTGGCCAGCTCATCCTCCCAGGACCGGGAGTTTAAAACCTTTCTGAACCTGGCGGAGGGGAAGGCGCCCCTCCCTGAGGGGGCGGCTCTCCTGGAGGCGCTGACGGAAAAATATTTCACCGCCTACCGTTTCTCCTGGGAGGGAAGGGAGAAGACCGTCTATCTGATTGCCCAGGGAATGCCGGTCAATTTCTACCGCAAGGATGTGATCAGCCTGACATACAGTATTATCGACCTGATTTTTGCCGAGATGCTTTCCATGGGGCTGACCCTGTGCGCCGCCTCCGGCCTGGAGAACAGGCTTTACCTGCTGGGGCGGGACGACGGCTTTATGCCCTTTATCTCCGAGGAGGAGCTGACCCGGCTCTGGTTTGCCAAGTATGATCTCAGCGGTGAGGGCGGTATCTCCCAGATCCTGGATCCCCATCCTCTGGGCGGATATCTGCGGGAAAAACTGATGAAGGAGTCGTGAGGCTATGGAAGAACGCATCGTAAAGAACACATTCGGCCGTTTCTTTATGCCCACCCTTACGGCCTCGGTTACCCTGTCCGTTATTTCCATGACGGATCTGATTATTGCGGGAAGGTTTGTGGGGGAGGAAGCGCTGACCTCCATTTCCCTGGCCCTCCCGGTGATCATTTTCGTTCAGATTATCGGGGCCTTTCTGGGGACAGGCGGCGCCATTGTCCTGTCCACACGGCTGGGGGAGGGAAAGCTGGAGGAATGCAGCCGGATTTTCTCCTGCGCCATGGCGGGGGCCCTGCTGATCGGGATTCTGGTTTCCGTGGCGGGAACCGTCTTTCTGGAGCCCATTATCCTGCTGTGCGGCGGAAGCTACGGGGAAGTGATGGAGGGGGCCAAGGCGTACATGGGGACCCTGTTTTACGGGATGACCTTTATGATCCTTTCCCCCATTATGATGACCTATCTGCGCAATGACAACGAGCAGCAGTATTCCATGGTCTGCGTGGTGACCAGCGGACTGTTCAACATTGTGTTTTCCTACAGCTTCGCCGTGCTTTTCGGGCTCGGGATCCGGGGGATCGCCCTGGCTACGGTCCTCTCCCAGCTTCTGACCTGCATCCTGGGCTCCCTGAAGCTGTTCCGCAAAAACCGGACCTTCCATCTGGTGAAGTTCCGCCTGGGGGGCGGGCTTCTGTTTTCGATTCTGCGGCCCGGCTTCCCGGTAGCCGCCATCTTCCTTTCCCAGGTGATCCTGACCATGGTGATCAACAAGGTGCTGATGAGCGCCGGGGGAAGCGAGGGAGTGGCCGTCTACGCGGTGATCAAATATCTGATCAATTTCATGTACGCCCTTTTCGACGGAGTGACGGGGGCCATCCAGCCCATGCTGGGGATTTATTTCGGGGAGCGGGAGAGAAGCAATATCCGCCACACCGTAAAGTATTCCCTGGCGGCCATGCTGGCGATCTCCGGGGGCATGTTCCTGGCCATGGAGCTTCTCGGCACGCCCCTGTGCCGGCTTTTCGGCGTGGAGAGCGGTTCCCTGACCGGGCTTACCGTCCACGCCATGCGCATTGAGGCCATCTGCTGCCTCACGGCCGGGTGCATCACCTATGTGAACGCCTTTTACCGCTGCACGGGCAATGCGTCCGTGTCCTTTGCCCTGAGCATCGCGGACAATTTCGTGTTTCCCATTTTTTGGGTGCTGGTGCTTGCCCGGGGGCTGGGGCTCGGAGTCTCCGGCGTCTGGTGGGGCCTGGCGGCGGGGGGCCTGAGCACGCTGCTGTGCTGGTTTGTCTACTGCCTGAAGGAGAAGCGGGGCTTCCTGCTTCTGCGGGAGGAACAGTTTGTGCGGCCGGAGGGGGAGTACCATGTGATCCACCCGGCCACCTCGGAGCAGATGGAGATCCTTCTCCCGGAGGTGGAGGAAGTCTGCGACTCCATGGATATCCCCATGAAAAAACAGTATTACATATCTTTGGCCATTGAAGAGCTGGTGGCCAATGTGGTGGGGCTGGCCCAGACCGACGCAAGGCGGAAGAAAAAAAAGGAGTATTATGTGGATATCCGGATCTCTCCCCGGGAAAACGGGGAGGTGGAGCTGCGGATCCGGGACAATCTGACGGAGTTCAATCCGGGCGAGGTCGCCACGGACGATATGAGCTCCCTGCTGCAGGGAGGCGGCGAGAGCGCCGTGAATACCCTGGGAATCGGCATGGTGAAAAAGATAGCAAGCGAGTACAGCTACAAGAGAACCATCGGCTTCAACAATTTTTCGGTGATTCTGCCCTGATCCGGCAGCCGGCCTCGCAAAACAGAATAAAGGGAGGTATTATATCATGAAGGATGTATTCAAAGTGTTTACGGATCGGAAAGCGCTGATCCGCATGGTGATCTCCGGCGTTCTCTTCCTGGCGGTGGCGGCCCCTTTTAAGGCCATGCTGTCGCTGGTTCCCGGCGTGACGGAGGTGCGGCCCGCCAATATGATCCCGCCGGTTCTGGGAATCCTGTGGGGCCCTGCGGCGGCCTGGGGCATCGCCATCGCCAACGCCATCTCGGACATTGTGGTTTCCCACTCCGCCTTTCGGGTCTGGTTCCCGGGGATGATTATCAATTTCTTCTTCGCCTACCTGCCCTACCGGATGTGGTATTCCCTGAACATCAACAAGAAGGGTTCCATCCGGCCCAAGCTGAGCCGGGTATCCGAGATCCTTCGCTTCATTTATATCTGTCTCATGGATTCCCTGGTGACGACGGTGCTGCTGGCCCTGCTCTTTGAGATTTTAGGGTTCCAGTCCTACGCCTCCTCGGTGCTGCTGCTGTTTTTCAACAACTTTGATTTTGCCATTATCCTGGGAGTCCCGGTGATCCTGCTTTTGACCAACTCCAAGCGGACCGGCCTGTGGGTGCCCAGCGAGTGTTCCGCGCTGCCGAAGGAGGTGCTGACGGACAAAAAGCATATTCAAAAGCAGCGGTTTTTCGACGGCCTGTTTGCGGTCATAGGGGCCGTGGGCATTCTGTACTATTTCGCCACAGCCTTCGGCGGCTTTGTATTTCCCCATACCGTGGAGCTGGTGATTTTTGTCCTGTTCCTGCTCTTTGAGCTTTCCTACCTGTTAAAGCCCTTAAATCCGGTGAACGACCAGTCGGAGGATGTGGAAATCCGCGGACTTTCCATCCGGGCCAAGGTTATCATCGGCTTCCTGATGCTGTCCGTCTTCTTTGTGGTCATCATAGGAGTAGCCACCTATGTCTCCCAGAGCGGCGTGGTCGCCAGCCAGAAGGATCTGTGGCAGTATATTTACACGGTGGTGGGTATTTCCCTGAATATTATTTTCCTGATTTCCCTGGTATTCCTGAAATACGTAGAGTTGAAGATCACGGCGCCCCTGGAAAAGCTCTCCCGTCTGGTAAAGCTCTTCGCCGCCAGAGACCATCAGGCCAATGCGGACGACGGCCAGATCGTGAAGGAGAGCCTGTCCATCAGCACCGGGGACGAGATCGAGGAGCTCTCCGGATCCTTTGCCAAGATGATGACGGATATCGATCAGTATGTGGTCAACCTGGCCGCGGTGACGGCGGAGAAGGAGAGGATCGGGGCCGAGCTGAACGTGGCCACCCAGATCCAGGCCTCCATGCTGCCCTGTATTTTCCCGGCCTTCCCGGACCGGCCCGAGTTTGACATTTATGCCACCATGGATCCGGCCAAGGAGGTGGGAGGCGACTTCTACGACTTCTTTATGGTGGATGAGAGACATGTGGCCATCGTGGTGGCGGACGTCTCCGGCAAGGGCGTGCCGGCGGCCCTGTTCATGGTCATCGGCAAGACACTGATCAAGGACCACACCCAGCTGGGCTCCAGCCTGGGCCAGGTTTTCGCGGAGGTGAACGATCTGCTGTGCGAGGCCAACAGCGAGGGCCTGTTTATCACGGCCTTTGAGGGCGTGCTGGATCTGGTGACGGGAGAATTTGTCTTTGTCAATGCGGGACATGAGACCCCCTTCATCTCCAAGGCGGGAGGGGCCTTCGAGCCCTACAAGATCCGCCCCGGCTTCGTGCTGGCGGGCATGGAGGGAATGCACTACAATGTGAGCACAGTCCAGCTGGAGCCGGGCGACCGGATTTTCCAGTACACGGACGGCGTCCCGGAGGCCACAGACAGCAAGGAGGAACTCTACGGCATGGAGCGCCTGGAGAAGGTGCTCTCCGCAAATGCGGATAAGAACCCGACGGAGCTGCTGCCTCAGGTGAAGGCGGACATCGACGCCTTTGTGGGAGAGGCTCCCCAGTTTGACGATATTACCATGCTCTGCCTGGAGTATAAGCAGAGGATGACGGAGTAAGGCCCCAGGGGAGGGCCCGTCCCGGCTGCAGTCTTATGATACGAGGAGGAATACGAAAGATGAACAGGAGCTTTTGTCCGCCCCGCAGATTTTTGAGTACGGCCCTTTTGATGCTGGCGCTGTGGGCCTTTGCAGGCTTTGCACAGGTGCAGGCCGCCCAGACGGGTGGGCTGCCGGGCCCGGGGGAGGCGTCTTCCCAGGAGGATACGGCCTCTTTCCCGGAGGATACGGAGAGTTTCTTTGACTGCAGCGTGACGGACGTGTACGGGGTGAGGATACACGCCTATCTCTCGCCCCAGGATGGGATTTACTATCTGTTTGTGCCCCACTCGGTGGGAATCTCCACGATGGAGCTGTGCTGCGAGGGGGAGATCCGCGGTGCCTCCAAGGGAAGCTGGGATCCCGCAGAGGGCGTTCTGAGGGGCGCCTTTCAAAAGAGCGGGGACCAGGTGGCCCTGGAGCTTGACGGGCAGAGCATTCAGGTAAAGGTGCTGCAGTCCGACCTCCCCAGCCTGGAGCTTCAGCTTAAGGATACCACCCTGGCCCAGGTCCAGAAGGACAAAAATATCAAGTACAAGGGGAATACCCTGTATCTGACCAGCGCGGAGGGCCCCCTGCTGCTGGAGGAAAAGGAGAGCGTGGAATTTAAGGGCAGGGGCAACAGCTCCTGGACCCAGTACGACAAAAAGGGCTATCAGATTAAATTTGGGGAGAAAATCTCCCTGCTGGGCATGGAGGCAGCCAAGAAGTGGGTTCTGCTGGCCAACGCCTCCGACGACAGCATGATCCGCAACAGGATCGCCATGGATCTGGCGGAAGGGCTGGAGATGCCCTACACTTCTCAGTTCCGGTATGTGGACCTGTGGATCGACGGAGACTACCAGGGCACCTATCTGGCGGGAGAGAAGGTGGAGATCGGCTCAGGCCGCATCCCTCTGAAGGATGAAAAGGGAGTGGTGATGGAGCAGGACTACGCCTTCTATGAGGAAGAGGATTACTGGATTTACGATGAGCTCCTGGACACCCATATGAGTCTGAAGGAGTCGGTGGAGGAGGAGGATCCCGAAAAGATCCGGGAGGCTATCGCTTCCTTCCAGGAGGCTTTGGATGAGTTTCTCACCTATCTGTACCGCACCCCCCAGGATCAGGTGACGCTGGATGAGCTGTCCGCCCGGATCGACGTGGATTCCTTTGCCAAGTATTATCTGGCGGTGGAATATACTCTGAACCGGGAGGCCAATCACACCAGCTATTACTGGTATCGGGACGGGGAGGGGGATGTGCTGCACCTGGGACCTGTGTGGGATTTTGACACCTGTATGGGCAACGAGGACCTGGGAGCCGGCGAGTACTATGCGCATCTTTACAATTATATGATGAACCGGCTGCTTGCCTGCCCGGCCTTCTCCGGGAGAGTGGAGGAAATCCGCCGGCTCTATGACGGGGCCTTTCGGAATATGCCGGAGGGGGTGAAGGCCTATGAGAAGGAGATCGCTTCCTCAGCCTACATGAATTACATCCGCTGGAATACCCTGGGCGGAGTCAACCCCAAGGGCTTTGGCGATTTCGCGGCCACCTATGAGGATTCGGTGGAAAAGCTGGAGGACTGGCTGAAGGAGCGCTACAGGGAGTTTAAGGTGCAAAAGCCCCAGATTGCAGTGGCGGTGAGCGGGGATCAGACCCAGATGACCGTCTGCTGCGGCCTGCAGTCGGATAACCTTGTGGCGGCGGTCTGGAGCGGCCGGGAGCCGGAGGATATTCAGTGGTATCCGGCGGAGAGGACGGAGAACGGCGCCAGCGTGTTCACCGTGGATTTTGGCCGGTATGAGCCGGACGGAATGTATCATATCTATGTCAACGGCCCTGAGAATGAGGGCCTGGAAGAGAGGACGACCTATTACCGGTTCCCGCAGGAATAAGGGCATTGGGGCCGGACGCAGAATCAGGGAGGATCAGGGAAAATGTGTCGAAGTGTTTCAGACACATTTTCCCTTTTTTGTCAGTATAATAAAGCATCAAAAATGATATGGAGGATACTATGAAAGGAAAAAAATGGATCCTGGCTCTTTTGATGCTCTCCCTGACGGCCGGGGTGCTGGGCGGCTGCGGAAAGAGCGGGGGAAAGAGTGAGGGACTCACTCGGGTTACCCTCAACGAGGTGGCCCACAGCATCTTTTATGCTCCCATGTATGTGGCCATAGAGGAAGGATATTTTGAGCAGGAGGGGATCGAAATCGAGCTTGTCACCGGCTTTGGGGCAGACAAGACCATGACGGCGGTGCTCACCGGGGAGGCGGACATCGGCTTTATGGGAAGCGAGAGCACGATCTATACCTACGCGGGAGGAACCCAGGACTATGTGGTCAACTTCGCCCAGCTCACCCAGAGGGCGGGCAATTTCCTGGTGTCCCGGGAGCCGGTGGACAATTTTACCTGGGATATGCTGAAGGGGAAAACCGTGCTGGGAGGCAGAGCGGGCGGGATGCCCGAGATGGTCTTTGAGTACATTCTGAGAAAGAACAATATCGATCCCGCCGAGGTGGATATCGACCGGAGCATCGATTTCGGCTCCACTGCGGCGGCCTTCTCCGGCGGGGACGCCCAGTTTACCGTGGAGTTTGAGCCCCACGCCACCGCCCTGGAGACCAAGGGGGACGGCTATGTGGTGGCCTCCCTGGGGGAGGACTCCGGCTATGTGCCCTACACGGCCTTCAGCGCCAGAAAGAGCTACCTGGATGAGCACGGGGATACGGTGCAGGCCTTCACCGACGCCCTGCAGAAGGGAATGGACTTTGTGCAGAGCCACACCCCCCAGGAGATTGCCCAGGTGATCGCCCCTCAGTTTGCCGAGACGGATCTGGACACTCTCACCACCATTGTGAAGCGCTACTACGATCAGGATACCTGGAAGGAGAATCTGATCTTCGATGAGGATGCCTTCGATCTGCTCCAGAATATCCTGGAGGATTCGGGGGTGCTGGAAAAAAGGGTGCCCTACCGGGATCTGGTGGACACCGGCTACGCCGAGAAGGCGTTAGAGTAGGCCGGCGGCAAATTAAGCCGGCTGTGAAACAGACGGACTGAGAAACAAAAGGGCAGCAGAACAGACGGGCGGAAAAACAGGCCGGCGGCAAAATCCGGCGGCGAAACGGGCCGCCGCCGCGGACTAACGGATGTGGATATTTTTCACGGCCCAGAGCTGCAGGGCCTTGGCGTTGACGCTGATCTTCTCCAGGGAGTCTAAGATCTCCTGGAAGGCGGGCTTTTCCGACTCGTCGATGCAGCCGTCCTCGCAGATGGAGATCAGGGAGGCCCGCAGAGAGTCAATATTTTTCAGGGACCCCAGAACCTTCAGGGCCAGACGGTCAAAATCCGTGATGGTGACCTCCTTCACGTCGCCCTTCCCGATGGGGCATTCCCGGGCGCAGTAGGAGTTGCACAGCTCGGGAGTGTTGTAGGCGGCGGCCATGGCCTTGACCTCCTCCGGGTAGGGTGGGATGGTGTCCAGCTCAATGCGGGCCAGGCGGGTGCGGTCGATGCCCACGATCTCAGCCGCTTTCTCCCTGCTGGTCAGGTCCGGGTTGGCCGCGGCGGCCTCGGACCGGGCCAGGTAATACATATTATCGGCTGCCTTGGTGGCTTTTTTGCTCATAGGGCTCTCCATTCCGGAGCGTTCTGCGGACGGGGCGATGAGAAATCTGCGAATGGTTTTTTCATCTGCCGTCAGGAGAATTTGCGGCGCTCCGGCACAAATCCCCTTTTGAAAATAAAGCACATCAGAGTGATTTTTCAAACGAATCCTTCTGGAAAACGGGGCCCCAAGCGGTCCCTTTTAGCATAGTGTAAGCGATTTCTGAAAATTTGTAAAGAATATTCGGGAAAAGCTGTTGAGATGCGGCAAAAAATTTGGTATGATACTGATAAGACATGTTACCGGCGGATGACGGAAAACGGGTGAGGACGCTTTCCGCTGCCGCAGACCAAGCTAAGGGAGGGAATACATATGGGACTGATACAGGCTGCAAAGGACACGGTTTCGTCTCTGCTGGCGGACCAGTGGAGAGAGTATTTTTACTGTGACTCTCTGGACGACGAGGTGCTGGTGGTCAAGGGACAAAAGCGCGTGAACAACGGCAGGAACAGCAACAAAAAGGGAAGCGACAACCTGATTTCCAACGGCTCCATCGTGGCTGTCAACGAGGGGCAGTGCATGATTATCGTGGATCAGGGCGAGGTGGTGGAGTTCTGCGCCGAGAGCGGGGAATTCGTCTACGACACCTCCACGGAGCCCAGCCTCTTTTACGGGAATCTGAGCGAGAATGTGAAGAACACCTTCTCCCTGGTGGGGCGGCGTTTCTCCTTCGGGGGCAACACGGCCAGGGACCAGAGAGTGTATTATTTCAACACCAAGGAGATCCGCAAGAACCTGTTCGGGACCGTCAACGCGGTGCCCTTCCGGGTGGTGGACGCGCAAATCGGTCTGGATATTGATATTTCGGTGCGCTGCAACGGCGAGTACACCTTCCGGATCGCGGATCCTCTGCTGTTTTACAAGAATGTGTGCGGCAATGTGTCGGAGGCATATGAGAAGTCCCAGATTTCCGGCATCATGAAGGCGGAGTTTTTGACCGCCCTGCAGCCGGCCTTCGCCCAGATCTCCCAGATGGGAATCCGCTACAGCGCGGTGGCGGGACACACCCAGGAGCTGGCGGACGCCCTCAATCAGGCTCTGAGCCAGAAGTGGGGCGAGATCCGGGGCATCGAGGTGGTCTCCGTGGCCATCAACAGCATCAAGGCGCCCGAGGAAGACGAGCAGATGATCAAGGATCTGCAGAAGACCGCCGTGCTGCGCAACGCCAATATGGCGGCGGCCACTCTGGCAGAGGCCCAGGCAGAGGCCAT
The DNA here is from genome assembly GCA_947625475.1 of uncultured Acetatifactor sp. Lineage (GTDB taxonomy): Bacteria > Bacillota > Clostridia > Lachnospirales > Lachnospiraceae > Acetatifactor. Next base: position 117,248 of record CANQOL010000003.1, read on the forward strand.
GAAGGCGGCTGCCTCCAACACCTCCGCCGGCCCTATGATGGCCTTCGCCGGCATGAATATGGCCAATATGGCCGGGGGCATGAACGCGGCCTCCCTCTTCGCCATGGGCAGCCAGGATCAGGCGTCCCAGAACCCGGCGGGGTCCGGCGCTCCTGCGGGGGGCCAGGGGGCGGCAAGGATGCAGGCGCCGGTTCCCGGCTGGACCTGCGCAAGCTGCGGCAAGACGGACAACCGGGGGAGGTTCTGCGAGGAATGCGGGGCCAAGAAGCCGGAGGCGGCGGGCTGGACCTGCTCCTGCGGGGCGGTGAACCAGGGCAAATTCTGCCAGGAGTGCGGGGCAAAGCGCCCGGAGGGAGCGCCTCTGTATAAGTGCGACAAGTGCGGCTATGAGCCGGAGGATCCCCAGCATCCCCCTAAATTCTGCCCGGAGTGCGGCGATATATTTGACGAGAAGGATATCCGTTAAGGAAGAGACGTAAAAGTAACGAGGATAGAGAGTCTGGCGGAGCAAAGGGATATGCCCCGCCAGACTTGCGTAAAGCCCGGAGGGAGGACCCGGATCCGGGCGGAAAGGAGACGGGCGGATGGATGTTCGGTTTGCCCTTGGGGGCGGCATCGCCGTATTGCTTCTGCTGCTGGTTTTGACAGGCGCTGTCTGGCTGCTGTACCGCCGGATCCGCCGGGATGTGAGAGGGCTTTCCCAGACGCTGTTCCATACCTCATCCCTGAGGCAGGGAGTGCGCCAGATGGAGGAGGAATACGCCTCCACGCCCAAGTCCCTGTCCGCGGCCACGGAGCTGTATCTGCCCGGGATTCTGCGGGATTTTCCGGAGTTTCACCTGGATGAGATGCGGGAGAGGGCGAAAAACGTGCTGACCTCCTACCTGCGCAGCGTCAGCCAGGGGGACGCCTCCCTTTTGACGGAGGGGACCCGGGAGCTGCGGGAGAGGCTGCAGATGCGGATTTCCCAGCTGCGGGAGCAGGGCGCGGGGGAGCGCTACGAGAGGATCCGGGTCCACCGGGCGGAGATCCACCGATACCGGAAGGAAAAGGGCCGGTGCAGCATTGTCTTCCAGATTTCGGTGGAGTATGTCCACTACCTGCTGTCCGGGGAGACGCTTGTGCGGGGGAACCGGGAGAGGCTGGAGCAGAGCAAGTACAATGTGGAGGTGGACTACATACAGGACAGGGAGCTGGCCGAGGCGAAGGGAGAGGGAGGGATGGCCCTGAACTGTCCCAACTGCGGGGCCCCTCTGCCGGGACTGGGGGCCCAGACCTGCGCCTACTGCGGCAGCCCCATTGTGCCCTTCAATATCCGGGTGTGGAATTTTGCCTCTGTGGAGGAGGTCCGATAGTTTAGGAGCCCGGACGGACCGCAGGCGGTCCGTCCGGCGCTTCGGAATGGGAGCTGCATGAGCATATACGATACCTTGAATAAAGAACAGAGGGAGGCGGTGGCCGCCACGCAGGGGCCTCTTTTGCTGCTGGCGGGAGCGGGCAGCGGCAAGACCCGGGTTTTGACCCACCGGGTGGCCTATCTGATCCAGGAGATGGGAGTTCCCCCCTGGAATATTCTGGCCATCACCTTTACCAACAAGGCGGCGGGAGAGATGCGGGAGCGGGTGGACAGTCTGGTGGGCGCCGGCTCCAGCCAGGTGTGGGTGGCCACCTTCCACTCCACCTGCCTGCGGATCCTGCGCCGGTATATTGACCGGCTGGGGTTTGACAACCACTTTACCATTTACGATACGGACGACCAGAAGAGCCTGGTGCGGGATATCTGCCGCAGGCTGCAGATCGACACCAAGCAGATGCGGGAGAAGGAGTTTATGGGGGCCATCTCGTCCGCCAAGGATCAGCTGATTTCCCCAACGGAGTACCAGCTGAAGGCCATGGGGGATTTTCGGCTGGGAAAGATCGCGTCGGTGTATCTGGCCTACCAGGAGGAACTGAAAAAAAACAACGGCCTGGACTTTGACGACCTGCTGATGAAGACAGTGGAGCTCTTCAAGGCATGCCCGGAGGTGCTGGAGCAGTATCAGGACCGGTTCCGCTATATCATGGTGGACGAGTACCAGGACACCAACACCGCCCAGTTTGAGCTGATCCGCCTGCTGGCGGGGGAACGCCGGAACCTGTGCGTGGTGGGGGACGACGACCAGTCCATCTACCGGTTCAGGGGGGCCAACATCCGCAACATTCTGGATTTTGAGAAGATCTATCCGGACGCCAGGGTGATCCGCCTGGAGCAGAATTACCGCTCTACCGGCCATATCCTGGAGGCGGCCAACGCCGTGATCCGCAACAATGCGGGGCGGAAGGAGAAAACCCTTTGGACAAGCCGGGAGAAGGGCTCCCGGGTGCGCTTCCGGCAGTTTGAAAACGGCTATGAGGAGGCGGAGTTTATTGCCGAGGACATAGCCCGCCTGGTGAAGAGAGGACAGACGGCCTATGGGGAGTGCGCGGTGCTCTACCGCACCAACGCCCAGTCCCGGCTGCTGGAGGAGAGCATGGTGACCATGGGGCTGCCCTACCGGGTGGTGGGAGGCGTCAACTTTTATGCCAGAAAGGAAATCAAGGATATCCTGGCCTATTTAAAGACCGTGGACAACGGACGGGACGACGTGGCGGTGAAGCGGATCCTGAACGTGCCCCGGCGGGGCATCGGGGACACCTCCCTGGACAGGCTGCAGAGCTTTGCCCAGGCCAGAAACATAAGCTTCTTTGAGGCCCTGGAGGAAGCGGACCGGGTGCCGGGGCTTGGCAGGGCCGGGACGAAGATCGCGGCCTTTGTGGAGCAGATCCGCGTGATGCGCACCAAGGCCCGGATTTATGGGATCAAAGAGCTGATCCGGGATGTGATCGAGAGCATCGGGTACGCAGAGTATCTGCGGGATCAGGACGGGGACGAGGAGGAGACCCAGGACAGGCTGAACAACCTGGAAGAGCTTATGGGCAAGGCGGCGGTCTACAGCCAGACCCATGAGGATCCCACTCTCAGCGAATTTTTGGAGGAGGTAGCCCTGGTGGCGGATATCGACAGCCTGGAGGGGGAGAGCGAGAGGGTGCTTCTGATGACTCTTCACAGCGCCAAGGGGCTGGAATTCTCCCAGGTTTACCTGGCCGGCATGGAGGACGGGCTCTTTCCCGGCTATCTCTCCCTTCCCTCCGGGGATTCCCAGGATATGGAGGAGGAGAGGCGCCTGGCCTATGTGGGGATCACCCGGGCCAAGGATCAGCTGACACTGACCTGCGCCAGGACGCGTATGATGCGGGGGGAAACCCAGCGGAACGCGGTCAGCCGCTTTGTGCGGGAGATCCCCGGGGAGCTTTTGGACAGCTCCCTTCCCGGCAGCTATTGGGAGCCGGAGAAGGAGATGGAAAGAGAGGCAGGGGAAAGAGAACCTGTGCCCGCCTATGACTTCCGCCCCCGGGCGTTTCTTCGCTCCCGGGCCACGGCCCAGGAGAACAAACCCTTTATCGCCCAGGGGATCGGCAGCCTGAACCGGATCGCGGGGATCTCAAAGGGCGTGGGAGAGATCCGGCTGGAGGCCCTGGATTACGGGGAGGGAGACCGGGTGAACCATACCAAGTACGGGGAGGGGACCGTGCTGAAGATTGACCGGGAGCCCAGGGACTACAAGGTGACGGTGCTCTTTGACAGGGCGGGGCAGAAGATTATGTACGCCTCCTTTGCAAAATTAAAAAGAGTGCCGTAAATGTCTGGTAAATCGGAGGATTTTGTGGTATGCTAAAAGCAGCAACGTGAATCTGCCGTATGAAGAAAGGAAGGCGAAGGTATGAGCGATCTGAAAAAGCTGGCGGAGCTGACCAAGCTGGGAAGCCTCCTCCGGAAAGAGGAGAAGGAGGCAGAGGCGGACAAGAAGTTTACCGTGGTCTTGTGGGTGCTGGCGGTCATCGGCGTGATCGTGGTAGTGGCGGCTGTGGCCTACGCGATTTACCGTCATTTCACTCCGGATTACCTGGAGGACTTCGAGGACGAGTTTGAGGACGAGGAATCCGAGGAAGAAGAGGAAGAGGAAAAAGAAGAGGAAGAAGAGGAAGATATCTTCGAGGACGAGGGAGAGAACTGATCGGATGAAAAAGGGCCAGGTATACACCGGTGTGGTGGAGCGTGTTGAGTTTCCCAACAAAGGGATCGTGCGGGTGGGGGAGGAGACATGCATCGTAAAGAACGGCCTGCCCGGACAGAAGATTTCCTTTGCGGTCAATAAAGTGAGAAAAGGGAAGGCGGAAGCCTGTCTGCTGGAGGTGCTGGAGAAATCCCCTCTGGAGACAGGGCATCCGTGTTCCCATTTTGGCGTGTGCGGAGGATGCACCTATCTGTCCCTCCCCTACAGGGAGCAGCTTCGGATCAAGGGGGAGCAGGTAAAGGCTTTGCTGGACGGCGCCCTCTCCGGCCAGGAGGGAGGCTATGTCTGGGAGGGCATCAAGGCCAGTCCCAGGGAGTATGAGTACCGCAACAAGATGGAGTTTTCTTTCGGAGACGAGTACAGGGAAGGGCCCCTGTCTCTGGGCATGCATAAGCGGGGCAGCTTTTACGATGTGGTATACACGCCGGACTGCCGGATCGTGGACGGGGACTACCGGGTGATCTGGGGGGCGGTGCTGGCCTATTTCCGGGAGAGGGGGATCTCCTACTTCCACCGGGTCAGGCACACCGGCTATCTGCGGCACCTGCTGGTGAGGAAGGGCTTTGCCACCGGGGAGATCCTGGCGGCGCTGGTGACCACCTCCCAGGAGCCGGAGGCAGCAGGGGAGCTGCTGGAGGGCTTTAAGGAGCTGCTCTTGAACCTGGAGCGGCAGGGAGAGCTTTCCGGGCACCTGGCGGGGATCCTGCACATCACCAACGATTCCCAGGCGGACGTGGTGCAAAGCGACGGGGCGCAGGTGCTCTACGGCAGGGAATATTTTTATGAAGAGCTGCTGGGGCTGCGCTTTCGGGTCTCTGTCTTTTCCTTTTTCCAGACCAACTCCTTCAGCGCCCAGGTGCTGTACCGGACTGCCAGAGAGTATGTGGGAGAGTGCCGGGGACAGACCGTGTTCGACCTTTACAGCGGCACGGGCACCATCGCCCAGCTCATGGCCCCCGCGGCCCGGAGGGTGATCGGCGTGGAGATCGTGGAGGAGGCGGTGGAGGCCGCCCGGGAGAACGCAGAGCTGAACGGTTTACATAACTGTGACTTTATAGCGGGGGATGTGCTGAAGGTTTTGGACGGGCTGGAGGAAAAACCCGGGCTGATCCTGCTGGACCCGCCCCGGGACGGGGTCCATCCGAAGGCGCTGCCCAAGATCATCGGCTACGGGGTGGAACGGATCGTGTATATCTCCTGCAAGCCCACCAGCCTGGTGCGGGATTTGGAGGCATTCCTGGCGGGCGGCTACCGGGTGGAACGGGCTGCGGCGGTGGACCAGTTCCCTTGGACGGGGAATGTGGAGACGGTCTGTCTTTTGTCCAAACTCAATGTCGAACATCATATTGAGGTGGAATTAAATTTGGATGAGATGGATTTGACGGCGGCGGAGAAGAAGGCCAGTTATGAGGAGATTAAGGCGTATGTGCTGGAGCATAGCGGACTAAAGGTAAGTAATCTTTATATTGCGCAGGTTAAGAGGAAATGCGGGATTATTGAGAGGGAGAATTATAATAAGGCGAAGGCAGAAGGCGTGAAAGTGCCCAAGTGTCCGGAGGAAAAGGAGAGGGCAATCAGGGAGGCGTTAGAGTATTTTAAGATGGTGTAATAATATGGAATGCAGAAGGCTTCATTCATGAATAGAAATGTGGTATATTTATGTTTGGTATAATACGAGGAGGAAGAGTATGGATAAAGAAAAGATCAAAGAAGATTTGAGCATATGTTATTTAAAGACTATTGCCGCTATAAATGGTATTGCTATGGAAAGAATAGAACATGATGAAGATAGTGTTGATGTTGTAATAAAAAAAATAATATATTTAAAAAATGGTGGAAAGTTTAATTCACAGATAAGTGTACAGTTAAAAGCAACAGCTTCTAGTTCTCAATATAATATTAGCAATACTGAGATTTCATATTTGTTAAAGGCGAAAAACTATAATGACTTATGTGCACCAGCATCTATGCCAAGTATATTAGCTTTATTAATTTTGCCAGAAAATGAAACTGAATGGATTAGATGGAGTTCTGAAGAATTAATGATAAAAGGGAAAATGTTTTGGATTTCGTTTCAAGGTAAGGAGGAAACAAAGAATGTTAGTCATATTACTGTAAAAATACCTAAAGAAAATGAGTTAAATGCAATAACGATAGAAACTTTAATACAAAAGGTGGCAGAGGAGGGAATGATATGATATATTCTATAAATTTTGTAGATATGACATTGAAGTTAAATCCCTTGGCAGTAGCAAAATATTTAATAGATACTCAGTGGAAAGAGTATTTGGTAAAACGAAATGATATAAAAATTTTTCAATATGAAAAAGATGATACATTTGAACAGGTTACGGTACCGTTAGAGAAAAATTTGCGGGATTATAAACAAATAATGTACGAAACTATTTGTAAAATAGCATATATTGAAAAGAAATCTGTGGAGCAACAAATGTTATATTTACTTAATCCAAATACAGATATTTTAAAAATACGTCTTGATAGAAAAGAAGTAGAATCTGGGAATATAATGTTTGACGATGCTATACAATTGTATGATAATGCAAAAAAACTATTAGCAGCGACTGCATTAGATATTATAAATCCCAAAAGGATACATTGGGGAAGAATTGATGATTCGGTTCAACAATTTTTGACACGATGCAGATTTGGTCAAACAGAAATTGGAAGCTATGTTGTATCTGTTGTGTGTCCGTTTGCAGAATTATCAGAGGCAGAAGGTTATAAACAGTTAAGCATATTTTCTGATGAGGAACGATGTGCTAATTCACTTACAAGAAAAGTTACAAATAGATTGATGTCTAATATTGCAATAATTAAAAAAAAGGTAGACGAGGGTAATTTGGAATCGTTAGTCAATTATGAAGATGGTATTAGCTCAAATTTTTATGAAGCGTTAAATGGTATGGATTTATACTCTGAAAATACGAGCGTGGAATTTATAGCAGAGTGGTCTCCTATAGTTAAAAGTAATAGAAGTCCAATCGAAAAGGTAATGATTACAAATGACTATTATGAGCCTCTGCAAAGTGTAATATCAAAAATAAAAGAATGTACTAATGAAAGAACGGAAATAATTGGTAAGATTAAAGACCTGAAAGCGGCACCAATTATCGATAAGCGCAAGTTTGGAACTGTGGTTGTAGTTTATATTAGCGGTAATGGCAAGGCGAAGTCCGTTAAAGTAAAATTAGATAAAGAAGATTATGATAATGCAGTCATGGCTCATCAATATGGAAAAACAGTAAGATTGATTGGCGAGTTGAAAGAGGCACCAAGAGCAATGATGGAAAATACTTTATTTAGTGTAATTGAGTAATAACAAGTAAAGTAGCAATGTATTTACATGGATAATTGGAGAAAAGACAATGGACAACAAAAGCATAAAAAAACTGGAAGCTGATCTTTGGGAATCTGCAGATCTGCTCCGTGCAGGATCAAAGCTGACCTCTCAGCAGTATTGTATGCCGGTACTCGGTTTGCTATTTCTGAGGTATGCATATAGCAGATTTAAGAAAGTGGAAGAAGAGATCTTGAAGGACAGACCAGTTAGGAATGGCCGTGTAATGCCTGTGGAAGCTTCTGACTTCGCTGAGAAGAGCGCGCTGTATCTTCCGAAGGAAGCACATTATTCCTATCTGGTGAATCTGCCGGAGGATATCAAGGCTGCAAATATCGTGACTGAAAATGGGCAGCAGATGAATAGTCTGGGCGAAGTTGTGAATCATGCAATGGAGTTGGTAGAGGCTCAATCTGAACAGTTGGCCGGCGTTCTTCCGAAAGAGTACACCAATTTTGCGGATGATCTGCTGGCAGAGTTATTGCGTATTTTTAACAATAATGCTCTTGATGATGTAGGCGGCGATGTGATTGGACGCATCTATGAATATTTTCTCAGTAAGTTTGCACCGGCGGTGGCTTCTGATGACGGTGTGTTCTTTACACCGAAGTCTCTGGTAAAAATGATTGTAAATATTTTGGAACCGACTTCCGGTGTTCTGGTGGACATTGCCTGCGGCAGCGGCGGTATGTTTGTTCAATCCGGCGATTTTGTCAATAGCAAGGGAATGTCGGCCAATAAGTCAATGACGTTTTACGGGCAGGAGAAGGTTGAATATAATGCGCAGCTCTGTCTCATGAATATGGCGGTTCATGGACTGACCGGTGTAATTAAGTCTGGAAATGAAGCCAATACTTTCTATAATGACGCTCATAATCTAGCTGGGTGTTGTGATTATGTGATGGCGAATCCGCCTTTCAATGTGGACAAAGTAAAGGCAGAAGCGGCTCAAAATGCAGGGAGATTGCCGTTTGGCCTGCCGGGTGTGAACAAGGCAAATGAAGTTGGTAATGCAAACTATTTGTGGATTTCTTATTTTTATGCGTATCTTAATGAAACCGGAAGAGCCGGTTTTGTTATGGCATCTTCTGCAACAGATAGCCAAGGTAAAGACAAGGACATTAGAGAGAGACTGATTAAGACCGGTCATGTGGATGTGATGATCAGTGTTGGAAATAATTTCTTTTATACAAAGAGCCTGCCTTGTAGCTTATGGTTTTTCGATAAGGGAAAAGCAGAGAATCTGAAGGATAAGGTACTGTTTATTGATGCCAGAAATTATTATACTGTTGTGGATCGCACCCTGAATGAATGGAGCGACTGGCAGTTGAAAAACATGAATGCCATTGTGTGGCTGTATCGTGGAGAAACTGACAAGTACCAACAGCTTATAGAGGAATACCATGCTGTTTTGGGAAAGGGTGATTTTGAAGAAATCCTTCATGTCCAGGAGGAGCGCATTAAGACACTGAGAATCGAAACCAAGGCAACTGTAGATGCTGCGGCAAAGAAGGATAAGAAGAGAATCCAGGCAGAATTTGATGAGAAAGTAGCCGAGCAGGAAGAACAGCTCACGATAGCTAAGGAAGCAGTATGGCTATACAGTAAATTTGGCGATGGAGAGTATCAAGATATTCCTGGTTTCTGCAAGATTTCTAATCGGGATGAAATTGAAGAAAAAGGCTGGTCATTGACTCCAGGTGCATATGTTGGTGTTGCTCCGATCGAGGATGACGGTGTTGATTTCCATGAACGTATGGATGAGATCCATGAAGAATTATTGAAGCTTCAGGAGGAGAGTAACCGACTGATGGATACCATCTCAAAGAACTTAAAGGAGATGGGGATATGAGTTGGGAATATGTGACATTGGATATGCTTGGAGAAGTTTCAAGAGGAAAATCAAAACATAGACCAAGAAATGATGCGTCTCTGTTTGGCGGCAAATATCCATTTATACAAACAGCTGATGTTAAAGATGCACCTTTTTACATCACATCGTATAGTGACACTTATAATGAAACAGGTCTCGCGCAAAGCAAGCTATGGAAGAAGGGAACTCTTTGTATTACTATTGCTGCAAATATTGCAGATACTGCAATACTTGATATTGATGCGTGTTTTCCAGATAGCGTAATGGGCTTTATACCTTATGAAGAAATCTCGGATGTAAGATTTGTCAAGTATAGTTTTGATATGTTGCAACGGGATATGCAGCAAATATCACAGGGAACAGCTCAGGATAATCTCTCGTGGAAGAAACTATCTACAATAAGGTTTCCGAAACCTCCGATTGAAGTGCAAAGGAAGATAGCAGATGCTTTAGTTTCATATGAGGATTTAATTGAGAACAATCAGAAACAAATCAAATTACTGGAGGAAGTAGCGCAGAGACTGTATAAAGAATGGTTTGTGGATCTGCGTTTTCCGGGATATGAAAACGTGGAAATTGTTGATGGTGTGCCAGAGGGATGGAAGTTAGTAGGACTAAATAAATTAGCACCTATTCTTACAGGGAAAAAAGATGCTAATTATGGAACAAGAGATGGGAAATATCTATTTTTTACTTGCGCACAAGAACCAATAAAAGCCCCAAGTTATTCTTTTGACTGTAGTGCGGTAATACTCGCAGGAAATGGTGATTTTAATGTAAAGCTTTATCGTGGGAAATTTGAAGCATATCAGAGAACGTATGTATTTAATCCAACTGATGAAAAGAATTTATATTTAATATTCCACGCAGTGAGAGAAAATATGAGAAATTTGTTTCAAGGAGCCAGCGGCTCCACAATTAAATTTCTTACGAAAGGAATGCTTGAAAATATAAAAGTATTTCAGCCTTCTAAAGAAATATTGACGTTCTTTAATAAATATAGTGAGTCAATTCAGAAAAAAATAGAAGCTTTAAAACAACAGATAATTTTAGCAGCAGAAGCCCGCGACCGCTTACTTCCAAAGCTTATGTCAGGCAAAATAGAACTGTGAGGTCGGTATAAACCATGGAATGATTACAAGGAGGGCATTCTTTATGAAATATGAGTACTCTGAAAATGTATTGGTTCAGGACAGTGCGGCAGCTCTCATGCATGATGAGCTGGAGTGGGATGTCGTCTTTGCCTATAATACGGAAGTGCTTGGAGAGAACGGTACACTTGGCAGGAGAGATTACCATGAGATTGTCTTATGGAGATACTTTAATCAGGCTCTGAAGAAGCTGAATCCGTGGATCACAGATGAACAGATCACCGAAGCACGTCAGATGCTTTCATCACACCTATCTTCGGCATCGTTGCTTCAGATCAACGAAGAAAATTATTTCATGATCCGAGATGGCATTCCGGTGACTGTTAAGAAGCTGGACGGGAAGACAGAGGAAAAGAAGGCTATTGTAATCGACTTTAATGATCCGGGTAATAATTATTTTCTTGCTGTGAAGGAATTGAAAATACACGGAGACCTTTATCGGAGGCGTACAGACATCGTGGGCTTTGTAAATGGTCTGCCACTGCTATTCATAGAGCTGAAGCGGAACGATGTGGACGTGGAGAATGCCTATACAGATAATTACACAGACTATCAGGATACGATTCCGTTCCTGTTTTACTATAATGCTTTTCTGATGCTCTCCAATGGTATGGAAGCCAAGGTTGGAACACTTGGAAGCAAATATGAGTTCTTCCATGAGTGGAAACGTCTGTCCGAGGATGGTGAAAGCAGTGTGGCTCTGGAAACGATGCTTCGAGGTATCTGTAAGAAGGAGAATTTCCTTGATCTGTATGAGAACTTCATCCTTTATGATCATTCCGATGGAAAGACCGTAAAGATTTTGGCAAGGAATCATCAATACTTGGGAGTGAATGAGGCTGTCAAGGCTTATAGAGAACGTCAATTTCGCAAAGGTAAGCTGGGTGTTTTCTGGCATACACAGGGATCCGGCAAGAGCTATTCCATGCTGTTCCTGTCACAGAAGATTCGCAGGAAGTTTCCTGGCTCTCCAACAATTGTTGTATTGACTGACCGTGATGAATTGAATAAACAGATCTGTGGCACTTTTGAAGCATGTGGACTTCTTGGTAAGACTGAAGGAAAGAAGTTTATGTCTACAAGTGGTACAGATCTGATTAATAAACTGAAGGGGAATCCAAGCTTTATTTTCACATTGATCCAAAAGTTTAATAAGCCGGATGAACCGCCAATCTATCCTGATCACGATATCCTCATTATTTCGGATGAAGCGCATCGCAGCCAATATGGTGTATTCGCTGATAATATCGAGAAGTTACTTCCTACAGCATCGCGCATCGGATTTACCGGAACACCGCTGTTATCATCCAATGAGATTACGGCCAGAACATTCGGTGGCTATATTTCCGT
>CANQOL010000004.1 GCA_947625475.1 uncultured Acetatifactor sp.
GTGAGGGAGTATCAGGAGGAAGATCTGGGGCGCGACGAGTCGATCCGGAAAGCGATCCTGGACTGCCAGAGGGAGGGGATCTTTTCAGAGTTTGTGCGTGAGCACGGAACGGAGGCGGTGAATATGCTGTACACGCAGTTCAACATGGATGACGCCCTGGATGTGCGATACGAGGAGGGCGTGGAGGACGGATATGAAAAAGGCGTGTCCGCCGGAAGGGCCGAGGAAAGAGCCAATGGAGAGCGGCGGCTGATCCGTCTGATCTGTGCGAAGCTACAAAGAGGAGACTCGCCAGATCAAATCGCAGAGGATTTGTTGGCAGATCCAAAACAGATAAACCGAATCTGTTCCGCTGCCAAAACCTGCGGCTTTGATGAAAATGCTGTCTACGAAAATCTTCAGGCAGGAGAAATGAATAATGACCAGGCATAACGCCTAGTTCATCCAGCGGGTGAGGGAATATCAGGAGGAAAAACTGGGGCGCGACGAGTCAATCCGGAAAGCGATCCTGGACTGCCAGAGGGAGGGAATCTTTGCAGAGTTTGTGCGTGAGCACGGAACGGAGGCGGTGAATATGCTGTACACGCAGTTCAACATGGATGACGCCCTGGATGTGAGATACGAGGAAGGCATGGAGGACGGAATAGCCAAAGGAGAGCTGCGGCTGCTGATCCGTCTGATCTGCGCGAAGCTGCGAAAAGGAGACACGCCGGATCAAATCGCGGAGGATCTGCTGGCAGATCCAGAACAGATAAACCGGATCTGTTCCGTTGCCGAAACTTGCGGCTTTGACGAGAATACTGTGTACGAAAATCTTCAAGTAGAGGAAAAGAATAAGGACCGGGCGTAACGCCGGGTCCCGAATTTTCCTACCGCTTATTAAAACTTCCCATTTCCCACTATCTTCTCCTTCAAATACTCCAATGTTGTGGGCGGCACCAGCTTCGAAACCTCTTCCAAGTCCCCTTCCTCTAACAGCATTCTCACCCGGCTGGCACTGATTACTCCGCCCTCCGTTTCCTTTCGGGGAATGACACGAAACTCCACTCCGTATTTTGGCAGGATTCTCGCCATGGTCTCATTATATTGACGGGTCACTTTGTCTAAGGGCTCCTCTCCCGCAAACCGCACAGTGATCCCCAAGGCCGGCGCAATCTCCTTCCCAAACAGCTCCACATCCATGCTGGGATCCACCGTGCTCTCCTGCAGCTGGGATTTGTTGAAATATCCTTCAAAAGTCAGGCTGGAGATGATAAACTTTCCACTGGGCAGCACCGTTACATTTTTCAAATCACTGGTTCCCTTCCTCACCAGCTCTATACGGTCAGCAAAAGGGAATATGCTTCTGTCCTCCTCCACTACAAACACGTACAGCCGCTCTACACACCCTGCCGCATACTCAATCAAATACCTGTGTCCCAGGGTAAAGGGATTGCAGTTCATTACGATGCTTCCCACAGCCGGGCGGAGTTTTCGCAGCTTCTCTTTATACTCTTCCAGCTCAGGCTGATTTTGTTGCGATACCCCCCCCCCGCAATTTCCGACAATTCCATACTGGTGGACGGAAGGAAAATCCTCCGGAATACCAGAATACTCATACTGCCGGAAGAAATCGTTCTCCACTAAATATTCATAAAATTTCCGGGCGTAGATCTGATTGCCCCGCTCGTTGATATGACCTGCATCTGCAAACACCTCACCATAATCGTGGGGACGGTCGAACATATGCAGGCAGTCAAAATATGGAAGTTTGTCCGCCCTTAAATTCTGCAGGCAGATCAAAACAATATCCCCCTCCTTCACAGGAAGCCGTTCCAGGTTATAGAAGATATCCTGATATCTTCCCGCATAAAACTGGGACTCATTCTCCACCCTCCACTCATGCCCATTCTCATTCAGGATCTGCTGCAGATAGCTCTCAATGGTCTTATCATAGGGGGATCCGATCCCATAAAATATACAGGTTCCCATACACCATATCGTATGCTGATAATCCCCCTCCTGGTGGGCAGTCATCCGCTTCCCCTTCTCTGTCCGAACGAGCGGATGCGGATTGTCCAACAGATCTGTTGTCCCATCCTGATTCGTTTTTGCCCCTGAGAGCGCCAGGATGGCGTATACCTCATCATTCGTGTAACCGAACTCATCAAATCGGGTTTGTAAAATGTTCTGTCCCCGTCCCCTCAGTTCGTTCCGTAAAACAAAAACATTCTTCTTAAGATACTTTTTCTCATTTTCCGTTGCATACTCACTGTCCCTTAACACTAAACCCGGCGTCACGATAACCTTGATGTCCTTATGACGGCAAACATAATGATATAACGGTCTCTCTACATATACATATCTGATAAACTGTGACAGCAGTTCGTCAAAGTATACCGTTTTTTCCTTCGGGAACATAGGATTCCTGTTTGTTGTCAGCACTAAGATTTTGTCACATGTACTGATATCGTTTGGATCAATCCTATCAAACCGTACCGCACCCAGCACACAAGCCACACTGTAGGCAACATTTGCCGGTTCCCCTGTTAACAGCTTAAACTTCGGAAATATCCTCTTATCGTATCGAAACTGTATAAATAACTCCCACAAAAAATTTGAGTCGTAGGAAACAATCAAAGGATTCTTAATTCCCCTGTCAATACAGTATTGCGGCATAGAATATCCTGCATAGAAACAATCTCTCAGTTGTATGCATTTTAATTGATCCGGCGTCATAGCTGGCCTCCTGCTTTCCTATTTGGTATTATGTACTGCCACTTCAATGATACCCTTCCACCAACAGCGTGAGGGCACCGCTGGCTTTAGCAGCCGCCCTTCCATCCTGGGAATCCTCAAAGATCACTGTCTCTCCTACGTCCGCCTGGAAAAAGTCCATTGCCTTCAAAAAACCTTCCGGATCCGGTTTTTTCTTTTCCACATCTTCACCTGTCAAAATAAGATCAAACACCTCTTGTGTTTTAAAGAAATCCAGAAGCTGATATGTGTTTTTCCTGGAAGCCGTTGTTACCAGCGCGATCCTCCAGCCCGTCTCCTTCAATGCATCTATCAGGCTAAAAAGACGGTCATTTTTTCTCGCCCTGTCCAAGTATTTCCCATATAAGAGCTTTTTCGCCTCATGGATCTTACCCCATGTTTCTTCTTTCCCCGGCATCAGTTTTGACAGGAAATCAATATAATGCCTGCCGTTGCACTCCTTACAAAAGTATTCATGATCTAACTTGCATCCAAATTCTCTCATGGCTTCATAATAGGCATGATAATTTACCTCTCTGGTATCAAACAAAGTCCCATCCAGGTCAAATATCGCTGTCATCATATTGTATATAGGGCGTCAATCACTTCCTGTTCTTTATCAAGGAAAACTTTCTTTGCAGATCCCGTACAGCCAAATATCATCTGGGCCCCGTTTTCCTCCAATAACCGATAGGTCGGATCGACAGCCTCCTCCTTTCTGCGGGATGTAAGCGCATAAACCCTCGCACCGTTGGAAACCAGTTGATTTACCGCGCCGGCAAATTTATCAATATTACACACATCCGGCAGGATACTGTCCAGGCTCAGAAAATAATTCCCATATTGATTCTGGATATCCAGCCAGGACTTTTCGTCTCTCCAGTCCTCATACCGGTCAACTGCCAAATAATGAAAAAGACGGCCCTGATATCCGATCAGATAGGATATCACATGGCTGATATAAAGCTGCCTGATCCCATAGCTGGCATCTGACAGCCGTTCATAGGCAAACATAAAATCCCTGGTATCCTTAAATCCGTATAATCCCACACAAATACACTCAGCGCGGATCTGCTTCTCAACAATGTCCAGGATCTGTTTCTGTTCATTCAGTATCAGGAAACTCATATATCTCAGGTTATGGATATCCCTTTTATACGCTGCAAGATCCAGGCCCGCCACAAAATTTCCGTCAGGCATTCCGTCTATGTGTATCGTGTTATTACAGTCCTTGATCAAAACACTCCCCGTCAGTCCTGTCGCTTTGATAGCCATATAGACTGTCTCTGCTGCCCCCATAGTCGCCCGGGACAACACCTGTACCTTTACTCTGTCTCCCAGACCGGGTTCCCTCCTGATCTGCTCCGTTACCGAGAACTGCCTTTCCTCATTTTCAGGTATCACCACCAAGATATCCCTGATTCTTGACAGATCAAGCCCCTCCATACATTTGCTCAACAGGAATTTCCCGTCCGGATGCCGTTTTATGTATGCAGGGACACCGTCAATTGTCCTGCCCCCTGCACAGGGAATGATCAGTGTCCTCATCCTTCTTCCTCCCTGCTTATGATTCCAAGTACATCCAATGTCTTTTTGTCTAAAAAATCTTTTGTGGCCTCATCCTTCACATATGGATATATCCTTGCCAGCTTTAGAAGCAGCGCATACAAGACTTCCCTGTACTCCGTCTCACTCTGTTCCTGCAGCATATCCTTCAAAAGATCTCTGAATATTATCAATCTGATCGATGTATTTACATGCATCTTTGTATCTCTTCGGTATGACCACATGACCTGCACATCCTGCAGGAGGGTTGCAATATCCAAAATATATGAGTCAAAAAACGAATCCAAAAAATCAATATAATACATCTCATTATTTTTGACTATGATATTTTCCAAAGTCAGATCTCCATGGCAGACACTTTGTCTGATATGCGACCAGTCATGCATTAACAGCTTGTCCTTTGCCATGTAAAACGGACCCCGTTCATCTCCGGCCGGTCCGATCAATCCATTGATCTTTTCCAGAAAAATTTTTTCCGTATCGCAGGTTCCCGCTGTCATTTGATGTGAAAAGATCTCATCAATAATCATCCCTACCAGGCCGCGTATCTTCCCGATTTCGATCCGCTTCATATATTCAGCCAGCGTAACTCCCTGCACATACTCCATGTCAAAATAATAATTACCGCTTATATCAACCCCCTCAGCCAACACCGATGGTGTCTTAATATGCAGGCTTGAAAATTCTTTTTGCTTCTCTGCCTGTCTTTGCAGGCGCTGATTATATTCCTGATCCCTTGCAATCTTTCGCACAAACAGCCTGTTGTCGTCTGTTTCACAAAGGAATATATGGCAGCCGGAATGTCCCCCAAGATCTGTACAAATCATGTCATCCTCCAAAAGTATTTTCTTCTAACAAGTCAAACCGCTCAGATTCCTTTGCATCTTCGTACTCTTGCGGCGTCCCAAATTCCACATGTGCATCCAGCAGGCAGTCTTTCACAACACCCCTATCCCGGCAGATAATATTATACAGACCGCTTACAAACAATTCTGTGTACGCACATTCATCCCGATATATCCTCAATGTTTCCCGAAACAGTTCTGCATTCTTAAAATAATATGCGCCGCAGATCGCATGATCACTCACTACCCTCTTCTCTACTGTGCCGATGATTTCCCCGTCCTCTGCATATTGGACATAACTGAACCTGGGTTGGTCAGCCAGGAATGTGAGCAATATACCATCCGGATCCTGTTCGATCAATTTTGAAAGATTTTTGCAGAAAAACATGTGATCACAATCATTGAACAGAACCGGGAGGCCGTCATGGATATTTCTGACCCCTTCCAGGCATGTCAGCGCCGCCCCCGGCAAAACATGAGGGATACATACAATATTGGCTTCAGGGAAAAGATTTAATATCTGTTTATCAATCTCAAATTTCTTTATGTGAGATTCCAGAACAACAAATGTGATATCCTCTACTTCCACTGATCTTAAAACCGACATCACAGCCCAGAAAAAAAACGGTCTTCCTTTTATCATCATTAACGGTTTCGGGCATGTATACCCCTGATCCCTGAAACGGGATCCTTCACCTCCCATGGGCATGATCAGATGTATTTTTTTCATCTTACGCATTCCTTTCCTACTGCAACGATAAGGTTTTGATGATCTCCGTCCCTGTCAAAACCTCTGGTTCGTATTTATTCAGCCGTCCCGCTGCCACATCATTGCGGATACGGTCGATGAACTGCTCCACCGGGATATCGCCATCCATATCTTTAAAATCTGTGAAACAATAGTCCCACCATTGAAGCTCCAACATATCCTCAATTATCTTGTCTGGAAAACGCATCTTCAAAAGGCGGGCCGGAACGCCACCCCAGATAGCATAAGGAGGGACATCTTTTGTCACGACAGCCCCCGTGGCAATAATGGCACCATCCCCGATATGGATACCAGGTTTAAGTGCAACATTCTGCCCGATCCAGACATCATTTTCTATGAAAATAGGCGGTCTTGGAGGTATCGCTTTTGCGCGAAACGAATACCCCCCCCCAGATTCTTTTGCCTTTTCAGCAAAAAGCACCGCCTTAGAATCATATGTCACACTGGAATTAGCAAAACGTTCATAGGGATGCTGAACTCCAAAAATGCGAATACCAGATGCTAAACTGGAATATCTTTTTATCCACATATCTGTTGCCAAGGCACTCCAGGAATATGAGAAACTCCCTATGAAGGCCGGAATCACAGAACCGGTTAGGATCTCACAATACGGCTCTACTTTTGCATCTCCACAAACCCACATCGATTCCCCAATTTTAATACGTGTACTTCCGTTGCCTGTAGTAAAAACTTTTTTGTTTTTGAATAGTTCTATAGTTTTTTCTGTAATCTTCATATAAGTTTATCTCCCCATTTATCCCGCTCTACCATTGTAAATCCCGCAAAACAAGTCTCACAACACCTGGATTTTTTACCTTCTTTATCGGCTCACCCGATTCGACACCTCTGCCAAGAACCGATGCCTCTCCCTCATCAATTCACAGAGAATCACCGTGTAGGGCTGCGTCAGGTCGTAACCTGCCTTTTCCAGCAGTTCCGGTCTCACTCCCTGCATGATCCGGTACAGCTCTCTGACCGTCTTTACCTGGCTGTTCTCCCCATTGGGGCACTGCCACTCCTGCATCACATATCCCTTTGTATTGTTGATGATCATCTTCTTATAGTAGTCGCCGTTGAGCACTCCCAGGATCTTCCCCTGGACCTCCCCGTTCTCCTCCTTGCCTGCTTCCTCCATCACATCCCCCAGCGTCTCCAGAATCTCCTCGCACTTCTTCGTTGAGATCCAGTCCTGACGGTATAAGCGCCGCTGCAGATACACCGGCTTCTTCCAGTACACCTTCTTATGGGCCTTCATCAGACTCTCCAGCACAAAAACCTGGCCGGTCAGCAGGGAGCACTCCTGAAAGGCAAGCCCGCTTTCCTGCAGAAACTCCCTCCGGTATAACAGGTTGTGGAGATCACAGTGATAATAATCTCCCTCGGATGCCTCCCAGCCATCATCCGTCCGGCTTTTCCCTCTGCGAAACTCACTTTTGACAACCGGTGCCGCAAACCCTCTGTCATCCGCCAGACACCCCTCACTGGCACAGATCTCCGCCTCGGATGCGGACACATACCGATACCATTCCTCCAGGGCATTTTCACTTCCATACCAGCCGCAGTGGTCCGCAAACTGCACATACTCTCCGCATGCCAGATTGATTCCCACATTCAAAGCCCTCGCGTAGCTTCCGCGGCTCATGTTATACAGCCGGATTCTCTTATCCCGGAACAGATTTTTGTGAAGAACCGCATAGGTTTCGTCCGGCGCCCCGCTGTTGATAATCAGGATCTCCAGCTCTCTCAGACTCTGGCTCCCCAGGCTCTCCAGCAGCTCCGATACATACTCCCCCTTGTCATTGATCGGGATTACCACGGATACCCTGGGCGCCGTTCCCTTCTCTTTCGACAGTTCCTCAAAGTATGTGAACTGCTCTGTGATCCAGCCTGGCAGCTCCCTCCGGAAACTGTAGTATCCGCACCGGATCCAGGCCTCCACCAATTCAGTGGCACATGCTGTTTTCTCCTCCAGGGTCAGATATATGTAATCCGCATACAGGAAGGGAATGCTCCATTCCAGGAACCGTCTTCTGGTCTTCTCATCCTCCCTCTCCAGAATTCCCGCCATATGCCGGATCAGCTTTGCATGCCCCTTTCCCTTATAGGTAGAAATCCGGTACACATCCTGCTGCATCATGGAACCCTCCCGATACCAGCAGTAGTGATAGAGTTTGTCCGGGATCAAAGTGATCCCCTTTGCCTTTGTATACAGTTTTGCCTGGAAGGCCTTGTCCTCCCCAAGCAGGATGCTTTCCTCCAGCCGCAGGTGTTCTCTCTCAATCAGATCCCGGCTGGCCAGCACTCTCCACAAAAAGGGCGTGGCGGGCACACCCTCAAAGAGCAGTTCCGGCTCAAAGCTCTCATAATGACGGTAAGAAGGATTCAAAACCTGACGTAACCAGTCACCGGGGTCTGGCTCCTGCGGAAAGATCTGGGCACCGCATATAACCACCTCCGACCTTTCCCGCTCTGCCGTTTCGTAGAGTCTTCGGAACATATCGCTCTCCACGTAATCATCTGAATCCACAAAACCGACATACTTCCCCCGGGCCACATTCATTGCAGCGTTTCTGGCAGAGGGCAGTCCTCCGTTTTTCTTGTCTACAATCCGGATCCGCCGATCCTTTTTCCGGTACTTTTCCAGAACAGCCCTGCTTCCGTCTGTGGAACCGTCATTGACACAGATGATTTCGATATGGGTCAGTGTCTGCCGCATAAGGCTTTCCAAACATCTGGGCAGATATTTTTCCACGTTATAGACAGGCACTGTGATGGATACCAATGGCTCTCTCATCTCATTTTCCTCCCCGCAGCTTCTGAAAAGCATACCGCACGGTCTGCTTCGCACCGTTATGCCGGTAATAAAACTTCAGTTTTCCCATGAAGGAATAGCTGCGCCATTCTTCCCAGCCCTTTTCAGGCGCTGGAGAGACGGCGGCCGTCTGGCCGCTCTCCCCTGCCTCCTCAGATACTGGAACTGCGAGCTGAGTAGAAGCAAAAGCAGCCCGGTTGATTTCCTTCTGATCCCTCTCAAACTGCGTCTCTAAAGCTCCCAGGCTCCAGGAAACAAACGGGAACAAAGCCGGGACCTTTTCCGCCATATCCCACCAAAAGTTGGCGAAGGTCCCCTGGGGGTTCTCCCAGGGCAGGTTGTCTCCATAAAACAGGATCGGCTTCCACAATGCGTCCGCCTGGTAGCTTCCACGGGTCTTCCCACGGTCAAACAGACTTCCGGAGGCCGTCTGGGCTCCCAGCGTCATCAGATACCAGGGCACATAACCTATCTGACCCTGAAGGATTTCGTTAAGAAGCTTCTCCCCGTCCCTCCCCCCGCGGATACCGGTCATGGCGCTCTGCAGCACCTGATGGGAACGGAATCGGGCACAGTTAATCACCAAAAAAGAGGAATCCACCTTCTTATGGGTACTCTCCTCGTCATACTTTCCCAGCGGAGCCCCCACCGCCCAGAAATCATCCACGCTGCAGGTCCGGTAGAACTCACTTAAATCTCCCAGTATGAGAGTGCTCTCCTCCAGATAAAGACACTTGTTTACCTGGGGCAGAAGCTGGGACACTGCCAGCGGATAGTATTCCCTCTGGAGATCTGTCTCCAGAAATTGCAGGCTTGTATTCTCATATTTATTCGGAAAGTATTCAAATTTCTTTTTGAGCCCCTCCTCCGTCCGGCTCCCGGTCAGAAGGTAGATTTCATACCGGCTCTCCGGCTTCTTATTCACCAGCATGGAAGTCAGAGTCACCGCCAGGGCAAACGGATTTTCCTCATCCAAAGACAACACCAGCGGCACTGTCACCGGCTCCGACACAAAGGAAATGGGCAGCACCTTGTAGGTCAAACTCTGATCCTGCATCAGCTTCGCTATGTACACCCCCGTCAGACGCTCGGAGATGAACAGGCGCTTCTCCGACAAATCCACCCGTCTCTCAAACTCTTCCAGGATCTCAAAGATCCACTGGCAGTAATCAAAGAATATCTCCCGGCGGAAAATGAACATGTTGCAGAAGCTGCTGATATCCCCCGCAAAATATTCCTCCGCAGTTTCCCTGTACTCCGGATGCTTTTCATATAAGATTTCAAAAGCAAGATCCAGGTCTTCCTTTCTGTGATTCTCCACATAATGACGGTACACATGGTTGACCTTGCCAAGATGTGTCACAAAATCGCAGCCCTGCACCAGCTTTCTGAGGGCCTCCGGGGAATAACCGATCTCCTCCAGGTAATGCTCCCCCATATTCTCAAAGGGGATCACATCGATTTCCCCCTCATGGAGAACAAAGTGACGGCGGTAGTGCATCAGACCGATATAATCCGGATTCCCCAGCTTCTCATAGTTTTTCCAGGCCCAGTACAGGGCGGTCATCTCATTGTAAGAGCGATTTTTCTCCGATATGTTCTCCCCTGTGTCGTCCCCGATCATGTTCTCCGTCAGCCAGCGGTATTCTTCACTTTTGGGATCCATCCGTTTCTGTGCCAGGGCACGTCCCACATGGATGGGTGTCAGAATCTCATCCTGGAAAAGCTGTGAGGGTTTGTGATAACAGATCAATAATCTAATTCCCGGTTCCTTCTCGTTCATGTTCTTATTCCTTAGCCTTTCGTCCATCCATAAGATTTTCCAATTCGTTTATCTTTCTC
Source organism: uncultured Acetatifactor sp. (assembly GCA_947625475.1). Classification (GTDB taxonomy): domain Bacteria; phylum Bacillota; class Clostridia; order Lachnospirales; family Lachnospiraceae; genus Acetatifactor. Next base: position 10,571 of record CANQOL010000004.1, read on the forward strand.
AGCAAATATAAAGTCGCATCATACTGTTTCTCACAAGGACTTTCTAAGGCCTCTTGCAGCCATCCTAGGGATACCTTTTTTTCTCTCTCCAAAATGGTATTTACTTTCTCATAATTCACTTCCCGAAGCAGTTCCTCATTGTCTGGAATTTCTTCCGCCTCTTTTACCATATGTTCCCTGATCTCCAACAAATTGAACAACGATTCAAACCGGGTAAGTCCCCTCCCTTTATTGGCTATACACAAAAAATTTTTCTGATAAATCAAACCAAAACAAATTCCATGATGGGAATCGGATACTAAAAACCGGCAGCCGCGGATTAAACTCAAGAAATCTTCTATCGTTACCTGGTCCAGCACGTCGCCGCTTTTCCATATTTCTCGGCTCTTATCATAGGTCTTCATGTCCAATATCACTTTTTTCAAGATTCCCAGCTTTTCCTGCACATACTGAATCGCTCTTTCCTTCTCCGGAGTTGGATCCAGAATATAACATAAAAGATATTCCTCTTTTTCCTGCGTATGGGCAGATGCATCCGCCAGGATATCATAATGGCCTCTTTCACAGAGAAAAACCGGATCTAACATCCGCACTGCTTCCACCCCAAAGGACTTACGGCAGGCATCCACTCCGGAGATTTCCCGGACTGACACCCAGTCAAAGTTTTTCAGAAAGGCGGAGGCCCTCACACATTCCTCTTCCGTCCCTTCAAAGGCTTCATATCCCAGCGAAGTGGCATAGGCAATCTTCTTCTTTCGATCATCTACAAAATCCAAGAAAAAAGTATATCCAACGCTTTTAATGTAGCTCGATACCCACAGCTGATCCGACCCTGTCATGAAAGCATCACAAAACCTGTTGCATTCTCCCAACTCTTCAAACTTTCTTTCCCGGCTTATCGGAAAATATCGGCTCATGAAAGAAATATTTTCTTCCGTAATTTTTTCCCAGCCTGTTCCGTCTTTCTTGGGCAGCCGGATCAGAATAGGCAGCAGATCCATATCCTGCAGAACATTCCCCAGGGCATAATATGTTAATACACTTCCATAGTTAGCCGCGAACCACCAGCCCACCAAACCGACATCATATCGGTACTTTTGACCGTACCACAATGCCTTATGAAAACCATCCTTTTCCAGATGATGGAAGAAAAATTTTCTGCCCGGTTTTAACTGCATAGGTCTCACCAGCTGGCCGTTATACGGCGTTGCCGCTGTCACCGGTGCTTCCCTGCACAGCTTTAGCTTCTCTCGAATTCTCTCAAACAGATGCTCTCCTTTAGGACTGTTCAAAAGGACCAAGGACGTTCCTTTCCAGTCATTACAAGAAGGATCCCACTTATGTACCTGCCAAAAATCCCCCAAGGTAATATCCCCTACCCGGCCTAGGGACGCATAGTGACATTTCCCGCAGCATTTTCGGTTCATAATTCCATGAAAAGCGGTATTAAAAGGCGTTTTGTTCCAGGGCAAATCCAAAACGGTTCCATCTTCAAAATAAATGACAGAAGGCGTAGACCAGCCATGCCTGGATTTATCCCTGAAATTTACCTCTTTAATTCTCCTTCCTTTGGCACTCTCCTGGACAAAAGACTGATAGGCAGACACGGAATTAGCTCCGTGGCACACCAAGTCCACCGTATACAGCTTTTCATAAGGCTTTCCCAAAAAGGTATACAAACCCGCCGTTTGGCAGGGGCAGCCAGAAAACAATACTTCCCTGCCCTCTTCCAAACATTTTTGAATTTCACTATAAACCTCTTTGGTATCACTTTGCACATACTTAGATCCGCGCATCTTAGCCAGACCGGCTTCATCCTTTGTCACCGTATGATATACCGTCATATAATCATCAGCATACACAGCTCCACAGACACTTCCCCCCATCTCCAGAACGGACAGTGCCAAGAGAGTGAACATGCCGCCCGAAGAACTAACCATCCTCAGTGTATCCTCTGCCATGGCAGCCAGGCAGGTTTCCTTGGGAGGATGACACAATTCTTTCCATTTTTCGCCGCATTCCGGGCAGGCGCGCTCACACAAACCGCATCCTACACACTTTGTTTCATCAAACACAGGATGCAAAAAACCTTCCAGATCGTAACACATTGATATGGCACCTGCCGGGCAGGCATTATAGCAGGCCCCGCAGCCTGTACAAATATGTTTTTTGATCACTTCATGTTCTATTCTCAACATTCTCGTTTTCCCTTCTCAATTTTTTCGATTTACTTATTGCTATTCATAAAATTGATTACTGTCTCCGAAAATGGGATATGCTCCGAAATTTCCATCAAAAAATCAGCCATATTTCTAATGGATTCATTAACAAAATATTCCTCATACTTTTCTTCTATAATCTCTTTCATTAAATTTAAAGACGCCGTAATATAACTACCGGTGGGATTATTTTTGCCTGATACAGAAAAATCGTTGCGCAATCTTTCATAAAACTGCTTTGCCAGATCATTATCATTATATTTTTCCGAATACATTCCGTAAAAATAAATTGCCGCAATCTTGTCGACGGGCATCGGCCAATTATAAAATTGTCTCGATCTTTGATATCTAGTGAATACAAATTTTGCCATCGGAATATTTTGCGGACTAATCTGTTCCGTTAATAACATTTCGGCTATTTTTCTCATAATTTTAGGGTTTTGATTTCTAGCCGATGTAAACAATGCTATTTCGGATAAATTACTGTTTAGTTTTCTAAATTCGTCATTTTTTTCTTGTATCCGATTATAAAAGCGCCCTTCCTTATTGCTGCATATTTCTTTTAACATATCTGCTTCCGCATTATCTATTTGATAATATGAAAATAATATTTTAGTTGCATCGGCAAATGTTATTCCGTTACTTTTTCTTTGAAATCTATTCCACCCTTTAAGCCACCTGACCGGTTCAATTCCAAAATACCTTTTTCCAAAAGCAGCCGTTTCCTGAAATTCATCTTCAGTAAATGTGTTATTTAACGCATATCCCTGACTTGCTAATTTCATAATTTCCCCGTATATTTTTTTACTTGCAGGGTTAATCTCAATATTGCCTGAAATTATTTTGTCTAATATAACAGGAGAATCCAATGTTGTAACCCATGGTTTTGATACTCCGATTGTGCCTCGGAATAAGTCTAAAATGTTTATTGGCTTACTATCTACATTTAGCTCCTTATTCCCAACTAAATAAAAACAACTATATAATATTAAAAAATACAATGCATATAATTTATTTAGTGTTCCAGGCAAAACCATATCCTTATTTTCGAATGCCTCTGGAGTATTTCGAATTTCCCACTCCAATGTCCAATATTTAAAAACATTTAAAAAATCATTGAGGACAGGATATGTAGTAATAAATGGATTTATAAAAAACAAAAAATCCGGCACCAATATGTCATCGTATTTCAATAAGGTATTTCCAAAAACTATCATTTTAAACAAGTCAATCTTGTAGCCTATATAGCAGATATCATCCATACAAAAAGGAGCTGAAATCGAGAATTGACTCACTGCAATCTTATACGATAAACTGCTATGGAAATTCCCATAATTTTTTACTGATAAATCTCCATTTCCCCTCAATATCAAATCCATTTTGTTAAAAATATCCATACAGAAATCTGTTCTGCATTTCAGGACAAAAACATCATCCGGAATCCTTAATAAACCTTTCCATATTTGCGTAGCCTGACGAGTATAACTCAGTTGCAGTAATCCATCACATGAATCGTCAAAAGGAGGCAATTCTACCAAATAAATGTCAAGATAGATCAACTTATTTCTTAATTCAGGTATTTGATCTACTTCCCCTATCCAAGTTGATAAAACAATTCCTTCTATTAACCCTTCCGCACGAAGCTCACATAGCCGTGCCAGCAATAATGAAAACTCAAACTCTTGCCTTATGGCTCCACACATAAGAGCCCAGACTTTTTTCCCCATGATTGCCATACCGGCTCATTCCTCCCAAATTCTGATCCATTGAAAGCACAAATAGGAATCAGCACCTTTAAAATCGGTACTCGTCAGCATAATCCACCTCAGTCCATCATTCCGTGGCACATAGGATCCATTTAAAACACACCATGTATGAGGCGAAAAACCTCTCAAAGTTTGCAATATAGGGCACCCCCCATCCTGTGTATTTTTATTCGACAGCATGATTCGTACTCCCTGTACATTCGTATTCACCTTTATTTTGATACTGAAACCGTACCGGATACCTCTCTTTAACTCCCTTTCCAGGGGCAGGAAAATTCTCTGCCAGCTTACACTAGATGGCAGCAAATATTGGGTATCCCCTATGGTTCTCCTTCCCCAGGCATCAGGATTTAAAATAATCCAGGCCTTCGCGTCTCCGGCATGGTAATCCAAAACATACCCTCTAGCCGATCGGCTTTTCTCTCTATCTGATACGGCTTGCATATATCCGTGTGTAAACCACTTCTCAAAGAAGTCCTTCCTCTCTGGCGGTTCTTTTCTGCCTCCGGCGCTTCCTAATCCTTTTTGAACAGCACCCAAAGAAACCGGAGTGAGCATCACTTTCTTATCCTGCACTGCTTCTCTGAACCATTCCTCAGCCCCAGAGCTTCTAAAACCTAACAGAGACGTCCCCTTCCCATCCCCCCTTTGTACCTGTGAGAAAACACCTACCACAATATCCCCGATACGCTCCATGCCGCCATAGATGCATTCATAACAGCTTTTTCGAAGGAAATGTCCCTCCATATAGGGCGTCAGCCAGTCCCCTTTTTCTACCTCCCTATATACGTCCTTCTGGGTACGGATCCGCACAGACGGTCCTCCTCCAAGCTCTTTTGAATACAGCTTGATCTCTGTCGCCGCCTCGTCTCCAATCCTGCTTCTTATATAATCCCTCCAAAGATCCCCGGGTGCAGTTCCCTCGCACACCAGTTCCACTGTCAAAAGATTGTCCGACCTTCCTCCCAGGAAACACAATAATCCGTCAATCTGACAGGCCGTTCCAACAAAAAGAGTTTTCCCATCTTCTGTCAGACTTCTTTGTATCTCCGGGAAAACCTCCGATGCATCTCCCTCCAAAAAGGGAATCTGACAAACCCATCCCCATTCTCTTGAAAATTTGATGCTCCGGTATGTAGCTTTGTCATAGTGATCTGTAAAAGCAGCGGCATATATGACTCCACCCTGAGAAGCAAAAGCATCCATAATGACCCACAGCGCGGCTCCTCCCACAGCGTTCCACCGGGTAAAATCTTCCGCCGCGAAACTGTACCAGACCGCCTTTCCCTTTTCAGACGGGCACAGCAACGGACATTTTTCTGCACATTTGCTGCACATATTACAGGCATTCGGGTCCACATAAGGATATGCAAAGCCTTCCACTGTCTTTTTCATATCTATAGCCTGCTCCGGGCAAGACCTCACACAGGCACCGCAGCCAGTACATCTTTTTCTCTCTACTGATAGGATCGAATCCATTGCCATTCTCCTCGCTTCCGATTCTTCTGCTTTTTGGGGGTCAAACATTTAAAAAGCTTCATGCTCTTTCATCAGTCCGGCAGATTTTCCGGATTCTTCTCCAAGTCCTGCTTCCTGACCCCCAGCTGCACTAGCCTCCATAAAACCGCATTCCCAAGCCGGGTGGCGTATCTCTTCCGGCTAAGGCGCTTATGATGCGCCTCCGGGTTGATTCCCTCCAGCCCCTTCCAGCCCTTCAGGTAATCCACCAGCCCAAGAATCCCCAGGCGCTCCCCCAGGTAATCTCCCCTGCGGTGGCATTCTGAAATCTTCCCCTTCCAAAACCTCAGGATCTCCTCCCGCCCGAAAGGCTGGCTGTACAGCTCATTCACAAACAGGCTGTTGCGCACGTCGTAGTAGACAATCACCGGATCCTGACGTTTCTCGTAGGTCTCATGCCACACCTGGATCCCGTTCAGGATCAGCGGCTTCCCTCCCTGCCGCAGGCCATACTCCACGTCGTCGCAGTGCAGGAAAAAGGGTAAGGGACGGTTGGCTTTTATGTACTCTATGGGGTAGCAGCACATCCACCAGCCCCCGTACTGGGCTCCCCGATTGCCGTTCATCCCGGGCAGGTTCTCCCGCAGGCCCATATCCAGGTCCCAGCCGATGTGACGGATCTCTCCCCCGTTCCAGATCTCCGCCGCCGTGTACTGGATCTGACGGCGGTCTGTGCGGAACATCCGGCCTGCCACGGCCTCCTTTCGGTACTCTTCCCTCAGGCAGGACAGCAGGGCGCACAGCCTGGCAATGCTCTCCATTTGCAGCTCCGCATCGTCGTCCATCAGCAGCACATGGATTGCGGGGAACTCAGGAAGGCTTCTCACCGTCTCTTCCATCCCCCGGCCAAAACCTCCGGAGCCCCCGGTGTTGGGGTTGGGATAGAGCCTTACCCGGCCTCCGTACTGCTCCGGCCAGCCATCCCCCAGCTCACGGCCGTTGTCCACCACCAGGATCCGGGAGGCATAGCCCCTCTCCCTCTCCAGCTTTTCCAGCCCGGGACATAACCTGCTTAAATTCTTCTCCAGCTGTGCCCTTCTGTGATAGGTGCAGATGACAATGGACAGGCAGATCTCCCGTCTCCCAGCCGCCCTGGCCTGCCAGGAGCTCTCCAGGATCCGGCTGTTCTCCCATGCCTCCCACTGCCAGTAGAGCATTCCTTTTGCCTTATCCTCTGGGAGGGATATCAACTTTTCCTCCGGCAAAGGCAGGCTCCAGACGGCTTCGGCCAGAAGCTCGTCGGAGGCCGTTCTGCCCCCAGCAGCGCCCGCTTCCCCCGGATTTCCCATCCGATAGATCCGAAGCCTCCCTCTTCCCTGAAGGCGGATCTGCAGGCAGATCCCGGAAATCTCCCCGTACCTTTCCCAGGCATCCGCATCCAGCAGGTTCATGTAGGTGTCTGTGCGGATCCGGCTCCCCTCCGCAAGCTCTAAAATCCCATCCTGTGTCTGAACTGTTTCCCCGCTCTCCCGATAGTACAGCTCCCTCTCCGGGCACACCTCATCCGGCAGGGCCGTCGTCTGCAGGATCACCTTACCCCCTCCGCCACCAGGCCGATCGCCTCGATCTTGCTCCGCAGGCTGGGACGGCTGCAGCTGGCGTAGGTACTCTGCACCGTGGCATTCCCCAGGATCTCTGTGATCGTCACCAGATCCACTCCGCTGCTCATACACCGGCTGATAAAGAGCTTGCGCAGGCTGCTGAAGCTGATATCCGGCAGCCCCTCGCTCTTCAGCAGGGCCCGCAGACGGTACTGCATGGTCCGGGGCTCCACCGGGGTTTCCTTCCCCGACAGGAAGAAGGTGCCTCTTTCCCCCTGAAGCCTCCCCAGGATCTCCCGCAGGAACGGGGCCAGGGGGATCACCCTCTCCCCAGGGCCTCCCTTTAAGTCGATCAGCACCAGGCCCGTGTTCTCCCCAACTGAAATCCGCTGCAGGGTCTGGCGCACCGAGACCAGGCCCTCATCCAGGTTCACATCCTCCCACCGCAGGGCGCACAGCTCCCCGATCTTCAGTCCCCCGAAGAGGGTTAAGAGAATCCCCGCCTTGGTGGGGGTGGGATCTTTTGTCAGCGCCTGGCAGAGCCTCTCACAGAGGGTCTCATCGTACAAAAATTCACCCTTTCCCCTCTCCCGGCCCTGTTTCTGGCTCTGAACGTCCCGGCGGTCCCCATACCGGCCCTGTGTACCGCTGCCGTCCATGGCCTGTTTCTGGATACCCTGGCTGGCCGCCGCCTGACCCTGGATATCCTGGCTGGCCGCTGCCTGGCCCTGGATTCCCTGGCCGTCTGCCGCCTGTTCCTGGATATCCTGGCCGCCTGCCGCCTGTTTCCGCAGACCTCCGTCCGGCGCAGCCTGATCCTGCGCATTCCAGCCCTGTACGCTTTGCCCAGTCCACCCCTGGCCGCTCAGGCCGGCCCGGCTCTTCCCAGGCTTTTCCAGCACCACATCCAGCCCCGGGTCCGGGCAGCCGTACACCCGGGACACATACTTGGTGATCATCTTGGTCTGCACCAGGTTGTCGTAGGTGTACTGGGGCGTCAGCCCCTCCTCCAGAAGGCGCTTCTCCAGACCCTTGATCTGTTCGCCCGTGATTTCCTTCCATTTCATTTTTTCAAAGTAGGGGAGAATATTTTTTGTGAATTTGACCGTATACTGGGCATAAGAGGTGGGCTTGACACGCTGCTTGACCCAGCCCAGCCATTCCCTGGCCGCTGTCTCAAAAGATATGTTTTCTGCGCTTGCTCTGTCCATGGGCTCCCCTCCGCTCTTCGGCGCCGCGATGCCTGCGGTTCTTGAATTACGTCATTGACGAAAAACCTTGCCGGACCGAAGAAAAACAGAGCCCCTGACCGCGTCAGGCCGCGAAATGCAGCCGTCCCATAAACTGCTTCTTCCTCTCCAGGGAAGAATGCACATACCGGTTCAGCGTGATCTCTACCCCGGAATGCCCCAGTATCTCACTCAGGGACTTCACGTCGAACCCCATCTCCACACAGTTGGTGGCAAACATATGCCGCAGGGCGTGGAAATGGATTGACGGCAGATATGCTTTTTTGAGCAGCCCCTGGAACCGGTACTGCATCAGCCGGGGTTCCACAGGCTTTTTTGTGCCGGAGAGCACATAGGCCCCTCCCTCCCGGCTAAACTGCGCCAGCATAGGCAGAAGGCAGTCCGGAATCGGAATGATCCGCACGGATGAGATACTCTTGGGATCCGTGATTACCAGCTTTGTCCCGGTCTCCGTGTGAATGCGCTGGATCGTTCGGGAGACAGAAATCGTCCTTTGCTCCAAATCAATATCCGACCACCGCAGGCCGCACAGCTCCCCGATGCGCAGCCCGGTGAACAGGGACAAGGCCACGCCCAAGGAGGTCAGGTTCCGGTTCTCACACAGGTATTTGTGCAGACAAATCTGCTGCGGTCTCGTCAGCAGCAGGACATCCGTCCGCTGTTTCTTTGGCAGGATCACATCCCCGATGGGATTTCGGATGTTATAGCGGCTGACGGCAAATTTAATCAAGGCTTTTAAAAGGATCACGATGTCCGCCACATACCCGGCGGAGAGGCCGCTCTCCCGCTTTTCCCGGATAAATCTCTGGACGTCCGGCCCACTCAGATCCACCACTCTCACACTTCCGAAGGCCGGGAGAATGTGGGTCTTGGCCTTTCCCCTGTAGTTGGCCAGAGTGGACTCCTTTACCCTCAGCTGTACGGACTCCGTCCACTCTCCAAAAAGCGTTTCTACCGTCAGATCCGTGGTTTCATAGATCTGACTGTCGCAGAAGTATTCCATCTTGCTTTTGACTTCCTCTCTTGTCCTTCCGTAAAAATAGCAGGTTTTTCCCTGTCTTTTGTCCGTCAGCCGGCCCTCAAACCGGCCGTCCCTGCGGTGGTAAATACTTCCCATAGCGATCCCTCTTTTCCTGTTGACATTTTTGATATGCCGTGATATGCTAACAACGAGTTTTGGTATTGCTATTTTAATATACAATCTGTTTTTCGCAAATGACGTAATGAGCGAAAATCCACGCAAAAAAAGAACGAAGTCCCCGCTCCTGTGGCAGAAACTTCGTTCCTATTTTTCTTGTCCTTCTCCGTCAGGCCCAGGACCGGGCGGCAAAGCCGCGCCCTTTTCCCGCTACCCTAACCAGAGGATGTACACCAGCGTCAGCACCAGCCCCACGCAGAACAGCAGCAGGCCGAAGGAAAGACTTCTTCCGATGATCGTATTGCTCTCCCGCAGGGCCTCCCTCTTCACCGCCAGCACATGCACATAGTCCTTCTCCCCGGGATTCCTTCTCCGCCAGGTCTTGTTTGCCAGAGACTGCACCCCGTTCATCAGCTTCCCCAAAAGATAGGTCAGCCCGTTCCCCTCTGTCAGTTCATGGGGCAGGGGGCTGTCCCTGTACACAGTCTTTCTAAGGGCCACCACCGCCAGGTCCACAAAGCTGTCCGCCGCCCGGCAGACCACGCCGCACACGAAGGGAAGGAGCTTTAACAAAAGCGGCCTGTAGACCAGTTCCTCCAGATCCAGCCATTTCGGCCACAGATCCGCGTACCGGCCCTCCCGGATCAGCACCCTGCGCACCGCCAGGAAATACACCAGCGCGCCGATCCCCAGAGAGATCCCGGCCCCCGCCAGATTTTTCAGGCTAAAGTAGCTGACGCGCTCCCCGAACTCCCCAAGGCCCATAAAGCCCTGTCCCAGGGCCGCGGCCCGGTCCATGATCCCGTGGGGAAACAGCCCCCAGATAAGCAGCACCGCGCCGCTCCCGGCCAGGGCAAATCCGCTCTGCCTGTTTTTATAGGGCCGGCAGGCGTCGTAGGCCGCCTGTTTTTCCCCGTCCCGGTTCTTTTCCACAAAGACCGCCGCGAAAATCTTTGCCATATAGGCCGCGGTCAGGCCCCCGCTGATCAAAAACAGCCACTCCACTGCCTTCATCAGCCAGCCTCCCCCATAGGCCGTGATGCTCTCATGGAGCAGGGTCTTGCTCACATATCCCCCAAAGAAGGGCACCCCCGCCACCGCCAGGGCCCCCACCAGGAAACAGCCCGCCAGCAGCGGTTTTTTCCGGCCAAAGCCCCGGATCTCGTTCAGATCCAGGCTGCGGACGTTCATAAAAATCACGCCCGCCCCCAAAAACAGCACCAGCTTGATCAGAGAGTGGTTCACCATGTGGAGCAGGGTGCCGTGGACCGCCAGGGCATTGTCCTCCCCCAGCAGGGCCTGCATGCCCACTCCCACCAGGATGAAGCCGATCTGGGACATGGAGGAACAGGCCAGGATCCGCTTTAAATCCACGGAAAACAGGGCCAGAACCGCGCCTCCCGCCATAGTCAGCACCCCCAGGGCCAGCACCAGCACTCCCCAGGGCCCGTCCCCGGCAAACAAGCCGCAGGTGACCGCCAGCACCCCGAAGATCCCCGTCTTGGTCAGGATCCCGGAGAGCAGGGCGGCAGCCGGGGCCGGCGCCGCGGGATATGCCTTGGGCAGCCACACGTGCAGAGGGAAGGAGCCCGCCTTGGCTCCAAAGCCGGTCAGCACACACACCCCCGCGGCGTAAAGCCAGGTCTTTCCCCCCTCTCCCTGTGCCAGAGAGGCAGCCACCGCCTGGGGAAGCTCCCTGATATACAGTGTGCCAAGCCTGTTCCAGAGCAGGAACAGGCCCATGAGCAGCACCATGCCGCCGAACACCGCCACGGCCAGGTAGGTGGCGGCGGCCCGCAGATCCTGCTCCCCCTCCTCCTGGGCCACCCACACATAGGAGGTGAAGGACATGATCTCGAAAAAGAGGAAGGCCGTGAACAGATCCGCCGCCAAAAACACCCCCATGGCGGCTCCAAGGGTCAAAAGCAGGAACAGATAAAACCGGTCTTTGTCCTTATGGGGATGAATCGGGTCCTGAAAATACTCCCCGCACAGCAGCGCCGCCATCACCCACATAAAGGACGCCGCCAGCCCAAAGATCAGGCGGAAGCCGTCCAGCGTCAGATACACGCCCAGGCCGCACAGGCCCGGCAGATCCAGGGAAAGGAATTCCTCCTGAAAAAGGCCCCGGCCCCCGCCGTCAGCCAGCGCCCCAAGGGCGCCTCCGGCCAGCACCCCCCCCGCCAGCCCCGCCGTCAGCAGAAACTCACTTACGGTTACGCCCACCGCCAGGCCCTGGCGCAGCCTCTCTTTTTTCCTTCCGGCCCCGTAAACCAGGATTCCCCCCAGGAAGGGCCAAAACACCAGGATTCCAAGAATGATACCGTCCATCTGTTACCTTCCTCCTTTCTAGGGCATGGGGGCCGCAATGGCCTCCAGGGCCTCCACCACCGGCCCGGAAAACAGCCCGAAGATAAACATGGCGACGACAAACAATGTCAGGGGCAGGAGCATGCGCCAGCCCGGATCCCGGATTCCCTTCAGGGTCCCGTAGTCAAAATCCCTTCCCGGGAAAAAGGCCCTGATCACAATGGTCAGCATATAGATTGCCGTCAGCAGGGCCGAAACCAGAAGAGCCGCCGCCCCTCCCAGGGCCAGAGGGCTCCCCTGCTCAAAGGCCGCCTTGGCCAGATTCCACTTGCTCACAAAGCCGCACAGCCCCGGCACGCCCATAAGGGCCAGGGCCGACACGGTAAAGCACAGGAAGACCTTCGGCATCTTCCGGCCGAAGCCGTCCAGCTGATAGATGTACTCCCTGCCGGTCTGATGAATGACGGCGCCCGCGCAGAAAAAGGAGCAGATCTTCATCACCGCGTGGAAAATCATATGGCTCAGGGCCCCCACCAGTCCCAGGGGCGTCATCAGCACCACCCCGAACAGGATGTAGGACAGATTGCTGACGGTGGACCAGGCCATGCGCCTCTTAATGTGGGTTTCCTTCAGGGCCCGGCTGCAGCCGTACACAATGGTGAAGATCACCGGCACGAAAAGGAGGGTCTGGGCCCAGGTCCCCCGCAGGAACCCCGTTCCGAAGCTGTAGTAGGTTACCCGCATCAGGGTGAAGGCTCCCGCCTTGACCACCGCCACCGCATGAAGCAGGGCCGTCACCGGGGTGGGCGCCACGCCCGCCTTGGGAAGCCAGGCGGAGAAAGGCCACATGGCCGCCTTCACGCTGAAGCCCAAAAAGCACATCACATAGGCCAGCAGCAGAAGGTCTCCCTTCTCTCCCACTCTGGCCGGATCCAGCACGCCCCCCGGCACAAAATTGGGAGTGGTCCCGTAGGTGAGAATAAAGATCATGCCCATAAAGGCAAAGGCCGCGCCCCCCAGAGCGTAGTACAGATAGGTCCGGCTGGCCAGGACCGCCTCCCGGGTGAGGGTGTGCATGATCAGGGGCAGGGTGACCAGGGTCAACATCTCATAGAAGCAGTACATGGTCACAATATCCTCCGCCAGGGCGATCCCCAGGGTCACTCCGAAGGTGATGGTATAAAACATAAAGAAGATTCTCTCATGGCGCTCCCCCTCCATATACTCAAAGGCATACAGAGTGGCAAGGGGCCAGAGCAGGGCCAGGATGGCCGTGAACACGCTCCCCAGCCCGTCCAGACGAAAGCTCAGGCTCAGGTTTCCCGTATAGCGGAAAAGCACAAATGCCTCCCCGGGGCGGTACAGGAGCATGGCCACGGTCAAAAGGGAGTTCAGCAGCACCACGCACTCCGTATAGACCGTCAGCTGCCTGCGGCTGCGGAAGGGAAGCAGGGGCAGCAGCCCTCCCCCCAGTATGGGAAGCAGTACTACAATCAGCATAATTCCCGGTTTCATATCCTCACCTCCCTGCTGCCAGCGCAGCGATCCGGCCCGTCAGTTCCAGCACAGGGCCGGGGAAAAGTCCCATGAGAACGGCCAGCAGGGCCAGGACGGCCAGGGGCGCCAGCATCCGCATATCCACCCTCTCCCCGAAGCGCTCCGGGATCCGGCTCTCCCCGGGGAAAAATGCCTTTACGGTCACGGGAAGCAGATACCCGGCCGTCAAAAAGGCGCTGACAAGCAGCACTGCCGGCCCCAGATAGCGAAACACGCCCGTCTGGGACTCCAGGGCCCCCTGGGCCAGATACCACTTGCTCACAAACCCGCTGGCAGGCGGGATCCCGATGAGGGCCAGGGAGGCCAGGGTGTAGCTCCAGACCAGCAGGGGCTGCTTTTTGCCCAGCCCGGCCAGCTCCTCCACCCGGGTGATCCCCCACTTGGAGAGCAGGACGCCGGCCGACAGGAACAGGGCGCATTTGACCACCGCATGGAAGACCACGTGGAGCAGGGCCCCCTCCATGGCCGTGGGCGCCAGCAGCGCCAGGCCGAACAGGATATAGGAAACCTGGCTCACGGTAGAGTAGGCCAGCCTTTTTTTCAGCACCGGCTCCCGGAAGGCCAAAAGGGAGCCCATAAACACCGTCGCCAGGGCCAGGATCATCCATGCCTCCTGAACCCAGCTGCCCCGGATCAGATCCGGGCCGGCCACATAATACACCGCCCGCAGGATGGCCAGCACACCGGACTTTACGATCACGCCGGAGAGCACCGCGGAGGCGGGGGAGGGCGCCTGGGGGTGGGCCGTGGGAAGCCACCCGTGGAGGGGAAGCATCCCCGCCTTGGCCCCAAAGCCCAGCACCGTGGCAAACATGGCCGCCAGCAGCAGCCCCCGGTTCCCCTGGGCCAGGACCGGATTCAGGCTTCCCCCCGGCTGAAATGCCAGGGTATCGCAGAAGCGGCTGAGCGTATAGATTCCAAAAAGTCCCAGATAGGCCCCGCAGAGGGAGTAAAACAGATACTTCAGCGCCGCCATCACAGCCTCCCGGGTCCCGCTGTGAAGCACCAGCGGCACGGAGGCCAGCGTCATCAGCTCATAGAACAGGTACATGGTGAGCAGATTCCCGGCGAACTCCTGTCCCACCAGGATGGCGTACACCAGCAGATAAAAGCCGAAAAACCTCTTTTGATCCCCCTCCTTCTCCATATAGGAAAAGGCGTAGACCGCCGCGGCCAGCCACACCAGGCTCACCACGGTCACAAAGAGCCGGCCCACGTCGTCGATCTGAAAATAGAGGGGGATCCCGTCCACCAAAGGAAAGAGGGTCAGGCTCCCTCCCCACAGCCAGGCCCCGCCCACCGCCACAAGGGCGGAAAGCGCCAGCACCGTTCCCACCAGGGCGTGAAGCCCCCGGGTATTTTCCGGGACAAAGCCCTTTTGGTCCCCTGGGCCGGTATTTCCTCCGGCCAGATGTTCCCGGAAGGAGGCGGCCGCCAGGGCGGCTCCCGTCACAGCCGGCACAAGCACCGGCAGAAGTATCCAAGCATTTTTCATTTCAATCCCCATTCCGGAGCGTTTTCGCTCCCTTCCAAAGCCCGCGGGCGCTTTTACTCAAACATGGCAAGCCCGTCCCGGATCAGCTCTATGATGGGCTCTGAGGTCAGGCCCAGGATCAGGTTCAGCACAATCAGGCACAGCATGGCCCAGGTCTTGGCGGGCTGCTCCCAGAGGCCGATCCTGCAGAAGCCTCTCCCGGAGAAGCGCTCTCCCCGGGCCGGCGTATAAAGAGTGATCACCGTCTTCATAAAATACAGGGCGTTGAGCACCGTGCTGACCGCCAGGACAAGCAGGGCCGGCAGCATCTTGACGAAGCTCCCCTCCACCGCCGCCTGGGCAAAGAGCAGCTTGGACACAAAGCCGGAGAAGGCCGGGATGCCCACCATGGACAGAGACCCCACCGTGAAGGCCAGGCCCGCCAGCCGGTTGCGGAAGCCCGCCCCCGTCAGATCCGCGATCTGCTTGCTGTCCCCGGAGCTGTCCGTCAGCCCGGAGGCAGAGATGAAGAGCAGGGATTTGGTCGCCGCGTGGGTCAACACATGAAACACGCTGGCCACCACGCCGCTCAGGCTCCCCAGCCCGAAGCCCATGTAAATATATCCGATCTGGGCCACTGAGGAATAGGCCACCATGCGCCTGACGTTTTTCTCCTGAATGGCGCTCACGGAGCCCATGATCATGCCCGCCAGGCCGAACACAAAGAGAATGTTGAGCACGCCGCTCTCCCGCACCACCTCAAAGCCCACCACCCGGAAGAAGATCTTCACCAGCAGGAAGATGTAGCCCTTGGAGACCAGAGAGGAAAGGATGGCCGCGGAGGAAAGGGTGGAATACCCGTAGGCGTCCGGCAGCCAGGCGTGGAAGGGAAACAGGGCGCTCTTGATGGCCAGCCCCACGCTCATAAGGCCCAGGGCCACCAGCAGGGGCACGCGGTAGGCTCCCGCGGCATACAGAAGGCCCACCTGCTCCTTGATATTGCTCATAAGCAGATGCCCCGTCAGGTCATAGAGGAAGCAGATCCCCAGAAGCAGCAGGCCGGACCCTAAGAGGCTCATGATCATATACCGGGTGGCCGCCTCAATAGTGCGGCCGTTCTGGCGGATCATGATCAGGCCGCAGGCGGAGATGGTGTTGATCTCCACAAACACATAGGCGGTGAACAGATCGTTGGTATAGATCAGGGCCAGCAGGGAGCACAGCAGAAGATTGACCATCACATAGTACAGATTCTGCTTGCCCTCCGGAAGCTCCAGGGCCCTCTCCCGCTCTCCGCCCAGCATGCAAAGCAGCATGACCACACAGAAAAAGAGCGCCATGCCGGCCTCCAGCACGCCCACCCGGATCTCGTTGCCCCAGGGAGCAGGGAAATGTCCCATGCGGTACACATAGGGCTCTCCCGTGCCCAGCACAAAGGCAAGCACCGCCGCGGACATGGCCCCGATCAGGGTAATCACGGCCAGATTCACCCACTTTGCCTTCTTCCCTCCCAGGACGGAAGATAGAGGGCCGGAAAAGAGGGACAGCACAATGGAAATAAAGGGAAAATTCTGTACAAAGGCCATCACTTCCCCTCCTTTTTCAGCAGGGTGGAAATCTCATCCAGATCCAGGGTGTGATATCTGCGGTACAGCCGGATGGTCAGCGAGAGCATCAAGGCCGTCACCGAGACGCTCACCACGATGCCCGTCAGCACCAGGCCGCTGGGAATAGGGTTCACATAGGCCGACGCGGAGGTAATCCCGTCCGTGACAATGGGCGCCTTCCTGCCCACGATATAGCCCTTCAGGGCCAGGAACAGATACGTGGAGGTATCCATGATATTCATGCCGATGATCTTCTTGATCAGATTCTTGTGCAAAAGCAGGTTGGAAAAGCCGATGCCGAACAGCAGCATGGCCACCCCTTCCTCATAATTGCTCAGCAGGTTGGAAAGATCCATGTTAATCTCCATTCCGGAACGCTTTGCGCGACGGGGCAATGAGAAGTTTCTCATCTGCCATCAGGAGAATTTGCAGCGCTCCGGCACAAATTCTCCTGTGAAAAATCAGCACATCCGTGTGATTTTTCAATCTAGTAACCTCCCTTCCGGAACATCACATAAAAGGTGTACATGGTCCCGGATACCACCACGCCCACGCAGATATTCAGCACCAAAATCAGGCCGCTGCTCAGGATCGCTCCCGGCGTGCCCAGAGGAATCACGCTTTCGATGCCGTTGGCCCCGGTGTAAAAGGAATAGCTCTTGGCCAGGGCATAGCAGGCCAGGGCTGAAAAGCTCATGATCTTATAGGTTTTGGCGGTAAAAAACCGCTCCGTTTTGGCAAAGCCGAAGGCGTTCAGGTACAGGATCAGCCCCGCCCCGATGACGGCCCCGCCGGAGAATCCACCGCCGGGCCCTAAGTGCCCTCCCAGGATAATATAAATGCCGAAGATTATGATCAGGGGCACCAGCACTCTGGCCGCCGTCTGCAGGATAATATCGTTTTTGGGCTCATAGAGACGGTCGTTCTCCTCTTCGCCCTTTTTCTTTCCCTTTCCCGGGTCCACCCGCAGCAGGATCAGCACCGTGCAGGTGGCGATAAAGAGCACATGGGATTCCCCCAGGGTGTCGAAAGCCCTGTAGTCCAGGATCATGCCCGTCACCAGGTTTACCGCCCCGGTTTCCTCCAGGCCCTTCTCCACATAGCGCTCATACACCTCGTTGTTGACCGGCTTCTCCCCCTTCCCCTCCGTAGGAAGGTAGGATACCGCCGCCAGGAGAAGTCCCACCAGCACCACGCAGAAGACCACGCAGAAAACCCGGTAGACCTTTTGGAAGAGCCGCACCTCCGTGTTGTTTTCGATGTCATAGATGCGCTCATAGAGCTTCTCCCGGTCCTCCTCCCTCTGCTGCTGTTCCTCAATATCCTCCTGCAGGATCTGCTGGGGCTTCATCTCCAGCTTTCCCACAAAGGGGTCGGGGCTTCCCGACAGCCAGCAGCCCAGCCGGTAGGACAGGGTCTTTTCATATTCCTGCGGGGAAAGCTTCTTACTCATCCTTCTCCTCCCCCTCCTTTTCCTCCCGGTCAGAGCCGATCATAGCCTGGATCTTCTTTAAGGTCAAAAAGAACAGCACGCTGGTGATGCCCGCTCCCACCGCCGCCTCCGTGATGGCCAGGTCCGGGGATTCCAGCAGAATCCAGATCACCGACATGACCAGGCTGTAGGACATAAAGATCAAAATCGAATTGAGCAGGTTTTTGGACAGGCTCACCGAGACGGCGCACACCACCAGAAAACCCAGCAGAAGATAGGTAAATACCTGCATCATTTCTCTCCCTCCTTCAGCTCATCCTCCAGCTCCTTTAAGGGCAGCCGCCGGTAATGTTTCTCCCCCTCCTGATCCGTGGTCACCTCCAGCCGGGCGATCAGATGGGAGGCCGTGGGCGAAGAAAACCAAAGAAACACAATCACCAGAAAGAGCTTCAGGGAGGTGAGATTGGCCCCGCTGATCAGGATCAGCCCCGCCAGGGAAAAGCCGATGCCCAGGGTGTCTCCCATGGCCGCCGCGTGCATGCGGTTGAGCACATACTTAAATCGGAAGACACCGATCATCTCCACCACGAAGATGCCCAGTCCCATCAGCAAAAGTGCGCTGCCCCCCAGAAAACGGATCCACTCAAACGCCGCCATCCTTCTTATCCTCCTTCTCTCTCTCTTTTTTCTCCAGGTACACACCCATATATACCTTGGACAGGACGATAACCGCCAGGAAGCTGATCATGGCGTAGATCAGGCAGATATCCACCAGATATCCCTCCTCCAGCATCAGGGCCAGTATGGCGATCATCACCATGACCATGGTGCCCATCATGTTTACGGCCACGATCCGGTCCGCGATCCGGGGCCCTATGATGGCCCGGATCAGGCAGAGCATCAGCATCGCCGCCAAAAACACCAGCGCCAGGGTAAACACAATATGATAGGCCTGCTCCAGGCCCGGTATCCCTCTTCCCATTTTCCTCTCCTTCCCGGCACTCACGGCACCCGCCTCTGTATCCGCCCCCTGGCGGCCGGCCTACCGGAGCTCCAGCTTCCGCAGCAGTTCCACAAACACGGAACGGTCCATGCCCTCCGCCAGGCTCTCGTCCAGGCAGTGCACCACATACTGGGAGCCCGACGGGGAATTCTCCAGGGAGACCGTGATGGTCCCCGGCGTCAGCGTGATGGCGTTGGCCAGCAGGGCCTGTCCCGCGGGAGTCTCCATGGGAGCCTCAAAGCTCACCAGGGCAGGCTGTATCTCCTCCCGCTCCGAGAGGATCAGGCGGATTACCGTAAAGTTGGCCTTTACGATCTCCTTCACCAGCACAAAGGCATACCGCAGGAAGCCGGGAATGCTTCTGAGCACCTTCCGCTCCTTTGCCAGGCTGTAGTCCATAAACCGGCAGGTGAAGGCAAGGAGCAGGGCGGCGATTCCCAATCCGAACAGGCAGATCTCCACAGTGACCTTTCCGTTGAAAATAATCCACAGCACAAAATACAGCAAATACATACTGAGCCACCTCTCTCTTAGGTCTCATCCATTTTATACCCTATTTCCCGGCTCGTCCAGCAAAAAAATTTCCATATTTTCCCCAGGTTCCACCCAAATTCTTTCAATTTTTACCAGAAAACCCTTCCGAAAACAAAGTCCTCTCCCAAAAGAGCACTTGATTCTCTCTCCCCCCTCAGTTAAAATAGAAGAAACAAGTAAAAAGGAGCTGTCCTTCCCTTGAACCGTTCCAAGCTGAGAGAAAAACTGAATGAGACGCTGAAGGCCGTCTTTCCCATCCTGGCCATCGTGCTCCTTTTGTGCTTTACCATCGCCCCCATCTCCCCCGGCATCCTGACGACCTTTTTGATGGGCGCGGCGCTCCTGATCCTGGGAATGCTCCTGTTCTCCTTCGGGGTGGAGATGTCCATGACTCCCATGGGAGAGCGGGTGGGCACCGTTATGACCAAAAGGCGGAGCCTGACCCTCATGGTGTCGGCCAGCTTTATCCTGGGGCTGATTATCACGGTATCCGAGCCGGACCTTCAGGTGCTGGCCCGCCAGGTCCCCTCCATCCCCAGCCCGGTCATCATCCTGACGGTGGCGGCGGGAGTGGGCGCCTTTCTGGTGGCGGCCGTGCTGCGCATGCTCTTCGGCATCCCCCTCTCCCATATGCTCATGGGCTTTTATCTGCTGGTCTTTCTCCTGACCCTTTTCGTGCAGGCGGATTTCCTGGCGGTGGCCTTTGACTCCGGAGGCGTCACCACCGGTCCCATGACGGTGCCCTTCATCATGGCCCTGGGCATAGGCATCTCCGCCATCCGAAGCGATAAGCACGCGGCGGACGACAGCTTCGGCCTGGTGTCCCTGTGCTCCGTGGGCCCCATTCTGGCGGTGCTGATCCTGGGCATGATCTACCGCCCGGACCAGACCCAGAGCGTATCCCAGACAATCCCCCACATTGACAACACCGTGGATCTGCGGAGGCTCTTCACCGGCCAGATTCCCACCTATTTAAAGGAAATGGCCCTCTCCCTCCTGCCCATTGTGATCTTTTTTGCCCTCTTCCAGCTTCTCTCCAGAGACATGCAGAAAAAGGCCCTGATCAAGATCGGCATCGGGCTGGCCTACACCTATGGAGGGCTGGTGCTGTTTCTCACGGGGGTAAACGTGGGCTTCATGCCCGCCGGCAGCTATCTGGGCCAGACCATCGCCTCCCTGCCCTACGCCTGGGTGATCATCCCCATCGGAATGGTCATCGGCTACTTTATCGTGCGGGCGGAGCCGGCCGTGTTTGTGCTCACCAGGCAGGTGGAGGAGATGACCTCCGGAGCGGTTTCGGCCAGGGCCATGGGGCTCTCTCTCTCCGTCGGCGTGTCCCTTTCCATCGGCATCGCCATGCTCCGGGTCCTGACGGGGATTTCCATCATGTGGTTCATCCTGCCCGGCTACGGGACCGCCCTGCTGCTGAGTCTGTTCGTGCCCAAGATCTTCACCGCCATCGCCTTTGACTCCGGCGGCGTGGCCTCCGGTCCCATGACGGCCACCTTCCTGCTGCCCTTCGCCATGGGGGCCTGCCAGGCGGCGGGAGGGAATCTGATCACCGACGCCTTCGGCGTGGTAGCCATGGTGGCCATGACGCCCCTGATCACCATCCAGGTGATGGGGCTGGTGTTCCGGCTGGGAGAGAGCCGCCGCCACAGAAACGCCCTGGAGGGAGCGCTGTCCTTAGGCTCCTTCGGGGACAGGGAGATTATAGAACTGTAATTGGGCCCCGTTTATGCCCCGGCTGATTCCCCGGCGGCATAAGCGGGCAGCCTTCACCGATACGAGGCATTGCAATGGGAAAGCTGTATCTGACAACCACCATCGTAGACCGGAAAAACGGAGAAAAATACGCCAGGCTTTACAGGGACTGCCACCTGACGGTCACCTTCATCACCTTAGGCTCCGGCACCGCATCCAGCGAAATGCTGGACTACTTAGGGCTGGAGGCCACGGAAAAGACTGTTATCTTTTCCGTCCAGGAGGAGGAGGTCTGGCTGAATCTGAAAAAGCAGCTGCGCCAAAAGCTGCACATTGACGCTCCCGGCGGGGGCGTGGCCTTCACTGTCCCCATGAGCAGTATCGGAGGAAGGAAGACCCTGCAGTTCCTGCTGGAGAAGGAGAGCTATCAAAGGGAGGAGGAATCTGTCTTGAAGGATACGGTGCATGAACTGATCATCGTCATCGCCAACAGAGGATATATCGAGCCGGTTATGGAAGCGGCCAGAGAAGCGGGGGCCTACGGAGGCACCGTGATCCAGGCCAAGGGCACCGGCATGGAGCAGGCGGAAAAATTCATGGGGGTCTCCCTGGCCACGGAGAAGGAAGTGATCTTCATCGTCACCCGCAGGGAGCAGAAAAACGCTATTATGCAGGCCGTCATGGAGAAGGCCGGAACGGACACCCCCGCCAAGGCCATTGTCTTCTCCCTGCCCGTCACGGACACGGCGGGGCTGCGGCTGATTGAGGACTGAATAGAATAGAACATTTTACTCACTTCGGGTTAAAATAGTCTTTACATCCCGCTCTGAATATGTTATAAATATAACACCATATTTGAAAGGAGGTGTTATTATGACAAACGGTGAAAAGTTGGATCTGATGCTGGAGAAACTGACCGGCCTTGACGGAAAGGTTGACCGGCTCGAGGGGAAAGTATCTGCGCTCGACGAAAAGGTAACCGCAATTGACGGAAAGGTAACGGTACTTGACGGAAAAGTTTCTGTGCTTGAAGGGAAATTTTCTGAACTTGACGGGAAGGTAACCGCACTTGACAAAAAGGTAAATGCGCTTGACGAAAAGGTAAATGCGCTTGACGAAAAGGTAACCGCACTTGACGGAAAAGTTTTTGTGCTTGAAGAGAAATTTTCTGAACTTGATGAAAAGGTAAACCTGCTTGATGGGAAAGTTTCTGCGCTTGAGGGAAAAGTTTCGGAACTCGGCGGAGAGGTAACCAGGCTTGGCAAAGAAGTAGCTGCGCTTGACGGAAAGGTAACCGCACTTGACGGAAAAGTTTCTGCGCTTGGCGGAGAGGTAACCGCACTTGACGGAAAAGTTTCTGCGCTTGGCGGAGAGGTAACCGCACTTAACGGAAAATTTTCCGCGCTTGGCGGAGAGGTAACCGCACTTGACGGAAAAGTTTCTGCGCTTGACGGAAAGGTAACCGCACTTGACGGAAAAGTTTCTGCGCTTGGCGGAGAGGTAACCAGGTTCCATACAGAGATGACCGCCCTGAGGGCTGACGTAAAGGATACCCGGGAAAAAGTTACAAGAATTGATCTGACTCTGGAAAATGAAATCCGGATCAATATTCAGAGAGTTGCCGAAGGACATCTGGATCTCTCCAGGAATCTGCATGACGCCATGATGCCCAGCAATGAAATCGAGATGCTTTCCATCAGGGTAAGGATGCTGGAAACAGATATGCAGGGGTTGAAGGACAAAAACTCCCAGCGTGTCACTGCGTAGAAATGCCATCGTTTCTAGAAATGCCGCCGCATCATAGTTTTCCTCCACAAAATTCCTTTTTTCTAGTATTGTCCTTTAAATCTACTGATGTGTCATTCATTTTTTGCAATCTCCATAGAATCTTCAAAATTATACCCTATTATGATTTCAAAATTCAAAAGAAGGAGTCAGCCATATGGATATAATTTTGGAAACCACAAACCTCTGCAAAAAATTCAAAGGGCAGACAGCGGTAGACAATGTGGACATCCACATTCAAAGAAACTCTGTTTACGGGCTGCTGGGGCCAAACGGAGCAGGAAAGTCTACCATTTTGAAGATGATTACGGGGATTCTGCGTCCCACATCCGGCCAGATTGAATTTGACGGACATCCGTGGAGCCGCAAAGATTTGAACAGCATCGGGGCTCTGATTGAGACGCCGCCGCTATACGAAAATTTGACGGCCTATGAAAATCTCAAGGCGAGAACACTCGCGCTGAATTTACCGGAAAGCCGAATCCGTGAAGTGCTCGAAACCGTGCAGCTTCCAAATATCGGCAAAAAGAAGGCGGGACAGTTTTCCCTTGGCATGAAACAGCGCCTTGGCATTGCCCTTGCATTACTGGCCCGGCCGAAGCTTTTAATTCTCGATGAGCCGACCAATGGATTGGACCCTGTCGGTATGCAGGATTTGCGTGAGCTGATCCGCTCCTTCCCGGGAAAAGAAATTACTGTTATTCTATCCAGCCACATTCTATCCGAGGTTGAGCTGATTACAGATCACATTGGGATTCTCTCCAACGGAAAATTGGGTTATGAAGGCGAAATCCACAAAAATATCGACTTGGAGCGCGTCTTTATGGAAGTTGCCGGCAGCACCAAAAAGGAGGGCTGACGGATGTTAAGAATGATTCGATCCGAACTGCTGAAAATGCGTCACACTTTTTCCCTGAAGTTAATTGTTTTTACTCCCCTGGCTACACTCCTGCTGAGTTATCTGCTAAGCGGCAGCTATGCTCAATTTTCGGCGTACAACTGGTGGTATTTCATGGTTTTACCGCTTGTGGCTGCCTTATGTTCTGCAAGCATGATTACCCGGGAGAAAAAAACCGGGATGCAGAACATCGTCTGCCTGCCGATACAGTTTCGTAAAATCTGGCTCGGAAAAACGGCCGCAATGGTGATCCTGCTTTTTGTGTCAAACATCCTGCTGTGGATTTCAACAACTGCTGCCGGCTTTGTGACAAATGCTGCGATTTCCCCGCTGGATGGACTGATGGGATGTATCCTCCTCTTTCTGACTTATTTGTGGCAGATCCCTTTTATCATGTGGTTAGTGAATTTTATGGGCTATCTTCCATCCATCCTGGTGTCAATGGCTGCAAATGTGATTTTATCTGCTGTTGGAGCCGAGACAGAATGGTTCTTATTTGTCCCTTATGCGATCCCGGCCCGCATTGTATGCCCATTCTTCAAAATACATGTCAACGGAATTCCACTGGAAAGCGGTTCGCCCCTTTTATCGAGGGAATATGTTCTTCCGGCACTGATTATCAGCCTGCTATTTGCACTCGCTGTTTTTCTGGGCAGTTCAAAATGGTTTTCGAGGGGAGGCCAGGCCCATGAATGAATTTGGCCGCTATCTGAAAAGCGACATTTATAAGCTGCGGCATTCCTGGTATTTTGCGGTTCATTTGCTCTTTCCTGTCCTGGGGGCCGTTCTTATGCTGCTTTATTCCCGTTTCTCGTCCAGCAATGAACTGAATAAACTGGCAGCTTTCGTCCAGATAACGGCAGCCGCATTTCCATTTGCCATCTCGATTGTCTGTCAGATGGCTGCAGAGCAGGAATTACAAGCGGGGCAATTCCAAAATATGCTCACGCTCCCAGACCGCAAAAAGACTGTTTTCTCAAAACTCGCCATCCTGCTTTTGTCGGGTTTGTTTTCCGCCGCACTCAGCACCGTTTTATTTGGGGTTCCGTTTTCCTATATTACAGGGACTAAACTTCCGGTGAAATTCTTTATCCTTATTCCCATTGTGCTTTGGGCCGGCAATATTATGATATACGGTCTGCACCTAATATTGGCTTTCCGCTTCGGGCGAAACCTCGGAATCAGCATCGGCGTAATGGGGAGCCTGCTGTCAGCCCTTCTCCAAACAGGGATCGGTACGGGACGGTGGTTTGTGATTCCCTACGGTTTAGGGATACGCTTTGCAGAAAGTGCCCTGATCTCCCTATTCCGTCTGCCGTCCGCAGGAAATCGTGAACTTCAAATAGGAATTATCTTTTGCACCGCTGCCACCTGTGGTATCATAGGCTTCGTACCATTTTGGTTTTCCCGATACGGTGGAGCATCTTCCGATTAAGGCGGATCGCTTCAAAATGGCAAAACAGGCCGCCGTTTGAGAAAAGGCTCATATACAGGGGAAGAATTCTTTTTCTATCTCCGGCATCGTGTTTCAAATCAATGCCAAGGAAGCGGAGACGCAGGGGAAAAAGCTCCCATTCACCAAAAGTGAATATGAGATCTGCGAATATCTGGCGCTCCATCGCGGGCAAACCTTTACGCGGGAACAAATTTATGAAGCTGTTTTCGGCTTTGACGGGGAAAGTGACAGTTCTGTTATTTCCACGCATGTCAAAAATATTCGCGGAAAGCTGGCTGCGTATCATGCCGCTCCGATAGAAACAGTATGGGGGGTGGGTTATAAATGGGTGTAAAAAAACTTCGTTCGGTATTTATGCGGCACGCGCTGTCCCTCGCGTCTGCTGTTTTTATCGTCATGGCTGTCAACGTGGGAGCTTACCTCTGGTGCGTGAGCCAGGGCTTCATTTATCCCCTGAACCGTGTGACCGCCGAGATAGAAACAGCAAAGGGAAACCTGCAGTCCGCAGAGCAGCTTACCGAGAAGGATATCCCGTTCCTCTGTGAGTATGCTTTATTCACAAAGGACGGGCAGTATAAAACGGGTTCCATCACACCGGAAAAAGGCGCTTCCGTCTGGAATGTCTCCATGGAAAACGGGCGGCCAAGCGACCATCCGTATCTTTATTCGGTCATAGATCGGGAAAACGACGTTTTGATTTTGAGATACCGCATGACGGCCCAATTTGAAAATCAAGTGCTGAGAAGCCTATTTCCGTCTGTGGATCTGCTTCTGATCCTCATTATCTTACTGGAAATACTGATTTCCCTGATCGCCCTCTCCTTTCTCTTTGGCAGATATCTTGGGAAAAAGATCGACCGCCTGCTCGTTGTCGTTCACAAAATTGAGCAGCAGGACTTAAATTTTGAAATTCAAAGGAGCAGACTATTTGAAGTTGACCGGGCATTGGACGCGCTTGACCGCATGAGACTTGCATTGAAACAATCACTTTTCAAACAGTGGCATGACGATAAGATGCGGCAAGAGCAGCTTTCCGCTTTAGCACACGATTTGAAAACACCGCTTACCATTATCCGCGGCAATACGGAGCTGCTTTTTGAGACTCCGCTTTCCGCGAAGCAGAAAGAGTGCGCGGAATACATTGCGGACAGTTCCTTACAGATGCAAGACTATGTGCAGACCTTGATTGAGGCTACCAAATCGTGGGAAAGCTGCCGGCCCTGTATGCGGAAGATCCATATGGGATCTCTGCTTCAGGAACTGAAGCGGCAAACGGATGGCCTGTGCGCGGTGAACCGTATTACCCTGTTATGGGATTGCGGGCAGTTTCCGGAATCTATTACGGCAGATCACGATTTGCTGATAAGGATGCTCGTCAATGTGCTTTCAAACGCGGTCGAACATACCCCCCAGGGGGGAAAGGTCGCCTTTCAAATACAGGAGCATAGCGGCGGACTTTCTTTTCTGATTACAGATACCGGGCAGGGATTCTCTGACGAGGCCTTGAAACACGCAACGGAACAATTCTTTATGGATGATGACAGTCGAAGTTCAAGATCTCATTACGGCATCGGCCTGTATGTTGCGGCATCTATCGCCAAAAAACATAACGGAACAATCATTTTAGAAAATTCTGCTTCCGGCGGTGCGAAAGTTACCATACAAATTCCATACGGACACCCCATATGAGCCCCTCCAAATCACTTTCCGAAATTTCCCGTATCCTAACGCTGCCCTCCGGTCCCGGCCCGCCGTCCGGGCAGGCTGCATGACCGGCCTGTACGCAGCCTTACCTTGAGCCGTCCATCGCCTCCACGATCTCAAAATATTCATCCACCTTTTTCTGCGCTTCTTCCTCGGACAGACCATAATGCGCCATGACAAGATGCAGCACAGTGCCAATCGCGTAATCCCGTGAAAACAAATCACGAATAAAATCTAATACATCCATTCCGAATCCCCTTTCTGTCATCCCAGGACGCATTCCTCATAAAGCACACCGGCAGTCAAAACCGGCCCACCCCGGGTCTCCCCCAGAGTATGGCCGGTTTCTTCAGCCCGCTGCCCTCTTACTTGTCACTCTCCAGATACTTGTAGACCACCGCCGCCAGGGCCGCGCCCACAAGGGGCCCCAGGATAAACACCCACACGCAGGCGATGGGAGCGGTATTGCCGCCGATGGCCGCCACAATGGCAGGCCCGATGCTTCTGGCCGGGTTCACGCTGGTGCCGGTCAGGCCGATGCCCAGAATATGCACCAGAGTCAGCGTCAGGCCGATCACCAGGCCGCCGAAGGAGCCGTGTCCCGCCTTCTTGGAGGTCACGCCCAGGATGGTCATCACAAAGATAAAGGTCAGCACTGCCTCCACCAGAAGGCCCGCCAGGGCGCTTCCGCCCACGCCCGCCAGTCCGTTAGAGCCAAAGCCCCCGGTCATATCCGTCACTCCCCCCAGGGAGAAGATGGCCGCCAGAAGGCCCGCCCCCGCCAGAGCGCCCAGGCACTGGGAGACCACATATCCCACAAAATCCCTGACCGTCATGCCGCCGCTCAGGAGAACTCCCAGGGAGACCGCCGGGTTGATGTGGCAGCCGGAGATATTGCCCACACAGTAGGCCATCCCCACGATCACCAGGCCGAAGGCCAGCGCCGTGAGAATATATCCGCCGCCGTTGGCCGCGTCGCAGCCCACCAGCATGGCGGTGCCGCAGCCCATGGTGACCAGCACCAGGGTGCCGATGAATTCCGCAATGTACTTTTTCACGATAAAAAACCTCCTTTTTCTATAAGATACTTCCAGTTTACCCCACATATCCCTCATTGTCAACTTGCCAAACCGTTCCTCCTGTGGTACAGTAAAAACGAAATTTCCACCCGGTAAAGGAGGCGCTGACTTGGAATTCCTTACTATATTTACAATCCTGATCCTGCTGATCACCCTGATCAGCCTGGTGAACGAGCGCACCGTGAAAATGCCAAACGAAATCGCCCTGCTGCTGTTCTCCTTCCTGATCTGCCTTGCGCTGCGCCTGGGGTACGCTCTGTTTTCCCCCCAGCTTCTGGAACGGGCCCTGGCCATGTTCCGGAATTTCCAGTTTGAGAGCTATCTGATGGACGGCGTCCTGTGCTTTATGCTCTTCGCGGGAGCGGGCCAGGTACATTTCAAGAAATTCACCGTAAACCTTAAAAATATTACCCTCCTGTCCCTGGCGGCCACCGCCCTCTCCTCCGTGCTCTTCGGCCTTCTCTTTTACGGGGTCACGCACCTGCTGGGCCTTGGGCTGGACATCTGGGTCTGCATCCTCCTTGGCTGCATCATCTCCCCCACGGACCCCATCGCGGCCACGGGGATCATGAACAAGCTGGGCCTTTCCAAGAATATCACCACCATCATCGAAAGCGAGTCTCTCTTCAACGACGGCATGGGCGTGGTCCTTTTCGCTTTCTTCAAGAGCATCGTCTCCAACATGGGCCAGGAAAACTTCCTGCTGCTGATGCTGCGGGAGGCCCTGGGCGCCGCGGCGGTGGCCCTGCTGGTTTCCGGTCTTCTGTTCCTGCTGGTGCCCCTCACCAGGAAGCCCATCAACCATGTCTTCATCAGTATCCTGACGGTGTCCGCCGCCTACCTGATCTGCGAGATCTGCGGCTTCTCCGGCCCCATCGCCTCCGTGATCTGCGGCATGTACTTCTCCTACCACATGGAGAAGCTGGAGCGCCTGCGCCAGGTGATCGATCCGGGAGAGATCTACAACGATTTCTGGGAGGTGGTGGACGGACTGCTCAACAGCGTCCTGTTTGTGCTCATCGGCATTTCCACCCTGCGCCTGTCCTTCACGCCGGAGCTGGTCATTGCCGGCCTGTCCGCCGTGGTGTGCACCCTGCTCTCCAGGGCAGCCGGCGTGGGGGTTCCCACCGCCCTGGCGGCAAGGGGCCGTTTCCCCGGGGGCTACAATCTGTCCGAGTACGTGCTGCTGATGACCTGGAGCGCCTTAAAGGGCGGACTGTCCCTGGCCCTTGTCATCAGCACCCAGGAATTCCTGCCCCAGGAAACCTACCGGGTGCTGCTGGAGGCCGTCTACACGGCTATCTTCTTCACCGTCATCGTCCAGGGACTCACCACCAAGAAAATGTACCGCTTTATTGAGCGCCACAAATCACTTCGCATCAGAAAAGGAGAATAGACCATGCGTATCATCATCATCGGTTCCGGAAAAAGCTGTGAGGTTTTGGTGCAGCAGATGGAAAAAAGCGCCCACGATATCATTGTGGTCGACAAGGACAAAAAGATCGTGGATACCCTCACCGACCGCTACAGCGTGAACGGCGTCTGCGGCAGCGGCGCCTCCCGGGAGGTTCTCCTGGCAGCCGGAGCGGACACGGCGGATCTTTTGATCAGCCTGACCCCGGTGGACGAGATCAATCTTCTGGCCTGCTCCATGGCCAAGCAGATGGGCACCCGCTATACCGCCGCCCGTCTCACCCGGGACGATTTGACCAAGGATCTGACCTATCTGCGGGAATCCTTCCACCTGGACTATGTGGTCAACCCAAAGGAAATTTTCGCCCAGGCGCTGGCCTCCCAGGTGTTCTTCAACGCCGCCAACCGGGTGGAGCCTATTTTGGGCACCCTGGCCATGCTGGCGGAGGTGGCTGTGGAAAAGGACAGCATCTTAGACCACGCAAAGCTGCATGAATTAAAGCCCCTTCTCCAGTCGGACTTCCTGATCCTGGGCGTGTTCCGGGGCGATAAGCTCCAGGTGCCCAAGGGGGATTTTGTGCTGGAGGCGGGAGATATCATCGGCATCCTGGCCCTGCCCGCGGGCATGCGCCAGATCCTGGCCAAGACCTCCCTCACCCGCAAGCCCGTGAAAAACGCCATGCTGGTGGGCGGCGGAGAGATCGGCCGGATCCTGGCAGGGCTGCTGCAGGAGCACAAGATCAAGGTGACCCTGGTGGAGAGCGACCGGAAGCGCTGCGCGGAGCTGTGCGAGGCCATGCCCAGCCTGAATGTGGTATACGGCGACGCCGCGGAGGTGGATCTGCTGGAGGAGGCAGGCATCCGCAAACAGGACGTGTGCGTGTGCACCACCGGCAGCGATGAGACCAACCTGCTGGTGTCCCTGATCGCCTGGAGCAACGGGGTAAACAATATCATCGCCCGGATCGGGTCCGACGCCTACGACCGGGTGCTGCGCAAGGTAACCATCAATATCACCATGTCTCCGGACCGGCTGCTGGCGGGACAGCTGATGGACTATATCCATTCCCTCTTAAGCGGCAAGGACGGCCGGGACGCCAGCCGCTACTATCAGCTGGGCCCCGGCATGATCCACGTGCACGATTTCACAGTGCCCCAGGGGTTTGAGCGCTGCGGGAAGCCTCTCATGGCCGGCGGCATGCGCCTGAAAAAGGGCATTATCCTGGGCGCCATTCTCCGCCGCCGGGAGACCGTGATCCCCAAGGGCACCGACGTCCTTCAGACCGGGGACCGGGTGCTGGTCATCACGGACGGCCAGCAGACCCTTTCCTCCCTAAGCCAGATCTTCGCATAAGCAAAAGCACTCCGGGAGGCCCTAATCCAGCTTGAACTGGATGGGGGCCACCTCCCCGGTGAGGGGCTTCATCTCATATTCCGGGAACTGATCGATCAGCTCCTCCAGACAGAGGGTGGTGTTGTACACGATATCGTGGGCCAGCATCACCACCTTTTTTCTGCCCAGGGTGGTGTCCCTGGCATTTTTCAGAAGCTGCTCAGGATCGGTCTTTTTCACCGCGTCCTCCAGGCTGGCGTTCCAGTCAAAGTACACAAAGCCCTTCTCGGTCATTTCCTCTATAATTTCCCGGTAAACCTCCTTGTTGTAGGAGTTGACGCTTCCCCCCGGGAAACGGAAGAGCTTCGCCTCCACCCCGGTAACCTCCTTCACCGTATCCCAGGCCGCCTGAAAATCCGCCAGATACGCCTCCACGCTCTCATAGATCTTCCCGTAATCGTGGCAGTCGCAGTGGATGCCGATGGTGTGGCCCTCCGCCACGATCCGCCGGGCCAGCTCCGGGTTTTTCCTCACATTCTCCCCCACCACAAAGAAGGTGGCCTTGATCCCCCGCTCCTTCAAAATATCCAGAACCGCCGCCGTATTCTCCGCCGAGGGGCCGTCGTCAAAGGTCAGGTACATGGTCTTGGGATGGGCATACAGATCCACCCCCCGGGCAATTCCGTCCGCGATCTGCCGGCAGTACTCCTGGGTCCCAAGCAGCTCCTCCTCCTGATCGTTGGAGAGGAAACCCGTCTCCACCAGGCAGGCGCTCATGCCGCACTCCCGCAGTACATACAGCTCGTCCGTCTCCTGAAGCCCCCTGTCCCGGGCCCCGGTACTCTCCGCTGTCTGTCCCTGGACCAGCCGGGCCAGCCTCCGGGAGTCCCCGTCTTCGTCCGCACAGTACCAGGTTTCGATCCCTCCGGCCTGGCCCCCTTTTTCCACAGAATTCTGATGAATGCTTATGTAGAGATCCCCCTGGGCCCCAGCGGCGGTCCGGACTCTGTCCTGGGGAGAGCAGAATACATCCTCCCGCCGGGTCATCACCGTCTCGAACCCCATCTCCGTCAGCTCCTCCTCCAGAAGAAGCGCAATCTGCAGATTCACGTCCTTTTCCTGGAGCGCATTACCGCTGCACCCCTCGTCCTCTCCCCCGTGCCCCGGATCCAGCACGATCCGAAGGGGGCCGGTCCGGGCCTCCCAGGGCCCGGCGCAAAGGTCAGGCGGCATACTTAAGGGTCTCACCAGGAGAGGGGTTTTGTCCCCCGAATCTCCCGGCTCCCCTGCCGTGTCCTCTCCGGCCGGGCTCTGGGCAGCCAAAACACTCCCCTCCAGGATCTGAGGAAGGTGAAATACGCTGGCCAGACCCAGCGCCCCTGTCAAAAGCAGGACAAATCCCGCCAGCCCCAGGGCCCCAAGCCCCAGTTTGCCGAGCGCGCTCCTTCTCCTTCTTCCTCCCACACAGCCCCAGGGCGTAAGCCTGCTGCAGCGCAGCCTGGGATCGAAGCGCCTCCTTCTTCTCCTTTTCCTCCTGCCTTCTCTGCCCCACAATGATCTTCTGTACATATCCGCCGCCTCTTTTCCGCTCCTGCCAGGCCGCTTTCAGCCCCTGCCGGATTGGATTCCCGGCGGTCCTCTCCCCACGCAAAAAGCTCCTGTATCCCTGTTATCACCAGTTTATACAGGAGCTCCGTCAGAATTTCATCCTTTTTGCATCACTTTGGCATCATCTTGAAATTTTTAAAAACAGCTCGTTGATCCCCTCGTAGAAGCCCACCGTCACCACCGTGTTTCCCTCCTCCATGCCGGAGAAGGTATACTTTTGAAAATAGGGCGTGGTCTCCGACAGCGGATTGACAGGCTCATAGGGCTCCGGATCGGTCAGCCCCATGTACCGGCTCCACTTCTCTATGATATCGTCCGTGTCGATCTCAGACCAGCTCAGGGGCGTCCTCACATAGAACTCATAGAGCTTGCCCGTGTCCGCATCCACATAAGCGTCCAGCAGACGGTTGGCCTTGTTGGCGGTCTGCTGGCTGGTGGAGAGGCTCACCTTCCACACCAGCACGTTATTTCGGGGCTCCGGCACATCGATGGCGGAGTAGAGCACGGCGCTGTAGGCCCCGGCGGTCACCGGGCGCACCTCATCCGGCAGGATTTCCAGCTCCTTGAGGGTATCCAGCTCCCCGCTGCAGGCTTCATAGATTTCCTCCTGGGAGATTTCTTCCTCCCCCAGCTCCTGACGGCTCACCACAAAGGCGTAATTCCCCGTAAATTCCTCATAGTCCGTCTCCTGGACGGGGACCAGGCGGGTCATGGCGCTCAGCTCGCTCTCCGGCTGGATCTGCCCCTCCAGACACCGGGAGAGGATATAGAGCTTTTCGTTGGCGTTTAAGGAGTAGCGGTAGCCCTCCATTCCCGTCTCCAGGGTTTCCTCCCGAATCTGTTCCAGGATCATCCTGTCATGGTAGCTGGAGAGGGCCTCCGGCCCCCAGACAGCCAGCCCGATCACCAGCACGGTAACGGTGACAAAAACGGGGGTCATCCACCAGCGCCCTCTCTCCTTTCCCAGGGGCCGCTTCCCCGGGCTTTCCTTTTTCAGGCCGTCAGCAGATTTCTTTTCCTGTCCGCTCATCTCCCCTGCACCTCCTCCCTGTCAGGCAGCACAAACCAGACGCTGGTCCCTTCCCCCGGCTGGCTCTCCAGCTGAAGCTGGCTGTTGTGGAGACGCAGGATCTCCGCGCACAGGGCCAGTCCCAGGCCGGCGCCGTTTTTCTTCCGGGAGCGGGATTTGTCCACCATATAGAAGGGCTCCGTCACCTTCTTGATTTCCTCCTTTGGAATGCCGATGCCGTAATCGGTCACCTGGAAGGCGTAGCCGCCCTCCACCCGCTTTCCGTAAATTTCTACCCGGCCCCCGTTTTCCGATGCCTTGCAGGCGTTGTCCGCCAGATTCATCAGCACGGACTTGATCAGATTGCTCTCCGCATACACCGTTCCTTCCTCATAGGAAAAGAAGAACTGATAATCCCCCTTCCCCCCGTAAATCCCCTTCAAATACTCCATCAGGGAAGCGGCGGACACCGGCTGCAGGGAAAGGCTCTCCCGCCCTGTAACAATAATATCCAGGAGCCGCAGGCTCATGGCCTCCAGGCGCTTTCCCTCCGTGTAGATATAGCTGGCGGACATAAACTGCTTTTCCTCGTCCAGCCTGCGGGACCGGAGCATGTCCGCGTAGCCGATGATGGCCGTGAGAGGCGTCTTCAGCTCATGGGCGAAGGCGGCGATAAAATCCTCCCTGGCCCGGACTTCCTCCTGGAGCTTTTCGATATTTTCCTCCAAAGCGTCAGCCATCCTGTTAAAATGCACCGTCAGGCTGCCCAGCTCGTCCCCGCTCACCTGCCTGGCACGGTAGCCGTAGTCCCCGTCCGCCATCCTGCGGGTGGCCCGGGTCAGGATCCGTATGGGCTTCGTCAGCCAGGAGGAAATAAAGAACATAATCACGGAACAGCTCACCAGCATCGCCAGCGTCACTCTCCGGTACACGGAAAAGCCCAGGGTCCGCTCCTGAAACACCTCTGTCACATCCCGCATGGTCTCCAGGTACAGCTTCCTATCCAGGGCATTCACCAGGATCCCGGTCTGTATGTAGTAGCGATCCCCCACCGGGATGGTCTGATAGACCCGGTTGTCCTCGCCGATGCGCTGCAGCAGAGTGCTGTCCTGGGCAAAGCCCTCGCTGGCGTAGAGCACCTCCCTGGCCTCGTCGGATATCCGCAGCAGGCGCCTGCTGCCCTGGCTGCCCCGCTCCAGCTGGGAGCCGATCTCCCTCACCGCCGCATTCTGCAGCAGGTCGTACTTGGTGGGCACGTTCAAGGCCGCCGTCTCAAAGGCGAACTGCAGGATATTGCTCTCGTCCAGGGCCTGGTTTGTCTCCCGCTCCATGGCCGTCTCAAAGACAAAGTTCACAAACAGATACCCGCTGACGCCGAAGGCCACCGCCATAATCAGTATGGTCCACAAAAGTAATTTATAGGAAAATTTCATCACTCATCGATCTCCAGGCGGTAGCCCACCTTGTAGACTGCCACCAGATTTTCCTCCCAGCCCATCTTCCGGCGGAGCCTCTGCACATGCAGATCCAGGGTGCGGCTGTCCGCGTAGTACTCGTCCCCCCAGACCTTCTCGTAGAGGCGCTCCCGAAACAGGGCGATATTTTTGTTGCGCATAAAGAGCACCAGCAGCCCGTACTCCTTGTTGGTGAGCACCACCGGGCGGCCGGCCTTGGTCACCTTCCTGGCCTCCACGTCCACCACCACGTCCCCGGCCCGCAGAAGCCGCTGGGTCTTGTTGTACCGGCGCAGGACCACCTCCACCCGGGCCATGAGCTCCACCACCTCGAAGGGCTTCACCAGGTAATCCTCCGCCCCCAGGCGCAGGCCCTTCACCCGGTCCCGGACCTCATGCCTGGCCGTGATGAAGATCACCGGGATCTTCAGGGGACGGATATACTCCATAATATCGTAGCCGTCCACCCCGGGCAGCATCACATCCAGCAGGATCAGATCAAAATTTTCCTTTTCAATCAGATCGATGGCCTCCAGGCCGTCCTGCACCGCCCGGCACTGATACCCCGCCGCGGACAGGTTCATATCGATCAGATCGCAGATGGGCTTTTCATCGTCCACAATCAACACCTTAATCATTTGTCCACCCCCAATATTGCCGGACCCTCTCCACCAGCAGCTTCATGTTGTCCCCGGGCTGTATCGTATACTGCTTCATGAACTCCGTGTCCACGTCAAAGCCGCCGGTGCGCTGATAGTAGATGGCCAGGTTGTCCACCACCTGCATATCCCCCGCCTCGTCCGCATAGCTGTACTTGGCCAGCACCGCCAGATCCGTCAGGCCGTCCCCGTCTAGGTCCTGACGGGCTGTGCCCCGCAGAGAGTACAGGTTGTCGTACTCCCCCATGGGCTGAAAGCTCCAGACAATGGATCCCTGCTCATTCACCAGATAAATCATAAAAATGTCAAATTCCCCTATCTGCAGCACCCCGGGCACCACCTCCAGGCGGCCCAGCTTCTCAAAATTCCAGGTATAGTTCTGCTCTGAGAACACGGTAAAGCCGCTGTCCTCCAGCTCCCGCTTCGTGGTGGCGTTGTACAGCACCTCCGCGGACTGCCCGTTCTTTACGTAAGACAAAATCATCCGGGCGCTTTTGTTCATGCTGAAGCGGTTGATCTTGTCGGAGATCCGCCAGTCCCTGTAAAAGCTGCGCTCCCCCTGGAACAGCACGTCCCCCACCTTGTAGGGCTTCCCGGCGTACTCCCCCTCCCGGTTCTCGCACAGGGTGATCAGCACAATGTCCGTCAGGCCGTCCCCGTTGGCGTCCTGAAAGGAGATGGCGGAAACCCCTCTGTTTGGCTGCTCCAAAGCGCCCAGCTTGCGGTTGTTGGTCTCCAGCTGATTGGTCTTGTACAAAACCTTCCCCTGGCTGTCAGCAATGAACAGAGCCATCCGCCGGCAGGAGGTCTCCATGGCGGGGATCACCGTCACCGCTTCCTCCCCGAAGGACTCCAGCACCACCGGGAAAATCTGCCCCTCTATGGCGTTGTAGCCATAGTTCCCCAGATCCTGGCTGTACTCTATGTCATCAAAGCGCTGCTGATAAGCCTCATATTCCTCCAAAAGCGCCTCCAGCTCCCCGCTCCGGGCCGCCTTCAGCTCTCCCGGCAGCTCCGCTCCCATCCACAAAAGCGCCCCCAGCAGACCGGCCCCTAAGACAAGCCGGGCGCGCGCGCTGCCGTTCTGCCCCCGGGAACCTTTTGTTCCTCTTCGACCTTCTCTCATAGCTCTCCTTTAACGCCGGCCTTCCCTGTTTGGCGCCCCTCCAGCTCCAGAAGGGCGCGCTTTCTGTCCATGCCCCCCGCGTATCCCGTCAGGGAGCCGTCCGCTCCCACCACCCTGTGGCAGGGCACTATCAGGGAGATCCGATTGCGCCCCACGGCTCCGCCCACCGCCCGGGCCGGCACCCCTGCGGACCCCCGCCTGGCGGCAAGCTCCCGGGCGATCTCCCCGTAGGTCCTAACCTGCCCGTAGGGAATGGCCCTGAGGATTTCCCAGATCTGTCTTTGAAACTCCGTTCCCGCCAAGGAGACGGGCACCTCAAACCCGGGCTCCCTCCCGGAAAAATAGAGCTCCAGCCAGGCGCAGGCCAGCGTCAGCACAGGCGTTTCCTTCTCTTCATGCCCCTTCTCCAGCCCCTGGGGGAAATATTTCTGGCCCTCAAACCAAAGCCCGGTCAGGCAGGGCCCCTGGGCGGCCAGCAGGATCTCTCCCAGGGGAGATCTATAATGACATACACTCTGCATATCCGCCCTCCCTTCCTGCGGACAATAACCATGCTTTTGTAGCGTTGTGATGCTTCTCCTGTGGACAATTATAACCCAGTGTGCCCCGAAAATCAACGGTTCCCCGGGGTTTAAAACCCTGCCCGCATCCCTCCCCTCGGAATTGTGCCTCCCTCCCCCTGAAATTGTGCCCACCCTCCCCCGGAATGCGGCAGAAAAATGCAGGCAGGTGATAATTGCGCCGGCCGCATTGACATGGGAAGACAAATCCGATACAATACAGGAAACTACTTTTATCAGGAGGATGCTATGAATCGATTAAAAGACAAGGTAGCCGTTATCACCGGAGGCAATTCCGGCGTAGGAGCCGCCACCGCCAAACTGTTTGCCGCAGAGGGCGCCGCTGTGATCATCACCGCCCGCAGGGAGGCCGCCCTGGAGCAGGTGGCAGATGAGATTACCCAGGCCGGAGGAACGGTTCTTGCCGTTTCCACCGATATTTCCAAGCCCGAGGATCCGGAGCGTCTGATGCAGACCGTTATGGACCGGTTCGGCCGGGTGGACATTCTGGTCAACAACGCCGGGATCCTGGAGGAAGGCTTAAAGCCCATCGACCGCTTCAGCGACGAGGATCTGGACCGCATTGTGGAGACCAATCAGAAGGGAACCATGCGCTGTATGCGCGCGGCAAGCAGGAGAATGTCCGCGGGCGCCAGCATTGTCAACGTTGCCTCCGTCGCCGGCTATGAGGGCTGCGGCGGCGCCGTGTACGTCTCCACAAAGGCAGCCATCATCGGAGTCACCAAGCACACCGCTCTCCGCTTCCAGGCCCAGGGCATCCGCTGCAACGCAGTCTGCCCCGGCACCATCGTCACCCCTATGACTTCCTCCCTGAAGGCGGATCAGCTGGATCAAGACATGTTCGGAGCCATGGCCACCCACTCTAACCTCCGCACACAGCCCTGTATGGCGGAGGATGTGGCGAACATCCTTCTCTTCCTGGCCAGCGACGAGTCCCGGGCCATGACCGGTCAGATCCTGGTGACCGATTTCGGCGCAAGCCTGTAACAATTTCCCCCTGTATTCCGGGGAGGTTTTTGTAAAAAATGTCCTTTGACAGAGGGTATTCCCTTTTGTAAAATGATCCTGTAAAGCGTGTGGCACCCGGTGCGTAAATCCAGCACCGGAGGCCACGCGCTTTTTTTGCGGCGGAAAATGCCCTGAAAGAGGCACCCGCCCATTTAGGAAAAGGAGCTGACAAAAAATGGAAATGAAAACCGAAACAAAAATCCACCGGTCCCTGGAGACATCCCTGGAAACGGAACCCGTGGGAAAACTCATGGGCCGCTACGCCGTGCCCTGTATCATCTCTCTCTTGGTGGGAGCCCTCTACAATATTGTAGACCAGATCTTTATCGCCAACGCGGATTATCTGGGCTCCTACGGGAACGCCGCCAACACGGTAGTGTTCCCCCTTACGGTAATCGCCCTGGCCGTGGCGGTTATGATCGGGGACGGCTGCTGCGCCTTTGTGAGCCTGAGCCTGGGAAAGGGGGAACCGGAAAACGCCAGAAAGAGCGTGGGAGGATGCGTGGTTCTGACCCTTGTGTGCAGCCTGATCCTCTGCGCCCTCTACCTGATTCTTGCAGGGCCCATCCTCACCCTGTTCGGAGGCACTGTCAGCCGGGAGACCTTCCAATACTCCAGGGAATATTTTTTCTATATCTCCCTGGGCATCCCCTTTTACATGTTCGGGCAGGCATTAAACCCCATCATCCGGGCGGACGGCTCTCCCAAGTTTGCCATGCTTTCCACCCTGGCCGGAGCCGTGATCAATATCCTTCTGGATCCCCTGTTCATCTTCCGCTTCCGGTGGGGCATGACGGGCGCCGCCGTGGCCACAGTGGCCGGGCAGGCGGTGACGGCGGCCCTGGCCCTGTGGTATCTGCTGCACATGAGGCTGGTGCGGCCGGCGGGAAATGATTTCCGTCCCTGCCGCCGGATCCTTGGCAGGACCCTCACTTTGGGCATTACCAGCTTCCTGTCCCAGATCTCTCTGGTGGCAGCCATGGCCGCCATCAACAACATGATCCGGGTCTGCGGCGCCCGGGATCCCATTTTCTCCCTGGAGCAGTACGCCCAGATCCCCATGGCGGTGGTGGGCATCGTAATGAAATTCTTCCAGATCGTGATCTCCGTCGTGGTAGGCATGGCGGCGGGCTGCATCCCCATCGCCGGCTACAATATGGGCGCGGGACGCAGGGACAGGGTAAAGGGCCTGTTCCTGCGGCTGCTGGCGGCGGAGGCGGCCGTGGGAGCCGGCGCCCTTCTCATCGCCGAGCTGTGCCCGGACCGGCTGATCCGGCTCTTCGGCGCGGCAAACGAGAGCTCCTACTACACCGGCTTCGCCATCCGGGCCTTCCGGATCTATCTGTGCATGCTGCCCCTTGCCTGTGTGAACAAAGCCTGCTTCATCTTCCTGCAGGCCATGGGCCGGGCGGCCGCCTCCACCGCCCTCTCTATGGTGCGGGAGATCGCATTCGGCGTGGGCTTCGCCCTCCTGCTCCCGGTTTTCTGGGGGCTGGACGGAGTGCTGTACTCCATGCCCCTGTCGGATTTCCTCACCTTTGGGATCTCTGTGTGTCTGATCCTTCAGACCTGCCGGGCTCTGGGGGCCGCTTCCCCCCGTCTGCGCGTCTCTTAGTCTTCCCTTTCCCGCGCCGGATTTTCCTGACGCAGACAATGCACAGGAGCACCGCCAGCCCGGCGCCCGCCGCCGCAGCAGCCGGGATCACCCAGGAGGCGCCCTCCGCCGGCTGGATGCAGAAGGTGCCGGAGGGCCCCGTCATTGTAAGGCAAAGATAGCTGCCGTTGACGGTGCTCTCCCTCTGCACCCACCAGCCCTCCTGCTCCTGCCAGACCTGGGCCCGGCCGCCGCCGCGGTTCAGCAGACGTATGGGGACGGGCTCCGTCCCGGCCAGCTGGGCGCCGGTCAGGGTCACCTGCCAGACCGTCCCCTCCGGGGCTTCCTCAGGCGGGGACATCTCCCCGGGGGCCACCTCAAGGAGCACATCCTCCGTAAACTGTCCCTCCGCCAGGGCCAGGGCAAGCTCTCCCTCCTGCTCCCGGCTGGCCGTCAGGGTAATCCAGGGGCTGTAGACCGCCTCCAGCGTCACATCCGAATGGATCCCCTGGGGATCAAATTCCGGCCAGACGCCGTAACAGCCCTCCTGTTCCGGAACCTCCGGCAGCTCCAGCCGGCTCAGATCCTCCCCGAACCGGAAGGGAATCCGGGCCACCGTCTCCCCCTGTGCCCGCAGAGTCAGTGCAAAGGAGAGGAATTCCGCCGGCGCCTGCTCCTGCGCCTGAAGCGCCTCAAAGGGGGCGGGCTCCGCTATCCCCCCGTAGCTGACGCCGTCGATCCCCGCCAGCCCCATGTCCAGGAACAGATTGTCCTGTATGTCGCCCCGGGCCAGATCCGCGTCTCCGGCAATGCTTCCCACATACTCCGTCCCGCTTACAATTTGGGCGATAGAACGGCAGCCGGTCCCCTGGCGGAGCCATCCGGCAATCCCGCCCACATACTCGCTGCCCTGCAGACTGCACTTGGCCCAGCACTCCCGGACGGCGGCGTCGGCATACCCGGCGATCCCGCCTACATAGCTGACACCGGTTACGCCTCCGTAGTTCTCACAGTCGATGGCAGTCCCCAGATCCATCCGGCCCGCCGCGCCTCCTACACAGTCCCGCTTGCCGATAATTTCCCCGCGGTTGACGCAGCCCTGCAGAATGGCCTTCAGCTCATAGGTGCTGCCGAAGGTCATGGGGGAAGCGTCGTCCTCCGGATCCAGGCTGTACTCCACAGCCACCGCCCCGGCGATGCCTCCCACGTTCCGATCTCCCTCCACCGCTCCGGTGTTGACGCAGTCCTGCGCCTTTCCCATGCGGGTGCCTTCAATATCTTCCTCCGAAACATCTCCGAACAGCTCCGCCGGCTGATCCCCCGTCTGCACGTGATCCATCATATCCAGCATCAGATTCAGGATTTTCGTGATCTGCAGGCTGATGGCCCCCAGATCGTCCGAAAGGGCGGATCCGGCGCTGTCCGCGCTGGCCTGAAGCCCCTTCAGGTTTTCCGACAGATCTGTCAGAGATACATAAAGTCCGTCCCCCGCATCCCGGGCCTCCCGGCCCAGGGGCGTAAACTGCACATTCCCGTCCCGGGCCAGCTGCCGGGAGACATTCCCCAGGATTGCGGAGGCATTCCCCAGCTCTCCGGCCGCCTGGGTGCCGGACTTAGCGGCGTCGGAAAATTCCCCCGCAGCCTGGCCCAGGGTATCGGAGGCGGACGCGGCGGCGGCCAGGGTATTCTCCAGCTGCCCCATGGCGGCGGTCATATGCTGGGAAGCCGCTTCCAGGCTCTCCAGCCCGCCCTTCATACTCTCCAGGGCGGCCTGGATCTGGGGCCAGCTGATCTGTGTATTGTCAGAGACGGTTCCTATGGCCGATCCAATCTCTCCCAGCGCTTCCCCCGCCTCCCCCATGGCCCCTCCCAGGTCTGAGAGGGACTGGGTAATCTGCTCCAGCTCCGGGAGGTCTCCCTGCCCGCTCCATGCTTCCTTCAAAGCCTTCAGGGCACTGTCCGCCTCTCCCAGGGCGCCGCCCGCTTGTCTGAGGGCCTCCCCCAGACGGCGGTTCGCCTCCTTCACTGCCTCCTGGTCCCGGACGGCCACGGCCTGCTGCAGATCCTGCAGAGCGCCGTTCATCTC
The DNA here is from genome assembly GCA_947625475.1 of uncultured Acetatifactor sp. GTDB lineage: Bacteria > Bacillota > Clostridia > Lachnospirales > Lachnospiraceae > Acetatifactor. The sequence goes on from CANQOL010000004.1 coordinate 52,417, forward strand.
CCCGGCGGCCTGGGACAGGGCGCTTCCCGCCGCCCGAAGGCTGGCCAGGGCATCCCGGGCCTTGGTCACGGCATCCTCCGCCAGATCCCCGCCGGCCTCAAGCGTATCCAGCGCCCGGCTAAGCCCGTCTCCCAGGGACTGGAGGTTCATCCCCGCCCTGGAAAACGCATCCAGCGCCGGGCCCATGCCCTCCAGCGCGGCGGTGACGGCAGAAAAGAGTGTGTTCAGTTCCCCCAGGCTGCCGTCGGCGGCGGAGGTCACCTGATCCAGCAGGACCTTTGTGTGATTTCTGGCCGTGTCGGCATCATTCCCGATGGCGGTGAGCCTGGCGGAGATATCCGTCCGTCCGGCATCCGTGCGCTCCAGGGCCCGGTCAATCATGGTATTCAGCGTATTCAGCTCCTGCCGCAGGCGGCCTAAGGTATCCCCGTCCGTATTCAGCACAATATCCGGCTCCGCCTGCCCCACGATGCCTCCCACGTCCTTGCGGCCGCAGACGGCGCCCTGGTTGGAGCAGTCCCGCATATACCCTGCCTGGCGGCCCGCCACGCCGCCCAGATTGTATCCCACATGCTGATAGCCCACTGCTCCCCGGTTGACACAGCCCTGCACAATCCCCTCGGAATAGCCCGCAATGCCCCCGGTATCGGTGTGACTGCCCACTATCTCCTCGGCCTGTGTCTGCGCCTCCTCTCCCGGCAGGGACAGCTGGTCCAGAGCGCTCTCGCCTGCCGCCCCGGCAAACTCATCCGGGCTGGAGGTATTGACTGCGGCGCCGTTTTCACAATTCAGGACAAGGCCCAGGCTGCGCCCCACGATGCCGCCGGTCCCGTTTTCCCCGGACACGGTGCCCTCCGCCAGGCAGTCCGCCACCTCTCCCTGGGCCTCATTGAGACCCACAATGCCTCCCACGGAGGACTTGCCCGCCACGGTTCCCCGGAAGGTACAGCCCTCAACGACTCCCGCGCTGCATCCCGCGATACCGCCCACGCTGTCCGCGCTGCCCCCGGGCGCCACCCTGCCGGACACATGCAGATCCTGCACCCTCGCCCCCTCCTGAAGGAAGCGGAACAGGCCCACACAGGATCCGTCCTCCGTGAGCTTTAACCCGGAAATCGTATGGCCCTCTCCCAGAAAGGTCCCCCCGAAGGAGGGGATGGGCGCAAAGTCACTGCCGGTCAGATTCAGGTCCGCCGTAAGGACCACTGTCCTTCCCTGAGACCAGGTGTCCAGAGAGCAGCTTTGGGAAAGCGCCAGCAGATCCTCCACAGAGGAAATATTCACCCGCTCCCCCTCTTCGTCCTCCTTCGCCCCGGCGGGCAGCATCACCCCCGCCAGAAGGCACAGGGACAGGAAAATTGCGAAAAACCGCTTCCCTCTACGCATCCTGACCGCCTCCTTCCTCCCCATTTTCCTCCGGTTCCTTCAGACTGCCCGCCGCCACCGCGGCATTCAGGCTCCCCCGCAGGATCCCGCTGAAATTGCCGTCTACCATACCGGAGATATATCCCCTCACATGGCCCTCCAGACGCATAATGCCGGTCCTGTTTTGAATGGGCAGAGGGCTCTTTAAGGTAAAGGCGGTTTTTTCAATGATAGTATCCCCCAGCAGCAGGATCTGGGGCAGCACCGCCATCACCAGGAAAATGGAAATCAGCGTCCCGCGGCCCAGACACACCCCGATGGAGGAGATGGCCGGACTGGAGGATAAGAACCCGATCAAAATACCTGCGGAGGCCAGAATGGTGCCGGAGGTGACGATGGTGGGGAATGCCTCGTTGAGGGACTCCACCACCGCCTCCTTCAGAGGCATGACCTTCTTCAGCTCCGTATACCGGCTGGCAATGACAATGGCATAGTCGATGTTGGCGCCCATCTGGATGGAGCTGACCACCAGATAGCTGAGGAAAAAGAGCTTTTCATCCATCAGGTAGGGGAAGGAGAAATTGATCCACACGCTCCCCTGAATCACAAGGATCAGCAGCACCGGCAGGCCGGCGGACTGGAAGGTAAACATCAGGACCACCACCACAAACACAATGGTCAGGATACTGATCAGCAGGTTGTCGTTCACAAAGGAAGCGGAGAGGTCAAAATCACTGGTGGAATTCCCCACCAGCAGATAATCGTCATAGTACCGCCCGGCGGTCTCATGCAGGGTATCCAGGAAATCGAAGGTCTCCTGACTCTCCTCCGGCAGCGCCAGCTGAAGGACCAGCCGGCTGTAGTCAGTCCCCTTTAATTGAAGCTGGGCATCGGACAGCTGGCCGTACAGATCGTTGATCTCGTCCGTCATCTCCTGGTCCAGAGTGACATACCCTTCCTCCATCTGGTCGTGGACAAACAGGAACATATCCAGCAGGGGCACGCGATAGCTGTCCACGCCGCTCACCAGCTGTCCGTAGGTTTCCTGATTGACGGCGTAGGCCGAATAGAGCAGCCTTGCGGCCTCAATATCCAAATCCGTCAGCTCGGCAAACTGCCGGGGCGTCAGCCGGTCCGTAAGCACATACCCGTCCTTTGCCTCCACGTTGGCCAGCCCCAGCACCGATTCCACCTGGGGCATAGCCGCCAGATCCCGGAGCAGGCGTTCCTCCCTGTCGTAATCTCCCGCCTCCACCAGCATGGCCAGGGTATTCTGGGCCCCAAAGGTGCCGTTGACCTTTTCCTGGGCAATCTGGCTGTCATTTTTGGTGAAGGTGGAAAGCCCGGTCTGTCCGTAGGCGTAGGGACAGCGGTTGGAGAAAACAAACCCGCCGATCAGCGCCAGCACAAACAGCGGGGGAAGCACAAACCGCAGCTTCACCACCAGGCGGCCCCAGCCGCTGATCTTCGGCACAAAGCTGCGATGGTGGGTCCGGTCGATCAGGCGGCTGAAGCTCATGAGCAGCCCCGGCATAAAGGTGAACACCGACAGCAGACTGAGCACAATGGCCTTCATCAGCACAATCCCCAGATCCTTGCCGATGCCGAACCGCATAAAGCACATGGCCCCCAGGCCGGAGAGCGTGGTAAGAGAGCTTCCGGAAATCTCCGGGATGGCCTTGCTCAGGGCGGTCACCACAGCCTCCCTTGCCTCCATCCGCTCCCGTTCCTCCGTGTACCGGTGGCAGAGAATAATGGCATAGTCGATGGCCAGCGCCAGCTGCAGGACCACCGCCACCGAGTTTGACACAAAGGAAATCTCCCCCAGCAGGAAGTTGGTTCCCTTGTTCAGCAGCGCCGCCAGCCCAAAGGTAAGAATCAGCACCGGGATCTCCATGTAGGTCTGGGAGGTGAACAGCAGCACCAGCAGGATAATGACCACGGCCACCACCATAACCACCTGCATCTCCGCGTCCAGGCTGGCCGAATCGGAGGCCCCCGTATCGCCGGTCACATACACGTCATACCCCTTGAGGGCCTCCTTTATCCGCTCCAGCGCCTCCAGGCTCACCGAATCCTGGGCCGTTCCCTCGTAGGTGACGGTAAACAGGGACGCCCCGGTCTGATAGTGCTCCGGGGTGTTGTCAAACTCCACGGACTTTACCCCCTCCAGGGCCTCCAGCCGGCCGGCCAGCTCCTGCGCCCTGGCGTAAGAAATATTGTCCACTAAAATACGGTTGGTTCCAAAGGTGACGAACTCCTCCTCCATGGCGGTGAGACCCCTGCGGGTCTCCGTCTCCGCCGGAAGGTAACTGGTCAGATCGTCGTTCACCTTCACCCAGCCGCTGGCAAACACACAAAATACAGCCAGCCCTATGTACAGCAGATAGAATGCCTTTCGCTTATCCACGATAAAGGCGGAAATCTGCTCCATAGGGCTGCGCTTTTCGCCGCTTTTTTCCTCTTCCTCCATTATAAAAACACTTCCTTCCCCGTTTTCAGTATATGCCGGGGCCCGGCCGCGCAATCAGCCAGGTTCCTGCCGGTACACTGAGCCGAACTGTCAGCGCCGGCTATCGGTCGGTCGCTGCCCTTAAGTATAACACCCTTCCCCCAAATAATCCAGATAAATTTCCGCCGGGGCACTGGGACGCAAATTTCCGCCGGGGCACTGGGGCCAGGCGGCAATCCGCATATTGATTTTGCCTTCCGGAAAGGATACAATAAAATCAGAGCCCGGAAAGGAGGACTTCCCATGAGCAAAAAGAAAAAGTATTCCAAAAAATATGTGAATTATATTCTGGAGCAGACAGCCGCTCTTTTGGCCATCCCCAGCCCCACAGGCTACACCGGGGAGGCGGTGGGGTATCTGTGCGAAGAGTACCGCCGGCTGGGGTATGAGCCGGTCCAGACCGTGAAGGGGGGCCTGCTGGTGGATCTGGGCGGCCCGGACACCGGGGAGGGGCTGCTGCTGGAGGCCCACACGGACACCCTGGGGGCCATGGTGGCCTCTGTGAAGGGGAACGGGCGCCTTGCCCTCACCCCCCTGGGAGGCCTGGAGCCCAACAATACGGAGGCGGAGAACTGCCTGGTAATCACCCGGGACGGGAAGCGCTACGAGGGCACCTTCCAGCTGGCCAACGCCTCCGTCCATGTGAACGGCGGCTACGGCTCGGCCAAGCGTTCCTTTGACGGGATGGAGCTGGTGCTGGACGAGGATGTGGAGAACCCAAAGGACGTGGAGAAGCTGGGAATTTCTGTGGGAGATATCGTGGCCTTTGACCCCCGCACCCGCTTCACACAGTCCGGCTACCTGAAGAGCCGTTTTCTGGACGACAAGCTCAGCGTGGGGATTCTCCTGGGCTATGCCAGGTGGCTGAAGGAGGAAAATGTGACCCTCACCCGACGGGTATACCAGCACATTACCGTCTACGAGGAGGTGGGACACGGGGCCTGCGGCACGGTGCCGAAGGGAGTCTCCGAAGTCCTTTCCGTGGACATGGGCTGCGTGGGGGAGGGCCTTGGCTGTACGGAGCGCCAGGTGTCCATCTGTGCCAAGGACAGCGGGGGGCCCTATAACTATGAGGTGGTGGGGGCTCTGATTGCCGCCGCCAGGGAGGCGGATCTGTCCTATGCGGTGGACGTTTATCCCCACTACGGATCCGATGCGGAGGCCGCCCTGGGCGCCGGGTACGATGTGAAGCACGGCCTGATCGGGGCGGGGGTCTACGCCTCCCACGGCTATGAGAGAAGCCACCGGGACGGAGTGAAGAACACCTTTGAGCTGCTGCGCCAGTACATCGGGCACGGGGCGGTCACCCAGGAGCAGGAATAAGCCCCCGGCGGGCAGGGCACTTACGGGTGGAGCACTTACGGGCAGGATACTTACGGACGGGGCACTTACGGGCGGGGCAGTTACGGGCGGGGCAGTTACGGGCGGGCCTCCGGTTCGTCCCCCAGGCCCTTCCAGGCCCGGATCCGCTCCAGGCGCTCCTTTACCGCAGCCTCCGCCCCCTCCCCGGTGGGCAGGTAATATCTTCGATTCAGGAGCTCATCCGGCAGGCAGTGCATCCGGGTGAGCTTTTCTGCTGTGTCGTGGGCGTACTGGTAGCCCTCCCCGTAGTGGAGATCCTTCATAAGCCCTGTGGGGGCGTTCCGAATCTGCAGGGGCACGGGCTGGGCCGGCAGCTCCCGGATATCCTTCTGGCTGGCAAGGCAGCCCATGTACAGGGCGTTGGACTTGGGGGCCATGGACAGATACACCACCGCGTGGGCCAGATGCACGTCGCACTCCGGCATCCCCAGAAAATGACATGCCTGATAGACGGACACCGCCAGGGGCAGGGCCTGGGAGTCCGCCATGCCCACGTCCTCGCTGGCAAAGCGGATCAGCCGCCTGGCGATATACAGGGGCTCCTCCCCGCCGTCCAGCATCCGGTTCATCCAGTAGAGGGCCGCGTCCGGGTCGCTGTTGCGCATGGATTTGTGGAGGGCGGAAATCAGATTGTAATGCTCCTCCCCCTTCTTGTCGTAGAGCAGGGACCTTCGGTTGATACACTGCTCCAGCACCCGCTCGTCCACCGTGACGGTGCCCTCCGAATCCAGCTCCCCGTTTAACACCGCCATCTCCAGCGTGTTCAGGGCCGTGCGGGCGTCCCCGTTGGCAAAGGCCGCTATGGCCCGGATCTGGTCCCGGCCGATCACAATGCTCTGCCCGCCGTAGCCCTTTGGGCTTTTCAGGGCGTGGAGCAGGAGCCTTTCCAGATCCTCCTCCTCCAGGGCCCTGAGCACAAAGACCTTGCACCGGGACAGAAGGGCGGAGTTGATCTCAAAGGAGGGATTCTCCGTGGTGGCCCCCACCAGGATAATGCTTCCCTTCTCCACATAGGGCAGAAAGGCGTCCTGCTGAGCCTTGTTGAAGCGGTGGATCTCATCCACAAACAGAAGGGTGCGCATCCCCATCCGGCGGTTTTCCTCTGCCTGGGCCATCACCTCCCGCACCTCCTTGATCCCGCTGCTCACGGCGGAAAACTCCACAAAGACGCACTGGGTATGGGCGGCGATGATCCGGGCCAGAGTGGTCTTGCCCACCCCCGGCGGCCCCCAGAAGATCATGGAGGAAATCTGATCCCTCTCAATGAGCTGGCGCAGGATCTTCCCCGGGCCTACCAGGTGCTGCTGGCCCACATATTCCTCCAGGCTCTCCGGCCGCAGCCGGCTGGCCAGAGGCGCGTAGGCCTTTGCTTCCTCCTGCCCGTCAAACAAACTCATCTGGTACATAGCTTTCCCTCCGCCTCCTACTTTTTCCGCTTTTCAAACTCTTTTTGGAACTCCCGGAGATCCTGTCCCTTCAGCACCCGCTCCAGAAGCTGGGGCAGCATCTGGGGATTGCAGGCAAAGCAGGGGATTCCCAGCCCGGCCACCTTCTGGGCCATCTGGGCATCATAATAGGGGCGCCCCCTGTCGGAGAGGGCCAGCAGGCATATGACCGTCACCCCGCTTCCCTTCAGATCCTCCAGCCGCCGCAGCAGGGCCGCCCGGTTGCCGCCCTCCTCCAGGTCTGAGATCAGAAAGAACAGGGTCTTTTTGGGATTCTCGATCAAGGTCTGGCAGTAGGCCACGGACTGATTGATATCCGTGCCGCCCCCCAGCTGGAAGCCGAAGAGCAGATCCACCGGGTCCTCGCATTTTTCCGTCAGATCCACAAAGGACGTGTCAAAGGCCACGATGTGGGTGGTCAGGGAGCTCATGCTGGCCAGGATGCAGCTGACCACGGAGGAATAGATCACCGACTCGCCCATGGAGCCGCTCTGATCCACGTCCATGATCACATTCCACTTGTTGGCGGCGGTGGTGCTGGTCCGGTCAAAGAAATAAAAATGCTCCGGCACAATGGTCCCCAGCTGGGGATCATAGTGCTTCAGGTTCCGGGAGATGGTGGTCTTGTAGTCCAGGGCCGCCGCGGAGGGAATGGGGGAGTGCTGCCTGCGGTTTACGGCCGCCGTCACCGCCCGGCGCAGCTCCTGCTCCAGAAGACGGTTGATATCCTCCACGATTTTGCGGATGAAACGGCGCACGCTCTCCTTGGACCGCTTGGGGATCTGCTCCTTGAGCATCAAAATGGTGGAGGCCAGGCTCAGGTCCGGCTCCAGATCCTCCAACAGCTCCGGCTCAAAGAGAAGCTGCTTTAAGCCGCAGCGGTTCATGGCGTCCCCCTGGATCACCGTCACCAGCTCCTTGTCAAAGAGGGAGCGCACGTCCCCCAGCCAGCGGCTGATCTGAGGGCTGGAGGGCCCCTTCCCGGCTCCGCCCCCGCTTCCGAAGCCGCCTTGCTCGGTCCGATTGTAGATGGCCGCCAGGGCCTGGTCCATCAGATCCAGCTCCCCGGCCAGGGGCTGCGCGCCCATGGCCTCCATCCGGCTCTGGCTCTCCTGTCCCAGGATCAGCCGCCAGCGCTGCATTTTCTCCTTTACATCCTCTGCCATACGCACCTCGTCTTTACAGATCAAAGTCAAAATCCCCCAGGCTCTCCACCAGCTTCTGTTCCTCTCCCTTTAAGGAGGCGTTCAGCTGCTCGCTGACCTGCTGACCGTTCAGCCCCCATAGCTCCCCCAGATTCTCCGCGATCTCGTCCTTCTCCAGGGAGGAAAAGTCCGCGAAGGCCCGGCGCAGGAACACCAGGGCCCGCTTAAACTCTTCCCCGTCCAGGGAGGCCAGATAGGCGTCCAGCTGCTCCCACAGGGACAGCCTGGCAATCAGGGCGTAGCGGTTTTTCCCGGCAAGCCCCTCAAACCAGCCGGCCCCCAGCTGGGCGGGCACTCCCCGCGACAGGCGGCGCAGCACCTGCAGACGCAGGCTCTCCTCGTCCATGGCCCCCCTCTCCAGCAGAATGGCCGCCGCGAAGCCGGACAGCCGGGTGTTTAGATCGTCCCGCCGGGCGGTTTCCTCCAGGGCGCCCAGCCACAGCTCCTGCTCCAGAAATTCGTGGGCCAGCTGGACCCGGTTCAGCTTCTCCATGGCCTCCGCGATCCCCTGGGAGGCCGCCTCATCGCACACGCAGGCCCCGGGCAGAATCAGGCAGGCCCGGAGAAAGAGCTGCTGCAGAATGGGGGTCAGGGGTGCCGCCTCCAGGTTCCGGATGCTGCCGTAGCGGATCACGGCGGAGAGCCGGGAGGCCGTCTGGGCCAGTTCCTCCAGGGAGGCCGCGTCCACCGCCATGGCCTGGAGGGCCCCGGTGGCATAGTGAAGCGCCGCCTCCATGCCGCAGGTGAAGGCGTCCTCTATGACCTGGGCGACCCCACTGATGCTGCCTGCGCTCTCCGCCTGCTCCTTCAGCAGGAAGGAAGCCGCCTGGGCCACCGTATCTCCCTTCAGGGCGGATTCCACCAGCTGGATCTCCGCCTCCGGGCTCCACCGGAGGACCCAGTGCTCCGCCCAGGTGGCATTGTCCTGACTGACCTGCTGCAGGGAGGCAAAGCAGATCCCCAGCACTCTCAGCTGATGGAGGAAAAAGGACCGGTACAGATCCAGGAAGGCCGCCTTCCGGGAGGAAACGTTCCGGTTTTCCCTCAGATCCAGGGCCAGGTCCTGGGCGGCGATATCCCGGTATTTCTCCAGCTTCCACTCTCCCAGCTGCCGGTAAAAATCCTCCTGAATGCTGGTGCGGCTCACCCCCTGGGGCAGGGCCCCGATGCGGGTGCCGATCTCCACATCCGCCCTGGCCAGGGCCAGAGACGCCGGATTGCCTCCGCCCATGCAGGTCACCGCGGCGTCCCGCAGATCCCGCAGGGCCGGCTGGACGCCGCCCCGCAGCTTTGCCAGAGAGCCGGCCAGCCGCAGGGCCTCGATTACCTCCGCGGAGGAAACCCCCATACCCTGCTGTCTCTGAAAGGCGGCCATCCGGGTCAGATACGCCGATGCGGCGTAGGAGGGCTCTCCCCTCCTCAGCCCCTCCCAGATCAGCTGATAGTAGGCCGGCGCCTTATTGCCCGCCCCGTAGCCGGAGCGGGTGGAGAGCCGGTAGTCCGAGTAGGGCATCAGCGTGTGGCTGGCCTGGGCCCGGGGCAGCAGGGCGAACTCCCGGTCCGACATGGGCGGCGCCTGGGGATCCAGCAGGCCCTGCACATGGTAGGCCCCGGTGACCACCACAATCTCCCCGGGGTCAAAGCCCTCCGCCAGGGCCGAGCGGATCTGCCGGCGCATATAGGCCTCCCGCACCAGAATCTCCGGCCAGTCTTCCTCCTGCCCCGCGGACAGCTCCCGGAGGCTCTCCCCAAAGAGATTGGCCCCTTGGTGATAGCTCTGGGCCCGGTTTGTCTGCTCCAGGGTCCTCTCCCAGAAGGTTTCGTGGCCATCCTCCCCCGCCTGCTCATCCAGCAGGGCGTAGACGTTCAGACGCTCCTCCTCCCCCCTTTCGGAGGCGGGGCCTTCCTCCCGGCCCAGCCTTTGGCGGGCGATGCCAAGGAATACCTCCGAGGGCAGATCCATAAAGCGGCACGCCGCCCCCCTCTCCCGGCACCAGAGGATGGCCTGGTACTCCGGAGAATACTCTGCGAAGGGGTACAGAATCGTCTCCACCGGGGTCTCCTTGGTGTAGGCCAGGATGGCGATGGGGGGCTTTGTCTCCGGCCGGGTGATAGGCTCCAGCACGTCGCCCAAATCGCTGGGCCCCTCTATGAGCACCAGCCGGGGACGCTTTTCCTCCAGATAGGTGCGCAGATAGAAGGCCCCCGCCGGGGACAGGTGCCTGATTCCAAAAATATGGGGCCGGCGTGTATTTGCGTTTGTCATGGTCCTTTTACCTGTCCTCAGTCAAATCCCGGCAGGCCCGGTACAGGCCCATCCACTTCAGACCTCTCTTTTTCATCACGTTCTCCAGGTACTCCTTCCAGGCCACGCCGTCCTTGTCCTCCTCCTTGATCACCGCCCCCTGCAGGCCCGCCGCCAGATCCTCGTCGGAGACCTTTCCGCTGCCGAAGCTCCCGGCCAGGGCCATGCTGTTGCAGAGCAGAGAGATGGCCTCCGCCGTGGAGAGGACGCCGGAGGTGGTCTTCAGCTTCTGGGTCCGGTCCAGGGTCTGGCCCTCCCGCAGCTCCCGGAAAATGGTGCACACCTTCTCCACCGTCTCCTGGGGAGGCAGAGAGGCGTTCAGGTCCAGGCCCTGGGAGAGCTGGGCCACCCGGGTGTTCACGATCTCCATCTCCGCCTCCAGGGTGGCCGGGGCAGGCAGCACCACAATGTTAAACCGCCGCTTTAAGGCCGCCGACATCTCGTTGACGCCCTTGTCCCGGGTGTTGGCGGTGGCGATGACCGAGAAGCCCTTCCGGGCCGCCACCTCCTCCCCCAGCTCCGGCACGGAGATGCGCTTTTCGCTCAGCAGGGAGATCAGGGCGTCCTGCACCTCCGAGGCGCAGCGGGAGATTTCCTCCACCCGGGCGATGGTGCCCGTCTCCATGGCCCGGAACACGGGGCTCTTCAGCATGGCCTCCTGGGAGGGCCCGTTTGCGATGAGCATGGCATAGTTCCAGGAGTAGCGGATCTGTTCCTCCGTGGTGCCTGCCGTCCCCTGGACCACCTTGGTGGAATCCCCGTTGATGGCCGCGGTCAAATGCTCCGAGAGCCAGCTCTTGGCGGTTCCGGGCTCCCCGATGAGCAGCAGGGCCCGGTCCGTCACCAGGGTGGCGATGGCGATCTCCACCAGCCTCTCCTGGCCGATATACTTGGGGGTGATCTCCACGCCCCCCGCCCGTCCGCCGCAGATATAGGTGCGCACGGACTTGGGGGACATGCGCCAGCCTGTGGGCACCGGATCCCTCTCCGCCGCGATCAGCGCGTCGATTTCCTTCTGAAACAGCTGCTCCGCCGGCAGCCGCAGGATATTCTGCTCCATAGCTTCCTCCTTCTAAGGGGCCCTCCGGCCCTGCTTTGCCCCGCCTCCTTTGGGCGGGTCCTTGGGTCCGCTTAAGTCATGCCGTCCAGAAAGGCCAGCATCCGGTCCCTGTTCCAGTTGGTCACGGAAAGGCGTCCCTTGTCCGCCAGCTCCACCACCCGCAGCATCTCCTTTTTCCGGTCTGCGGCGGGGCCGGGCAGAGCGGAGGCGTAGTTCATCAGGGTCCACATGGGCACGCTCCCGCTGTGGCGGGAGAAGGTCCACAGGGCAAGATTCTCGCATCTCTGACAGCCGCATTTTTTCAGCGCCCCCAGATAAAAGAGAGGTGCGCCCTCCTCCAGGGGGCCTTCCATCCTCCTGTAAAAATATTCCTCCAGCTCCCGGCAGACCTGGGAATCTTTGGGCGGGATGCAGTTCCCCAGGATCCGGTCTAAATCCTCGTCCTTGACGTCCATCAAGAGGCGCAAAAGCCGAAGGAGGGGCTCCCGGCTTAAGGGGTGATACACCGTCTGCCTGCGGTCCAGGGCGGCGATATATGCGTCTCCCGTCAGCACATATTCCCCGGTCTCTTCCCGGAAGCGAAGACTTTTCAGGCCCTGGGCCGTGAAGCGGACCATATCCTCGTTCTTCTTCCGCCCGCCCAGCAGATTCTTTTTCCAGAGGTATCCCTCCAGCCAGCTGCAATACTCCTGGCCGGAGAGCAGCAGATCCGTCAGGGCGGCGGGCAGATAGGCGGACCGGGCTCCCTGGGCAAACAGCTCCCGGGCCAGAGCGCCCAGCTGGGGGTCGGGACGGGTTAAGAGAGAAAGCTGGAGCAGACAGGGGATCCAGGCCTTCAGGCTCCCCGCCTGGAGCTTTTTCACCTGGGCGCCCGCGGGGAGGACATACCCCAGGCACTGGGAGAGATATCTGGGGGCTTCCGTCAGGGCTGCCTCCAGATCCCCGGCCGACTCCGCCAGCCGCCGAAAGGCCAGGCAGATCTTTTCTCCTGTCTTGCCCGGCAGATCCGCCAGGGCCTGCACCAGAAGCAGCTGGGGGGCGCTCAGGCGCTCCCGGGGATCCGTCCTCTTGGCCTTGTCTGCCAGGGAGGGCTCCTTCTTTTGGTTCAGGGAATCGGGATCGGCTAAAAGAGTAAGAATCGTCTCTCCCACCAGTTCCCCCGCCCAGTCGGTTTGGGAGGATCTGAGATATTCCAGGGTTTCCAGAGGGGCCTTCTCATAATACTCCCTCCAAAAGGAGACTGCCGGCTCCCCGGAGAGTTCCGCCAGGGCGTAGAGGGCCATATCCCTGGCCTTGCCCCGCTCCGAGCCCGCCAGGCCCTTAAGCAGATCCCCGTTCTCCGGATCCAGCCGCAGAGCGTAGATCAGGGCCTGCCGTACCTCCTTTGCCGCCTGGGGCAGCATTCGGCGGGCGAAATCCGCCGCCTCCAGGGGCGCGATGGCCTCCATCACATGCACCCGGCGCACCATCTCCCGTTTGCCCTGGGGGTCAAAGCCCTTCTGCAGAAGGGGCAGCAGGGAGGCGTCCGCCTGGGAGAGCCAGTCCTGGGCCTGATCCGCCAGCTCCCCGTAGGAGGCCCCCAGCGCATCCACCAGCGCAGGCCTCACCCTCCAGTCCCGGAAGATCTCCGGGTGCTCCCGGTGCATCTCCACGCAATAGCTGAAATGTCCGCTGCCGGAGCTGGTGAGAGCCTCCAGCAGGGGTTTTAACTGGGAGTAGGGCACATCGGCCCCCAGCTCCCCTCCCTCCGCCGGGGCAAGGGGCGTCAGAGTCCCCTCCACGGCCACCGCCCCCTGGGTGCACAGCACGGCGTCCACCAGGGTAACGGCGTCCAACAGAGTTCCCTCCCGGTCCTCACAGCCGGGATCCAGGAGCTGTTTTGTCAGCTGTCCGATCCGGGCAAAGACAGGGGAAGCTCCCTCCAGAGGCTCCATGGCCTGGGCCGCCCGGCGCAGGCGGAAGTCCTCCCCCGCCAGAGCGCTGCCCGCCACGGCCGCCGCCCGCAGACGTCCTCTCAGTTCATATAAAGGTGTCAAGTCCATCTTTGATCTCCCTTCTCACGCTTTGGATTTCTCTAATACAGCAACCGCACCACATGGGAGGCGGTCAGAATGCTCAGGGGCTGCAGCTTCAGCCGGCGGTCCGTCATATCGTAAAAATAAGCGCCCACCATCACCTGATCCTGCAGAAGCTCCGCCCGGGGCAGGCTCTCCAGCCGCTCCAGGGTATTTTCCATGCCCGGCGCACAGCCAAGGAGAATGGTCTCCCCCGCCGGATTTTCCAGGGTTAACCCCAAATCGGCGGTGCCGATCCTGTGAAAGGGGACCAGCCGGATGTAGAAAGGATCGGCCAGTGCGTTTTTGAGAAGGTTTTTCGCCACCCTGGCCTCCTGTGCCAGGCTGCCGGGAGCCGCCTTCCTAAGCTGCGCCAGATCCTGCGGCGTCACCTCCCGCAGGGATGCGCTCTCCCAGCGCACCCGCAGATTCCCCTCCCCGGGGTAGAAGGCGGCCTGGGGGACCTGCGCCACGCCAAACACCGAGTCCTCCTCCTTCACATATTTCAGGGCCTTCAGAGGCCGGTAATTGCAGGTTAAGTAGATCTGCCCGTCGGACAGATCCCCCCAGCAGCCGATGTCTATGTATTCCTTCCGGGCCGGGTCATAGGTCACCCAGAAGGCAAGCTGTGCCAGCTGGGCGCTGCGCATCCTGCCCGCCGCCTCCAGCTCGGAAAGCTTCCAGATTCCCCCCAGTTCCTCATAGAGAGGGCTGGAGTCCGGGCCGTCCTCCTCCTTTTCCAGCTTTTCCGTCAGGTAGCTCTGGGACTTTTTGATCAGGGCCCAGAGCTTCTCCAGAATGTCCAGGGCGCTGTCATAATGGATCTCGTCGCTGTCCTTCTGGAAGGCGGAAATCTCCAGGATCAGGCCGTTTAAGAGCCTTTGAGGGCCGGGCAGGTAATAATCGCCCAGCTGTCTGCCCAGCTGCTCATAGGTCTTCACGGAGGCGCCGCCCATGGCTCCCAGTCCTCCCCGGACCAGCTCCTGCACCAGCTTCTCCGCCAGGCCAAGGCCCTCCAGCTGCTTCTCCAGCTTTTTCCTGCGGGCCGCCCGGGAGCTTTTTGCGGCGGCGGCCCTGGCCTTCTCCTTCTTTTGGAGCTCCTGTGGGGTCAGCTCCCGGTCCTCCTCCCCGGAATCCTGCTCTTTGGCCGCCCGGGCCTGCTTTTTCTCCCGCTTTTTCAGAATATCCTCCGGGATCTCACAGAGAGAAAACTCCTTCCCCGCCGCGATCTCATACAAAAGTGCCAGCCCGTGTTTGCAGGGAAACTGCCTGCTGGGGCAGGTACACCGGCACACCGGACTGTTCGGATCCAGGAAATCTACCGAGGTAATATAGTTGCTCTTGCCGCTGCCCGTACACTCTCCCAGGTAGAAGGTATCGTCCCCGGAGCGCGAAAGCCGCACGAAGCCGCCCTTCTGGGAAATTTTTTTACCGTTGGCTGCCGCCGCCGCATTGGGGGCCATCGCCTGAATCTGCTGCTCTGTGATCTGCTGCATCGCTCTTCTCCTTTTCCCGGTCTGTTTTTGTTTTGACTCCTTCCTCTACTATAATCCCCTCCGGGGATCTTGGCAAGAGGATCCCGCCCGGCTTTTGCCTCCCATTTTCCTCCACAGAGGGACAAACAAGAGGATGCCGGCCAGCATGGCCCCGCAGTCCGCGATGGGAGTGGCCCATGCGATGGCGTCGGCGCCGCCCAGGGCATCCAGAAGGAACATAAAGGGCACGTCCAGCCCGCCCTTTCTGAGCATGGACAGCACCAGAGGCTTGCCTTTCTGCCCCACGGACTGAAAGATGGAAATAATGACCGTTGTGACGGCCGTAAAGGGTCCCGTGATGCAGATAATCCGCTGGAACATGCTGCCGTACCGCACGGTCTCGGCGTCGTCAATGAAAGCCTTCACCAGGGGATTGGCGCAGGTAAACAGAAGGACCGCCCCGACCGTGGTGACCGCGAGGCTCAAAAGGAGAGTCACCCGGATGGCCTCCCGCATCCGGCGGGTGTTTTTGGCGGAGTAATTGTAGCCGATCAGGGGGATGACGCCCTGAGAGAGGCCGTTGGCGATGGCGAAGGCCAGCATATCGATCTTCTTGGCAATGCCGATGCCCGCCACGGCGGCGTTGGAGTAGCTGACCAGGAGCTTATTGAGGGTGATGTTGGAAAAAATACCCATCACATTCATAATCGAGCTGGGGAGCCCTACCAGCAGCACCTCTCCGGGTATGCCATCCGAGACAGAATAGTATTTCGGATTTAAGGTGAGATGGAATCTGCCGCGCTTTTTCAGGATCAGGACGGCAAAATACAGGGTCGCGATTAAGTTGGAGAGCATGGTGGCCACCGCCGCACCCGCGATCTCCAGGCCAAAGCCAAAGATGAACACCGGGTCCAAAAGGATGTTGAGGCCGCCTCCCAGCGCCACCCCGAAGCTGGCCTGGCCGGAATAGCCCTCCGCCCGGACAAGGTGCGCCAGGGCGGCGTTCAGCACCGTGGGCACCGCGCCCACCGTCAGCGTCCAGAACAGATAGCTCGCGCAGAAGTCATAGGTGGAGGAGTCGGCGCCCACGGCGGGCAGAATCACGCCCCGAAGGGCAAATATGACCAGCCCGTACAGAAAGGCGGCCGCCGCCGCTGTCCAGATACAGAACGCGGAGGTTTCCCGCGCCTTTTTGGTGTCCCCCAGCCCAAGACTTCTGGAAATGAGACTGGCGCCCCCGATCCCAAAGAGATTGGCCAGCCCCGTAGTCACCAGGAACAGCGGCAGGCTTAAGGATGCGGCGGCCACCTGATTGGCGTCGTTCAGCTGGCCGATAAAAAATGTGTCCGCCATATTGTAGATGACGGTGATGATCTGACTGATCACCGTGGGAACCACCAGCGCCAGAACCGCCCTCATGACAGGCGTCTTTTCAAAAAGCTCCGTTTTATCTGTTTTCATGCTTCCACCTCTTTTTCTGAATTTTCAGCCAGCCAGACGAACCCCTGCACCGCCATCCGGTAGCTCTGTGAGACCTCCACCGGGAAATGCCGGAAGCACCCCGCCGCCTCCTGGGAGAGAAAGCCGTGCATGATACTGCGCAGCACCCTCTGCAGGTGCATCTTCTGCAGTTCGGTCAGAGTATAACCGTCCAGAACCGTCATGATGGGCTCCACAATGTCCCCGGCGGCTGTAAGGAGCGCATCGTTTTTTATCATGGGCAGGGACATAATCACCTGATAGATTTCCGGCCTCTCCCTGCCGAACCGGTGATAGGCTTCGGCTAAGGCCTCGATGGCCTGCGCCCGCTCTTTCCCGGCAATGGCGTCCAGCTGGGCCCTTTTCAGCTCTGAGATGGCATAATAACCGATTTCCGTGTAGAGCTCATCCATATTTTTGATGTGATTATAGAGGGATGCCGCCCTGACATGGAGCCTGTTTGCCAGCTCCCGCAGAGAAAAGCGCTGCAGTCCCTCCGATTCGATCAATTCTATGGCGGCCCGGACGACGCCCGCCCGCGTTAAACCCTGTCGAGCCATATAAACCCCCTTTCCGGAACGTTTAACAATCCCTCCGAAAAACTAACAGTGTTAGTATATTGTAGCGGACTGCCGCCGGGCTGTCAAGAGGGGAGCGGGGCGCTGCCCCTTGCAAACCTGTGAGGGATAGGCTATGATAGGGTTGTTTAGGATGTGCTGACTTTCACCCGAGAATTTGTGTGGGAGCGTGAAATGGAAAAGGTTTTGTACGCCGTAGACGAGCTGACCGGGGCGGTGGCAATCATGCGGCCCTCCAAAAGTGTCTCCGACCTGGATGATTGAATCGGCCGCACCATCCTCGCCATGAGAAGCTGTGAGGCGGAATACAGTAAGATTGTTTGAATCTAATCTACAGAAGCTCCTTCGTTTTTCCCGCAAGGTACAGCGGAATATTGGTGATCCGTCCGTCCTTTCGGTATCCGCGCTTCGAAAAGCGAATCGCGTGCTGGGGCTGATGGTCGGATACATATTTCTTGAAGGACGGCGCGGATTTATCTTCGCCGCCCTTTGCCTCGACGGGGATGATTTCGGTTCCGTACTGTAAAACAAAATCAAGCTCGCTGTTTTTGTCAGAGTAGTAGCGCGGCTCAACGTCAAACTGCCCGCGAAGCTGCTGCAAAACGTAGTTTTCGGTCAGCTGTCCCTTGAATTGATAATCGCTTTTCAGAAGGATCGCGCTGTTGTCGATTCCCGCCATGTGCTTAAGAAGACCCGTGTCAAAGACGAAAAGCTTGAAAGTGTCAAGTTTATCGAACGCAGACAGCGGATGTTCTATTTTGGAGACATTGTAGACGCGGCTCAGCATTCCGGCAGAAACGAGCCATTCTATGGCTTCCTCAAAGTCACGCGCTCTGCCGCCCTGCTTGACAGCGCCGTACATAAATTTCTCGTTCGGTTTGGCAAGCTGTGAGACAATACTTCGGAAAACCATCAAAATCCGTCCGCTGTTTACGCTTCCGTTATGCTTTGAAAAGTCATTTTCATAGACCTCGATCAGCTCGCGCTGAATCTGTAAAATTCTTGCCGGGTCACGGTATTTGACCCAAGAGGCGACGCATTCCGGCATGCCGCCGATTATGAGATAACTGTTGTACGCTTCCAGCAGCCGGTTATGGAAGAGTTCTTCAATCGTCTGCTCCTTCACAATACTCGCGTAATAGGCGTACAGCGGCGGATCGACAGCGGCAAGGAACTCGTTGAAGGTAAGCGGATAGAGATCCAGCAGATTCACCATCCCCACGGGATAGGATTTCGGCTTTGCCAAAAGCGTCCCAAGAAGGCTCCCCGCGGCGACAACATGATACCCGTTCGCCTTTTCCTTGAAGTATTTCAGGGAGTTCAGCGCTTCCGGGCACTCTTGAATCTCGTCGAAGATAACGAGCGTTTCACCCGGCAGAATCTTCTCTCCGGCAATCATGGACAGAAGCTCTATAATGCGCTGGGGATTCTTGTTTGCCTCAAAGATGGATTTCAGCTCGTCTTCCTCGTCAAAGTTGAAGTAGACAGAGCTGTCATAACAGGTTTGCCCAAACTCCTTCATGAGCCAGGTCTTTCCAACCTGCCGCGCTCCCCGCAGGACAAGCGGCTTGCGTTCCCTGTCCGTCTTCCATTTTATCAGGTCCGCCATGGCGTTTCGTTTCATCCAATTCACTCCCCGTGTTTCTGTTACATACAGGATAACACATTTTTCTGAGTTTTACCAGCCATGTTACGCACATTTTTCTGGAAATTTTCTGCAAAATAAACACATTTTTCTGAAAGACCAGCCAGCCCTCGGGATTTCCAGAACGACGTCTCCTGCTAGAACAGGATGCAGGCCTACATTAGACTTTCCGCTTGCATTTGCGCCATATATAGCGGCCGTTGGCAAAATCTTTTCTGCACCTACTTGAATTACCCGGTCTGAATATTCCGTAATTTTAGTCGCAGAGAGATCAAAACATCATTGCCGTAATGTGATTGATGAAACGGAGAAAATATTAACGTTTTTAGTGGGGTTATTTTTATGCTTTCTATGACGCAGAATAACACATAGAAAAGGGGATGGAGACAGTAACTTCTCCATCCCCTTGAATTTCAATCCCTCACAGATAAGTCACATTCTTCTCCGCACTGTAGTCATGGGGCTCCTTGGTGACAGCCTTGCGGCCCAGCGCGACGGCGATCTCATACTCGTAGCCCTCCGGGAATTTCAGGGCCTTCGCATAATAATCCTTTTTCTCTCCGTACAAGGCGTCTTTGACGCAGCCGATGATCAGGCTGCCCAGGCCAAGGCCTTCCGCCGCCAGGGCGATATTCTCCGCTGCGATGCCCGCATCCAGCTTGCTCCAATAGAAAGATGCATCCCCGCTCAAAAACAGGACCACGGGAGCCTCATAATAGAAATTGTGCGGCAGATCGGCGAGGCCCCGTCCCTGGTTCTTGTCCGCCTCCAGCTCCGCCAGAATAGGGTTGTCGCCCTCCACCACGGTAATGTGGATCTCCTGGCGGTT
The DNA here is from genome assembly GCA_947625475.1 of uncultured Acetatifactor sp. Taxonomy (GTDB): domain Bacteria; phylum Bacillota; class Clostridia; order Lachnospirales; family Lachnospiraceae; genus Acetatifactor. The sequence goes on from CANQOL010000004.1 coordinate 71,731, forward strand.
GGCCGCCGTAGGAGCCTGAAGTCCCGCCTGAATCAGAATATTCAGTTCCTCTTTTGTCAGCTTCTCCTGGGTGTAACCCCGGGTGGAGCTTCTTTTTGCAATCGCCTGCAATACTTCGCTCATTTTGTCATGTCCTCCTTCTTCTTTTTTCTATGATTTAAGGCGGCGGAATGCACTGCTATGTCCGCACCGTATTCGATGGGGCGCACCAGATAAGGGGTGGCGAAGGTGGTTCGTTTCATACATCATACCACGGTCTTGCTATAGTTTCAAGCTATAACGGAATGGTGCACATTTTTCCAAAAATTTTCCGCTGAATAATCACATTTTTCTGAAAACCCAGCCAGCCCTCGGGAACGGGATCTTTCACCCATAAAGTTCCACCTGTTGGAAAAAGGCGCATCAAAAAAGGATAGAGATAATCGTGATCGGATTATTCTTTATCCTTTTCTTTTTCATCGGGTGTAAATTCTGCTATGTCATCAAGCGTGAAGCCGTGACCCAAGATATTCAGTATCATATTCAGCGTATGCGTTGTGACGGACTGATTGGTTTTGAGCCGCTGTATCTGCGACCTGCTTATGCCATAGTTGGTGTATAAGTTGTATTGACTTATCCCATTTTCCTTTAAGGTTCGGAACAGTTTATCAAATTTAATCATACCACAAACTCCTAAATTGCTCTTGATTTATTCTTATTCTGCTCCTATAATGGAGATTACCGATAGTTACCAAAATCGGAGATTGCAATAGGAGGGAATATCCGTCTGTGCGTGATGTCGATCTTGTATTTTGGCAGTATAAGCAAGGGGTTGTCATGGATGACAAAGAAGCAGATCAAGGACCTGTTCACTGGATGCTTTCTATGAGGCTTGACTTTTCGTAACCGGAGTTTTATGGTAGTAAGGCATTCTAATTAACCGCAGGAGGATATTTTATGGCGCAGAATAACACATCAAACAGCGTCTGCTTAAAAAGAACACGAAAAAAGCTCATCAATCTCTTATGGGCCGCTCTTTTCCTCTTTGTGGCTCTGGCGCTGCTGGCCTATTCTGCCTCCTGTTGGACATCCGGCCGATCACATTGGGAGATCAAAGATTGGGCTGTGGCCATTTTGAGCACAGTTCTTGGACTGACCGCTCTGGCAGCAGGGCTGTATGAATCGGTCACCTCAATCAGAGATGCGTTCTTTCCATCCAAGAGCAGACTGGCCAAGTCCATCCGCTCCCAGCTTCCCTACCCGGAAGAGGCCCCGCCGGTGAAAAAGATGTTCGCCATGGTTGACAAGGACATCATGGAAAATGGTGTATGGTTCGACCGGGTGGCCGTAGGCAGGGAGTGGATCTTGGGCGACGATGCTGCCTATATCCCCAGAATTCGGGCAGTATTCGGCCGGGACGAAATACAGCGCCGCAGGGGATGGGGACGCCAGCTGTGTGTTGGCCCGATGCTTCTGGGGCGGGCAGTACATTTGGGCCGGGCACAGGTTCCCGGTGAATGAGAAGCGGGGCGACAGCCTCATGCGCCTGTCTGTCAAGCAGGGCAGCGCCTTGGGGGTGCTCTGCGCCCTGCGGTCAGGGCTGTTGACCCCGACGCTTGAGAAGAATATGCCGTTTGCAAGCCTGGAGGATGCCTTCAACGCGGTGTTGGAGAAGGCGGAGGCAGGGGACGCCTTCTGCCAGTACACCGTGGGCAACATGTACTTCTGGTGGGATTTTGTCCGCGTCTTTGGCAAAGGCCGGGACGCTTTCCCCAGCCAGGAAGTTTACAACGAGTATCTCAAAGAGAACATACTCAAATGTGAACCTTGGTTTAAGCGTGCCTTTGAAGGTGGCATGTGGCTGGCGGGAAACAACCTGCGAAACTTCTACTTAGAGGGCGAGAAGAATCTGATTCCGGCCCGCCCGGAGCTGGCAGAAGGAATTTTCGGGCGCGGCGCAGAGCTGGGTTACCCGGTCCACCAGCGTTTTCTGGCCGAACATCTGGATAAGGCCGGCGATCATGAGGGGGCCTTTAAGTGGTATAAAGCCTCCGCCGAAGGGGGCGAGGTGAGCGCCCGGTTCCATGTGGCCAAGAGCTGCGAGCTGGGGCAGGGCACGGAAAAGGATATCCAGAAAGCCGTGGAGTGGTACGAGAAGTTTCTTGAGGACGGCATGAACACGGCCGGCTGCAACCGTCTCGGGCGCATTCTATACGAGGGGACCGGCGGGGTGGAACCGGACTACGGCAGGGCTTTCCAGCTTCTGCTCTATGCCTGGAATGATGACAATACCTGGGGAGCGGACTGCCTGGGCCAAATGCTATACTACGGGCGCGGCACTGAGCAGGACTATGTGAAGGCCAGACAGGTCCTGGAAAAGGCAGACCGTACCAAACGGGAGGTTCAATACTGCCTGGGCTGTATCTATGCCGAGGGCCTGGGCACAGCGGAAGATATTCCAAAGGGGGTGGCCCTGCTCCAAAATGCCGGCAGCTACGCCCCGGCGAAGGAAGAGCTTTTGAAATTCAAGAAGACGCTTTTCGGCAAATGGGTGCGGAGAAAATCACCCAAATCGTAATTCAAATGAAAGCCACACAGGGATGAAACGGCGCGGTCTAAACCGCGCCGTCCCGTTGAAAATACATAGTATCTACACCGAATTCTCCTTCACATAGGCGATCAGCTCGTCCAGCTGGGCGAAGGCGAGGGCAACCACCGTGTCGGCGGCTCCGTAATAGATGGCCAGACGGCCGGTGGAGGCGTCGCAGAGGGTGGAGCAGGGGAAGATTACGTTGGGCACATCCCCCACGCACTCATAAGTCTGTGTGGGGTGAAGGATGTAGGGCTTGCAGCGGTACTTCACCTCCCAGGGCTTTTCCAGATCCAGCATGGCCGCGCCCATGCTGTAGATCATGCCGTTGCAGGTGGTAGCCACCCCGTGATAGATCAAAAGCCACCCCTCCTTTGTCTCGATGGGAATGGGCCCGGGCCCGATCTTGGTCCAGGACCAGCCGCCGCCGGCTCCCATCACAAAGCGGTGATAGCCCCAGTGCTCCAGATCCGGGCTCTGGCTGAGGAAAATATCCCCAAAGGGGGTGTGCCCCTGGTCAGAGGGCCGGGAGAGCATACAGTATTTGCCGCCGATCTTTCTGGGGAAGAGCACGCCGTTGCGGTTGCAGGGCAGGAAGGCGTTCTCCAGCTGATAGAAGGTCTCAAAATCCTCCGAGTACGCCACTCCGATGGTGGGGCCGTGGTATGCGTTGCACCAGGTCACATAATATTTTCCCTCCATCAGGCACACTCTGGGATCGTAGCCGCAGGCGGGGCCGATGGGTCTGCCCTCCTTGTCATGCAGTGTGAGGGGCTGGGGCTCTAAGTCCCAGTCAATGCCGTTCCCGCTCCGGCCCAGATACAGGTTGGACTGCATCTGCCGGTTGTCGCAGCGGAACACTCCCACAAATCTGCCGTCCTTTGCGATGACGGCGCTGTTGAAGATGCTGTTGGCCCCCGGGATCTGATCCCGGCGGATGATCGGATTGCTCTGATATCTCCAGACCACATCCGTACATCCCGCCGGCCTCTCCTGCCAGGGGATAGCTGATGTCTGACGATTCATGATCGTTCCTCCTTATTGATTCATATTTTTAGCGGTTCCCCGCTGAAGGATCAGAAATGGAACAAGGTGCTCAAAATTCCCCGTCCCAGGCTGGCGCCCACATTGCCGCCCAGCTTTTTCCCGAAGCTCCCTCCGATGGTCTTTCCGATCTCATTCCCCAGCTCCCGTCCGATGGTGCCTCCGGCGCTGCGGGCCACGTTCTTGGCCACCGTGCCGGTCTGTTTTTTGCGGGCAGCGGCCTGCTTTTCGGCCGCCTTCCGGTCAGCCTCCTCCTGGGCGGCCTTCTGGGCCTGGGCAGCCTCCGCCGAGGATTTGCGCTGGAGGAATTCAAAGGCGGAATCCCGATCAAAGCTCTCCACATACTTGGCATAGAGGCGGCTCCCCCGGATTTCCTGGGCCCGGATCTCATCCTCCAGAGCGCCCATCCGGCTCTGAGGGGGCAGGACGGTGCATTTTTTCACCACAGTGGGCACTCCCTTTTCATCCAGCACGGAGATCAGGGCCTCCCCGATCCCAAGGCTGATCAGGGTCTCGTAGGTATCGAAATCCGGATTCTCCCGGAAGGACTGGGCCGCTGCCTTGGCCGCCTTCTGCTCGGTGGGCGTGTAGGCGTGCAGGGCGTGCTGCACCTTATTGCCCAGCTGGGCCAGCACCCCGTCGGGGATATCTCTGGGGCTCTGGGTGATAAAATAGATGCCCACTCCCTTGGAGCGGATGAGCTTTACCACCTGCTCGATCTTGGCCAGCAGGGCCTTGGAGGCGCCGTTGAAGAGCAGATGGGCCTCGTCGAAGAAAAACACCATCTTGGGCTTGTCCAGATCCCCCGCCTCAGGCAGAGTCTCAAAGAGCTCGGACATCATCCACAGCAGGAAGGTGGCGTACATGGTGGGATTGTTGATGAGCTTCTGGCAGTCCAGCACATGGATCATGCCCTTTCCCTCGTACCCCTGGCCGAACCAGTCCGCGATATCCAGGGCCGGCTCGCCGAAAAACAGATCGCCCCCCTCGCTCTCCAGGGCAATGACGGACCGGATGATGGCCGCCAGGCTCTGCTTGGAGATATTTCCGTAGCTTAAAGAATACTCCTTGGCGTTCTCCCCCACATACTGGAGCATGGCCCGCAGATCCTTGGTGTCGATCAGCAGCAGGTTCTCGTCGTCCGCGATTTTAAAGACCACCGTCAGCACGTCGGTCTGGGTGGCGTTCAGATCCATGATCCGGGACAGGAGGAGCGGTCCCATCTCGGAGACGGTGGTCCGAAGGGGCAGCCCCATCTCCCCGTATACGTCCCAGTAGGTGGTGGGATAGGAGCTGAAGTCAAAGCCCATCCCGTCGAGCCCCATATCGCGGATCCGGCTCTCCACGCTCTGGCTGCTCTCCCCGGGCATGCACATACCCGCCAGATCTCCCTTCACATCCGCCAAAAACACCGGCACGCCGCAGTCGCTGAAGGACTCCGCCAGCACCTTTAAGGTAACGGTCTTGCCGGTGCCGGTGGCCCCGGCGATCATGCCGTGGCGGTTGGCCATGCCGGGATAGATGTACACATTCTCTCCCTGTGCGTTTCCCACCAGAATTTTTTGATCCTGATACATAAATTTACCTCCCTGCCCGCCCCTGGGGCGAATCTGCAAATTCCCGCGTCAAAAAACGGATACCTACCTATAAATGTATCATGGAAACAGAAAGAACGCAAGAAAAACAAGGGCGGGGGTGGTATATTAAAAGGATGTTCGCGGGCAGTTGGAATTTCACAGGATCTGTGTTACAATGGAAAAAATCTGCGAAGCGCGCCCGGGGCGCAGGGGAGGAAGTATGTACCGAATCATGATCATCGAGGATGACAGGGGGATTGCGGAGGCCATACAGGAGCAGGCCCAGACCTGGAACCTGGAGGCGTACATTGCGGAAAATTTCCGGGATATTTTGGCGGAGTGCCAAACCTGTCGGCCCCATCTGATCCTGCTGGACATCGGCCTTCCCTTTTTCAACGGATACCACTGGTGCAGCGAGATCCGCAAGACCTCCCGGGTGCCCATCCTTTTCCTTTCCTCGGCCTCCGACAACATGAACATGGTCATGGCCATGAGCCTGGGGGCGGACGACTTCATCGCCAAGCCCTTCGACCGGGACGTGCTGATGGCCAAAATCCAGGCGCTGCTGCGAAGGGCCTACGACTTTTCCGCCGCAGCCCCGGTTCTGGAGCACAGGGGCGCCTTTTTAAACACCGGGGACGACTCCCTGACCTACCAGGGGCAGAGCATCCCCCTGTCCAAGAACGAATACCGGATTCTGCTGTGCCTGATGGAAAACAAGGGGCGGATCGTGAGCCGTGAGAAGCTCATGGAAAAGCTCTGGAAGACCCAGCAGTTCATAGACGAAAATACCCTGACGGTGAATGTAAACCGCCTGCGCAAAAAGCTGGATTCCCTGGGCCTTACGGATTTCATTTCTACAAAGGTGGGCGTGGGGTATCTGGTACAGTAGAGGGGGAGGCCTTGATGAAACTGTTTACCGCTTATCTGAGGCAGCAGACAAAGAGTATTCTGGTGTTTTTCCTGTTTTCCGGGATTTTTGCCCTCAGCTTTGCGCTCTACCGTCTTCCGGCGGCGGCCGCAGGGTATCCCGCCCTTTTGTGCCTGCTCTTCGGGGCGATTATTCTGGCCCTGGACTTTAGCCGGGTGCGGCGCCGCCACCGGGAGATGGAGCGGATCGGGTCCTATGCCTGCGCCATGATCCCGGAGCTGCCTGGGGCGGAGAGCATCCAGGAGGCGGACTACCAGGCCCTTCTGGAACAGCTCCGGGAGCAGGCCGCCGCCAGAGAGAGGGAGGATGAGGCCCGCTTTCAGAATATGGTGGAATATTACACCCTCTGGGCCCATCAGATCAAGACGCCCATCACCTCCATGCGGCTCACCCTGGAGCGGGAGGACTCTGCCTTTTCCCGGGCGGTTTCCTCGGATCTGTTTCAGATTGAGCAGTATGTGGAGATGGTGCTGGCGTTTTTGCGGCTGGATTCGGACTCCAGCGACTATGTGTTCCGGGAGTATTCCCTGGATCAGATCCTGGGGGGGTGCCTTGCCAAGTTTGCCTCCCAGTTTATCGCCCGCCGGATCCGTCTGGACTATGCTCCTTTGAATCTGAGTGTGGTCACGGACGACAAATGGCTCTCCTTTGTGATCGAGCAGGTGCTCTCCAACGCCTTAAAGTACACGCCGGAGGGGAGCATTCGGATTTACCTGGAGGAGCCCCGCACTCTCTGCATAGAGGACACGGGCATAGGCATCGCCCCCGCCGATCTGCCCCGGGTCTTTGAAAAGGGCTATACCGGCTGCAACGGCCGGGAGGACAAGCGGGCCAGCGGAATCGGCCTGTATCTGTGCCGGCGGATCTGCGGGAAGCTGGGGGCCAGGATTGATCTTAGCTCCCGGCCGGGGGAGGGCACGACGGTCCGCATCCACCTGGATCAGTACGATCTGAAAAAGGAGTGAAACCTTACAAAAGCGTAAGATGAAAGGCGGGAAATGTAAGCCGATCCCATGGCGGTGCATTTCCCGCTTCTGCTACAATAAGGAAAGCTGCCAAGGCAGCAATCCGACGGAAGGGAGCAAGGGAATGCGTATTTTGGAAGTGAAGGGGCTGAAGAAGACCTACGCCGCCCGCCTGGGAGGCCATCGGGTGGAAGCCCTCAGGGATGTAAACTTTTGTGTGGAGGAGGGAGAATATGTGGCCATCATGGGGGAGTCCGGCTCCGGCAAGACCACTCTGTTAAATCTGCTGGCGGCGCTGGATCAGCCCACAGGAGGCAGTGTGTTGCTGGACGGGCAGGATCTGGCCCGGATCCGAGAGGGAGCCGCGGCGGCCTTCCGCAGGGAGCACCTGGGGTTTGTGTTCCAGGAGTTTAATCTGCTGGACACCTTCACCCTGGAGGACAATATTTACCTGCCCCTGGTGCTGGCGGGGAAAAGCCACCGGGAGATGCAGCAGCGGCTGGCCCCCATCGCCGAAAGGCTGGGACTCTCCCAGATTTTGACCAAGTACCCCTACGAGGTCTCCGGGGGACAAAAGCAGCGGGCCGCCGTGGCCAGGGCCATGATCACCCATCCCCGGCTGATTTTGGCGGACGAGCCCACAGGGGCCCTGGATTCCCGCTCCACCGACGAGCTGCTGCGTCTGTTTGGGGAGGTCAATGCCCAGGGCCAGACGATCCTGATGGTGACCCACTCCGTCAAGTCCGCCAGCACGGCGGGCCGGGTGCTGTTCATCAAGGACGGGGAGGTGTTCCACCAGATTTACCGGGGGGAGGACACCAGCGAACAGCTCTATCAGAAGATCTCCGACACATTGACCCTGCTGGCGACGGGGGGACTATCGTGAAAAATCCCACGGATGTGCTGATTTTTCACGTGAGAATTTGTGTCGGGGCGCCACAAATTCTCCTGATGGCAGATGAGAAATCGCATCCGCGGCTTTCTCATCACCCCGCCGCGGTGAGCGCCCCGGAAAAGAGGTTGAAATGAAGCTAGGATTTTACCCCAGGCTGGCCGCCAGCGGCCTTCGCAAAAACCGCCGGCTCTTTGTGCCCTATCTTCTCACCTGCACGGGCATGACGGCCATGTTTTATATTCTTCTGTTTTTGGCCCTGAGCGACACCCTTCAGGGGCTGACCGGCGCCGTTACCATTCAGAGCATTTTCTCCCTGGGAAGCCAGATCATCGCTCTGTTTGCCGCCATCTTCCTGTTTTACACCCACTCCTTTCTCATGCGCCGGCGCAAAAAGGAGTTCGGCCTCTACCATGTGCTTGGCATGGGAAAGCGCAATCTCTCCCTGATCCTTCTCTGGGAGACCTTGATCACCGCGGCCCTTTCCCTGGGTCTGGGCCTGCTGCTGGGGATCGCCTTTTCCAAGCTGGCGGAGCTGGGACTGATCTATGTGATTCGGGGCGAGGTGAGCTACCGGCTCTCTCTCCCGGGAGTGGCGGTCCGGCGCACGGTCACGGTGTTTTTGTTTATTTTCGCCCTGCTGCTGCTCAACAGCATCCGGCAGGTGCGCTTTTCCACGGCCCTGTCCCTGCTGCGCAGTGAAAATACGGGGGAAAAACCTCCCAGGGGAAACTGGTTTCTGGGGCTTTTGGGCGTGATTTTCCTGGTTCGGGCCTACCTTCTGGCCCTTTTGACCAAGGAGCCCCTGGCCGCCCTGGGCGCCTTCTTTGGGGCGGTGGTCCTGGTGATTCTGGGCACCTATCTGGTGATGATTTCCCTCTCCGTGACCCTCTGCCGTCTGCTGCAGAAAAGGAAGGACTATTATTATAAGCCCAGCCACTTTGTGTCCGTGGCCTCCATGGCCTACCGGATGAAGCGAAACGGGGCGGGGCTTGCCTCCATCTGTGTGCTGGCCACCATGGTGCTGGTGACGGTGGCCACCTGCGGCTGTCTGTATTTCGGGGAGGAGAGCGCCATCCGCCAGCGCTACCCAAGGCAGATCGACATAGAACTCCATTTAGGGGGGCCGGGGGATTTGTCGGAGGATAAAAACCGGGCGCTGAAGGAGGGGATCGATTCTCTTCTGGCCGGATGGGGATGCAGGCCCGAAAACGGCTATTGTCTGGGGTATGCGGCCTGCAGCGGAGTCCTGGAGGGAGAGAGGGTCAGCCTGAACCGGGAACTGTTTTCCGCAGATATGGCGTCCCGTTGTCTCTTTTTCTTTGTGCCTCTGGCGGACTATAACGCTCAGACGGGGGCCGGGGAGACTCTGGACGAGGGGGAGGCCCTGCTCTACTGTCCCCGGTACCGCTACGAGGGGGAGAGCCTTACCTTTGAGAACGGCCCCTCCCTTCGGATCCGAAAGCAGCTGGACTGCTTCCCGGAGATGGGGGACACCTCCCTGAATCTGATCTCCAGCATGATTCTGGTGGTTCCGGATGTGCCGGCGGCCCTGGGAGAGCTGGCGGATCTGGCGGATTTTTCCGGGGACAGGCTGGTTTCCTTTACCTGGCTTTACAACTTTGACACAGGGCTGGACGCTTCGGGACAGGTGGCCCTGTACCGGCAGCTGCAGAATACCCTGACGGACCCCGCCCAAAAGCAGAACTTAGGGTACGGGACCTGCACCTTGAGCAGCCGGGCCCATGAATGGGAGAATTTTACAGGACTCTACGGCTCTCTGTTTTACTTAGGGATCCTTTTGAGCGCCGTATTTCTGCTGGCGGCGGTGCTGATCATCTACTACAAGCAGGTCTCCGAGGGATATGAGGATCAGGCCCGCTTTGCCATTATGCAGAAGGTGGGGATGACCCGCCGGGAGATTAAGCGCAGCATCCGCTCCCAGCTTTTGACCGTGTTTTACATGCCCCTGGCCCTGGCCGCCCTGCACCTGGTCTTCGCCTTTCCCATTATCCGCAGGCTCCTATTGATGTTCTCCGTGGACAACGGAAGCCTGTTTGCGGCTGCCACAGGGATTTCCCTGGCCCTGTTTGCCCTGCTGTACACTGCCGTGTATGTGCTGACCTCAAACGTGTACTATCACATTGTCAGCGGCGCCAGGGAGGAGGCCCCTTGAGGGGCCGGGCCGGGAGGGGAGGCCTTCCCAGCGTTCGGCGAAAAAACGGGCGGGTCAGAGAATCGGCCGCAGACAGAGAACCGGCCGCAGAGAGAGGGCAGGCTGCGCACGGGGGGCAGGCCGCAGACAGGGCGCCGGTGAAGGCAGGGAAATCGGCCGGGCGGAACCTTCCGGCCGCCAAAAAGCATCTGAAAAAGCTGGCCTCCGGCCTGGTCTTCTGGTCCGGGGCGGGGCTGGTGGGGCTCTTCGCCCTGCCGGCGGGGATCCTGATCGGCATCATCTTTTTCCTATGCCGGGGGATCGACCTGGCCGTGCGGCGGATCGAACAGAGCTGAGCTAAGCCCTCTCCTTCTCCTTCAGCCCCCGGAACATGCGCATCAGCACCACTACGGCTGCCGCCCCGAGAACCACCTCCGCCACGCACTGGGAGTAGGCCAGCCCGTAGAGGGGGAAGAAGTAGTTCAGCACATAGATGGCCGGGATCTCCAGCACGATCTTGCGCAGGATGGCGAAGACCAGCGCCGCCCGGCCGTTGCCCACCGCCTGGAACACGCCCACCGCCAGAAAGTCCATGCAGAAGAAGGGCAGCCCCACACAGAAGCCCCGCAGAAACCGGGTGCCGTAGGCCACAATGGCCGGATCCTTCATAAAGGCGCTTACGATGCTTCCGGCGCTCAGGTAATAGACCAGAGCCGCGGCTGCCACAAAGCTGATCAGGGTCTTGCCGGTGAACAGCAGGGTCTCCTTCATGCGCTTGTAGTTGCCGCCTGCGTAGTTGTAGCCGATCAGGGGCATAACCCCCTGGGACACTCCCATGTTGATATACATGGGCACCATATTGATCTTCTGGGCGATTCCCATGGCCGCCACCGCGTCCGCTCCGAAGGAGGCGGTAAAATTGTTGAGGATGGTCATGCCCGTCACATTCAGCAGATTCTGGATGCAGGCGGGGATCCCAACCCCGCACACCCCCAGCACCACATGTCTGCGCAGGCAGAATTTCCGGGGATCGATGCACACATAGGTGTTCTTTCCCTTCACCGCCAGCAGCACAAAGAAGTACAGGCAGGCCGCGCAGTTGGACAAAAAGGTGGCCAGCCCGGCTCCCGCCGCTCCCATGTCAAGCCCCCAGGGCAGGATAAAGACAGGATCCAGCAGGATGTTTAAAAGACAGCCGCTCATGGTTCCCAGGCTGGCGTGGAGAGAGGCTCCCTCCGAGCGCACCAGATGGGCCATCACCACGTTCAAAATGGCGGGCACCGCTCCGAAGGTCACCGTCCAGCCCATGTAGGCCTGGGTGGCGGCCCGGGTCTGGGCGTCCGCCCCCAGCAGATCCAGAAGGGGGCCGCGAAACACCGTGCAGCCGAGGGAAAACAGGACGCCGAAGAACACCGCCGCATAGAAGCCGAAGGCGGAGCTGCGGGAGACCGTGTCGTAATCCCGGCTGCCCAGGGCCCGGCTCATCATGCTGGAAGTGCCCACCCCGAACAGATTGTTTACCGCGTTGAAGGCCAGCAGCACCGGCGCCGCCAGGGTCACGGCCGCGTTCTGCACCGCATTGTTCAGCATCCCCACAAAGTAAGTGTCCGCCAGATTGTACAGGATCATCACCAGGGAGCTTATCACCGTGGGGATGGCCAGGGCGGCCACCGCCCGGGGCACAGGGGTGCTCTCAAACAGCTGAATCTTTTTATTTTTCTCCATAGATTTTCTCCGCAAAATTTTATAAAAATTTAATATTTTTGCCCGGAACGGTTGCAATTCTGCCCCGGCAGGCGTATACTGGGATACAACTTAGGCTTTGTGCCAAACAGTATCTCATATATAAGGAGGAAACGATTATGAGCAACAATGTTCCCGACAACATTCCCCAGGAATACCGTCCCATCAGCATGTGGGGGTACTTTGGATATCAGCTTCTCTTTTCCATTCCCTGCGTGGGCTTTATCCTGCTGATCGTCTTTTCCGTGGGCGGGACCAAGAATGTGAACCTGCGCAACTTTGCCCGGTCCTATTTCTGCTTTATGATTCTGGCATTTGTCCTGATCCTGATCCTGGTTATCTTCGGGGCTGCCGGCGCCGGCGCCGCTTCCGTTATGGGGAGCATGTAACCGCTGTAAAATGGCAGTCTGCCGGAAGCGGGTCTGTCGAAACGCCGGTGGGCTGCAGCGCCGATTTTCCGGCAAGGCGGGCGGAGCGTCTGAGGCGGAGTTCGCTGTCTGTGTCTGTGAAAGGATCCCGAAAAAGGGATTTCTCCGGGCGCAGGCAGTTTTATTTTGGGAAAGTCTGCCGCCGGCCTCAAATCCCCCCGCGCCGGCCCAGCTGCCAGAAGGCCACCGCGCTGGCCGCCGCCACATTCAGGGAATCCACTCCCCGGGCCATGGGGATCTTCACCCGCCAGTCGCAGGCCCGCACGGTTTCCTCCCGAAGGCCCTCTCCTTCCGCCCCCAGGAAAACCGCCAGGCGCTCTGCCCTTGCGGGGGCGGGATCGTCCAGGGGGATGCAGTCCTCCCACAGGGCCATGGCTGCCGTGGCAAAGCCCATATCCGCCACGCGCCCCACAGGCTTCTCTCCCTCCAGCAGGGTCCAGGGGATCTGAAAGACGGTTCCCATGCTCACCCGCACGGCCCGGCGGTAGAGGGGGTCGCAGCACCCTCCCGTCAGCAGCAGGGCGTCAAAGGAGAGGGCCGCCGCGCTGCGGAACACCGCCCCCACATTGGTGGGGTTGACCACTCCCTCCAGCACCGCAATCCGCCTTGCCCCCCGGCAGACCTCCTCCGGGGAGGGCAGGGGGCGCCGCCGCATGGCGCAGAGCATCCCCAAAGTCATATGAAAGCCCGTCAGCTCATCCAGGGTCCGGGCCTCTCCCACATAGACGGGGATCTTCCCGCAGCGCTCTATGAGCTCCCGGCCCGGGCCCTCCAGCCTGCGGCGCTCCGCCAGCAGGGAAAGGGGCTCATACCCGGCATTCAGGGCCCGCTCGATCACATTGGGGCTTTCCGCCACAAAAATCCCCGGCTCCGGCTCAAAGCAGTGCATCAGCTGCACCTCCGAGACGGTCCGATAGGGCCAGAGGTCCGGCAGGGAAAAATCGTCGATTTCAATGATCCGCGGCATAGGAATCCCCCTTCCTCCTCACCGAATCAGGAAGGCCCGGCAGGGGGCCCCGTCGCAGCCTCCCAGGTTTAAGGGCGCGGCGCTTAAGAAACAGCGCCCTTCCTCCACCCCCGTCAGCACAACCCCCTCCAGCAGCACAATCCCCGCCCCCAGCAGGATCCGGTGCACCTCCTGAGGGGCCGCGGCGGGGCCTACGGTCTGGCTCTCGTTTCCAAGGAGCCTTATATTCCCGGCGGCAAACACCCGGGCGGCCTGCTCCGTCACCGTGGCCTCCCCGGCGATCAGGATCCGCTCTCCGGCTCCGGCCCCGGCGGCCCGCTCCAGAATCCCGGCGGCCTGCTCCCCTGTCACCGGCCCCTGGCAGCGGGCCACAAAGCAGTCTCCCACAAAGCTCTCCAGCCCCATCTGATCTACGGTTTTCCCATCCGGCAGAAAATGGAAGGGGGCATCCACATGGGTGCCGTTGTGGGCGCACAGGGACAGGGCGGTGAGATTGCAGGAATCCCCCTTTTCCATGCGCAGAACGGGCGTCCTGACCGGGGCGGGATCCCCGGGGAACACCTGACAGGAGAACACCTCCTGAGAGATATCGATAATCATTCTCACACCTCCTGGACGGATTTTATGTTTACAGACAGTATACAACCTTTTCCTCCTCTTTCTCAAGAGAAGAACGGCCGGATTACAATATTTTTAAAAAGGTATGGAAAAAAGTGTGAAGTTCATGTAAAATACTTGTGGCTGCGCTTGAAGCCTCCTGGCGCAGCAGACCCTATTGCACAGACGCCCGCCGCCGGCGGGCAGGGAGTATACATATGAGTATTTTTGAAGTGATCACCCTTCTGGGCGGTCTGGCCATGTTTTTATACGGAATGCGCATTATGGGGGACGGCCTGAAGGAAAGTTCCTCCGGCACCCTGAAAAAGGCCCTGGAGCAGGCCACCAACACCCCCGTCAAGGCGTTCCTCCTGGGGCTGGTCATGACCGCGGTCATCCAGTCCTCCACCGCCACCATTGTGATCACCTCCGGCCTGGTGGGCGCAGGAATCATTTCCCTCCATCAGTCCCTGGGCATTGTCATCGGTGCCAACGTGGGAACCACCGTCACCGGCCAGATCATCCGCCTGCTGGATTTGGATTCCTCGGGGACGTCCTTCCTGCAGTTTTTCAAGCCCTCCACCTTGGCTCCACTTGCCCTGATTTTGGGCATCATCCTGATTATGAGCCGAAAGTCCAGCAGCTCAGGCGCGGCGGGCCAGATCATCACCGGCTTCGGCATTCTCTTTTCCGGACTCCTGAATATGACCGACGCGGTGAGCTCCCTCGCCGACAGCGGCATTATCGAGCTGCTCTTCTCCCGGCTGGGGGAGAATCCCTTCCTGGGCTATCTGATCGGCGCGGGAGTGGCCTTCGTGCTGCAGAGCTCTTCTGCCGCCATCGGAATCCTGCAGGCCTTTTCCACCTCCGGGCAGCTCACCTTCGGCGCCATCTATGCCGTTTTGGTGGGCATCTACCTGGGCGACTGCGTGACCACCGCCATCGTGTGCAATATCGGGGCCAGACCGGACGCCAAGCGGGTCGGCCTTGTCAACATTCTCTTTAACCTGGGCAAATCCCTGGTGATTCTGACGGCGGTTACAATCCTGCACAGGCTGGGGGTCCTGGACAGCTTGTGGAGCCGGGTGATCTACTCCGGCGGCATCGCCAACGCCCACACGGTCTTCAACCTGGCCTGCGCCATCCTGCTCTTCCCCTCCTTAAATCTTTGCGAGCGGATCAGCCGCCGGCTGATCAAGGACGAGCCGGTAGCCATTCCCAAGAAGGACGAGCTTCTGGAGGCCCTCAGCCCCGTCTTTTTCAGCACGCCGGCCCTGGCCTTCGGGCGCTGCTATGACGCGCTCCTTGTGATGTACGACATGGCCGTGGAAAATATCCGCCGTGCCTTCGATACCCTCTCCCACTACCAGGAAAAAACCGCGGAACAGATCATCCAGGACGAGGAATATATCGACCACATGGCCGACCGGATCAGCAATTACCTGATCCAGCTTTCCGCCCACCTGACGGCTCCCAGCCATCTGGAGATCATGAACCACTATTACTCCGCCGCCACGGAATTCGAGCGTCTCAGCGACCACGCCATGAATATCGCGGAGATCGGCACCTCCCTGTCCCAGAACCAGTCCCCCTTCTCGGAGGCGGCCCAGTCTGAGATCGACGTGCTGCAAAAGCTCCTGGACCGGATCCTGGACTACAGCGGCCAGGCATTTCAAAAGCGGGATATCAAGGCGGCCCGCCACATCGAACCCCTGGAGGAAGTGGTGGACGACATGGTAAACGCCTTGAAGGACCATCATCTGGAGCGCCTGCGCACCGGCAAATGCTCCGTCCTGACAGGCACGGAGTTTTTGAATCTGCTCTCCGAAGCGGAGCGGATCTCCGACGTGTGCTCCAACATCGGCGTGGCCACCATCGCCCGGGCGAATCCCGAGATCCGCAGCCAGGTCCACGACTATGTATCCACCCTTCACTCAGGCCGGGACGCGGAGTTTAACCGGGAATACCAGGAGGCCCACGATCTGTATTTCGGACTGCTGTAGGAAGCCCTTTTTGACGGCCCGCTTTTATGCGCCGGCACACTTCCTCACTGTCCCCAGGACTCTCTCTCCAGCAGATAGTACCCTCCCTCATATTCCTGGCTCACCGCAAAGCTCTGCCCGCCGATCACAACCGCCTCCCCGGGCGCTCCCCCGCTTCCAATAACACAGTCCGGCACAAAGGTCTCATCCGCATACACCCGGGATTCATTCTCCACACAGACATGCTCTATCCGCACCGCCGTGCCCTTCAGCCCGCACCAGAGGGGATACTCGTAATCATTCTCTGTCAAAAGAAGGCCGATCCTCTCATATCCTTTTTCTGCAGCGTCCAGGCAAATCCGGGAATAGGGGGCATACTCCGTAGTCCGCATGGCATAGTATCCCTGGGGCCTTAGATTCGCCTGGAACTTCACACACATCGTCCTGTGATAATGGATCATTCCCAAAAATTCCACAAAGCTCACAAAAAACAGAATTCCCAGCCAGGCCCAGCGGACCTGATCCCTGGATATCCTCTGCAGCTGACAGGCAATTGCCGGACACAAAAGCGCCAGATATGAGACCATATATCTGGACACATAAGGCTCCCAGCGAAGTACCGTACAAAAGACCAGGAAGCACGCCAGCGCCGCAGGGAAGTAGTCAAAAAGGATCCCCTTCCCCTTCCTTTTGATCCAAAACAGCAGGGCCATAACCGCCGCCGCCATCATAAAATAAAGAATTATGGGGTTATTGGCTGTATCCTGCCCGTAGTCGGATGCCGCCTGATAGAAAAACTCCTGTCCGTTTTCCGAGATCGTCTCCTGATTTAAGTCCACCCCCAGAACAAGGGCTCCCTTTCTCACCGCCCGCAGCAGAAACTGGGACAGCTGGGGAAAATATCGGCTGGGCAGGTTATATGTGGCGTTTTTGATCATATTGATCAGCAGATACAGGGGCCGGAGCGTTCCTACCAGCTGCCTCGGCCCGGCAATCGGCGCGGAAAAGGCGGAAAACGTGACAAAATTTCTGGCCAGCTCCGGCAGGATCGGCAGCGCAACCGCCGGGGCGGCGCACAGCGCCAGCCTGCACAGGCACCCCGCATTGTCTTTTCTGCAAAGGCACATGACCAGCAGCCACACCAGCAAAACCGCCATGGCAATGCAGACGGAGGGCTTTGTCAGATAGCCCAGCGCTACCAGCACGCCCAATGTGCACACCCTTCCCACATTGGCACCGGAAAAGCCGATCTTTTCCTCCGGTCTGGCAAAATCCAGCAGAATATAGACAAAGTACAAAAGCCAGACGGTGGCGAAATTGTCCACCTGCGTTGTCATAGCCTCCGCGAAGGCCGTGGGCATGGTCATATACAGGATCACCGCCCCGCAGCAAAGTCCCGGCCGGCATCCCAGCTTCCTTGCAATCTGCCACACCGCCCAGGCACAGGCCAGATAGGACCCCGCCTGAAGCAGATTCAAAAGGATATCCCTCTGGCCTGTCATAATATACACATGAGCGTTGACAAACTCCGCCAGCACCGGGCTGGTGATCTGACGTATGATGTTGGTGGCATAGTGCGCCGCCGACCTGTTCTGCGCCCAGTGTGCAATCCTCGAGACATGATATGTCATGGAGTCCCAGTTGTAAGGGACCACCGCCAGCGAAAACCCCACCGCAGTCAATCCGATCCCAGCCATCGGAAGATAGAGGGCAGCCCTTCCCCAGGAAACCGCCCGGCGACGCCCCAGAGCCCGGAGCCCTTCCCCGGGGTGCTGCCGGACAAGCCAAACGCCCAGCAGCCCCGCAAGCCCCAGCCAGACCGCCCACAGGGCACCTTGATTTAGAATCCCAAACGCGGACAGCCCCTCCGTCACCGCCAGCAGAAGGATTCCCCAGACAGCCGACGCCTGAATGAACCACATCGTCCGATCCCCCGGCATTCCCCTTCTCATGTGATAACAGACCCAATTCAAATACAGTAAAATAAGCGTCAAAAGCACTCCCTTTACCTCCCTGCAGCCACTTTTCCGGCACTCCCGGCAGCACCCCGATAAAGAGGATTTCAAGGAACACACCCCTGTTCGCCTCTCCGCCTAACACCCGAACAGCTCCGCCGTCTTCTTCATTTTCTCCGCCACGGGAACCCCGAAGGGGCACCTGCTTTCGCAGGCACGGCAGGCGATACATTCGGATGCCTTGTGCTCCAGCAGCATATAGTGGGACTTCACTGTCCCGGGCACCTGCGGCTGCATCGACGCCAGGTCATAGTACTGATTGATCCTGGCAATGTCCAGCTGTGCCGCGCAGGGCTTACAATGCCCGCAGTAGGTACACTCCCCCCTGCAGGAATGGAAGGGCGCGTTTGCAAGCACCGAGGCGTAATCCTTTTCCTCCCGGGAGGCATCCTCATAGCCCACCGCCTGATCGATCTGCTCTTTTGTATCGTACCCGCACAGGATGGAGGACACTCCGGGACGGGTAAGCGCGTAATGGATGCACTGCACCGGCGAGAGTTTTACCCCGAAGGGCGAGCGCCTTTCGTCAAACAGTCTGCCGCCGGCAAACCCCTTCATGACCGTGATCCCCACGTTTTCTTCTTCACACAGCCGGTACAGCGCCGCTCTCCCGGCATCGATCCCTGAAAGCCCCGGCTCATACCGATATCCCTCCGAGAGCATATCCTCCAGGTCCTCGCCGGCAGGCAGCATATCGAAGGCGGGATTCACGCTGAAAAGGAGCATCTCAATCAGCCCCGACTTCACAGCCAGCCCCGCGGTCTCCGGATCATGTGAGCTCATCCCTATGTGCCGGATGACGCCCTTTTCCTTCAGCTCCCTCACATATTCCATATACGCGGAATCCTGAAGCTGCTGCCAGTCCTCTTTTGTATCCACATAATGGATCATTCCCAGATCGATATAGTCCGTCCGGAGTCTTTGAAGCAAATCTTCAAAGGCGGGCTTTACATATTTCATGTCCCGGGTGCGCACATACTGTCCCCCCTGCCAGGTGGATCCCAAATGCCCCTGTATATACCACTTTTCCCTGCTGCCCTGCAGCGCCCTTCCGATGATATCCCGAGACTTCGGATCCGGCATCCAGCAGTCGATGATATTGACGCCCTTCTCCTGGGCGTACCGGATCAATTCCACGGATTCCTCCTGGGGGTGACGCTCCAGCCACTCTCCCCCGAATCCGATTTCACTCACCATAAGTCCGGTTTTTCCAAGCATTCGCTTTCTCATATTCATTCCTCCGTATTTAGAATCCTTTCCCCTCTGCCCCGGAAACCGGGGCGGTCTCCTTAACCCTCTTACAACATTTCTTCTCTGGAAAAGATCAGCAGATTATAATCCAGCAGGATATCTATGATTGCATTCTCCTACAAAATCCGTTTTTAATAATATTTCAGGCAATGGCTCTCCATATGACCCGGCCTTTCCAAATGGATTCTGCCCTTATCCAAACTACATTATAAAGGGTATCCGTAACAGCGTCAACATAAATGCAGGCCCCTTCCGGACGTCAAATTTCATCGGCAGATATTGATTTTATTTCTTAAACGGAATATAGTATTGCCAGGTCTTTAAACTGTATAAATGATGGGAAGGACTGACTTATATGCTGATACTTTCAAGCCAAAAGCTTACTGAGATATTAAATGATTTTAACATTTTTTCAGAAATCGTATCCTTTTCGGAACTGCAAAGATCCAATTACGAGAAATACAATCCGGCATCAAAGGAAATTCGCCTGATTGTCAAGGCAGAGCTTGAAAACGGGAATTCCGTGGTTGTCAGGCTTAAAAATGAATCGGATGTCACCTTGGAAATTGTCAAAGCCCAGAGCGAATTTGCGAAATTGCTGGCGGATCACGGAATTGAAACCCCTGTGCTTTTTTCATCAGACCGGGAATACGCCCGGATGTACACGATTGATGATTATGAGGTGATCGTGACCGTAGAAACATTTGTAACAGGAGAAATCCGCGTAGTTACAGAAGAGATTGCCGAAAAGACCGGCGCACTGCTGGCGCGGACGCACAACATTGCGGAAGCCGCGGATTTTCATGTTCGGAACGGCATCTTATTTGATCCCCTCGGGCCAAACGATCTTTTCAGCTTTCAGGATTTTCAGGAGAAAAAGGATTTTATGGTATCCCTGGACGCTTCCCTTTATGAAGAAATCGCCGCGCAGTATGAACGTCTGCTTCAAAAGATACGGATTTTTGAGAAGCAGCCGAAATACGCCGTTCAGGGCGATATCAGCGACTGTAATTTATACCAGACAGCTGACGGTACTGTGGGCATATTTGATTTCAATCGGTGCGGAGATGCGGTTCTGTACTATGATGCGGTCATGCAGTCTGTTTTTGAGGCGAGGCTGATGGACTATCCGAAGGAGATCGACGGCAGGCAGGAAACTCTGATTTTGTCCGCTTTTTTGCGCGGGTATCAGAGGGAACGCCCTTTTACGGCGGAGCAAAAAGAGGTCTTTCCCTGCCTGTATGCCGTGATTTCCGCATTTTGGGATTCCGATATCCGGTATGGGTCCAACAGTCTTTGGGACGCTATTGAGGCAGAAAACGGGGAAGCCGTGCATCAATGGATGGAAAAAATCCGCAGCCGTTTGACCTGCTTCCCGCACATACCGCTTTAAACCGTAATCCTAAAGGACTACTCCGTCCGGACCTTTTGCATAATAGGGCTGCGGAGGATACTGACAAGCAAAGGTATCACCATAAGCGCCCACACAATCGGCTCAGACAGCACTACTCCCATATACTGTAAATTGGGGACCAAAAGGTATGCAATCAGCACCTTCCCCACCAGCTCAATCAGGCTTGAAACCAGCGGCGTCCTGCTGTCTCCGAAGCCCTGCATACTGTTCCGCAAAATGCAGATTACAGCGGGCAGGAAGTAAAAGGACGCGTTGACCTTTAAATACAGGACTGCATTATGTATAATTTCCGGCTCCCGGCTGGCCGTAATCAGGTTGATGATCACCGGTGAGAGCGTAAACACAATCAGCAGCACCAGCAGATACCAGCAAAATGAAAACAAAACACTGTCCCGTATCCCCTGTTTTATGCGCCCGTATTCCTGCGCGCCCAAATTCTGTCCGCAGTAGGTAGCAAGCGCCGTCCCCAGCACAAAGAAAATCATCAGGAACAGCGAAGTGGCCTTCCGCGCCCCTGTGTGCGCCACAATAATGTTCATTCCAAGTGCGTTGATGGCTGTCTGCAGCGCCAGAGAACCCATCAGCACAAAGGAAAGCATAAATCCCATGGAAAATCCCCGGGGAAGCAGCGCCTTATACAGTTCCTTTTCCGGGGCCATATCGCCTGTATGCAGGCGGATCTGCGGATATTTCCTGCGCATGTACAGGAAGCACAATATGGCTGACAGCGCCTGAGAGACAACGGTGGCCGAGGCTGCCCCCGCAACGCCCAGGCCAAACCGAAGGATCAGCAGATAGTCCAGCACAATATTCAGCAGGTTAGAGATGATTAAGAAAATCAACGGTGTAAAGGAATCGCCGATCGCCCGCAGGATGGCCGCGCATACATTATACAGTGTAGTTGCAAGCAGCCCTGCAATAATAATCCTGATATAGGAGGATGCCTCCGGGAAAAGCTGCGGTGAAACATTCAGGAAATTCAAAATGGGGGACAGAAAAACCAGGCATCCCGCGCTCAGCAGCACGGTGAGCGCAACGCTTAACACCACCGTTCCGCCGATAGACCTGCGCAGATTTTTCTCATCCTGGGCACCGAAATAAGTGGCTATGATAATGCCGTAGCCGCAGATCACACCGTTTATAAATTCGATCAGCAGGTCGCTGAGGGAGGTGGTGGCCCCCACCGCCGCCAGGGAGGACTCCCCCAGGGTGCTGCCGATAATCCGCGTGTCGATCAGGCTGTAGCCCAGCTGAAACAGCTGGCCGATATACAGGGGAATGGCAAACAGCAAAATAACTCTGATCGGTTTGCCCTGGGTAAGGTTTTTCATGATTCCTCCGTTTCTTTGAGGGTGCCGCTGACGTTCTGCTGCCTGCTCCCGCAGCCCAATAAAATGTTTTCTGTTTCCTGTGGACATTATACCTTGCTTTCGTGCGCCGCAGGCGCACATGGAATCAGAAGTCCACAGATGCCCTTCCTGTGGACATTATACCTTTTCTTCCGATCCCTGTAAATTAGTAATGTGGCCTTTCATCTGCTTTTTTGAACCTATTCTTCCCGGCACATCCAAACCGTATTTCAGGGCCCGGCAGGTCATTTTATGAAGCTCCATGATTTTTCTATTGCATTTTGGGAGCTTTTTTCATATAATGAACCCACCCTGAGACGGCTGATTCAGTGTAACAGCGGGGCAGGAAACTGTCCCTCCTTTCCTCTAAAGCAACAGATCTCGTCCTGTGAGTAAAAAGATCGGAGCAAATACAGTGTGAAAAATCACACTGATGTGCTGATTTTTCACATGAGAATTTGTGCCGGAGCGCCACAAATTCTACTGATGGCAGATGAGAAATCGCATTCGCGAGTTTCTCATCACCCCGTCGCGCAAAGCGCTCCGGAATGGGGATTATTATGAATATGAAAATAGGGTTCCTGCAGATTCTGCCGGGGAAGAGCCTCGAGGAAAATTTTCTGATAGGGAAAAACGCCTGCATAGAAGCGAAGGAAAAAGGGGCGGATATCGCCCTTTTCCCGGAGATGTGGAGTGACGGGTATGCTCTGCCGCAGGATCACAATCAATTAGACAGCCTGGCCATTGAAAAGGAAAGTACCTTTTTGAAAGGCTTTCGCAATATCGCGTCAGAACTTCAAATGGCAATCGGGATTACATTTCTGGAAAGGCATCGTCCCAGGCCGCGGAATTCCGTGATTTTTTTCGACAAAGCGGGCCGGGAGATCCTTCATTATTCAAAGGTACATACCTGCGCGTTTGATCTTGAAAAAGTTTTGGACGGCGGGGAGGATTTCTATACCGCGGATTTAGACTTTGGACGGGGGACCGTAAGGATTGGCTCCATGATCTGCTTTGACAGAGAATTCCCGGAGAGCGCAAGAATCCTGATGCTGAAGGGAGCTGAGCTTATTCTGGCGCCCAATGCGTGTCCCATGGAAATCAACAGACTGTCCGCTTTAAGGACAAGGGCCTATGAGAACATGACCGCCATAGCAACCTGCAATTATCCGGAGGGACATCCAGACTGCAACGGACGTTCCACTCTTTTCGACGGTGTTCCGTGGCAGGCGGAGGGCGTCAGGGATATGTGCGTTTTTGAGGCACCGGGGACTCCCGGCGTCTATGTGGCCGAGCTTGACTTAGACCGCCTCAGGGCACATAGAAGCAGCGACGTGATGGGCGACAAGTACAGACGCCCTGAGACATATGATATTTTGTCAAACAGATGACTGCCAGACGGATCGGAAAGTTTTCCGGATCCGGGAGGGAGGCTCGCTTGCCTGAAAGATAGCAGGAGAAAAAACAAGTATTTGCACTCAGGTGCATAAAATTTGTTTTTTCGATGGATTATGCAGCCTTCTTCCCTGCTCACAACGTTTAACGGTACAAAGCCCGGGATGTTTAGCGGCACAAACCCGGGAGCTATTGATTTTATTCCTCAAATAGAATACAATGGCATCAGGCTTTTAGGCCGTTCAGAGGGTACAAAATGAACAAAGGGATATCTATCGGCGAGGGCGCTCTGTGGGTTCTTGCCTGGTTTGGCGTTATGCTGTTATATACATTTTTAGATGTAGCGGTATGGAGGAAAATAACACCCAGCCATGCGAAGCTGCTGAATGTCTTTTCAATCGCTCTCTGCATGGGAGGCTTTCTAAGTCTTTTAAAATCAAAGTTTCATTTTCAAATCGGCATTGTTAACGGGATTCCCCTCGAAGGAATATTTTTGGCGATAGGCTGTGCGGTGGCGATGTATTTTCTTCTGGATCAATTCTTAGACCCTGTTTTTGAGGGTATGCTTCCGGGGAGCGAGGATCGCTATCAGGAGACGCTCGGGCACTTAAGGGAATCGCCGGTGCTTAGTTTCATTCAGGTTTGTATCCTCGCACCGGTCATGGAAGAAATTTTAATGCGCGGTTTTCTTCTTGGCGGGCTATCCGTAAACTATGGCAAAGTAACCGCACTCCTTATATCATCGGCGCTCTTTGCACTGCTTCACTTTAACATGGTTCAAACCCTCTCGGCATTGATTTGCGGTATTATACTTGGTTTGTTATACATGCGAACAGATTCTCTGATCTGCTGTATCGCAGCACACTCGGGATATAATATGATCTCATATTTTACAATGATTTTCCCATTTTTCAACAAGCCGTAGCGTCAGGTGAGTTGAGATCCTGCACAACGCTCCCTGTTTGTTTTCCCCAATCATCCAGATCTCTTTCATTCCTTTAGAAGGTCTAAGCAGAAACGCTTTCCCTGCCACAGCCTTCCAGCTTAGAGAAGCAGAGCGGATAAACCACCATGAGAAGGATCAGTTCCAAAAAGGTCATCAGGCAATTCATCCAGGCAAAGGCGAAAGCGCCTGTCACTGCAGGGGTCAGACATTTTTCAATGAAGATGAGCACAAGCACACCCACCCCCGCCCTGGTCACCTTCTGAATCGGCGATACATCCATGGAAAATCTTACAAAACGCCTCTCCAGGAACCATCCCAGAGTCACACCCAGAAGCCGCCCGGCATCCTTAAAACCGTCCACCTTCATCTTCTCAGGATCCACCAAAAGCTTTCCATCCACATAATTCATGGGGTAGGATTTGACAGAAATATAGATCAAAAACAGGACAGTCAGCGCCACACCGACGCAGGGAATCAGCCAATCCTTCTCCGGGTGCCCGTCGATCCACTCCCAGACCTTCGCACCCGCCACCACCACCGCGGCACCCAGCAAGGTTCCCACGATCACATCCTGGGGCGTGTGAACTCCGATATAATTTCTGGAAAAAATGGTGAGAAGGATCATGAGCCCGAGGAAAATACAAAGAGGCTTGTGCTTCCTGTACCGCTCCATCACGGTTCCGTAGTTGGACGTGGCAGTGATGCTGTGGCCGCTGGGAAAAGAATAGCCGGACGCGGTCTCCACCGGCACAATCTGGTCTGAGCGGATCCAGGGCCGGTATACGCAGAAGGTCAGCTTCAGCATCTGCATGAAAAATCTGGCAAAGCCGATGTTCAAAAACAGGAATCGTCCGCTCTTTTTGTCAACAGACCAGAACAGGACACAGGCCAGCATCCAGATAAATATTCCATAGGACAGATCGCTGATTTGCAGGAAAAAGCTGTTCAGCCCCCCGCCCGTGGCCTCTCTGATTTTCTGCAAAAACAGTAAGTATTGGATATCCATGCGTCTTTCTCCTTTTCTGCATCCGGGGAGGAACCTTTCCGAAAAAAGAAGTGAGCCGCCTTGGCATAGGTTCCCCCGGGATTTTCCCCAAAATCATCCTAACATAGTTCCCTTGGCGTGACAAGAATATTTCTTATCCTTGATTACAACCTATAACACTCTTTAACTTCTCTATGTCCTCCGGCTTATCTAATACATGCATCTGTATATGACAATTCGGACATAGTGCAGCCGTATTTCCCGCGGTATCCTCTCCGCCCCGTGACAGCCAGATTATGTGGTGTACTTCCAGATACGGATTCCCTCTTTTGTCAATAAAAGGCGCCGGCCGATTACATAACTGGCATATACCGTTCGCGCGTCTCTTGGTTTCTTTTACAACCTCAGCGCTCCGGACGAACGTACTCAAAACAACACTTCTGCGGCCACCTGATCCGGAAATGACACCTTGATAACCCATACAAAAGGGTGCGCATCTATCAATCTTGGCGTCCCCTGCATGGGAAGCATATCTTCCATGTTATGCGCTTGTGTTACTTTTGCTTTTTGATCGGCTCGTCGTACTTCCCATCCAGCAGATTTTGATATGCCTGCGTCTTAGAGACTCCGTTGGCGCATATATCTGTTGACATCTTGGTGTAGTTTGTTTTCATTCCGGGAGGCGGTGTACGCCTGTCTGCCTTCCATTCCGGCAGCTTACATATAACGTAAAACACCCCAATCATGATTAATATTGCAAAGAATTCTCCAACTCCCATAACAATTTCCTTCCTTTCTTTTTTTATGATGATTGTTTTCTGTTACTGACTTTATAATAACAGATATTCAGTCCAATAAACAGGACTCATTTTACTCTGCCAGGTGTTGACATATGCAATTTATTGTCGTATATCTCCTCATCACGATTCTTTCCTCCATGTCCTATATTCTGTAGTGTTTTGGGTTTTTGCAATTTTTTCCCAAAGTGTTCTTCATCGCGCTTCCTCCAGGCCAAAGTGTTTTGCCAAAACCGACAGCATTTCTTCCCGTGTGTCTGTGTCAAAATCGGAGCGGGTATAGGAGAAAAATCCGGTGTGCTCCCAGTCGGTCTCGACCGGGGGATGGTACAAAGACCAGGAATTGAAGTTTTTCAGGGCCGCTTCGGGATCGGGGCACTTTTTGATCTGATCCATCATAAATTTTTTGTCGGGGTCATCCCGATCAAAGAATCGGGTGGCACATATATCCGGCGGATCACAAAGGAGAATCGCAACACGGTTATAGGACGAGATCTCACGCAGTACATCGGGGGGAATATTGGTGTCAACAATGACTTTCTTTCCGGATGCCGCCAGTTTTATCAGCTCCAAAATCTCGATTTCTACACATTCATGGGAGACCTGATTGGTCCAGTTCCAATGTTCTTCCGGGGTCATATTTAACCATTCCTGCCAGCCGCTCATGGTATCAAAATAGCAGAGTCCCGGCTGCTTCCAGCGGGAAAGTTTATTGCGAGGGAATACATCATGGTAATTTTCGCCGCAGTGAATCATATCATATCGTTCAGCCAGCATCCTGACCATGGTGGATTTACCCGCATAGCTATGCCCGTTTATAAAGTAAACATTTTGCAGGTAATGTTTTATTAGATTATCGCTTAATTGTACTTTCATTTTTCCTCCCATCTGAAAGACGGTTCATCCTTTTACCGCTTCCCATTCCTCTTTTAGCTGTCTGACGGATTGCTGCCTCTCGGTCCGTTCATCACTCACGGCCTTAGCAGCCACATCAAAGAGCCTGCCATTAAGCTGCCATTTTTCCCGCGTGCGGTCTCCGTTTCCAAAAAGGGCAAACGCTGCAGCCCCGAGAGTATAGACGTTTGTAACCTCATCAATGGGGGCCCCAAGCTGATATTCCTCCGGCGACTGAAAGCGGGAACTGCCCCACATCCGTCCCATATCGTTGACACATGGCTGCCTGCGGAAAAAGTCAATATCGCAAATCGTTGTTTTGCCGTTCTCAAAGTCATACAGGATGCTGCCGTCATAAAAGTCAATCGCAACGTAATTTTGTGAGGCAATATATTCAAAGAAATCCAATATGTCACTGAACACGCGGAGCCGGTCACGGGAGGAAAGCTGCATAAACCGCTGATGCGCCGCCGGATACATGACTCCCATACAGTCTCCGGCAGCCCACTGGAATACCATAATAAAGCCGCCGCCAAAATCCTTTGCTTCAAGAAATTTAATCAGATTCTTGTGTTTCAAATCTCTGTAAACCGGTAATGTGGCTTTTAACCTGGCAACCGCATCCTCAGGGCTGCCTCCATATCGCTCTGTAGGGGCACCGGCAAATTTGATAAAATAACGCTGTCCGTCCTTTTCCGTTCCAAAACAGATATTTCCTGAATCCTGATCATCAAATACTTTGAATACCGTTCCGTACTCTTTCAGAAAGCCGAAATCAAAAGCGCTTTTCAGCTTAAACGGAATCCCATCAATAGATTGCAAATAATATCCCCTGAAATACCATGCCGGCACCGGATTGCGCATATTATCGTACCAGCGCAGGATATCGTCCGCCTGATTCAGCATGGTATTTATTTCATCCTGACCGAATGGGATTGCCCAATACACGGAAGAAAGCGCATTGCCCGCTATATAAAGGGCAAGCAGCCTCCAGAATTCCGGCGGGACATCGCCGTCAAAGTAACCGTTCACCATGCCGGACGCAAAGAGCGGGGATTTCTGGGCGCACCATACAATACGGTTAAATTCCTCCCACGGGTCGCCGAAATCATACCGGTCAAAATCAATGATTTGCAGTTTTCCGTCCCGGTCTATCATCATATTGCCGATGTGATAGTCGCCATGTTGGAAAACCTGCGGCCGGCCTTTCAGCAAATGGCGGTTTTCCCGTATGCAGTCGATGAACGCCTGTCCGTTTTCATAATGGATCGGGCACTCCGTATATTTCTGGATTTTGTAGTCCATCTTCCGATTGAAACGGCTTTCCCAGTCCTCCTGCGTTTCCGGAGCAGGTATCGAATGGATTTTCCGCAAAATACGTCCGGCTTCCAACCCATATACATACTGCTCGGTATCCGGCAGGGAAGGAATCACGCTCTCTGCGTCATCCCCGTCAATCCATGTTTGAACCGTATATACGCCATCCTCGCAGGCACCGAACGCAATAGGTTTACACATGGGCACACCAAGCGCCGCTGCCTCCTGCTGCATACGAAACATATCCGCCCGGCTTGCGCTTTTCTCTTTGGGCGTGATCCGTAAAAGATATTTTGTCCCGTCAGCGGTCACAGCGCAGTATTTCCGATCACATGACCAGCCCTTATTGATTGGTTCCCTGCTTACAAACGTCATTTGAATCATAAATTTCTCCTGTGCTGTGCATTCATCACATATCTTTCAAATCCCCTACAAGTTCTCATCCTCATAGGGCAGAATCAGCCAATCTCCGCTTTCCGTCACTCTGTAATATTGATCCGTCTCCGTATCCACCTTCAGCACGGGGATCCTGCCGCTGTCAAGAACCGTCCCGTCTATGTAATAGTGGTTTGCCCCGTCATAATAGATGTCGTGATAGCGGGGATCACCCGAGATTTCGGCGGTGCCCACATGCCCTGCCACCACTTTCATGTCAATCCCTTCAATCTGCCCTGTCTCTGCGGGATATTTGCCGGTAAATATCTCATCTCCCGTTCCCCACTCCCACAGGTCACCGGCATCCTCATCGATACCCGCATGAACGAAAACGGTATTGCCCTCTGTGTAATAACGGGGCAGATTTTCCATCCAGCGGATATATTTATCGTCTTCTCCGGCGCCGTCCCCGCCGTTATCATCCTTCCAGATTGTACTGATTATCAGGCGGTCAATATCGGAATCTCCCTGAAGTACAAATTCCTCATGGTTTCCCATGAGCGCCACGACCTTATCCGTACCGTACCGATGCTGGAGCGCCATGATCCTGTCCAGCACGCCCCTGTTGTCCGTCCCGCCGTGGATGTAATCTCCCAAGAGGATCAGCCTGACACCGTCTTCCTCCAGATGCCCCTCCACCAGTGACAACGCCTCTTCAAACGCTTCCAGACAGCCGTGAATATCCGACATACAATATAATTTCATGCAAAATCTCCTTTTTTATCAGGAAACCCATCCGTCAGGACTCCCGCATTTCGGTAAATTCAACCCCGTCCTGTGCGGCAATACCGGCATATAACGTTTCGCTGTCTTTCCCAAATTTGGCATAATGCGCAATAACATATTGTGCTGAAAACGGCATTGGGGGAGGACTTTCCAATAAATTTTTCTGTAAAAATTTTTTTCCAGCCGGTTCAAGCGCTTGTAATCTCAGCACGCTGGATAAGGTCATGGATCACGCCCATATCCTCAATCCTGTTGATCCCAAAACATTTTTTCCCGGCATTCTTTATAGATGCCCCGATATGATATCCCTGTGTATGGTCTATGATCAAAAACCGATCATGAAAAGCAGTTGTGCGCTTTACCTCCAGACCAGGGTACTGGGCATTAAAATTCTGAATGTCCTGTGAAGTTATCCTTGCACTCGGAAGCGTATAAATACAGATATCAACCTGCGGATTTCTTTTAGCCAGGATATTCAGGGTGGCTACATCCACATATCCGTCTATCAGCACAATATGATCCTCCGCCTGTCTGATCAAATCTGTCATAAGGCTGAAGGCATCAAAAATCTGTCCATCAAAAAAGATTTTCTGGTTATCCTGTTTATGGGATTCAATATAGTCAAAAACCTGCTCAAACCGCCGTTCCGTCTTTTCCTCCATAGCGATCTGGCGTATCTCCATTGCATTCATCTTCTCATACAGCAAAGAGGCGTTTGACATATATTTTCGCATTTCAACAAAGGTATCCATGATCCGGATGCTCGCCTGAACGGCAACTTCACTCCGCAATACAGAAGAAAGCATCGCGATTCCCTGTTCCGTAAACGCAAAAGGCAGTTTCCTTCTGCCGCCATGAGTATTTTCATCCAGACTTGATGTCGCAGATTGCGACTTCAAGTTTTCATACTCCTCTTTTGTAAGCTGGAAACAGAACCTCTCCGGGAAACGGGAACTGTTCCTTTTTACAGCCTCATTCAGTCTCCTTGTTTCCACCTGGTAGAGGACAGCAAGATCACTGTCTATCATAACCTGCTTCCCCCTGATCACGTATATCAGATTCTGTATTTTCACTATTTCTGCAGGCATCGTAACCTCTTTCATTTCCTCTGCCATAAAATGAACCGTCCCTTCCACCCGGGATCTTGATGTCGCAGATTGCGACTTCAAGTCCGCAAACATGTGTTCTTTTTATATTTTAGCAGACTGACCCATATTTTGCAATATAGCAATTAAACCTCGTCAAAATCAGATGTGAATCCGCTGCCGTAAACAACTTTTAAAATCAATATCACCCGGCCGCCTCTCGTACCGTAAACACAAAACGGCAGTTACAAATCTTGCGATCTATAACTGCCCTCACGCTGTTGTAAATTTTCTAATCTGCTTTTCTGTCAAATCCATATATTATTTCATAAATATCTGTGCAAAATTAATCCTTTCTCTGCTGGGTACAAGCGTTATTACATCTCTCTGTATCAAAAACAAATCATGAACTCTTGTAATACTTTCCTCTTTTTGAACATCGTATCCTATAATATTAGTACCGTTATCAAAAAAATTATCTAACATTTCATCGCTTATCCTGTTTTTTGCATATGGATTAACATATAGAGATAAACCGTCGCAAAGGTCTTCCTTATAATTGGTTTCCCATCTTAACAACGGTCTTTCAAAAATATATTTTTTATACACCCACTTCTCTTCGTCCTCTTCCACACACGCCTTTATTATTTCGCAGCTTTCGTCGAACTCCCTAAATTTCATTCTGCTATCGTACCGTACAATCGGCCTGTCAAATTTTGAGTTGTATCTTATCTGACAAAATGTACTACGCGGACAGCTGCCCAGCGCTTCTACCTTCCCATCTACTGCAATATTACTAAACAAAACACCGCTTATATTTTCATATTCCTTTGTCTTAAACAGCCCCATCGGCGGCGTATTTTCATTTTTAAAAATCCCCTTTAATAATTCTTCCTCTCCCATGTCGCGCAGAGCACGCCGCCCAAACAGTAATGCTCTAATGGCCTCATTCCCTGTAACCATGAAGCTGGGGCGTTCCAACGGGGCTATCGCTATAATATACGGTTTATTAGTGGCCCACTCTTTTTTTGAGTACGAATCGCTGTATTTCCTGTGTTTTGAATAAAATGCATTGCTCAAACTAATTACCTGTTCATAGACCATTTCATCCACATCTTGATTCAGGCCGCTAAGTGCGTTATGCTCTGCTGCAGTATTTGCCGCTGCACATTCCATCAGTAGAGGTGCTTCGTGTATTAAATCCATTTTGCATCCCAATTTTTTCAGTACCTGACTGCAATATAATTTCCATAACGCTGAATCAAATGCCGTTTGAAATTCTTTCACAAATTGATTGCTTCCGTCTCTATATATTAAACCGTCATCAGCCCATTCCTCCAATACCTCAACCATATATTTATTGTTCCGGCACGTCACAAAATGCCGATCTAATTCTTTCTCACCTGCAATCACATCAAATAACTTCATCATTTACCTCCAAGCTTTTTCCCAAACCCGAGCTGCCAGCTAAACAGTCAAGATATGCCCGCCGCTCATCGTCCTCCTGCAGCTTCAACCTTTCAATATAGATCGGGTTGATATGTGTGTGGCAAAATCCGCCCTGATAGGCCGTGCCGTCAAATTTAATATCTACGCGTAACTGTACATCCGAATAATCCAGGCCTTGACCGCCCATATTCCTGCAGCGCTCATACTCTTCCTCAAAATATCCCAAAATAATCCCCACTGTCTCCCGATATGGCTCCGTTTTAAAATTCCCGCACAATCCCCGCACAATATCGCCATGCCGGAAATTATGGGGAATATATACATAGTCAAAAAGCGCCTCAGAGCAATCGTTTCCTTCCCTCCCGCTTTCCTTTATTTCCGATATCGCAGCAAGAATCCGGCTCCTGAGCGTTTCCTCTGCAGCCGCGTCCGCAAAATCCGTCAGCCACCTCACCTTTTCTTTATTGGAAACCATTCGGTGGTTCGCTGCAATCGTCGCTTTCTCCAGGACGGTAAATTCATGACGGATACTGTGCAGATAGATCCGCGTGTCCTTAGACGGAATAAATGTGTCGATAAAATCTTCCTCAGACATGGATTTTCTCCTTTAGCCTGCGGCTTCTGCCCAGAGCTTTTACTCGATTGGGATATTCCATTTCCCGCACATTTCCCTATGTGCCTTTCTCAGCCATTCAGCTGTTAAAATCGGAGCATCATCCGGTATTGCCGTGATAAAATTGTACTCCACTGCAATATCATAGCACTCAGCCGGAAGGCCCTTGTATGCAAAAGCGTCAATAATATCCTGCCTGCTCCACAGATGCCACTTGCCTGTCTGTGTAATCTGACCGCCGTACAATCCGTCAAGACAGGGATCATTGTACCGATCGTAATATTCCTTGAACTTGTCACGGCCTTCCTCACCCCAGTACATACTCACATGCCCGTCCCTGATGATGATGCAGCCGCGGACAAATTTCCACATGAACTTATTATGTTCGCGGACATTGTACCCGCTTGCATAAAAGTACTCATACTCTGTGGGCTTTATTCTCGGCCAGTCGACATCGCCATTGGCATAGGTCTTAAGAAGCTCCTTGTACTTCATACAATCCTGCATACAAAGAGTTTCAACATTAAACTCATCATCAGGGCCCGGACGCATCGTGATACCGTCATCCTCGTCATAATACTCCCCAGTCTGTTCGTCAATCTCGCTGTACTTACAGAACCAGCACATTGACTCATTCACGGTTGTATACCCGACTGCTAAATCAAGAAATGGACACTTCTTTGCCAAGTCCACCCACGCTGGCAGTATCTCATCGAGCTCCGGATACTTGCCCTCCAGAATGTTGCCGCCAACTGTACCGTCACTCATCAGCCAGGAAGCAAGCCAATTGTAACCCTGACGATACAGACAGGTATACAGTGTATGCCTGAAATTCCTCTCGTCGATCCTTCCCGTATCGTTGAATCGCAGGTCATCCTTCTTCCACCCGGAGAATAACGGCTCCATCTCCGCAAGCACCCGAACAGCCTGCTCATGTGTGATTGCCTTTCCACGGACCATAAACACAGGACGCCTTGTATTCCCTATTGCACGGTCATAATTCACATCCAGGTCAATATCCGGGTCATTTCCATATTCCTTTATCATATCCTGCTTAATCTTTTCCATATAATCCTTAATCTCATTCGCCGGATTCCCGGCATTGCTGTTTTCTGTACTCATCGTCCTGCCCTCCCCAGCATACACGGTTTATTTGAGCATACAACACAACTGTCTCCCATCATGAGTACCATTTATCGATACCCCGGAACAAATTCAGTATCAGATCCGCCTCCGTTCTGTCAGTTAACAAATGATTGATCAAGGAGAGCAGCACCGCATCAGCCAGCTGATGTCCTTCTTCGCCATCTATTTCCTCAAACATACAGAAGGTCAGAAGCCGGGCCGCCATATGCACATCCAAATCTTCAATCCTGCCTTCTATGACATTAACCAGCCTTTCGCAAACCTCTCTAAAATGATTGTGTATAAGTACACGTATGTTTGACAGTTCTTCCTCAGAATACTGCAAGAATGAATACTTTATTTCCTCCAGCGAAACGTTAAAATCATTTATGAGCGAGTGGACATATTCCTCCCTCACTGAAATACTGCCATCCAGGTCAGCCAACATTGCCTGGATATTCTCCGGTATCTTTTCACTAAATACTTGAATTACCATACATTTACCGTCTTTCTATTCTCTGCCCGGAAAGAAGTTCCCTCCCAATACGGTTCTTGTGCCTTTCGCTCAATAAAATGCTTCGCTTATCTCACATCTGCCCGATGCCAGCGCATTCCTGACCGCCACGGCAAACAACCGAAGTCCGTCCCATTTATCAAATAACTCAATGGAGTCCTGGCGCACCCAAATCGCCCACGTCATTTTATCCAAATCCTCCGGTCTATCTATCATTTCATTGGCGTCTACATATAACAGAAACGTATCATAGTCGCTGGAGCGCATATCTATGGCATCCCCAAGGATCTCCTCCTGCCAAGGGTACTTATTAGAGATACCTCCGCCAATCATATAGCTGCCGTCCTTATTTATCCTGACTGACAAAATCGGAACTTTACGCCAATACATCTCCTTTGGCGGCAGCTCATACATATGATTTACGATTTTAAACTTGTCGCGGTAATATAAATATTCCTGATAGCCATCTGTCTTCCTGAGCCTATCTACCTCGCCCCTGTACTCTGCAGCTGTGATCTCACCCTTCTTATATTTTTTCTTACACATATTCAGCTGCCACAGATAATCTCCGTCAGCCGCTTCAAAAATACCTTCCTTAAGCTCCGGCTCGATCATCTTATTGAATTCAGATATGGAATAAGTATCTTCAATCATCTTCAACTTCTTAGGATATTTCAGATTATCAATATACTCCAGCATTTCGTCCAGATGCTGCCGCCAGTAAAAACGCAGGATCCCAGACAGACCCGAAGCATAATATTTACCGTCTTTGCCGATATACAAATAATTTTCGATATCCACCCCCTCTCTAAACTCTCCCGGCTTCACAGGACGCATCGGAGTATAAAAATCGTTATCTATCATACTGTCCAGACGGCATACGTATATTCCGTTGTCCCCGCCGTATGGCAGCCCATAGATCACATAATCACTGTACGGCAGCTTACCGCTGCCCGCCGTCCAGAAAATATCTTCCCACGTACAGGCAATTAAAATATCGAACGGGACCTTTCTCACCGCATCCCATACAGGAGCCTGCATGAACTTGGCCTTAAGGTAATTTCCATTCCGCGACTCGTCGATCAATACCAGAGCATACTTAAGATCCGATGAAAGATCTGATAGGCAGGTCCGCCTTCCATCGCTGATAATGCTGTACCAGTCGTCCTCCACCAGTTCGATCCCAAACGACTCTTTCAAAATCATTTGACTCTCCGCGTCCCTAAATGGCGGGCGGTCTTCTTCATCAGCGATGCTGCCACACATAAGTCCTGTGAACATACTCTCGTCATACAGGACTGTCTTCCCGCCCGAATTAACTAAA
Organism: uncultured Acetatifactor sp.; assembly: GCA_947625475.1. Lineage (GTDB taxonomy): Bacteria > Bacillota > Clostridia > Lachnospirales > Lachnospiraceae > Acetatifactor. Next base: position 107,215 of record CANQOL010000004.1, read on the forward strand.
TCATTATAAAGATCCTTTTTGGTCTCATAATATTGAACTTTTAACATTTTAAGCCTCCCCGGCCTTGATATATTAAAAGGCTCCTTACAATCAGCCGCCTCATACATGTTATTCCGGCAAGGAGTGATTCCGCGCCGCCAATAGAGCCACTTTCATATTATATTAGTTTTACAAAAAAAACAACCAGGCATTAAAAAGGTATATATGGTATACCCCTTCAACTTCTGGTTGAATTTATGGGACATGTATCAATTGTATCAACAAAATATTATCTTTTTACCATATACCAAGCAATTTTGTAACTATCGCAACTGCTGCTATTATAAATACAATGCCCATTACACCGGACGAGCCCCGCTTGTTGTTCCGGTTTTGCGAATTCGGTCTGGCGGAACCATGCCTGCTTCTATACAAACAGCAGGAAACACAATTATTCCGGCACATCTGATTAATCTGATCCTCTGACAGCGGATCATTATTTACCTTGCATATATCAATATCCGGGCCATATTTTTTGGGGCCCCCTTCTGCACGATACCATTCTGGACACTTCATAAAAAACTCCTTCTCAAACCTTTCTAATATAAATGTTTTAGAAATGCAGGCACGCACAAATAATGCATGCCTGCAAAAACAGATTCACAATATCAAAATTTATACTCCGAACGCAGTGCAGCAAGCCCGAAACCGGGAACAGCGCTGCCGGCAATTCCGACTGTCTGTTCTATCTGTAAATTCCCCTGTTATATCTGCAACTATCATAACTGGCCGGCTTATCCTGATCTTTAGCGGGCCTCTTGCAGTGGCAATATGCCGAGTTGGCGGTACCCCAATAAGTCGAAGCGTTACTATCCACGCAAACCGTCATCACAACATTTTCATTAAGTACCGCATTATTTTGTGCCCTGCATCTACAGACAAATCTACCTCTCTCCTCAACCACGTCCATGTTAGGGCATCCCATAAACATACTACTCTTATTCATTTTCGTTTTCCTCCTATTTGTAATAGTTTATTTGTAACATTTGTGAAAAATCACAAATGTCAACTCTCTATTTCTCCCTATGCGTCTTTCCGTCCTTATCCTTATACCGTCCGGAGCCTTTCGGAGCATAATCATCACTTGCTAATTTTCCTGCATGTACATATGGATTTTCTTCTTTTTTGTCATAATACTTGCCGTTATCCTTGCTATTGCCTTTCTTGCCGCCTCCCATGCAGATCCCATATATCAGGATAACGGCTCCGGCAATAATGACCAATGTTTTAACTGAAAGTCCCCCCGCTAAAATTGCCACTGTCTTCCCCTTTCTTTCTTAGAGTGCTTTACTCTGCGAAAAAGCCGCCACAGCCCTTGATTTTATGGGATCTGGCGGCTTTTTGAGTGTTTGAATTTGACGGCTATTTTATGGTCAGAAGTTCGGAGAGCAGGTTCATGTTTTTCTGTTTGAGCTCCATAGACGGGTGCACATAGCGGTTCATCGTAATATTGACGCTTGCATGCCCAAGAATCTCACTTAGACTTTTGACATCGAATCCCAACTCAACACATCTGGTAGCAAATGTGTGGCGCAGGGCATGAAAATTGATATCGTTGATATTACATTCCCTGATGATTGCTTTAAAACGATTTTCCATATTGCGGGGTTCCATATAACTATGAACCGTACCGGTAAGCAGATAGGCATTATCCTGTTTTCGCAGCGGCCGAAGCAATTGACTGATTTCATCCGGAACGGGAATCCTGCGAATAGAACAGGCGCTCTTCGGCGGAAGAATTACAACTACGGTCTTTTTTTCAGAGCTTTCTTTCATTTGAATTCTCTGCATAGTCTGATGGATATATAGGCATTGCTCTTCGATATGGATATCCGCCCATGTTAAAGCACAAATTTCACCGATTCGCAAACCGGTATAAAGGCAGAGCAGAATTCCCATATTACAGGGCGTAAGATGCTCCTGCAGGTAGCTGCTCAGCCTTTGCTGCTCCGCTCTGCTCAGTATTCGCGCAGGCCTTTGAGGCTGCTTAACAGAAATATCCTTGATATCTGCGGTTTGGATATTCTTTTCCCTTGCTGCAAACTCCAGGATATTTCTCATTAATGACAGAATACTGTTAACTGTCTTTGGCGCTAAGCCTTCCGCCTTTGCCCCTCCGTTTGTCAAGAGTTCTTGGCTCCATCGAATTATATCAGAGCGTAAAATACCGGTTATCTGCCTGCTTCCGAAAGCCGGCAGCAGGTACAAGTTCAATAAATTTGTGTATTTTGCAACACTTGACGCCTTGAGCTGCGGAGCCCTCAGGAGAAGCCATTCCTTAGCGAATCCAGAAAAGGGACTTTCCTGACTGTAAATGGATACCGTTTCCTTGGATACAATATCCTTGGATATAATATCCTTGGAAAAAGCGGCATTTAATTTCTGCTCTGCTTCTTCATAGGTCTTGCCAAACACATATCCATAATGCGTTTTTCCGGCAATCCTGCTCTTGATGAATCGTCCTTCCCATCGCCCGTCTTTTCTCAGGTAAATAATTTTTCCCTGTTTTGGCATAATTCTCACCTCCAAGTGCCATTTTGACAGAAGATGGGCGGTTCTTATAACCATTACATTGAAAAAATATGAAAGAATTTGCAAAGCCAATTCAGGCGATCTTGAGTTTCCGTACTTTGCAATAAGATGAAGAAAAACCAAAAAAGCAGTCGATTGTGGATATATCTTGACAAACTGCGCGACCATACATATAATAAATAGTATCAATTGACGTCGGGTTCGCAGAGTAAAGCACTCTACGAATTTTTTTTACACTTTTTTATCCGGCCTGCCTGCACGTCTGTCTATCAATCCTCTGAACGCCCGGAAAGTCAAGAAATACAAGAATTGGCATTTTGCCGGATCCGTGGTATAATGAAAAATATCAACAAATTGAAATGCTTCGGTGTATGACTGAACGTTTTAAAATGCAAAAAAGGAAACCTGTTCCAATTATAAGAAGTTTGGAATTAGGAACAGCCGGTGAACAGAAGAATGTTTCACATCTGCCGCGGTTTGGTCTTTGAAATCGTATGATTTCGTTGGGGTGGCCGAAGCTGGGATTATTCGGATGTACAGATATGCGTGACGGCACGGCCTATCAGGGTGAATTCTGCCATACACATATCAATCCGATCCAGCAGGTTGAAGGGACATAAGCATTTGGACGTGGGCAACCACGATAAGGTCACATTGGACTGCAGGGAGCGAGCTTCGGCCTCGGCTCCACTATATTTTAGTAGGATTAACAATGGAGTTTGATATTATTCGTATAATGGATAAACGAGACCTGGATTACTACATAGATGATATCATGGCTCTCCAGGATTATGTCGACAAGGCGTTAAAAGAAGATTTCTGGTATATACAAACATCGAGGGACGAGGTATACTCCTTGTTTGAAAATAACGGGATATTACTCCTAGCCCTGTATGACGATAGGATTAGTGCTGTAAGTATTGCAGGGGATTACCACGCAGATGCTGAGATGGTTAAACAGAGTGGCATACCTCTTAATACCTCAAAGTGTCTCTATTTCGACTGTGTCTTTGTTGACCCTAAAGATAGAGGAAAGAGGCTTCAACAGCAGTTGATGGAGGAAACTATTCGCATCGCAAAAAAGATCCAGTATAAGTGTACATGGTGTATGGTCTGCCCGGATAATGTGTACTCTATTAGGAACATAGAGGCGTTAGGGTATAAAAAGATTGGAGAAATTGTGCATAATTTCTCAGGGTGGAAGCGGAATGTTATGTTCCGTAAAATCATGTAAACCTATTTTTGACGCAAATCCCCGTTCATATTCATCTATTTCATGCGCAAATCCCCATTCGTTTATTGTTTGCAGATTTATGTGCAAACGCACAAATTTGTCGACTGCTTCAAGACTTCGCTCGGACGGAACAGATCGAAAATCCCATCGCCTCAATGATTCCATGTTCTGCCATTTCCTTTAACAGATCAGAGGCTCTGGATGTTTTAATGTCCGGTTTTAGTACCTCAATGTCCGGTTTTGTCGTTTCAATGTCCGGTTTTTCTGTTTCTTTGAATGCCCCACTAATATGCAGTGCCCGGTTATGAAGAGGATTGCTCTCATTCAAGATGAGATTGCGGAGGAACAGTTCAAGGAATATGGATTTGATAAACATTCATGTTTGGATTCATCAAAAGGACCTTATATCCACCCCTTCTTCTTGAATTCTTCTATACGAGCCAAATCTTCTTCTGATGGTTCTTCCGCTTTTATTTCATCAACAGGAATATTCAAATACTCATTATTCCATCTATTGAGTATAGCTATGATTTCATCAGAAACACGAATGTCACGTTTCATAATAGAATCCATATTCCAATCAGAAACATCGGATGTTCCAAGAGCCTTTGTAATAGCGATTTTAGAAGCAGAGTATTCCTTTTTCTTCTTTCCAAAATAGCCATTACCGGCCACGATATTCAGCTTCTTTTCAAAAGGGAGTTTATTACCTATATGCTCAATCTTTTCCTTGATGATCGCATCTGATTCATCCGGAAAATAGTTTGTCTGCCACTTCTGAGGGAAGATATGCTCAATTTCCCATTTTGCAGGCAGAAGCTCATCTTGCTGCTCATACGCCAATGTCTTCAAAAGCATACGTACCGCATTACGGTTAGGATTCTGAATATAAGGTTCCAGCTGAGTCAAATCAATATTCTTGAATTCAAATGTTGGTACATCAGAAGCAACGATTGCTGAATTCAATTTCAGAATATCTGGCTTTACAGCATTGATGGTCGGAATCATAAGATACTTTGTCATCAATTCCATAAGAAGCTTATTCAAGAATAGTGCAAACCGCGCTTCGAAATTTTCTTCATGTCGATAACATATATAATAAATTACTACCGGATATTTCCAGAACTCATTTGGATAAGAACTCAAAGTATCGAGTGTCTGCTTGATTTTCATATTCTTCGACCAAGCCTCATCCTCTATTTCTTCACCCTTGTTGACAACTTTCCATAGGTTCAAAATCACAAATAGTATATCTATCAGTTTTGGTTTATATAAACGCTCAAATTTATTGGCAGCATAATACTTTCTTACGCCGGGAGTAGTTGTCTTAGTATCCTGCTCCAAGGCACGATAATAAAACATATTGTAATAGAACAGTTGCTGAATGCTTTCGTTTGCATCTGTAGCCTGCTCATCTAAATCCTTCCATCTCTCGATAAAGGCTTTTTTATCTTCCGGTTCAAGCTGGTTATAAATCTTTGCTTTAAAAATATCTGCATCTGACAAAGGCATGCCTCTATCATTCAATGTTGAGAAGATTGTTAAAGCAGTATCCTGTGTATCCGCTGTAATCGGAAGCAAAATAGCTTGATTCAGTAATGCATAAATAAACTGATATACCATCAAAGGGTTCTCTGTAGAATGCTTATCAAACAATTCCTGGAAGTATCGATAATTCTTTGAATAGTTGTCTTTAGCATTCTCGTCTGCGTGTCCAGTTTCAAGAATCGAGCGAAGGATCTCATTTCCATCATTGTTCACAACACGTGATGTCAGCAGAATATTCTTGTAGTCCACTGTTCCTGTAAGCTTATTCGTTCTCCAAATAGCTGGTTCGATTTTCCCAATAAAGTTATTGGCCTCTGCAGTTCTCTCTGATGCCGGGGTTGCAACCAACTTTGTATAAATGGCACGCAACAGCAAGAACAATGATGTAATTCGCTGCTGGCCATCGATTATTTCCTGCTCACCATTTTCGTTCTCATAAGAAACGATACTTCCAAGGAAATATGAGCTTTCTCGCTCTGTACCACCGCTTGTGGCTGTAAACTCCCATAAATCTTCAAAGAGTGTTTCCACCTGCTCATCTGTCCACGCATAAGGGCGCTGGTATTCCGGAATAACAAATGGTTTCGATTTACCGCTTCCCAAGAGTGCTTCTACGCTTTGTTTGTTAACTTCTATTGTTGTTGACATATTTAAAGCCTCCTCTATAGTTTTGTATCGAATAAATGATAAATTTATAATGTCATTCTATTTTACTGCGCGTTTTGGAAAACATCCTCTGAAATAATGGGTGGATGGTTGTCCTTTACCAAATATTCGTATTCCTTGGTAAATGAGTCTGTAAAGGACTCTATATATTGAAATCATCATTTCGCTGTCGATATTGAGTTCACATTCCTTTAGCATCCTTTCAAACTCGCCCCGTGGTGATCCTGATTTTGCCGATCCAATATCTATAAATGTATCACAAAGTTTCCATTGTTCAACATGCGATACTGTTTTTGTTAAATTCGTCTAAAAACACAATATATTGTACAGTACGTGATAACTATATACAAGATGTTCTTGACATCAAGACTACCGTCTTAACTGTACCTTTTTCGTCCCAACTCAGCATATCCACTTGCTGATCATTAAAAAACACCGGAAAGCGGAACTCTATCCGTTTCAGGAACCGCCCGCCCTGCAGCTTTTCCGGGTAAATCTCCACGCTTTCAATAAAACTGCTGATAAACTCCTTTTTCTCCGCATCGCTGAACTTATCGTACAGCTTATCAAAATACAGAAG
>CANQOL010000005.1 GCA_947625475.1 uncultured Acetatifactor sp.
AATCCGGTCCAAGAGTGTTGTGTGAACCGATCAAAGGCGGATTAGTGGATACACACTATTACTTTGCGCTTACGGTACATGGACCACAGCGCTTTCAGGAGCAGGGCCAGAACACCCGCCCGGATGCCGAAAAAGGCATACCGCACCATGAGAAGCTCCTTGAATTGTCTCAGCACAAGGGACAGTACGGCGATGATCGCAAATGAGGGCAGGACGACTCCCGCCGTGGCCAGCAGCGCGCCGAAGAATCCGGCGGATCTGTATCCGATGAAGGTAGCCGCATTGATGGCGATGGGGCCCGGCGTGGACTCGGCTATGGCGATAATTTCCAGGATGTCATCATCCGTTATCCATTTTTTCTTCTTCACAACCTCTTCCTGAATGAGAGGTATCATGGCGTAGCCGCCCCCAAAGGTGAACGCCCCAATTTTCAGGAATGTGGCAAACAGAGAAAGGTATCTGGTATTTCGCGCGGTTTGCATTGTAAAAGGAGGTCCTTTCGTCTGAAACTGTTTTCCCCATTATATCCTATCTCCCGGAGGCATGCAAGCGCCTGCAGCCGCTGTGTGCCGGATATGCCTACAGCAGCCGCTGTGTGCCAGATGTGCCCTGCGGCCGCCGTATGCCGGATGTGCCCTGCGGACACTGTACACCGGACCCGAATGTGGACATTGTAAGCTGGGAGCGCGGACCGCTCCCAGTTTATAGTGGCAAAGGGGGCTATAAAGTGGTATAATGTCGGCAGGGAAGGAAGAAATAAAAAAGGAAGGTATTTTTTATGCTGCCAACAAGAGAGGAAGCGCTGGAATTAGTTCGTGACGCTTTGGCCTGCAATCCGGGGCCCTGGGGGAAGCACAGCTTAACGGCAGCGCACTGTGCAGAGAAAATTGCAGACGCGTGCGGAGATATGGATCCCGAGAAAGCCTATATCCTGGGGCTGCTGCATGATATAGGCAGGAAATTCGGAGTGAGACATTTGGGTCATGTTTCAGACGGCTTTACCTATATGAAATCGCTGGGATATGATGAGGCTGCGAAAATATGTCTGACACATTCCTTTCATAACCACACAGTGGAGGAATACATCGGGAAATTTGACGTTTCAGAGGAAGAACTGGAGCTCATCAAAAGGGAATTGAGCAAAACCGAATATGATGAATATGACCGGCTGATCCAGCTGTGCGACAGTCTGGCAGGAGCGGAGGGAGTCCTTGATATCAAGGAGCGAATGGGGGATGTAAAGAAAAGATATGGGTCTTATCCCCAGGCCAAGTGGGATGCAAACTTAAGGTTGATGAATTATTTCGAGGGGAAAATGGGTCAAAACATTTATTTAGTGTGTGAGAAGGATATCTTTGTCCCGGAAGAGATTACCATCAGAAAACACATTGCAGTTGTCGCCGCAATCATAAGAAGCGGTGATAAAATCTTTGCCACCCAGAGGGGATACGGGGAGTTTAAGGATGGCTGGGAGTTCCCGGGCGGCAAGATGGAGGCCGGGGAAACCCCGCAGCAGGCTCTGCAGCGGGAAATCCGGGAGGAACTGGATACGGAGATTGAGGTGGGAGAGCTGTTTGATACGGTGGAGTACGATTATCCGGAGTTCCACCTGACCATGCAATGCTTCCTGTGTGCGGTCAAATCCGGCAGCCTGGTGCTGAAGGAGCATGAGGCGGCCAGGTGGCTTACCAAGGAAAATCTGGACAGTGTGGAGTGGCTGCCGGCCGACGAGGGGCTGATCCGCAAGCTCCAGCGGGCGCTTTGACCGGGAAGCCCGCCGCAGGCTGCGCCGGATGGGAAGGAGAAGGGGGATGACAATTTTGAATTATCCAGAGAATCGTGAGTGGAAACAGAAAACATTTTCAATGCCAAAGCTCCCCAGAGGGAAGGATGGCCAGCTGGGCGCGATCCGTCAGATCCTGCAGGCTGTTCAAAGCGGGGAATCTCCCCACAGGATCATGATCTTTGAAGAGAGTGGGAGCAGATCCACTCTGGACCGGCTGTGCGAGTGGCTGCGGCCGGTGGGGCTGGTCAATAAGGAGAACGGGGTCTGGAAGCTGACGGAAGAGGCGAAGGCCTGCCTGGATGATGGGGACGGCCTTTATGTGACGGCGGTTTTCTGTTCCTCTGTAATTTTTATGGGGGAGATTCTGTATTATCTGCAAACGCCGCTCCGGTCGTCGGATCTGCTGGAGATCGCGGCTGACAAATACAAAATAAAATGGAGAACGAGATCGGAAATCGGGAACCGGCTGTCGTGGTTTCGGGAGGTGGGGCTTGTAAGATTTGAAGATTATAAGCTGGAGTATGGCCTGACGGAAAAGGGGGCAGACTTTTTGCAGAGGATCCAAATCGTACATCCGGAGGATCTGGTCTTTGAAAAGGACCCCACCGGGAGCGAGACGCAGCTGCCCGTTTCGGATTGGGCGCTGGAGCTGTGCCGGGGAGAGAGCGTGAGCCAGCCGCGGCGGATGCCCATCGGCTACATTCCCGGAAGGACATCGGAGGCATTACATACAATTGTCGGATATCTGCAGCTGCTGAGCCAGGAAACCACGGTGGAGGAAATTCGGAAGTATTCCATGAGCCTGTACGGGATCGCGGTTTCTTCCTCCAACATGTTCCTGACTTTTTTGGTCAATCTGGGTTTTGTGGACCGAAGATCCAGGAGCACCTATCAGATTTCACAGCTGGGAAGCACCTGGCTGTCGGATGCCACCTACATGAACTTGGCGGCCTGCCTGCACAGCCGGTATCTGTTTGTGTTTGAACTGCTGGCGGAGCTGACAAAGGGCAGTAAAAACGGGAAGGAATTGGCGGCGGCTGCCAAAGTATCCTACGGGTTTGAGAGAGAAAGCATTGACGAGATCCGTAAGCGGCTGATTCTGCTGGGGCAGGCCGGCCTGTTGAGGGAGGATGGGACGGAAGGGTATTGTCTGACCCAGAGAGGCAGAAATCTGCTGAAGGAAATGGGAGTGAGCCCGGTTCCCCCAAAAGCGGGGGCGGATGTGACGGCCAAGGCGGAGGTGCTTCCGGCCTCGGACCAGGGCGTGGAGGATATGATCCTGGAGCTGAGACTGTCCGCCAAGGATTCCGCAGATCCCAGCTGTCTGGAAAAGGCGGTCAAACGGGCCTTTGAGTTCCTGGGATTTAGGGCCCAGTGGCTGGGAGGGCCCGGCAGGACGGATGTGCTGGTTCAGGCCCAGACCTCGCCTAAATTTTCGTATGTGGTGGCCGTGGACGGGAAATCTACGAGTTCCGGGAATGTGACGGAGGGCATGATCGATTTTGACACGCTGCAGGAGCACCGGAAGATTCACGGGGCCGACTACTCGGCCATTGTGGGCTGCTCCTTTCAGGGAGAGAGGCTGGTCAAAAGGGCCAGGGAGCATAAGGTGGCCCTGATTGGCGTGGACGATTTGGAGCGGCTGATCCGCAGCCACAGGGAGGTGCCGCTCACAAGCGAGGACTACAGAACCGTCTTTGAACAGTCCGGGCTTGTGGATCTCGGAGTGCTGGATGCCCCGAGGGAACGGATCCGGCGGTACGGGCTCTTGGCGGACGCCATTATGAGCTGTCTGGCCAGTGAGAGCGCCGACCCGGTGACAGAGGGGATTTTGTCGGTGAGAGATCTGTACCGGTCCTTGAGGGACGATGCGCGTTTTGCAGTCAGCCCCACCATGGAGGAAATTGAGGATATGCTGGGCCTATTGTCCTCCCCCTTGATCAACTGTGTGGGGAAAACGAAGGATGGGTGCTATGCCATTGGCTCTCTCCAGGAGGCGGGCAATAAGTTCCGGTTTTATGCCAGGGCATGTCTGGCGGGCCTATGCCCGGCGGAGCCCGGGGATCCTTCCTGCAAAAATAAGTCCGTTTGATCTGGAAATCCCGGCCGGCCTGTGCTACAATGTCCACAGCAAAAGCATCTGTGGACTGGAAAGCATCCGCGGACTTTCGGATAGAATGTGCGCCGGGGTTCCGCAGAGGCAGGGTGCCGGAGACAGGGTACCGGCAAAAATCCGTCCAGGGAAGGGAGAAGGGTATGTTCATAACGATCACAGGAGAGCTGGGAAGCGGAAAGACCACGGTGGCGAAGATTCTGGAGAAGGATTACGGCTTTACCTTTTATTCCACCGGAAGTATTCAGCGGGAGATTGCCAGAGAAAAGGGGATCACGACACTGGAGCTCAATCAGCTGATGTCCAACGACGTAAACAATATCTACGACAGGATGATCGACGAGCGGACGGTGGAGATTTCCCGGAGCAATCAGGACAGGGATGTGGTGTTCGATTCCCGGATGGCCTGGCATTTTGCGGACAGGTCCTTTAAGGTGTATGTGACGGTGGACGCCTATATGGCGGCTGAGCGGGTGATTGGAGCCAATCGGGGAGCGGTGGAGCAGTACGGCTCCCTGGAGGAGGCGGCGGAGAGCCTGCGCAGGAGAAAGCAGCTGGAGGACTCCCGATTCGCGGAGATTTATTCCGTGCACACCACGGATTTCTCCAATTACGATCTGATTGTGGATTCCACCTTTATTACGCCCGAGGAACTGGCCCGGTTTGTGTGGGAGAAGGCGAAGGAGGGCGGCGGAGAACAGGAGGTGTATCTGTCTCCCCGCAGACTGTTCCCCACAAGGTCATTGGATGAGCCCGGCGGGGCGGATGAGGGAAGCTGCCCGGTGGAGGTGATAGAGAAGGATCATTTCTATTTCATTGCTGCCGGCCACTCCAGGGTCTGTGAAAAGCTCCGGGCCGGGGAAAAGCTGATCCCGGTGCGGATCCTTTCTGCGGACGGTCAGGGCCTTGTGGAAAAGTATGGCCGGAAAAAGGAAGAAATGATCCGGATATCGGGGGAGAGATATGCCCGGTGGGAGGCGGAAAACGCCATGAAATTTCTGGCATACCCGGCGGGAGGGGCCGCAAATCCCGCAGACTAGGACTGCAGCTGCCCCACGCAGGCATCCAGACATTCAAAATAGTTTTCAAAGGTTTTTTTGCAGCACCCGGGATTGTCTATGACAATGCCGGGTGTTCTCAGTCCCAGCAGGGAAAAGCCCATGGCCATCCGGTGATCCTCATAGGTGTCCACCTTGCCGGGACGGGGCCTGCCGGGGTGGACGGTGATGCTGTCGGGGGTGGATTCACAGCGGATCCCCAGCCGGCCCAGCTGCGTCACGACGGCCTCCAGGCGGTTGCACTCCTGGAAGCGGATATGGCCGATGCCGGTGATGGTAGTGGGACAGGAGGCGTATACGCCCAGCACCGCCAGAGTGATGGCCTGGTCGGAGCAGGCGGACATGTCTGCCTCAATGCCCCAGTACACGCCCTCCCTGGGGGGAAGGACAGTGATCCCCTCCGGCTGATGAGTCAGACGGCAGCCCATCCGCTCCAGAAGGGAGAGAAAAGCCAGATCTCCCTGCATGGAATCGGAGGTGACATGGGTGACCTGTACAGGGATGCCCAGCAGGGGGGAGAGGGCGTAAAAGTAGCAGGCGCCGGATACGTCGGGCTCCACGGAATAATCCAGGGCCCGGTAGGACTGGCCGGCGGGGATCCGATAGGCTCCCGAAGGATCCTGCCGGACGGTTACGCCGAACTGTTCCATCATCCGCCGGGTGATTTCAATGTATGCCATGCCGTGGGTGCCCTCCACCTGCACGGTCATATCCCGGGGGGAGAGGCAGGAGGCGATGAGCAGGGCGCTGAGAAACTGGCTGCTGCGGCCGATATCCACTGTAATGTGATCCCGGCCGAAGCCGTGTCCTGTCAGGGTAAAGGGAAAGAATCCCTCCTGTCCCTCAAAGGAAACTTCACAGCCCAGCTCTCTTAAGGAGTCAAGCAGGGGCGCCATGGGCCGTCTGCGCATCTGATCCGAGGCGTCCATGTGGTAGACGCCTTCCGCCGTCCCCAGAGCGGCCGCCAGAAAACGGGCGGCCGTGCCGGCACTGCCCACGTACAGGCTGGCTTCCCTGCGGGGGATCCGGCCTCCCAGACCGGTGATGGAGACGGTTTTGGCCTCTTCGTCGACGGCGGTCTCAAAGCCCAGATCCTGCACGCATTTTAAAAAGTGCCGGGAGTCGTCGGAGAAGAGTACGCCCCTTAGGGTGGAAGTGCCCTGGGCCAGCGTGGCCAGCAGGAGGGCACGGTTGGTGATGCTTTTGGAGCCGGGCACCTGCACGCGCAGCGGCTCGCTTCGGCGGCCTCTCAGGGGATAGACGCAGGGTACCTGGTAGACGGTTTGATCCATGAATTCTCCTTTTGGGGGAGCGCGCCAGGGCAGGGAGCCCGGGCTTGTCCCCGGCAAGCTGTTCTTTTTGATAGAAAGAGTATACCCCATGAAAAACCGATTGTCAAAAAAATCCTTTTTCCTGTTGACATTCCCGCAAAAGGGGTATATAGTGGGAGACAAAGATATTCCTACATAATCACTAGGAAAACTAGGAAAGAGAGGAAAAGAGAGATGAGCAGAATTTATACTAAGGCAACAGAGCTGATCGGGGGGACTCCCCTTCTGCGCGTGGAGAATTATCAGAAGGCAAATCATGTGGAGGGGGCGGAGATCCTGGCGAAGCTGGAGTACCTCAACCCTGCCGGAAGCGTGAAGGACAGAATCGCCCTGGCCATGGTGGAGGACGCGGAGAAGAAGGGCATCTTAAAGCCCGGCGCCACCATCATTGAGCCCACCTCCGGCAATACGGGGATCGGGCTGGCCAGCGTGGCCGCCGCCAAGGGCTATCATATGATCCTGACGCTGCCGGATACCATGAGCGTGGAGCGCAGGAACCTGCTGAAGGCATACGGGGCCGAGCTGGTGCTTACCGAGGGTGCAAAGGGCATGAAGGGGGCCATCGCCAAGGCGGAGGAACTCCGCGGGGAGATCCAGGGCTCCGTGATCCTGGGGCAGTTCGATAATCCTGCCAACCCGGCGGTCCATGCGGCCACAACCGGGCCGGAAATCTGGGAGGATACGGACGGCAGGGTGGACATTTTTGTGGCGGGTGTGGGCACCGGCGGAACCATTACCGGCGTGGGCACCTATCTGAAGTCCAAGAATCCCAAAATACAGATTGTGGCCGTGGAGCCGGCGGATTCTCCCGTGCTTTCCGGCGGAAAGCCGGGGCCCCATAAGCTCCAGGGAATCGGCGCCGGGTTTGTGCCGGCGGTTTTGAACACGCAGGTGTACGACGAGATCCTCACCATCACAACCCAGGAGGCGTTTACCGCAGGCAGGGAGCTGGCCCGCAGGGAGGGGATTTTGGTGGGAATTACCTCCGGCGCTGCCCTGGCGGCGGCGGTGAAGCTGGCCAGGAGGCCGGAGAACGCGGGCAGGACCATTGTGGCACTGCTGCCCGATTCCGGGGACCGCTATCTGTCCACCCCCATGTTTACGGAGGGGTAGGGCCCTTTCACCTTATTTTTGCGGGGGAGAGGGGCTTGCGCTGGAACTGTTTTCCTGTTAAAATAAAGGCACCGGCCAATTAGGGAGTGAATGTGCAGACCGCATCCGGTTTGCACATTTTCTTATATTCCGGAATAGAAGAGAATAGGGCCGAAGGAAACGTTTGAATTTGGAGTGAGAGCGTATGACAGGGACGGAAGCGGATGCCGCGGGCAGACAGTATGCAAAGATGACAGAGACACCGGTGGAAAAGCTGGTGGCTGGCCTGGCCGTGCCCACTGTGCTCAGTATGCTGGTGACCAATATTTACAATCTGGCGGATACGGCCTTTGTGGGCACCCTGGGGAACAGCGCCAGCGGCGCGGTGGGGGTGGTGTTCGGCTTTATGTCCATCCTGCAGGCGGTGGCCTTTATGTGCGGCCAGGGTGCCGGGAGCGTCATGTCCCGCAGCCTGGGGCACAAGGATGACGAGACAGCCACCCGGTACACCTCCACCGGATTTTTCCTGTCCCTTCTGCTGGGGGCGCTGATCGGGGGGCTCAGCCTGATTTTCCTGGATCCTCTGGTCTATGCCCTGGGCAGCACGGACACCATTGCCCCCTATGCAAAAACCTATATTTTCTGGATCATTCTGGCGGCGCCCTTTATGTCCTCCAGCCTCACCATGAACAATCTGCTGCGCTACGAGGGGAGGGCGAAGCTCGGCATGCTGGGGCTGATGACCGGGGGCGTGCTGAATATCGGGGGAGACGCTCTTTTGATCTTCGGACTGGGCCTGGGCGTGGAGGGCGCTGGGATTTCCACGGCGGTCTCCCAGTTTATCAGCTTCCTGATCCTGCTGTACATGTTCCTCTCCGGCAAAACCCAGACAAAGATCCGGATTTCCTGCGTGGACTGGCGCCCCAGGACTGTGGGGAATGTGGCGGCCACCGGATTCCCCAGCCTGCTGCGGCAGGCATTAAACAGTGTGGCCACCATTCTGCTCAATTCCAGCGCCTCCGTCTACGGGGACGCGGCGGTGGCGGCCATGAGCATCGTCTCCCGCATCAGCTTCTTTGTGATGGCGCTGGCCATCGGCATAGGACAGGGCTTTCAGCCCGTGAGCAGCTTCAATTACGGCGCGGCCAGGTACGACCGGGTAAAAAGGGCCTTTTGGTTTACCTTCGGGCTTTCGGAGATCCTCCTGGTTCTGACGGTGATCCCTGTGTTCCTGTTTGCGGAGCCGTTAGTCCGGGTGTTTCGGGACGATGGGGAGGTGGCAGGCTTTGCCCTGCGGGCCCTGCGGCTCCAGGCCCTGACCCTGATCACAGTGCCCATCACCATGGTGACGGAGATGGGCTTCCAGAGCACGGGCCAGAGGGCGCTGGCGTCGGTGTCTTCCTCCATGAGAAGCGGCGTGGTCTTTATCCCTGTTCTGCTGATTCTGGCCCGTGTGAGGGGGATGGCCGGTATCCAGGAGGCCCAGCCCGCCGCTTTTGTGATCTCCTTTTTCATTTCCCTGTATTTAAGCCAGATCTTCTTAAGGCGTGTGGACCGCCGGGCGGCGGAGCAAAAGGAGCAGCCGGGCGGGGATTTTCCGCCCGCGGAGCAAAGGGAGTAACCGGGCAGGAGCTTCCGCCTGCAGAGCAAAAGGAGTAACCGGAAAAGGCCCCGCCAGCGGGAAAGAGGGCGGGTTGTCATAGAAAAAACCGGACGTAAGGCCGGGGCAAGGAGGCAGCAGTATGGATCGAAGCATGTTCAGCGACCCTTTGGATCTGAAGCAGATTCAGGTGACGGACGAATTTTGGCACCGGGAGCAGGAGCTGGTGAGGCAGGAGGTGATCCCCTATCAGTGGGAGGCCCTAAACGACAGAGTGCCGGGGGCGGCCCCCAGCTACTGTATGCACAATTTCAGGGCGGCGGGGCGGATGATGCGGGAGAAAAAGGAGAAGGGCAGCAGCTATGAGGCTCCCTCCTACACCTTCCGGGGATTCCAGGCCCTCCCGGAGGATCCGGCCCATCCGAGGGAGGATCGGTTTTACGGCTTTGTGTTTCAGGACACGGACTTTTCCAAATGGATTGAGGCGGTTGGCTACTCTCTGATCCAGCACCCGGATCCGGAGCTGGAGAAAACGGCGGACGAGGCCATCGACATTGTGTGCGCCGCCCAGCTGGAGAACGGGTATCTGGACACCTATTACATCATCAACGGAATGGACCGGGCCTTCACCAATCTGAAGGACCATCATGAGCTGTACTGCCTGGGCCATCTGGTGGAGGGGGCGGTCTCCTATTATCAGGCTACCGGAAAGGACAAGCTCCTTCGGGCGGCCATGGGCTTTGCGGATTACTGCGCCTCCTATTTCGGCCCCGGGGAGGGCCAGTGCAAGGGCTATCCGGGCCATGAGATTGCGGAGATGGCCCTGGTCAGGCTCTATCAGGTGACGGGGGAGGAGAGATATCTGAAGCTCTCCCGGTTCTTTTTGGATCAGAGGGGACAGCAGCCCTATTACTTCGACCTGGAGGAGGAGGAGAGGGCCCGCCACGACGGGACGCCCTACAGGAACCGGCCGGAGGAAAACAAATACGCCTATTATCAGGCCCATAAGCCCGTGCGGGAACAGGACGAGGCCCTGGGACACTCGGTCCGCGCCGCCTATTTGTACTCCGGCATGGCGGATGTGGCCCGCCTGACCGGGGACGAGGCCATGCTGGCGGCCTGCAGAAGGCTGTGGGACAGCATCACCCGCCAGAAGCTGTACATAACCGGGGGCATCGGCGCCACCCATCTGGGGGAGGCATTTTCCTTCCCCTACGATCTGCCCAATGACACGGCTTATTCCGAGACCTGCGCGGCCATCGGCCTGGTGTTTTTCGCCCGCCGGATGCTGCAGGCAGAGCCCGAGGGCAGATACGGGGATGTGATGGAGCTGGCCCTGTACAATACGGTGCTGGCGGGCATGGCCCTGGACGGCAGGAGCTTCTTCTATGTAAATCCCCTGGAGGTGCTGCCCGAGGCGTGCCGGCAGGACGGCCGGAAGGCCCATGTGAAGAGCGTGCGCCAGAAGTGGTTTGGCTGCGCCTGCTGCCCTCCCAATATCGCCCGCACCCTGAGCTCTGTGGCCGCCTACGCCTACACGGAGTCCCGGGATACGCTCTGGGTTCATCTGTACATGGGGAGCGTGCTCTCCAAACAGGTGGGGGAGAAAACCCTGGATATCCGGGTGGAGTCCGAGCTTCCCTGGGAGGGAAAGGTAAAAATGGAGCTTCGGGGCGATCAGGTGCCCTGCAGGCTGGCCCTCCGTATGCCCGGCTGGAGCGGCAGGGTCCGGATTTCCTGTGTCTGCGCAGGGAAGACCTATGAGGCGTCCTGGGAGAAGGGAAAGCTGCGGGGGACTCTGCCTGAGGGCAGCCAGGGCGTGGAGAAGGGCTATCTGTATCTGGCCGGCTGCTGGCAGGAGGGAGACCGGATCTGCCTGGAGATGGACATGGAGGTAAAGCTGGTGAGCGCCAGCCCGAAGGTTTGGGAGGATGTGGGCCGTCTGGCGGTGACAAGAGGCCCCATCGTCTATTGCCTGGAGGAGGCGGACAACGGCAGGGATCTGCATCTGTGCCGTCTGGATCTGGAAAAGATAGAAAAGCAGGGAAAGCAGGTGCAGGAGACCCGGGAACTGGGCCATCGGATGATGACCGTCACCCTGCCCGGTATGCGCCTGGTGCCAGGCCGGGGGGAGAGTCTGTACCGGGAGCTCTCCGGGGAGGACTGGCAGGAGGTCTCGCTGCGCTTTATCCCTTACTACGCCTGGAACAACCGGGGCGAGGGGGAGATGAGGGTCTGGGTCGGCAGATAAGAGGCACCGCCTGTGGCCTGAAGAGGATGGATTTTGCAGTTGCTTAAAATCAAGTGAAAAAGAAAAGGAGGCAGCTTATGAAGGCATTGTTTATCGGGGGGACAGGGACCATCAGCATGGCGATCTCCCGCAGACTGTTGGAGCAGGGCCACACCCTGTATCTGATCAACCGGGGAAGCCGAAACGGCCAGCTGGCGGAGAGCGCCGAAAAGGGCGGCGGAAAGCTGGTAGAGATCCGGGCGGATATCGGGGATGAGGCCGATGTGGCCCGGAAGCTGGAGGGGCTGACCTTTGATGTGGTGGCGGATTTTATCGCCTTTGTGACCCCTCAGCTGGAGCGGGATTACCGGCTTTTTAAGGGCAGGACAGGACAGTTTATCTACATCAGCTCTGCCTCCGCCTATCAAAAGCCTCTGTCCGACTACCGGGTCAGCGAGGGCACGCCTCTGGCGAACCCCTACTGGGAGTATTCCCGCAACAAGATCGCCGGGGAAGAGTATCTGATGAAGCTCTACCGGGAGGAAGGCTTCCCTGTGACCATTGTCCGCCCCAGCCACACCTACGATGAGAGAAGCGTGCCGGCGGGCGTCCACGGGGATATGGGCAGCTATGCGGTGGTCAAGAGGATCCGGGAGGGAAAGCCTGTGATTATACAGGGGGACGGCACCTCTCTTTGGACCCTGACCTTCAACACGGATTTTGCCAAGGGCTTTGTGGGCCTCATGGGAAATATCCACGCCATCGGGGAGGCGGTGCAGATCACATCGGATGAGTCCGTGACCTGGAATCAGATTTATGAGAGCATTGCCGCCGCCCTTGGGGTAAAGCTTCACGCCGTCCATGTGGCCTCCGAGTTTTTGGATCAGTGCAGCCGGTATGATTACGCGGGAGGACTGCTGGGGGACAAATCCAACACGGTGGTGTTTGACAATCGGAAGCTTAAGAGGCTGGTGCCTGATTTTACGGCCACGGTGCGGGCGGATCAGGGAATCCGGATCGCAGTGGAATACATTCTCTCCCATCCGGAGTGCCAGCAGGAGGATCCGGAGTTTGACGCCTGGTGCGATAAGGTGATAGAGGCCCTGGAGGCGGCCAAGAACGCGATCCTGGCCGGCCGCTGAGGCGGGGAAAAGGGAAGGGGGCGCCTTATCGCGCAGGGCGCTCCGGAAGGGAGGATACTATGAAAAGCTGGGAAGGATATCAGAGGGGTGTGAATCTGGGGGGATGGCTGTCCCAGTGCAGTCACACGAAGGAGAGATATGAGAGCTTTATCACGGAGGCGGATTTTGCGGAGCTGTCCGGCTGGGGAATCGACCATGTGAGGATCCCGGTGGATTACAATCTGGTGGAGGACGATAAGGGAGAGTACCGGGAGGAAGGCTTTGCCTACATCCAGCGGGCCATTGACTGGTGCGGAAAGTACGGACTGCATATGATCCTGGACCTGCACAAGACCTACGGATTCTCCTTTGACGACGGGGAGAAGGAGGAGGGCTTCTTTGAAAGCGGGGCCTGTCAGGAGCGCTTTTACCGCCTCTGGGAGCAGTTTGCCTCCCGGTACGGGCGCTGCAGCTCCCGGGTGGCCTTTGAACTGCTCAACGAGGTGACGGATCCCGGCTACTGCCAGGCGTGGAACCGGATTGCGGACACCTGCATCGGCCGGATCCGGGCGATTGCCCCTGAGAGCCGGATCCTGGTGGGCGGGTACTGGAACAACAGCGCCCACGCGGTGAAGGATATCCGTCTCTCCGATTACACCAATGTGGTGCTGAATTTCCACTGCTATGACCCCATGCTGTTCACCCATCAGGGGGCGGGCTGGGTCAGGGAGATGCCCCGGGATTTCCGCTGCGCTTATCCGGCCACCTATGGGGAGTATGCGGCGGCCATGAAGGAGCATCTGCCTCACGCCGGGAGAGGCTTCGGAGAGGGAAAGGCGGCGGATGAGCTGCTGGGGCAGCCCTACTTTGAAGAGCTTTTTGCCGGCGCCCTGGAGGAAGCGGAGCGCCGGGATGTGCCCCTGTACTGCGGCGAGTACGGGGTGATTGACCTGGCGGATGAGGAGAGCACCGTGAAATGGTATGAGGATATCCACGCGGTGTTTGTGCGCCATGGGATCGGGCGGGCGGCCTGGAGCTACCGGCAGATGAACTTTGGCCTGGTGGATCCGGGCAGGGAGAAGCTGCTGGAGGTGCTCCGGAGGAATTTGTAAACCTGTAAATCTGAGGGAGGATGGGATATGCCCCTTGAGATTGTGAGAAATGATATTACCAAAATGAAGGTGGACGCCATTGTGAACGCCGCCAACGAGACCCTGCTGGGGGGAGGCGGCGTGGATGGGGCCATTCACCGGGCTGCGGGGCCGGGCCTGCTGGAGGAATGCCGGGGGCTGGGAGGCTGTGAGGCCGGCGCCGCCAAAATCACAGGAGCCTACCGGCTGCCCTGCCGCTATGTGATCCACACGGTGGGTCCCCGGTGGCGGGGAGGGGGCTTTGGAGAGCGGGAGCGGCTGGAATCCTGCTACCGCAGCGCTCTGAGCCTGGCCAGGGAAAAGGGGTGCCGGACGGTGGCCTTTCCCCTGATCTCCGCCGGAGCCTTCGGGTATCCCCGGGATCTGGCCCTGCGCACGGCGGTGGACACCGTAAGCGGCTTTTTGGCTGACAATGAGATGACCGTCTATCTGGTGATCTTTGACAGGGCCTCCTATCAGATCGGGGAGAAGCTGTTTCAGGATATTGCCGCCTATATAGACGATCACTATGTGGAGGAACACACAGCTGCCAGGCGGCCCGGGGAGGAAAGCCGAATCCTCCGCCAGAGGGCGGCGGAAGAGCCCGTGCTGTCAGCGGATCTGGACGGGGCTGCCTTCTCCAGGAAATCCCTTCCCGGGGCCGTCACCCTGGATGAGGCCCTGGGCCGGATAGACGAGAGCTTTTCCCAGATGCTGCTCAGAAAGATTGACGAGCGGGGGATGACGGACGCCCAGTGCTACAAGAAGGCCAATATCGACCGCAAGCTGTTCTCCAAGATCCGCAGCGACTCCCACTACCGGCCCAGCAAGCCTACAGTGCTGGCCTTTGCCATCGCCCTGGAGCTGCCCTTGGAGGAAACCCGGGAGATGCTGATGAAGGCGGGCTTTGCCCTCTCCCACAGCAATAAGTTCGATATTATCGTGGAATTTTTTATCAGCCGCGGGAACTACAATGTGTATGAGATCAACGAGGCGCTGTTCGCCTTTGACCAGAACCTTTTGGGCGCGTAAGCCTCATGTCTTTTATCTCTTTTGCCATCCTTTCTTTCAGGTCCGGCGGGACAGGGAACAGATGCAGGAAAGCAGCCTCGTCGAGGGGTGCCCCTGTACCGCCGCATATGGCACAAATCCAGGAAAGATATTCTTTCGCCGCCTCTTCAGAGATTTCCTTTATCATGAAATAATCGGTCAGGATTACAAGGTTCTCCGACAAATCATGCGTACCGTCGTCCATGGAGACCGGCCGATTCAGTAAGAAGTCAGTAAACTGATGTGTGTATTCGTGAAGCAACTGAAAAAAGGCCGGAACAGCTTCCCGTTCATTTTCTGGCAGGGGTACGGCGGCAAAAAAGCCATCCTGCCGATAGAATCCGCGCCCGTTGCGGGTTATGCTGAAGGAAAGAAAAGCGACGGCTTTCTTTTTTTGACAGTGCGAGAATACGCGGTCATAGGGTCTCAAAAGGGATTCGAGCCGCGCCTCGCACATTTTGCGTCTGTCATGGGCATTTTGATATGCCGACTCCCAATAGGGGAAATACAGGAGGGACTCTTTTTCAAGCGCGGTTATGAAGGGGCCGACGAAAAAATCCTGATCCTTTGGCGTGAAACCGGGATGATCCAGAAGCCGTTTTTTCAACGCCTCAAAATCCTCGTCAGGCTGGGCAAGCGGCAGAAAATTCACGATTCCGAGGCGCTCAAAATTTTGATTGTAGTAGGGACCAAGCTGCGTCATGGCACGCCTTAGATCGAATGAGAATCCGGATGCCCTCCGATACCTTTCAAACTCGCGGATGTACTGTTCGGAATACAGATTGGAGGCATTGCACACCTGCATATATGCCAGCACGTGGTAGACGAGATCAACGCATTTGGAATATAGGAAAACAGTTTCCGTCATAGACGGGCACCTCCTTTGCCATAGGGAGAGTTACTTGCAGCATTACACGGAAATTATAACATGCAGATGGGAAGAAAAAAAGAAAAATTGTCGCCTGCCGTGCGACCCAAGGAAGGGGCGGCCGCCGTATCCTGTAGATACAGGATGAAACCTGACAACCAATTGTTTACGGCAGGGGGAGCAGCCAGAACCTTCTGCCGTCGGAAAAAGGAGGAAAGAGCTATGAGAAAAAATTTGACAGAGATCGTCTTTATCCTGGACCGCAGCGGGTCCATGAGGGGCCTGGAGGCGGATACCATCGGCGGGTTTAACGCCCTGATCGAAAAGCAGAAGAGACAGGAGGGGGAGGCCCTTGTCTCCACGGTCCTGTTTGACAACGTGAGCCAGGTGCTTCACGACAGGCTGGATGTGAGACGCGTGGAGCCTATGACGGAGAAGGATTACTCGGTGCGGGGCTGCACGGCCCTTCTGGACGCGGTGGGAGGCGCCATCCATCACATCGGGAACGTCCACAAGTACGCCAGGAGCGAGGATGTGCCGGAGCACACCCTGTTTGTAATCACCACGGACGGGATGGAGAATGCCAGCCGCCGGTACTCCCTGGAGAGGGTGCGGCAGATGGTACGGCGCCAGAAGGAGAAGTACGGCTGGGAGTTTTTGTTCCTGGGGGCCAATATAGACGCGGTGGGGACCGCGGAGGGCTTCGGCATCACGCCGGATCGGGCCGTGAATTACCGCAGCGACAGCCGGGGGACCCAGCTCAACTATGAGGTGCTGGAGGAAGCCATCTGCAGGGTGCGCGCGTCCCAGCCCCTTTCCGACGACTGGAAAAGGAGGATAGAGGAGGACTTCCGGGACCGGTAGGGGAGGGGCAATTTCCCCATAAATCCGTTTACGGATTGTAGCATATTTCCTAAAATTCTGAAAATAATGCAAATCTATTGATTTTTTCCTCCGAAAAAAGTACCATAGAACTGTAGATGTGCTCCTGTGCTGGAGGAGGCTGTGGAGGGGCATATAAATTCTGACAAGGAGGTTTTATATGCTGTACATAGGTATCGATCTGGGCACCTCGGCGGTCAAGCTGCTGCTGATGGACAGCGAGGGTAAGATCAGGAATATTGTATCCAGAGAGTACCCGCTCTATTTCCCTCACCCGGGCTGGTCGGAGCAAAAGCCCGAGGACTGGTATGAGCAGTCCATGGAGGGGATCCGCCAGCTTCTGGAGGGCTTTGACAAGAGCCAGGTGGCGGGCATCAGCTTCGGCGGACAGATGCACGGCCTTGTGATCCTGGATGACCAGGACAATGTGATCCGTCCCGCCATCCTCTGGAACGACGGGCGCACCGGGGAGGAAACGGATTATCTGAACAATGTGATCGGCAGGGAGAAGCTGTCGGAGTACACGGCCAATATCGCCTTCGCAGGCTTTACCGCGCCCAAGATTCTCTGGGTGAGGAACAAGGAGCCGGAGAACTTTGCCAGGATCGCCAAGATCATGCTCCCCAAGGATTATATCGCCTATCGGCTTACCGGCGTGCACTGCACGGACGTCTCCGACGCCTCCGGCATGCTGCTCTTTGACGTGAAGAACCGCACCTGGTCCAAGGAGATGTGCGACATCTGCGGGATCCGCAGGGATCAGCTGGCGGACTGCTACGAGAGCTATGAGGCGGTGGGCACCGTGCTGCCCCAGATTGCGGATGAGCTTGGGATCCCCCGCACTGTGAAGGTGGCGGCAGGGGCCGGGGACAACGCGGCGGCCGCGGTGGGCACCGGAACCGTGGGGGACGGCATGTGCAATATCTCCCTGGGGACCAGCGGCACCATCTTTATCTCCTCTAAAAAGTTTGGAGTAGACAAAAACAACGCCCTTCATTCCTTTGCCCACGCGGACGGCAGCTACCATCTGATGGGCTGCATGCTCAGCGCGGCCAGCTGCAACAAGTGGTGGATGGATGAGATCATCGGCACCAGGGAGTACGCCAAGGAGCAGGAGGCCATCACGAAGCTGGGCCGGAACCATGTGTATTTCCTGCCCTACCTGATGGGAGAGCGCTCTCCCCACAACAATCCCAACGCAAGGGGCACCTTTATCGGCATGACCATGGACACCACCCGGGCGGATATGACCCAGGCCGTCCTGGAGGGCGTGGCCTTTGCCCTGCGGGATTCCCTGGAGGTGGCCAAGTCCCTGGGCATCCGCCTGGAGCGCACCAAGATCTGCGGCGGGGGAGCCAAGAGCCCTCTGTGGAAAAAGATGATCGCCAACATCCTGAATCTGAAGGTGGATGTGATCGAGAGCGAGGAAGGGCCTGCCATGGGCGGCGCCATGCTGGCGGCCGTGGCCTGCGGCGAGTATGACAGCGTGGAGCAGATCGCGGAAAAGTTCGTCAAGGTGGTGGACACTGTGGAGCCCGACCCGGAGTTGGCGGCCCTGTACGAGGACCGCTACGCCCGGTTTAAGCAGATTTATCCGGCCTGCAAACCTTTGTTTGAGATCCTGAGTTAAAACAATAGAAAGAGAGGTATTTCCCATGAATATTCAATCCGTTGATTCCCCGGCCTTTTGCAAGTACGGGAGAGTCGTCAGAAACGTGGATTTTACCGGGCTGGTGGAGGTCATGAAGGCCACCCCCATTCCGGAGGGCGTGGTCTATGAGCCCAGCGTGGAGGCCCTGGAGGCCCTGCCGGTGAAGGAGGTGCTCACCAGCGTCACCTACGGGGAGCTGCCCGTCCAGATCGGCTACTGCAACGGCCACAACAGCCTGCTGAACGCGGTGGAGTATCACAGAAGCTCCGAGATCAACGTGGCGGCCACGGACGCCGTCCTGATCCTGGGGATGCAGCAGGATATCCGGGAGGATTTCACCTACGATACCTCCAAGATGGAGGCATTCCTGGTGCCCGCCGGCACAGGGGTTGAGGTCTATGCCACCACCCTGCACTATGCCCCCTGCGGCGTAAACGGCGCCGGCTTCCAGGTGGCGGTGGTGCTCCCCAAGGGGACCAACTATCCCTTAAAGGACGCCCACGCGGGTCTGGAGAGCGCGGCGGAGGGCAATGAGGATCCCCTGCTGGCCGCCTCCAACAAGTGGCTCATCGGCCACAGGGAGGGCGGGCTGGACGAGACCGCCTTCATCGGCCTGGTGGGAAAGAACCTGAACGTCAATGAGTGAGGGGCCGGAAGAATCCATTCTGCAGTTTCCTTTTTGGGACAGATATAGTATAATCATATTATCAAACTATGTGAAATAGGAGGAAAAGAAGATGAACAATGTACCCCAAGTGAAGATCGGCATTGTGGCTGTGAGCCGTGACTGCTTCCCGGAGAGCCTGTCCGTGAACCGGAGAAAGGCCCTGGTGGCAGCCTACACCGCCAAGTACGGCGAGGCGGACATCTATGAGTGCCCTGTCTGCATCGTGGAGAGCGAGATCCACATGGTGCAGGCCCTGGAGGATATCAAGGCCGCCGGCTGCAACGCCCTGTGCGTGTACCTGGGCAACTTCGGCCCCGAGATCTCCGAGACCCTGCTGGCCAAGCATTTTGACGGCCCCTCCATTTTTGTGGCGGCTGCCGAGGAGAGCCAGAGCGATCTGGCCGACGGCCGGGGCGACGCCTACTGCGGCATGCTGAACGCCAGCTACAACCTGAAGCTGCGCAATGTGAAGGCATACATACCCGAGTATCCGGTGGGCACCGCCGAGGAATGCGCCGACATGATCCATGAGTTCGTTCCCATCGCCAGGGCGATCATCGGGCTTTCCGATCTGAAGATTATTTCCTTCGGCCCCAGGCCCCTGAACTTCTTGGCCTGCAACGCGCCCATCAAGCAGCTCTACAACCTGGGCGTGGAGATTGAGGAAAACTCCGAGCTGGATCTGTTCGAGTCCTTCAACAAGCACGCCGGGGATGAGAGAATTCCCGCCAAGGTGGCCGAGATGGCCGCGGAGCTGGGCGCGGGCAATATGAAGCCCGAGGTGCTGCCGAAGCTGGCCCAGTATGAGCTGACGCTCCTTGACTGGGTGGAGGCCCACAAGGGCTACCGCAAGTATGTGGCCATCGCCGGCAAGTGCTGGCCTGCCTTCCAGACCCAGTTCGGCTTTGTGCCCTGCTATGTGAACAGCCGTCTGACCGGCATGGGGATCCCTGTCTCCTGCGAGGTGGATATCTACGGCTGCCTGAGCGAGTTCATCGGAACCTGCGTCAGCCAGGATGCGGTCACTCTGCTGGATATCAACAACTCCGTTCCCGCGGATATGTACAAGGAGTCCATCCAGGGCAAGTTTAACTACACCCACAAGGATACCTTCATGGGCTTCCACTGCGGCAATACCTGCTCCAGAAAGCTCGCCTTCTGCAGCATGAAGTATCAGAAGATCATGGCCAGAAGCCTGCCCATCGAGGTGACCAACGGCACCCTGGAGGGGGATATCGCTCCCGGCGAGATCACCTTCTACCGCCTGCAGTCCACCGCCGACAACAAGCTGCGCGCCTATATCGCGGAGGGCGAGGTGCTGGATGTGCCTACCAAGTCCTTCGGCTCCATCGGCGTGTTCGCCATCCCGGAGATGGGAAGATTCTACCGCCATGTGCTGATCGAGAAGAATTATCCTCATCACGGCGCGGTGGCCTTCGGTCATTTCGGAAAGGCCCTGTTCGAGGTATTCAAGTACATCGGCGTGCCTGTAGAGGATCTGAATTACAATCAGCCCAAGAGCCTGCCTTACCCTACGGAGAATCCCTTCGCGTAAGATTGGCTGAAAGGTCAGACCGCCTTCCTCTGGGAGGCGGTCTGTTTTCATCATCAGAGAGCTTTAGCGGCGCCTTTGGCCGCAGAAGGAGCATACCATGTACAACTACAGAGAGACTGTTGACAGGCTGATGGAGGGGGAGGTGGCCGGCGGGCAGGCAGCGGGGGCCTCCTATCTCTGCATCAGAGGGGGAGAAGAGCTGTATTTCCACGCCTGCGGCTGCCGGGACCTGGAGAGGAAGCTGCCCATGACCCGGGACACCATCATCCGGCTTTTTTCCATGAGCAAGCCCATCACGGCGGCGGCGGTGATGGTGCTGGCCGAGAGGGGCCAGGTGGATCTCTGGGATCCGGTGAGCCGGTATCTGCCCTGCTTTGAGGGTCAGAAGGTCTGGAACCCACAGGGGGATCCGGTGCCGGTTCGCCGGGAGAGCACGCTGTGGGATATGCTGAACATGACATCGGGCATTCCCTACCCGGAGAACTGGGAGGGGTGCAGCCAGTCCGGCCGCCAGATGGACGCGCTGTTTCGGGAGCTGATCGGAAGGCGCCTTGCGGGGAACGCGCCGGATACCCAGGAGTATATGCGTCAGATCGCCCGGGTGCCCCTGGTATTTCAGCCGGGAGAGCGCTGGATGTACGGTCTCTCCGCGGACGTGCTGGGGGCGGTGATCGAGAAGGTGTCCGGGAAGCGCTTCGGACAGTTTCTGAAGGATGAGCTCTTTGATCCGCTGGAGATGCCGGATACCGGCTTTTTTGTGCCGGAGGGGAAGCGGGAACGCTTTGCCCAGAACTATGAGTGGAGCCAGGAGGAGAAAAAGCTGGTGCCCTTCACGGAGAGCCACCTGGGAGAGTACTATGGGGAGGATGTGGCCTTTGAGTCCGGCGGGGCCGGCATGGTGTCCACCATCCAGGATTACAGCCACTTTGCCCTGATGATGGTCCAAAAGGGCGTCTACAGGGGGCGGCGGATCCTGGGGGAAAAGACGGTGGAATTCATGGCAAAGGACAGGCTCTCGGAGAGCCAGAAGAGGGATTTTTGCTGGGACAGCAATTTGGGCTACGGGTACGGCTGCCTGATGCGGGTCCTCACGGACCAGGGAAGCGCGGGCACTCTGGCCAGCCTGGGGGAGTACGGCTGGGACGGCTGGACCGGCAACTATGTGACCATAGATCCGGCGGATGATATGGTGATGCTCTACTTTATCCAGAGATGCGGCGCGGGGACCACGCCCCTGGTGAGGAAGCTGCGGAATGTGACCTACGGGGCCCTGAAGGAATAAGAGGGCTGTCCCGGGCCAGAACAGCCGAAAAAAAGCTGAGGTAAATAGACTGCCTCAGCTTTCTTCTTCCTCCTGCTCTGCCGCCACAGCGGATGCCACGGAGGATACCACGGCCACGATCACGGCGAAGACAATGATCAGCAGCCCGCCGGCCAATAGGATAAACATATGTGCCACCTCCCGCTAGGGATAGTATAGCGCTTTCCCCGGGAAAAAACAAGAGTGAAAGGGAGTGAAAATATGGCGTTTACATTGCCAGCTGGGGAGAATGCCTGCCAAAAGCCCCGCCGCCGGGGGGAGGATATTCCGGAGATCCGGGCGGAGCGGCCCCAGGGCCGCTGGAGCCGGATCAAAGGCGACGCCGGCTATATGGTGCAGCTGTTTTATCTGGCAGGGGAGGGGGAAAAGGACTCTCCCAGATTCCTTTACGGATATGCCGTGGAGAGCGGCGTGGATGCGCTGAAGCGCGGCGGCTGGGAGCTTGCCAGGGCCTTGAAGGGACAGGACTGCAGTGTGTGGCGTGTCTCTCAAATCATCCCGGGCGAAAGCTTAAGGGCCCTGATCTGCCATATCGAGCAGGGCAGGACCCTGGGGGAATACTTTCAGGAGTGCGGCTTTTCTCTCACCAGCCGTCTGCGGGAGGGGAGGCGGGAGCGGGAGCATGCACGGTTTCTGGGGGCGCCTGTCTGTCAGGGGGACAGGGATTACCGCCCCGAGATCCTGCTGGTGCCGGAGTGGGAGAGCGCCATGCTGCTTCCCGGCCGGCAGCCCTTCCACGCCTTTGGGAACGAGCCTCTTCGGTGCGAAGCTCTGGTGCTGCGGGACAAGCGGTCTTTATACTGCCGGGAGAAGGACGGCGGATTGGACGCGGGCAGGATGCGCCTGATTCACGACGTCTTCAGCCAGGAGGGCTTCCTGGCAAACGGATTTCGGGATCTGAGCCGGATCGGGGATTTCGAGGTGTTCTCCCCTTTAGTGGAAGGGGCCATGCAGGAGGAGCTTTTCCAGGTGGAATCCATGAGGGAAGAGAGGGAGCCTCTGAAAAAAGTTCTCACGGGCTTCCGGATCACGGTGTTTGGCGGCCGCCTGCCCCAGGGAGATTATGTGCTGGAGGCCCTTGCCGGGAATGGGGGAGCGGTCACGGGGGCAAAGCTCTGGGACATCACTGTGAGGGACGGGGATGTGGTGCGCCAAATGCCTCTGGCTGAGAGCAGCGGTTTCCTGGAGGTGAAGCTGTTTGCAAAGAGGGAGGATGAGCCCATGCAGCTGGTGGGATGGGGGCATACTGTCTTGGCGCGGGATATAGTTATGAATGTCCGGATGAACGGCAGGGAGGTTACTCTGGAGGATGAGTATATCAGAAAGCTCTCATCCCAGGTGAAGAAGGAGGAACAGGATCGGATCAACCGCCGGGTGAGGCGCTGCGGCGGCCCCCATGAGTCCCAAATCCGGGACAGCGGAGAGAGGGATCCCTGGAGAGAGGAATTTGAAAAGGTCGCGGAGGATTTTGGCCAGATCTACGGGAGCGAGGGGGCGGAGAGCCGTTTTTTTGACCGGGGGATGCTGTCCCATGAGGCGTTTTTGAGCTGGCTGAAAAATACGGTGAGCCGAAAAGGGGCGAGGGTCTGGATCTTCGATCCCTACATCGACGGTGCGAGTGTCCCACAGCTGCTTCGGGCGGTGGAGGATATGGAAATTCAGGTGAAGGTGGTCACCGACGCCAAGGCTCCCAGCCGCAGCAAGGCGGATCGGATCGGCCTGCTCAGGCAGGCATGCCGGGATCTGGGGGAGCTTTTGGGGGATGAAATACAGTTTTACGCCCTGGACGGCGGTAAGTGCCGGCTTCACGACAGGCTGATACTGATCTTTGACGGGAAATTTTTCCCCAGAGTGTTCTGCCTGAGCAATTCCCTGGACAATATGGGCATGAACGGTCCGTCGGTGGCGGCAAAGCTCACCCGGCGGGAGGGTCAGAGGGCGGCGGAGTATTATTTGGAGCTTTTTGAAAAAGCCCGGGAGGCGGGAGAGCTCCGGGTGCTTTGGCAGGGGAGCGGAGAGGGGGGAAAACGGCAGCCCGGGAGGGCGCCTCTGGCAGGGGAGAAGGATGAGGGCGCCCGGGAATTGACGGAGCGCCAAAACCGCAGGCTGCAGGCCCGGGGCCTGCCTGCCCTGATCTGCCGTGAGGGATATATTTACCTGCCGGAGGGATCCGGGGATGAGCAGGAGATCCTGCTGGCCCTCTGCGGCGGGGCGGAGGAAAGCTGGGAGGATTTCGCCTGCCTGTGGGAAATTCTCAGGGGAGGGGGCAGCAGGGATACCTGGGAGCTGAGAGGAAGGCTGGAGGGATATCTGGCCCGGAGCTATACCCCAAAGCTGGGAGAAGGTCTGGAGAAGGCGGTTGTCCGGGAGCTGGATAGGGCCGCATCGGGGAACCCCAGGGCTCACAGCCGGGCGCTGCAGGTGCACCGGACTCCGGATTTCCGGCAGCTGGTACAGGGAATGAGGCTGATGCTGGATATGCCCTATGAGCCGGGGAACGGGCTCTCCGTTTCCTGGCCGGGGCAGTTTGCCATGAGGGTGCTGATCGGTCAGGATCTGCCCCGGTTCCTGAAGATTCTGGAGGGGCTGGATACGGGGAAGGGGGACTGGCTGACCCTGGAGAAGGAGACGGCCCTGCTCCGCGCCCTGGCGGCAGAGATGGAGGGGGGAGAAGGAAATGGCAGCAGGCTGGCCGAGGCATGTCTTGCCGGCGGCAGCCGGGAGTTGACTGCGCTGGGAATCGCCTGGTTTGTCCGCAGGGGGGAATCTCAGCCCGCCGCAGAGCTGCTGAAGGACACGGACTATGTGCATGAGCTGTACCGCCTGCTGCTGATCGATCTGCAGGCAAAGGACTGCCGGCGGGGCTTTAGGAACCCCGGCAGCCAGGGAGGCCGGAACTGCTCCGGAGAAGCATATGAGAGGGACAGGGAGGCGTTCCTGGAGAGGCTGGAGCTGGTGAAAGCCCAGTGGATTCCGTATTTCCCGGAGGAACTGACGGTCAGGCAGCTGAAGAAGGCCTTCGACGGAATTGCCTTTCGGAACCGGGGGGATGTGTGCGACCTGGCGGTCAGGCTGTGTGATGCGGGAAAGCTCTCCGCCGGCCGGCTTCAGGAGTATCTGAGGGACTGCCTTTTTGAAAAGGCAGATGAGGCGTACAGGAAGGGAAGCGGTATTTGGCAGCTGAAGGATTTTCAGGAGGGGGAGGGGTGCCTGGAGGCCATCACCGCCAGGGGAAAGAGGGAAGAGCGGGAGAAGGTGCTGGAGAGGCTGGGCGCCCTGGAGAGGAAGCTGCTGCGCAGTCTCTGTGATGTGTTCCTGGAAAAGAGGGATTACGGCAGGTGGAAGAACAGCATGGATATGCTTATCTGGTGCCGCGCCATGGACCTGCTGTGCCGGGAGCTCTGGGAGGATTATGGAGAGCTGGCGGCCGGCGGCAGCTGGGAGCAGCGCCAAATAGAGATCCGGGGGCTGCTCAAAAAGTACGGGACGCACCTGGAGAGGAACTCGGAGGCCTACCGGATCCTGTGCCGCGCCGCAGATCTGCAGCAGACTGTAATTTAATTTCATTAAACTGGGAGCACATATGTAAAATTTTTATACCCGATTCCTATATACATATGTAAATTTGTTAGAAAATATATAAAATAGAAAATGGGATTGTGGTAAGGATATTTTCCCTGTGCAATCGTGTGAGATCGGCTCCCTGCAAAGGGCGCAAAAATACATATGATGGAGGGACATTATGCGTTTAGGAATGAGAATTTGTCAGCTGCGTTGGGAGAAAAAAGTTTATCAGAAGGATCTGGCGGATTACCTGCATGTGACGGTAGGCACGATTTCCAACTATGAGAACGGAGTGCATGAGCCTACTCCCGAGGTGCTTCAAAAGATTGCGGACTATTTCCATGTGTCGGTGGATTACCTGCTGGGAAGGACCAAGTATCCCAATCCCATAGATGAGTTGAACGAGCCCTATTATAAGGATTTCATGGTGTCCGAGATGATGGACACTACCCTGTCTCTTGACACCGAGAGACGGGCCGCCTTTGTCTCCTACCTCAAGTTCCTGACCACCCAGAACGGTGAGAGCGGGGAAGCCGCCGAGCCCCAGGAGTGAGAGAGCGGCCGTGTGCGGCCGGAATTTTCCTCCCGGACTGGAAATTTTGCTTGACAAAAGGGATAAAGTAGATTTATTATCTGACCATATTAAAACTGCGATGAAGGAGACTCTTGCAGAGGAAGGCAACAGGAATACGGCGTCACCGACTGAGAGCGCCGTTTGCGGGAGACTGTAAAGGGAACACTCCGGAGCAGGTCATCTGAACCACATGCGGCCGGGCCGTCTGGTGCTAGGGTGATCCGTGGCACGCGTTAAGTGTAAGAGTGGGTGAGCATGGCTTGCCAATGCGGGTGGTACCGCGGATATGATCGATCGTCCGTCCCGGAATACAGAGACTGTATTCCGGGACATTTTTTTGGCCGTGAGGGACAACGGGCCGCCGGCGGATCCGGAAGACAGTTAAAAAATGAGGATTATCATGACGAGGAGGAATCAATATGTACAGAGACATTACGCTGAAAGAGATCAGCGAGGTCCACATCGGGCAGACTCTCCAGGTGGCGGGCTGGGTGGAGAACATCCGGGATCACGGAGGGGTATCCTTCATCGACCTGCGGGATATGTACGGCGTGCTCCAGATCGTGCTGCGCCGGGAGGGGCTGCTGAAGGGGATTGTGAAGGAGATGTGCATCTCCGTCAGGGGGCCGGTGGAAAAGAGGGACGAGGACACCTACAATCCCAAGCTCCCCACCGGGACCATTGAGCTGGAGGCCAGGGAGATCACGGTGCTGGGGAAGGTATACCGCCAGCTTCCCTTTGAGATTATGACCTCCCGGGAGACCAGGGAGGATGTGAGGCTCAAATACCGGTATCTGGATCTGCGCAACAGCAAGGTCCGGGACAACATTATTTTCCGGGCCCAGGTCATTGCCTACCTGCGCCAGAAGATGACGGAGCTGGGCTTTTTGGAGATCCAGACCCCCATCCTGTGCGCTTCCTCCCCGGAGGGGGCCAGGGACTATATTGTGCCCTCCCGGAAGTACAAGGGCAAATTTTACGCCCTGCCCCAGGCCCCTCAGCAGTATAAGCAGCTGCTCATGGCCTCCGGATTTGACCGGTATTTCCAGATTGCCCCCTGCTTTCGGGATGAGGACGCCCGGGCGGACCGGTCCCCGGGAGAGTTTTATCAGCTGGATTTTGAGATGAGCTTTGCCACCCAGGAGGATGTGTTCCGGGTGGGGGAGCAGGTGCTCTCCGACACCTTCCGCAAGTTTGCCCCGGAGGGCTTTGAGGTGACAAAGGCCCCCTTCCCGGTGATCAGCTATCGGCAGGCCATGCTGGAGTTCGGCACCGACAAGCCGGATCTGCGCAATCCCCTTCGGATTATGGATCTGACGGACTTTTTCCAGAAGTGTACCTTTAAGCCCTTTATAGGGCGGACCGTGCGGGCCATCCGGGTCCGTCAGCAGATGTCCAAGGGGTTCCACGAAAAGCTCCTGGCCTTTGCCAAGTCCCTGGGAATGGGAGGCCTGGGCTATCTGGAGGTGGAGGAGGATCTCTCCTACCGGGGGCCCATCGACAAGTTTATCCCCCAGGAGCAGAAGGGGGAGCTGAGGGCTCTGGCGGGCCTGGAAAAGGGGGACACCATCTTCTTTATCGCGGATAAGGAGGAGAGGGCGAACTATTACGCGGGCCAGCTGAGGCTCCGGCTGGGGGAACAGCTTGACTTGTGCGAGAAAAATGTGTATCGTTTTTGTTATGTAAATGATTTCCCTATGTTTGAGCGGGACGGGGAGACCCATCAGATCGGATTTACCCACAACCCCTTCTCCATGCCCCAGGGCGGGCTGGAGGCATTAAACACCCAGGATCCCCTGGAGGTGCTGGCCTATCAGTACGACATTGTGTGCAACGGGGTGGAGCTTTCCTCCGGGGCGGTGCGCAACCATGATATTGAGATCATGAAGAGGGCCTTCGCCATCGCCGGATACGACGAGGAAACCCTCCGGAGAAAGTTCGGGGCCCTGTACCAGGCATTTCAGTTCGGGGCGCCCCCTCACGCGGGCATGGCTCCCGGGGTGGACCGGATGCTGATGCTGCTTCGGGGGGAGGAAAATATCCGGGAGGTGATCGCCTTCCCCATGAACGGGAACGCCCAGGATCTCATGTGCGGCGCGCCGGGAGACGTGACGGAGCAGCAGCTCCGGGAGGTGCATATCAAGGTCAGGGACTAGAGAGGATGAAGAAGATGGCAAATGTGATCACAGACGAGATCATAGAGTATGTGGGGATCCTGGCAAAGCTGGAGCTCACCGGGGATGAGAAGGAGCAGGCCAAGAAGGATATGGGCCGTATGCTGGACTATATCGACAAGCTGGGAGAGCTGGACACCTCGGGGACAGAGCCCATGTCCCATGTGTTCCCGGTGCGGAACGTGTTTCGGGAGGATGTGGTGACCGGCAGGGACGAGAGCGAGAGGATTCTGAGCAACGCGCCGGGGCAGAAGGACAATATGTTCATGGTGCCCAGAACATTTGATTAGGAGAAGCCTATGACGGAGAGAGCGATGACGAAGGATGTAAAGAGGGACGGCCCAAAAGACCTCTGCGCCCTGTCGGCGGCAGAGCTGGGAAGGGCTGTCCGGGCGGGAGAGACTACCGCGGTGGAGGCCATGGAGGCGGTGCTGGAAAGGATCGGGGAGAGGGAGCAGCTCTACCACTGCTATGTGACTGTGGACCGGGAGGGCGCCCTCAGAAGGGCAGAAAAAGTCCAGAAGCAGATCGAGGCGGGAGAGCTGACGGGCCCCCTGGCAGGGGTGCCGGTGGCCCTGAAGGATAATCTCTGTACGGAGGGAATGCGGACCACCTGCGCCTCCCGGATCCTGGAGAATTTTGTGCCCGCCTACACTGCGGAGGCGGTGCGGCTCCTGGAACAGGCGGGCGCAGTGGTCATCGGCAAGACCAACATGGATGAGTTCGCCATGGGATCCACCACGGAGACCTCCTACTATGGGGTGACCCGCAATCCCTGGAACCCGGACCATGTGCCCGGGGGTTCCTCGGGGGGCTCTGCGGCGGCGGTGGCCAGCGGGGAGTGCTTTTTCGCTTTGGGTTCGGATACCGGTGGGTCGATCCGGCAGCCCGCCTCCTTCTGCGGTGTGGTGGGGATGAAGCCCACCTACGGAACGGTGTCGCGCTATGGCCTGGTGGCCTACGGATCCTCTCTGGATCAGATCGGCCCCCTGACCAAGAATGTGACGGACTGCGCGCTGGTCCTGGAGACCATATCCGCCCACGATCCCAAGGATTCCACCTCCCTGGAGCGCCAGGATACGGATTTCACCTCGGCGCTTGTAAAGGACGTGCGGGGAATGAAGATCGGGATCCCCAGGGATTATCTGGGAGAAGGGCTGGACCGGGAGGTGAGAGAGGCTCTCCTGGCGGCGGCAGAGGTGCTGCGGAGGCAGGGCGCGTCAGTGGAAGAGTTTGACTTAAGCCTGGTGGACTATGCCATCCCTGCCTATTACACCATCGCGGCGGCGGAGGCCAGCTCCAATCTGGAGCGCTTCGACGGAATCAAGTACGGCTACCGGGCGCAGGAGGCGCAGGGGCTCCATGAGATGTACAAGATGACCCGCTCCCGGGGATTCGGGGCGGAGGTGAAGCGCCGGATCATGCTGGGCTCCTTTGTGCTCAGCTCCGGCTACTATGACGCCTATTATCTGAGGGCTCTCCGGGTGAAGGCCATGATCAAAAAGGCATTTGACGAGGCATTTGCCCGATACGATCTGATTCTGGGGCCGGTAGCCCCCACCACGGCCCCCCGGCTGGGGGAAAGCCTGGCCGACCCCCTTAAGATGTACCTGGGAGATATCTACACCATATCGGTGAACCTGGCGGGCCTGCCCGGCATCTCTCTGCCCTGCGGGCGGGACAGCCGGGGGCTTCCCATCGGACTGCAGCTGATCGGGGACTGTTTTCAGGAGAAAAAGCTGATCCGGGCGGCCTACACCTATGAACAGGCCGCGGGGCGGCAGGCCCCTGGGGGAAAGGAGGAAGAGGCCCATGTCTAAGGAGTACGAGACTGTCATCGGCCTGGAGGTCCATGTGGAGCTGGCCACCAGGACCAAGATCTTCTGCGGCTGCTCCACCGCCTTCGGGGGGGCTCCCAACACGCACACCTGCCCGGTCTGCACCGGTATGCCGGGATCGCTGCCTGTGCTGAACAGGCAGGTGGTGGAGTATGCCCTGGCGGTAGGGCTGGCCGTCAACTGTCACGTCAACCAGCTGTGCAAGTTTGACCGGAAAAATTATTTTTACCCGGATAATCCCCAAAATTATCAGATTTCCCAGCTCTATCTTCCGATCTGCCATGACGGGTTCGTGGAGATCGAGACAGAGGGAGGACTCCGGCGGGTGGGCATCCATGAGATCCATATGGAGGAGGACGCGGGAAAGCTGATCCACGACGAGTGGGAGGACTGCTCCCTGGTGGATTACAACCGTTCGGGGGTGCCCCTGATTGAGATTGTGTCGGAGCCGGATATGAGAAGCGCCCCGGAGGTGATTGCGTACCTGGAAAAGCTGCGGATGATCATCCAGTACCTGGGGGCCAGCGACTGTAAGCTCCAGGAGGGCTCCATGCGGGCGGATGTGAATATTTCCGTCAGGGAGGCGGGAAGCGGGAAGCTGGGCACCCGCACGGAGATGAAGAACCTGAATTCCTTCACGGCCATCACCCACGCCATAGAGGGGGAGCGGCAGCGCCAGATTGACCTGATAGAGGCAGGCGGGGAAGTGATTCAGGAGACCAGAAGATGGGACGACGCCAGAGGGGATTCCTACCCCATGCGCTCCAAGGAGGACGCCCAGGATTACCGGTACTTCCCGGACCCGGATCTGGTGCCTGTGTGGATCTCGGATGAATGGATTGCCCGGGTAAAGGAGAGGGAGCCGGAGTTCCGGGACCGGAAGCGGCAGCGCTACCGGGAGGAATACGATATCCCCGAGTACGATATCGATATCATCACCGGCTCCAAGCGCATGGCGGATCTGTTTGAAGAGACGGCGGCCCTCTGCGGACAGCCCAAGAAGGTGTCCAACTGGCTCATGGGGGAGACCCTGCGGCTTCTCAAGGAGAAGAGCCTGGATCCGGAGGATATCCGGTTTTCCCCGGAGAATCTGGCGAAGCTGATCGGCCTGGCGGACCGGAAGGTGATCAACTCATCCGTTGCCAAGGAGGTCTTCCAGGCAGTCTTTGAGCAGGATGTGGATCCGGAGAAGTATGTGGAGGAAAAGGGCCTCGGCACGGTGAGCGACGAGGGGGCCCTGCGCAGGACCATAGAGGAAGTGATCGCGGGCAATCCCCAGTCGGTGGAGGACTACAGGAACGGCAAGGAAAAGGCCATCGGATTTTTGGTGGGACAGACCATGAA
Source organism: uncultured Acetatifactor sp. (assembly GCA_947625475.1). GTDB lineage: Bacteria > Bacillota > Clostridia > Lachnospirales > Lachnospiraceae > Acetatifactor. Next base: position 30,950 of record CANQOL010000005.1, read on the forward strand.
GGCCATGAAGGGGAAGGCGGACCCGGCAGGCGTAAACCGGATTCTGAGAGAGCTTTTGCAGGGCCGGCCTTTGGAGCAGGAATGAGAACCCCTCTGCAGGGAATACTAGGCAGGGTCAGGGAGGGAAGAGAATGTACGATCTGATCATTGTGGGATCGGGGCCGGCGGGGCTCTCGGCGGCAGTCTACGGCAAGAGAGCGGGGCTTGACCTGATCGTCATAGAGAAAAATCCCATGAGCGGCGGACAGGTGCTCAACACCTATGAGGTGGACAACTATCTGGGGATGCCGGGGATGAACGGCTTTGACATGGGAATGCAGTTTAGGGAGCATGCGGAGAAGCTGGGAGCCCGGTTTGTGGAGGGAGAGGTCCTGGCCGTGGAGGACGGGGAGGTCAAGCTGGTCCGGACGGACCAGGGAGAATACCGGGCCAGGGCGGTGATCCTCACCACTGGCGCGGAGCATGCCCTGCTGGGGGTGCCGGGGGAGCGGGAGCTCACCGGAAGGGGAGTGTCCTACTGCGCCACCTGCGACGGGGCGTTCTACCGGGGAAAGACTGCCGCCGTGGTGGGCGGCGGGGATGTGGCCCTGGAGGATGCCGCGTATCTGGCCCGTCTCTGTGAGAAGGTATATCTGATCCACAGAAGGAAGGAATTCCGGGGGGCCCGGATCCTCCAGGAGAGACTGAAGGACCTGCCCAACGTGGAGATTTTATGCAACAGAGTGGTGAGGGAGATCTGCGGGAAGGAAAAGCTGGAGTCTCTTTTGCTGGAGGATGTGGAGAGCGGTCAGAGGGAAAATCTGGAGGCGGACGGCCTGTTCGTGGCAGTGGGGATCCGCCCCAACACGGAGCTCTGCCGGGAGCTGGTGGCCTGCGATGAGCAGGGCTATGTGCTGGCCAGGGAGGACGGAGTGACCAATGTGCCCGGCATTTTCGTGGCCGGGGATGTGCGCAAAAAGGGCCTGCGGCAGATCATCACGGCGGTGGCGGACGGGGCCAACGCGGCGGTCAGCGCAGGGGAGTATATCAACCGGCTGGGCTGAGTGGGCGGATCCCCGCGGCGAGGCCGCGGGCGGAGTGCGGGGGCATGGGGCCTGCGGAGGAAACGCCTGGGGGTTCCAGGCAGAAGGTACAGGGAGAAAATGCCATGATATTTGGGATACTGCTGGTATTTGGAGCGGCGGTCATGGGGATGGCGGCTTACAGCCGCCGGCAGGACCGGATGTTTGTAAAGAAGGGAATCCGGGTGGATGCCCTGCTGGTCTCCAGCGAGAAGCGGTCCCGGCAGCAGAACGGCCGGGAGATCGTCTTTTATGAAAATACCTTTCGGCTGGATCTGCCTGAGGGGGTGCTTTTGAAGACGCTGACGGAGGATCAGCCTCGGCCGGAGGGAGACTGCGTGAGGGGATATTATCTGAAGAGCGGGGACCGGTTTCGGAAGGCTTCCGAGGCGGAAAAGGATCAGGGGAAGGTGTATCGGATCCTGTACCTGGCCGGGGGATGCTGGTGTGTCCTTGTCCTGCTGATCTGGCGGCTCCAAAGCGCTCCCGCGGGGGCAGGGGCGCTGATCCGGCTCTTTGCTTACGGGTTCGCGCTGGTATTTCTGGGGGTGGGCGCGTATCTGTGCTTTTTCCGGGCGGCCAGGAGAAACAGGGAGCGGCCGGACACGCACATTGTGAGGGCCGCTCAGGTGGACACTGTGGAAAGCGCAGACTCCAACGGCACCATCACGTATTTCCCTGTGCTGGAATACGAGGTGTACGGAGAGGCCAGGCGCTATCAGTCCCATTTCGGGGGAACCTCCGCAAAGTACAGGCAGATCGGCCGCAGGGTGGATCTGGTGATCAATGACAGGACAGGGGAGATTTACAGCTTAGAGGAACAAAGGGGAACGCTCCTTTTGGGCGTCATCTTCCTGCTGGTGGGCCTGGCGGCGGGAGGCGCGGTCCTGGCCCTGGAGCTGCTGGGCTTTTTCAGGGGGTAAACAGCCAGCGGATCAGGGCGGAGGCTTCCTCCGGGTGGGAGGTGTTGACCACCACCCCCAGAATCACATCCCCCTCCGGGAAGGCGTAGGCGTCCGTCAGCTGTGTGCAGTCCTGGACGTAGAGCCCGATGGCCGCGGGGCGCTCCATGGAGGAGGGGTCCCTGTGGTCATAGTCCGGGATCTGATAGACCGGGTTGTCCCCCCGCGTGTTGGATTCCTCCTGCTTTTCCACCTGGGCCATGTCCACATAGTACAGGCTGGATTCGCAGGCGGCCAGCAGATCCGGCGAAAGGAACTCCCGCAGATCCATAAAGGTATCCGCCGTGGCATAGTGGTCAAAGGTGGGCAGATCCGCGGCGATCACATCCACGTCCCCCGCCGCCACATATACCATCAGCTTCTGGGAGGAGGTGACGGTGCTCTGGTCGTAGGCGCCCACGGAGATGGCCATGGTGTCGTCGATCTCCACCGCATATTCCTCCGTGTCGATCCCCATCTGCCGGGCCAGGCTGTCCTTCAGGTTCAAAACGGCCTCATCTCCCATGGAATAGGAGTTCAGAAAAACGGCGTAGAAGCCGGCGGGCTTGTGGCTGCTGATATCCCTCACCAGGGAGACCACCACCAGGATCAGAAGAATGCCTCCGATCACATACCATTTATAATAGTCCAGAAAATACTGCCATTTCTGCTTGAAGGTGCCGTGCTTTAACGCTTCCCGCTCCTGGCGGAATTCATCCATCACAGGCATGAGGATCCCTCTTTTCTTTTCAGATTTTTCTCTTTTCTATCATAAGCACAAGTCCCTTCCCTGTCAATAAAACAATCCTTATCCTTGTCTAAAAAAAGGATAAAAAAGTTGCAAGTTTGTTTCAACTGTTATATCATGAAACAAAGGAGCTTTGTGATGCGAAAGCCGGGGGAAGCCGTTCTCTGGCCTCTGCCTCAAGGGGACTTAAGTAAGATAAGGAAAAGGGCGAGACAATGAGTGATACGTATGTGGAATGTCTGGTGAAGGCGAAGCAGTCCGGTGTGGCGAAGTTTTTCAAGGTCCTGCTGATCATGCTGACAGTGACCTTCGGGCTGCTGGTGTTTCTGGGGCTGGCGCTGGCCCTGGTGGCGGCGGTAGTGACGGGTGTGGGGGCATACTTTGTGAATCTGTACACGGATCTGGAGTATGAGTATCTGTACCTGGACAAGGAGCTGGTGGTGGACAAGGTGATGGCAAAATCCCGGAGAAAGAGGATTGCCACCTACTCCATCGACCGGATGGAGATCCTGGCCCCTGTCCACTCCTATCATCTGGACGATTTCAAGAACCGCAGGGTGAAGGTGAAGGACTACAGCATCGGGGAGGAGTTAAAGCCCGATAAGCGGTACGCGCTCTACTATGAGGGCGGAGAAAAGCTTCTCCTGAGCCCCTCCGAGGAGCTGGTCAAGGCCATCCGCAATGTGGCCCCCAGAAAGGTTTTCCTGGACTAGGGGATGTGGGAGCAAGGCCGGGGAATCCGGACGGACGTTCGGGTTGACAGGCGGGCGGAAATCTGCTATATTCTACTGAACATTACAGACAGGAGGAAAGGATATGGGACAGATTATTGGGGAAGGCATTACCTTTGACGACGTGCTGCTGGTGCCGGCGTACTCCCAGGTGGTGCCCGGCCAGGTGGATATCACTACCTGGCTCACAAAGAAGATCAAACTGAATATTCCTATGATGAGTGCCGGTATGGACACCGTCACGGAGCATCGGATGGCCATCGCCATGGCCAGACAGGGCGGCATCGGCATTATCCACAAGAACATGTCTATCGAAGCCCAGGCGGAAGAGGTGGACAAGGTGAAGCGCTCCGAGAACGGAGTGATCACGGATCCCTTTTCTCTCACTCCTGAACACACTCTGGCGGACGCGGACGCCCTGATGGCAAAGTTCCGCATTTCCGGCGTGCCCATCACCGAAGGGAGAAAGCTGGTGGGCATCATCACCAACCGGGACCTGAAATTTGAGACGGATTTCACCAAGAAGATCAAGGAATCCATGACCAGCGAGAATCTGATCACCGGCCTGGAGGGAACCACCCTGGAGGAAGCCAAGAAGATCCTGGCCAAGGCCCGCAAGGAAAAGCTCCCTATCGTGGACAAGGACTTTAATCTGAAGGGCCTGATCACCATCAAGGACATTGAGAAGACCATCAAGTATCCTCTGGCCGCCAAGGATGAGCAGGGAAGGCTCCTGTGCGGCGCGGCGGTGGGCATCACCGCCAATGTGCTGGACCGTGTGGCCGCCCTGGTGGCCTCCAAGGTGGATGTGGTGGTGCTTGACAGCGCCCACGGCCACTCTCAGAACGTGATCAACTGTGTCCGCATGATCAAGGAGGCCTATCCCGATCTGCAGGTGATCGCGGGCAATGTGGCTACCGGCGAGGCTACCCGGGCCCTGATCGAGGCGGGGGCGGACGCCGTGAAGGTGGGCATCGGGCCCGGCTCCATCTGTACCACCCGCGTGGTGGCCGGAATCGGCGTGCCTCAGATCACCGCCATCATGGACTGCTACAGTGTCTCCAAGGAGTACGGGATCCCCATCATTGCGGACGGCGGCATCAAGTATTCCGGCGATATCACCAAGGCCCTGGCGGCAGGCGGCAATGTGTGTATGATGGGCAGCATGTTCGCAGGCTGTGAGGAGAGCCCGGGAGACTACGAGCTCTATCAGGGCAGAAAATACAAGGTGTACCGGGGCATGGGCTCCATCGCCGCCATGGAGAACGGCAGCAAGGACCGCTACTTCCAGGAGAACGCCAGGAAGCTGGTGCCCGAGGGAGTGGAGGGCCGGGTGGCCTACAAGGGGAGCGTGGAGGACACGGTGTTCCAGCTTCTGGGCGGCCTGCGCTCCGGCATGGGCTACTGCGGGGCCAAGGATATCCAGACCCTGAAGGATACGGGCAGATTCGTGAAGATTTCTGCCGCCTCCTTGAAGGAGAGCCATCCTCACGATATCCACATCACCAAGGAGGCCCCCAACTACAGCGTGGACGAGTAGTCCCGGCAAAACGGATTATCATATATGTATGCCTGCACAACTGGCGGAACGCAGCCCATGCTGCGGTGAGAGTCACTCACAGGGAGTGCAGCTGTAAAAGAAAAGCCGGCCGCCTGGGCACCACCTTACCGTGTATGCTCAGGCGGTCTTGTCATTTTTGACAGAGGAAAGCGCAAAAGGGAAGGAGAACGGAAGTCATGTTGTCACTGGAACAGGAACTGAGAGGAAACGCGTACCCCGGCAGGGGCATTGTGATCGGCAGATCCGCCGACGGCAGGTATGCGGTCACCGCCTATTTTATCATGGGACGGAGCGTCAACAGCCGCAACCGTGTGTTTGCGGTGGAGGGGGAGGGGATCCGCACCCAGGCCTTCGATCCCTCCAAGCTGGAGGACCCCAGCCTGATCATCTACGCGCCGGTGCGGGTGCTGGGGTGCGAAACCATTGTAACCAACGGGGACCAGACCGACACGGTCTATGAGGGCCGGCAGGCGGGGCTTACCTTTGAACAGTCCCTGCGAAGCCGGGAGTTTGAGCCGGACGCTCCCAACTATACCCCCCGGATTTCCGGCATTCTGAGCGTGGAGAAGGGGGCTTTTCAGTATGCCCTCTCAATCTTAAAGAGCGACGGCGGCGACCCGGCCTGCTGTCTGCGCCAGACCTTCAGCTATGACAATCCCCTGCCCGGGGAGGGACATTTCATCCACACCTATCAGCAGGACGGGACGCCCCTGCCCAGCTTTCAGGGGGAGCCCAAAAAGGTGGCGGTCCCCGACGATATGGATGCCTTCACGGACGGGCTCTGGGAGAGCCTGAATCCGGACAACAAGGTTTCACTCTTCGTGCGGTACATCCGGATAGAGGACGGCAGCTGCCGCACCAGAATCATCAATAAGAACCGTTAGGCCCACAGCCCCGGAAAGGAGAAAATCAAATGAATGAAATCCAATTAAAATACGGCTGCAACCCCAACCAGAAGCCCTCTCGCATTTTCATGGAGGACGGGAGTGAGCTGCCCGTCACCGTGCTCAACGGGAAACCCGGCTACATCAATTTCCTGGACGCCTTCAACGGCTGGCAGCTGGTGAAGGAGCTGAAGGAGGCCACCGGGCTTCCGGCCGCAGCTTCCTTCAAGCATGTATCCCCTGCCGGCGCCGCGGTGGGGCTGCCCCTGGACGAGACCCTGGCAAAGATCTACTGGGTGGACGATCTGGGAGAGCTCTCCCCCCTGGCCTGCGCCTACGCCAGGGCCAGAGGCGCGGACCGGATGTCCTCTTTCGGGGATTTTATCGCCCTCTCGGATATCTGCGACAGGGACACCGCCAGACTGATCAAGCGGGAGGTCTCCGACGGGGTGATCGCCCCGGGCTATACCCCGGAGGCCCTGGAGCTGTTAAAGGGCAAGAAGAAGGGAGCCTACAACGTGATTCAGATGGATCCCTCCTACGTGCCTGCCCCCCTGGAGAGAAAGCAGGTGTACGGCGTCACCTTCGAGCAGGGGCGCAACGAGCTTGACATTGACGGAGACCTGTTCTCCCACATTGTGACCGAGAAAAAGGAGATCCCGGCGGAGGCCCTCACGGATATGAAGATCGCCCTGATCACCTTAAAGTACACCCAGTCCAACTCTGTCTGCTACGTGAAGGGAGGCCAGGCCATCGGCATCGGCGCGGGGCAGCAGTCCCGGATCCACTGCACCAGGCTGGCGGGGAACAAGGCGGACAACTGGTTCCTGCGCCAGTCCCCCCAGGTGCTGGGGCTGCAGTTCCTGGACGGCGTGGGAAGGGCGGACCGGGACAACGCCATCGACAATTATATGGGGGAGGACTACATGGACGTGCTGGCGGAGGGCGCCTGGCAGAAGCTTTTCCGGGAGAAGCCCCCTGTCTTTACCCGGGAGGAAAAGCGGGCCTGGCTGGACAAAATGCAGGACGTAACCCTGGGATCCGACGCGTTCTTCCCCTTCTCTGACAATATCGAGAGGGCTCACAGAAGCGGGGTGAGGTATATTGCCCAGCCCGGCGGCTCCGTGCGGGACGATCTGGTGATCCAGTGCTGTGATAAGTACGGCATGGTCATGGCCTTCACGGGGATCCGCCTGTTCCACCACTAGGAGAGACAGGAGGGAGCCGGGGCCTGCCTCCGCCTGAGGCGGGAGCGCCCCGGCTGCCGGAGAGAGGATGAGAGAAGGGAGAACCGGTATGAGATTGTCCGATTTGGAGGCTTACGGTCCGATTACCATACAGTGCCACGACAATCCGGATGCGGACACATTGGGATCCGCCTACGGCCTGTACTGTTATTTCCGCCGCCGGGGAATCCCGGTGCGGATGGTCTACAGCGGCAGCGACAGGATTCAGAAGGCCAATTTAAGGCTCCTGGTGAGCCGGCTTGCGCTTCCCATAGAGTACGTATCCCCGGGGGAGTCTGCGGAGGGGCTGCTGGTGACGGTGGACTGCCAGTACGGGGCGGGCAACGTGACGGGCCTGCAGGCCCGGAGGGTGGCGGTGCTGGACCATCATCAGCCCGAGGAACGGCAGGGGTATCTCTTCTGCCGGATTGACCCGGAGCTGGGGAGCTGCTGCACTCTGGTGTGGGAGCTGCTGCGCCGGGAGAAGTATCCGTTTGAAGAGGACACAGCCCTGAGCACGGCGCTGTATTACGGTCTGTTCATGGACACGAATCAGCTGGCGGAGGCATATCACCCGCTGGATCTGGAGATGAGAGACGCTTTAAGGTACGATAAGCTGCTGCTCACAAGGCTGAGGTGCTCCAATCTGTCTCTGGAGGAACTGAACGTGGCCGGGGATGCCCTGAACCATTATATATATGATGAGAAGGACCGTTTCGCGGTGATCCCCACCAGGGCCTGCGACCCCAACATTCTGGGATTGATCAGCGATTTCCTGCTTCAGGTGGATGAGATTGACAGCTGCGTGGTGTACAATCTTCTCAACGACAGATACCGCCTGTCGGTCCGCAGCTGTGTCAGAGGAATAAAGGCCAGTGAACTGGCGGCCTTTCTCACCGAGGGCATCGGCTCCGGGGGCGGGCACCTGGAGAAGGCGGGAGGCTCCATCAGCGCGAAGCTCTACGAAGAGCGGTACGGGGGCCTGCCCTCGGAGACCTATTTTGTGGAGCGGATGAGGGAATTCTGCGGCAGGACCTCCCATGGGGACTGAATGGGCCGCGGCTTTCGGAGGGAAGAGTTGATTGTTTGGAAAGTCTGTGCTACTATAATGACAGCAAAGCGCTCCAAGGGGCGGATGAAAATGAGAATAAGACGACAGAAAGGCATGGCATATGAGTGATCAGGAATTGCGGGTGAATCCGAAGACAGAAGAGAACGGATCGGAGACGGCGCAGGAAAAGACGCCGAAGAATTTTATCGAGCAGATGATTGACAGGGATCTGGAGGAGGGAGTGTACGATACGGTGCATACCCGGTTCCCTCCCGAACCCAACGGTTATCTGCACATTGGACATGCCAAGAGCATCCTGCTCAACTACGGTCTGGCCCAGAAGTATCACGGCAAGTTCAACATGCGCTTTGACGACACCAACCCTACCAAGGAGAAGACGGAATTTGTGGAGTCCATCAAGGAGGACATCCGCTGGCTGGGGGCGGATTGGGAGGACAGGCTGTTTTTTGCCTCCGATTACTTCGAGCAGATGTATCAGGGCGCGGTGAAGCTCATCCGGAAGGGAAAGGCATATGTGTCCGACCTGAGCGCGGAGCAGATCCGGGAATACCGGGGGAGCCTCACGGAGCCGGGCCGGGAGGACCCTTACGCCGGCAGGAGCATCGAGGAAAACCTGACCTTGTTTGAAGAGATGAAGGCAGGCAGATATGCGGACGGGGAGAAGGTGCTGCGGGCCCGCATCGACATGGCCTCCCCCAATATGAACATGCGGGATCCGGTGATTTACCGGGTGGCCCATATGACCCACCACAACACGGGGGATACCTGGTGCATCTATCCCATGTACGATTTTGCCCATCCCATCGAGGACGCCATAGAGGGAATCACCCACTCCATCTGTACCCTGGAGTTTGAGGATCACAGACCTCTCTACGACTGGGTAGTGAGGGAACTGGAGTATCCGCACCCGCCCAGGCAGATAGAGTTTGCCAAGATGTATCTGACCAATGTAGTGACAGGAAAGAGATACATCAAGAAGCTGGTGGAGGATGGCACCGTGGACGGCTGGGACGATCCCCGGCTGGTTTCTATCGCGGCCCTGCGCAGGAGGGGATTTACACCGGAGTCCATCCGCAGGTTTGTGGAGCTTTGCGGCGTGGCAAAGGGGAACTCTTCCGTGGACTACGCGCTCCTGGAGTATTGTATCCGGGAGGATTTAAAGACCAAAGTGCCGAGGCTGATGGCGGTGCTGGATCCGGTAAAGCTGATTATCGACAATTATCCCGAGGGACAGACAGAGTATGTGACGGCTGTGAACAACCCGGACAACGAGGCGCTGGGCAGCAGACAGGTGCCCTTCGGGCGGGAGCTGTATATCGAGAGGGAGGACTTTATGGAGGAGGCTCCCAGGAAATATTTCCGCATGTTCCCCGGCAATGAGGTGAGGCTGATGAACGCCTACTTCGTAACCTGCACCGGCTGTGTGAAGGACGAAAGCGGAAGAGTGACGGAGGTGCACGCTGCCTATGATCCGAAGACCAAAGGGGGGGACAGCCCGGACGGCCGCAAGGTGAAGGGAACCATTCACTGGGTGTATGCGGGCAGCGCCATTGAGGCCTCCGTGCGTCTTTATGAAAACCTGATCGATGAGGAAAAGGGTGTGTACAATGAGGACGGCAGCCTGAACCTGAATCCCAATTCCCTGACCGTGAGGGAGAAATGCTATCTGGAACCCGCTTTCGCAGGGGCGAAGCCCTATGACAGATTCCAGTTTGTGAGGCAGGGGTTCTTCTGTGTGGACTTTAAGGATTCCACTCCGGAGAGGCCGGTATTCAACCGTATCGTGTCTCTCAAGAGCTCCTACACACTGCCAAAAAAGGATTGATCCATGTACGATCTGGCTATTGAGCTGCGTCCGGAGGACGAGCGTTGTCTGTATCAGCAGATCTATGAATATATCCGTCAGGAGATCAGGGAGGGGAAGCTTCTGCAGGGCGAGAGGCTTCCCTCCACCCGTTCCCTGGCGCAGTATCTTCAGGTGTCCCGCAGCACGGCGGAGCTGGCCTACGGGCAGCTCGTCTCCGAAGGGTATCTGGAGGCCCGTCCCTGCCGGGGCTATTTTGTGTGCCCGATAGAGGGGCTTTTTGACCTGAAGGCGGAGGGAGAGAGGGAGCCGGGCGGCGCAGAGCCGGCCCGGAAAAGAGGGGAGAGCTTCCGGTACGATTTCTCCCCGTTCGCCATCGATATGTCCGCCTTTCCCTTCGGCGTGTGGAAGCGGATCACCCGGGAAACCTTAAGCCAGGACAACAGCAGGCTTTTCTCCCAGGGGGACGCCCAGGGGGACTGGGAGCTGCGGGCCACCGTCAGCCGCTATCTCCATTCCTCCCGGGGGGTGAACTGCACCCCGGACCAGATCCTGGTGGGGGCCGGGAACGATTATCTGCTGATGCTGCTGGAAAAGCTCCTGGGGAGCAGGGTGCGGATCGTGATGGAAAGTCCCACCTACAAGAGGGCCTATCAGATTTTTCAATCCTTTGGCTACCCCATCACCACAGTGGAGGTGGACCGGCAGGGCATGAAGGCCGGAGAGCTCTTTCGGCTGGCCGGGGAGAGAGACGGGGTGACGGCGGTCTATGTGATGCCCTCCCACCAGTATCCCACGGGGGCCGTCATGTCCATTGGCCGGCGCATGGAGCTGCTTAAGTGGGCGTCCCAGGGGGAGAACCGCTATCTGATCGAGGACGACTACGACAGTGAGTTCCGTTACAGAGGAAAGCCCATCCCTTCTCTTCAGGGGGCGGACAAGGGGGGGAAGGTCATCTACATCGGTACCTTCTCCAAAGCCATCGCGCCGGCCATCCGTGTCAGCTACATGGTGCTGCCCTCAAGCCTGCTGCGCAGACTGCGGGAGGAGTGCTATTTTTATTCCTCCACCGTCTCCCGCATTGACCAGCGCATTTTGGATGAGTTTATCCGGGGAGGCTATTTTGAGCGGCATCTGAACAAGATGCGCAAGCTCTACAGGGGGAAGCACGATCTGCTGCTGGAGTCCCTGGGGCCCTTTCGCGGTGATTTTGAGATCTCGGGGGAGAACGCGGGGCTGCACCTTCTGCTGGCGGACAGGAGGGGAAGAAGCCAGCAGGAGCTGCTCACGCTGGCAAAGGAGAGAGGGGTGCGGGTTTACGGCATGTCGGACAATGTGGTGGCCCGGGAGCCTCAGAAGAGAGGGCCGGCCACGGTGATTCTGGGCTATGGCGGGCTGAGAGAGGAAGAGATCGCTGCCGGTGTGGAGAGACTGAAAAAAGCATGGCTGTAAAAGCCATGCCTTTCCAAGTCCCGATCCATCCTGATACAGATCTGAGGGCAGGAGGATTACTGCTGTTCCTGTTCGGAATCCTCATTGAAGAATTCTTCGATTTCCTCGCCGGCGGACTGAAGCTGCTCCTTCAGGCCGGAGACATGCCTCTGAGCGGCATCCACGGCGTCCTGCACTGTTTCCTCTGCGGCCTCCTGCAGATCCTGGACTTTGTCCTCTGCAGCCTCCTGCAGATCCTGGACCTTGTCCTCTGCGGCCTCCACTGTCTCCTGGCAGGCCTCGCAGGTCTTTTCGGCGGCCTCCCTGCAGGCATCACAGACTTCCCGGGCAGCCTCCCCGGCTTCCCCGGCGGGAGTATCCTGCGTGGGAGTTTCCTCAGCTTCGGAGCCGGGCATGTTCAGGGGGACATAGGTGCGCTCGGGGGAGTCTTCCTCCAGATCCTCGCCCAAGTCGTCGTAATCCTCATCCTCGTCCTGGGGATCGGGGGAGGAATCCTTTTTCTGCAGGAAATAATATGCAGCGGCGACTCCGGTGCCCACTGCGGCTGTGAGAAGTAAAAATTTACCAAATTTTTTGGCCATATGGGTACTCCTTTCAAATCGTCTTGTAGGAATATTTTAATACTATTTTGCGGAAATGAAAAGAGATTATGTATAAAAAGTTCATAAATTTTGAGAAGACGGCCCTCGCGGGAGGGTTCGTATGGCAGACGGGGAGGAATCGGGATGAATGAGAAATTTTTTGAACTGAAGAAGGAGAAGCAGGACAGGATGATCAACGGCGCCCTGAAGATTTTTGCCCTCCAGGGGTACCGTCACGCCAGCACGGACGATATTGTCCGGGAGGCGTCCGTCAGCAAGGGGCTGCTCTTTCACTATTTTGAGAGTAAACAGGGGTTATACGAGTTTGTGTGCGACTACAGTGCCCGCTTCCTGCTCTTGGAGCTTGCTCCCGTGCTGCGGGGAACGGAGCGGGATCTGTTTGAGGTGCTGCGCCAGGTCGCCTTCGCCCGGATGCAGGTGATGAGAGGGTATCCCTACCTGTGCCTTTTCCTGGACCGTGCCATGAAGGAGGAGCCCGGGCAGGGAATACCGGATGGGGAGCGGAGAAGAGAGGAACTGTTGGCCCGGTGCCGGGAGGTGGGAGAGCGGCTGGACAGCCCGGCCTTGCCCGCCGGCGTGGATAGGGCGAAGCTCTGCCGGATGCTGGAGTTTACCGCCGGGGAACTGACGGCCAGGCACCTGCGCGCGGGAGATTTTCAGCCCCAGCGTCTCTACCAGGAGACGGTGGAGTATCTGAACATGGTCAGGCGCCTGACGGAGCGCTGAGAAGTTTATTTATTCATCTTGTAGGGCAGATCCGCCGGGTGGCCGCCCTTCAGCTTCTGCATTCCCCGCTGGATGGCGTCCCTGGAATTTTTCCAGTCCGCGTCCTTGTTGCGGTAGTCGAACTTTTCCACCAGCCACGACACATCCTCTGCCAGGCGCTTCATGTTCTTCTCCATCAGGGGGAGAACCGTCTCATAGAAATCCTGTTTTTCCCTGTCTGAGAGCAGATGGTCCGCATTGCACAGATCCCCGAAGTGGGACAGACAGAATCCCTTGCTGTTTTTTACCTTGGCCCGGAAATTCTCGTCCTGGCGGTACAGGTAAAAGAAGGTATCCAGATACCGCTCATAGGTTTTCCGGTATTCCTGACAGATGTAACAGGAGCTTTCCTTCTCCGCCACCCATACTCCGATGGGGTTGCTGCCCTGCATGTTTTTCTTCAGCTTATCCCGCAGGGAGGATTTCCCGGGGGTGAAGGAGGAAAACTGCTTTTGCATCTCTCCGATCATGCGCTGATAGTGGGTCTTCAGGATCCAGGCGTTTCCCAGAGTGTTGCCGTAGTCAAACATCTTTTTAAAATGCGCCCGGCAAAAGCCTGTCTTGTCTGTGATTTCCCGCATGTCGGCCTCCATGTAAGAGCTGCCGGGCCCCAGCACATAGTCAAGCAGATCCTGCTCTACGGAGCGCTCGATGTAGCAGAAGGGGCACTCGTCCCCGGCGTCCATGGCCTCGTTCAAAGGAATGGTGTAAAGCTGTTCTTTCATAGTTGACCCTCCCGTCTGCCCTCGCGGGCCCTTTGACAATATTGTAAGCCCTTTTGGGGGATCTGGCAATGGCTTCGGGGAAAAAGCCACAGATTTGTAATAAACAGGTAACGAAATCTTAAGAATAAATTGCTTGAGTTATTTTTATTGGGGGGATACAATTTAATTGTAAAACGCAGCGGTTCAGCCCGCTTTGGCTGGACGGCTGCCATAAAATAAAACGAGAGATGTGATATTCTTGATATTCAGCAGTATTGAATTCTTGATGTATTTTCTCCCGATTTTTATCCTATCTTACATGTTGAGCCCCACAAAATGGAAAAACATGACTCTGCTGGCGGGGAGTCTTATTTTTTACGCTGACGGCAGACCGGAGAGACTTGTGATTCTGCTCCTGCTGTCGGCCTTCAATTATCTGGTGGGGAGAAAACTAAAGAAAAAGGGTGTGCTCATCGCGGCGGTGGCCGTGAATGTGGGTGTGCTGGCGTTTGCCAAGACGGCCGGCAGGGGCGGCGGGCTCATGCTGGGGATCAGCTTCTACACATTCCAGGCGGTGTCATACCTGATAGATGTCTATCGGAAGGAAATCCGGGCGGAGAGTTCGCCCCTGCGGTTTGCAGTATATATGATGATGTTTCCCCAACTGGTCTCGGGACCGATTGTCCGGTACGGGGAGGTGGCCCAGGCCCTGGAGCAGAGACGGTGTGACGCGGACACGCTCCAGGAGGGCCTTAGAGTGTTTATCGGCGGATTGGCTGCCAAGGTGCTGCTGGCGGACCGGATCGGCCTTTTGTGGCATGAGGTGCAGGTGACAGGGTACGAGAGCATCTCCACGCCCATGGCGTGGCTGGGGGCGGCGGCGTACTCTCTGCAGCTTTATTTTGATTTTATGGGGTATTCCCTGATGGCGGTGGGGCTGGGGGCCATGATGGGCTTTTCCCTGCCGCAGAATTTCTGCTATCCCTATCTGTCCCGGTCCGTGCGGGAATTTTACCGCAGGTGGCATATGACGCTGGGCAGATGGTTTACCCGTTATGTGTATATCCCCCTGGGAGGAAGCCGGGGTGGATGGCTGCGCACGGTGCGCAATCTGGCGGTTGTCTGGCTCCTGACCGCTCTGTGGCATGGGCTGACACCCAACTTTTTGGTCTGGGGCGGGATGCTTCTGCTGCTGATCCTGGGGGAGAGGCTGGCAGAGTATCTGGCAGGGAGGCTGAGAGGATGCCTGAGGGGCTCCGGGGCCGGGCAAAGGGCGAGGCGCCGGGAGCAGGGCGGGGCGCCGGAGGCGGAAAACAGCCGGGAGCGCTCCGAGAGGCCCGGGAGGGAGAAGCGGGTGAGGGCGCCCTGGTACGGTGTCTTCTATGTGTGGCTTGTGATCCCGGTCAGCTGGATGTGTTTTGCAATCAGGGATCTGAATGAGCTTAGAATTTACCTGGGGAGAATGTTCGGTATCCTGCCGGGGGTTTTGGTGGACAGGGGGGACTGGATCAGGGCTCTCGAAGGGTACGGGGGACTGATGGGGATCTGTCTGCTGGCCTGCACGCCTCTGCTGGAATGGCTGTACCGGCGTTTTGGCAGGACCGTGCCCGGGATGATTGTGCTGGCGCTCCTGTTCTGGCTGTGTGTGTTGAGAATTCAGCTGGCAGGGCAAAATCCGTTTATGTATTCCCAGTATTAGAAAGAGACTGCGGGGGAGTAGGAGTGAAGTACCTGAAAAAATGGTCTTTCTTTATCATATTGGCCGGGGTGGGTATAGTTTGTTTCCTGGCGTCGGATACCTTAAGCGTCCGCACCTTTTTCCCGTTTTCGGAGCGGGGGGACGGGCTCGGCGCCCGGAATCCGGATGCGGGCCCCTCTCAGGAGCCGGGGGGAGCCCGGGAGAGCGGCGGGGACTCTGCGACCGGGGAGGGGGACAGCGGCGAGGATGCTTCCGGAGGGACGGGAGCCGGTCCTGGGCAGGAGGGTGGTTCTGGTCAGGAGGCTGGCCTTGGTCAGGATGGTGATCTTGGTCAGGGAGCCGGTCTTGGTCAGGAGGATGGTTCTGGTCAGGGAGCTGGTCTTGGCAGCAGTGCTCAGGGGGATGGCCTTGGTCAGGGAGCCGGCCTTGGTCAGGAGACTGCCCTTGGCGGCAATGCCCAGGGGAACGGCCGGGAGCCCGGCGGGGAGAAAGGCCAGCCGTCCGGCCAGGCCGGGGAGCCGGACACCGGATCAGATCCCTCTGCCCAGGGGCGTGAGACAAATCAGGAGATCGTGTTCGGCACAGTGGAGGACGACTATTTTTCAGATGCACTCTTTCTGGGAGATTCCAGGACAGTGGGATTATACAAGTACGGGGAGCTGCAGGACGTGGCCGCCTTCTACGCTTCCACCGGAATGACGATTTATAAGCTCTTTGACGCTCAGATCGTGGAGGAAGCGGGGGAGAGTGAGCCGATCACCGTGGAGGAAGCGCTGACCCGGCACTCCTTCCGGAAGATCTATATGATGATGGGGATCAATGAGATGGGCCGGGGAACCGTAGAAGAGTTTGCGTCGGTGTATGCCCAGGCTGTGGAGCACATTGAAGAGCTGCAGCCGGACGCCATCATCTATATTCAGGCGATTTTGAAGGTATCCTCGGAGCGCTCCCAGAAGGGGGACTACATTACAAACCAGGGGATTGAGGAACGGAACGCGGCCCTGGCTGCCCTGGCGGACGGCCGGAGAGTGTTTTTCCTGGATCCCAACGCGGCGGTCTGCGGGGAGGACGGGGGAATGAACCCGGAGTACACCGGCGACGGGGTACACCTGAAGGCGAAATATATTTCCCTGTGGAAAGATTTTTTAAAACAAAATGCAGTTCTTCTTGACGGGGAGGCTTCCGGGGAATAATATGTAAGATAAGGGTTTATAAAAATTTAATAATTTACCGTTCATACGTACGAGGAGGAGAAAAACATGAGCAAAAAATCAAATGGGGCTGCTCTGGGCGAGAAGGGCATCTACGATGCCAAAAGCCTGGGGGCGCCCAAGGTGATGATTCTGGGCGTACAGCACATGTTCGCCATGTTCGGCGCCACCATTATGGTGCCTATGCTGACCGGCCTGGACATTTCCACCACCCTGCTGTTTGCGGGACTGGGAACTTTGCTGTTTCACCTGATTACCAAGGGTAAGGTGCCTGCTTTCCTGGGTTCCTCCTTCGCCTTCCTGGGAGGGTACAGCGCCGTCACCGCCAACGGGGAGCATCCGGAGTATCTGCCCTATGCCTGCTTCGGCGTGGCCTGCGCAGGGCTTTTGTACCTGGCGCTTTCCCTGCTGATCAAGATCTTCAGCACAGAGAAGGTCATGAAATTTTTCCCTCCCATTGTGACGGGGCCTCTGATCATCGCCATCGGCCTGACCCTGTCTCCCTCCGCCATCAACAACTGTTCCCAGGACTGGCTGATTGCGGTGGTGGCCATCGCCCTGGTGGTGGTGTGCAATATCTGGGGGAAGGGAATGCTGAAAATTGTGCCCATCATCGTGGGTGTGATCGGCTCCTATCTGCTGGCGGCCCTGCTGGGCAGAGTGGATTTCACCCAGGTGGCCGAGGCCAGCTGGATCGGGTTCCCCGTCCACTGGAATGAGACTGCTTTTGCCGCTTTGGGCTCCGGGAATACTTCCCTGCTGGTGACCTCCGTGATCACCATCATGCCCATCGCCCTGGCTACCATGATGGAGCATATCGGGGATATCTCCGCCATCTCTTCCACGGTAGGAATCAACTATATCAAGGATCCCGGCCTGCACAGGACTCTGCTGGGGGACGGACTTGCCACCATCGTGGCCTCCCTGTTCGGAGCTCCTGCCAATACCACCTACGGGGAGAACACCGGCGTGCTGTCCCTGACCAAGGTGTTTGACCCGCTGGTGATCCGCATTGCCGCGGGCCTGGCCATTCTGCTGTCCTTCTGCCCCAAGTTTGCCGCCGTCATCGGATGTATGCCCGGCGCCACCTGCGGCGGAGTTTCCCTGGTGCTCTACGGTATGATTTCCGCAGTGGGAGTCCGCAATATTGTGGAGACCCAGGTGGATTTCTCCAAGAGCCGCAACGTGATTATCGCGGCCCTGATCTTGGTGCTGTCCATCGGCATCGCCTACAGCAGCGCCGGCGCCATTGCCTTCCAGGCGGGCAGTGTTCAGATCAGCCTCTCCGGCCTGGCGGTGGGCGCTCTGGCCGGCATCCTGCTGAACGCCATCCTGCCCGGCAAGGACTATGTGTTCGACGTGGAGGTCCCCTCCGAGACAGGTGTGGATTTCTCCGTGAGAGGACAGAAGAACTGAGAGGACAAGCTTTAGAGTGTCTGTTTTTGCAGACCGGAATTGAAAGCAGAGAGCAAAAGCTAGGATCTGAACCTGGCTGGAAAAGGAAAAGGCATGGCCCTGCGGGAAGGGGTCATGCCTTTTCCTTATTATCCGTATGAAGTTTATGACATTCGCACATTATTTTGAAATGATTTAATGTGTGTTTGTCGCTTCCGGGTTGACAACGACACATTATTTTTATATAATTTAATGTGTTGTTGTCAAAGCGAGGTGAGAAGCATGAGATGTAAGGAAAAAATCGAGGAACTGCTGGAAGCATCGGAGGATGGCACGGTAACCGCGGCACAGGTGACAGAAGCCGGGCTGCACCGCAGCATTTTACAGGAGTTGGTCAGGGACGGCGAAATGTACCGTTTCGCGCGCGGCCTGTATGTGCGGAGCGACGCATGGGAGGATGATTTTTACCTCCTGCAGCGCAGGTATGGGCGGGGAATCTACTCGCACGATACCGCCCTGTATCTGCTGGGCTATTCAGACCGTGCTCCGGCGAAATATACGATGACTTTTCCCAAGGGCTATCATGCGCCGTCCCTGAACCGGGAGAACTTGATTGTCAAGCGTGTTGTGCCGGATCACTATGAGTTTGGCAGGATTAAAATTGGATCCCCGTCCGGCAATCCAATTTGTGTTTACGATTTGGAGCGGACCTTGTGTGATATTCTGCGCGGCAGCGGCAGCGATATTCAGATTATCGGAGAAGCCATGAGACGCTATGCGGCGTCCAGGGACAAGAACATTTACAAGCTGATGCAGTATGCAGACCGGCTTCGTGTGAAGCCCAAGGTATTGCGTTACATGGAGGTTCTGCTATGATTACAAAAAATCCAATGCAGCTGAAAGCCTTTATTAAGAATAAAGCGGCAGAGAAGCATATCTCAGCACAGCTTGTCATGCAGAATTATATGCTTGAGCGGCTGTTGGAACGGATTTCGCTCTCGCCCTATAGGAGCAATTTTATTCTCAAAGGCGGTTTTTTGATTTCTGCCATCGTAGGATTGGACACGCGGGCAACCATGGATCTGGACACGACAATCAAGGGCATCACCCTGACACAGGAAGCTATCCGCAAAATTTTTACAGAGATTTGTGCCGTCCAGATTGCCGATGACGTGCAGTTTGAGATTGCCGGCCTTTCTGATATTCGGGAGACCGACGATTATCCCGGCATCCGCGTGGCGCTGAAGGCGAACTATTCGCCAATCAGTGTGCCGCTGACGGTGGATGTCACCACTGGCGACATGATAACGCCCCGTGAGGTGGAATACACATTCTTCCGGCCTACTCTGCCGCATCCACCCCGCTGCATTTGGGGATGGGATCGATGGAGCCGTCCTCGTTGTAGGTAAATTCCGCCACGCAGACGCTGCGGTGGAACAGGCTTCCCCCGGGCAGCTCCCCGGTGTGGTAGAACAGATAGGAGTGTCCCTTGAAGTCGGCGATGCCCGGGTGGTTGGTAAAGACGCCGCCTTCCTCCGTCATCAGGACCCCGCCGTATTTCCAGGGGCCTGTGGGGTGCAGGGAGGTGGAGTAGGCCAGGTGCTCATTATGGCCCTTCCCCGGGGCAAAGGCGGCATACACCATATAATAGAGACCGTTCCGCTTGTAAAACCAGGGGCCCTCCCCGTAGGAGGTGCCGGTCATATGTCCGCCCTCGGCGAAGGACTCCGCGGTCATGGGGATTTTCACCACCCCCACCTCCCGGTTGTAGGAGACCATATCCTCATTCAGCAGCACATACCGCAGCTCCGGATTGCCGAAATACAGGTATGCCTGGCCGTCGTCGTCGATAAACACCGTGGGGTCAATATCGTTCCAGTCTCCCTCGTCCACCAGAGGGGCGCCTATGTCCCGAAAGGGGCCCGCCGGGTGGTCGGCGACGCCCACCGCAATGGCCATGCCCCCGCCTGTCTTGTGAACCGGGCAGTAGAGGTAAAACCTGCCGCCCCGCTCCACGGCCTGGGGCGCCCAGGCCCGGTCGTCCGCCCAGGCGATATCGTCCAGGGAGAAGATTTTGCCGTGGTCCGTCCAGTTTACCATATCCTGGGTGGAAAAACAGCGCCAGTCCCGCATGGTGTAAAAGTCGTTCACCAGCTCATCCTCGTCGTGAGTGGTGTAAAGCCAGAGCCGGTCCCCGTACACCATAGGGGCCGGATCTGCGGTATAAATAGAATCGATAATAGGGTTTTTCCCCTTTTTCTTCGGATGCTCCATTCCAATCTCCCTTCCGGAGTGCCTTGCGCGGCGGGGCTGCTGCCTGTGCCGCTTTCTGCCTTTGGCCGGCCGGCTGCCTGTGCCGCTTTCTGCCTTTGGCCGGCCGACTGTCTGTGCCGTTTTCTGCCTTTGGCCGGTCTGAGGTCTTCCGCGCCTTTACATGGTCCGCTGATTTTCCGCTTGGTTCCCTTGGGGCGACCTGTGCCGGCGGCGGTGGGATTCCTGGTCCTGCCCGTGCTGCTGGGATCTGTTGCGGCGCCTGTGCTGATGAGATTCCTGGTTCCGCTCCTGCTGGAGAGACTCTTGGTTCTGCCCCTGCCGGAGGGATTCCTGATTCTGCCCCTGCTGAAGGGTTTCTTGGTTCTGCCCCTGCTGGAGCTCGCTGAAGGTTCTGCGCGCTCTCTGAGCGGTGTTGCTGTTGGTTCTGCTCTCCTGCCGGGACTCCTGGGATGCTGCCTGGGGAGTCCCCTGGTGTGCGGCAGCCGCGTCCTGGCGTTCCAGCGTGCCGACCAGCTGCTGACAGTGAGTCTGATAGGTGTTGTACTCTTCCACGGTTTTTTTGGCTTCCCGGCTTCCGAAAAATGCCTTAAAACGGGTGAAGATTCCGGGCTTGCTGCGGGCCGGAGGCACCTGGGCCAGCTGGGGCAGCGGCTCGCAGAGAGCAGACTCTGCAATGACCGGTGCAGTCCCACGTATGCGGGCGCTCTCCCTGGCATAGGAAATGGAATCCTCCTGGCTGAAGCCCACCCCGGTCAGTGTCCACGCCATTTCATGGGCATTCATGGGATTCCCGCAGAGATTGGCGTTCACATCCTGCAGCCGCTGGGCCAGGTTACTGTCCTGCATGGCGGCGGTCAGCAGGTTCCGGTACTGATTCGCAAATCGGTTGACCAGCTGCGTCAGCATCTCAGGATTTTGCACTTGGGTCAGGTCAACCAGCCGTCCGCCGTATTTTAATCCCATCTCATCTGTTCTCTGGCCGAGAAAGCTGGACATGTACTCCGGCGCGGCGGTTATGGTGTGCTTATGCCCCTGCTGATTGCCGGAGGCGGAGGGAGAATCCGACTCAAAACCCACCAGCAGGCTGCTGGTCTGCCCCAGCGCCCCCTGGGTGGCGCACATATACATATGCCCGCAGGTGCCGTCGTCCCGCAGAGTCTGGGGCTGGCCATCCCTCCCCGGGATGCCGCCCCGGCCTATGCCGCCGATGGCCACATCCATGCCGTACTGATTGCGGAGGCTGGTCCCCTTGTTTTCCTTATAGTCTGCAAAGGTCGCCCCGTTGGTGGAGGAATGGGTGGAGGCCGTGCGCCGGTAGACCCCCGCATCTCTGCCCCGGTTCGGCCCCATGATGGCATCCATCATGTTGGGCGCCTCATTGCTGAACTGTCCCGGCGGAAGCACAAAGGCCGTGCGGGAGCAGTGGGCCATCATGCTGGCCACGCTCCGGTCCAGGGGTCTGTCCACCGTGCCGCCTTCTGGATGATCTTCCCGAAGGACGGCCTTGCCGAAATGGGCCAGAAACAGGACCTTGGCCATCTGCACCTGCTTTTCCACGTTCCGGCCGACCGTTTCCCGCACACGTTCGTCGCTCATGCCGGTGTTTTTCAGGCCCTGGACCTGGCCTGCCGTAATGGGGGACAGAGTCTGCTCCATCAAGTAGGAGTTCATCTGATCGTCATAGGCCCGGAAGGGATTTGGGGTTTCCTCGGCCGCTCTTGCCCGGGAGGTGCCTGCCTGCTCCGCCTGTGCCGGGCGGGGTCTGTCCGCCTCAAACTGAGCGCTCCGGAGGGAGCAGTACAGCCGGAACGCCGGATTCATGGCGTTTTCCTGTAAAAATTCATCCTCTGTCCACAGGGGGTGCCCAAAATTAGACAGCCCGGCGATAGGATCCATCTGCCGCAGCAGGTCCTCTGACTTTTGGATGGCAAAATAGTTTCTCAGGACCGGGTGCAGCCGCTCAAAATGGGAATAGTTGCCGCTTATGACCTCATCCAGATATTCATGTCCCGGCAGGTGATTTCTGGCATCCGCATCCCTCAGCATGCTCGAAATAAACTGCATTTCCCCCTCGGGGAAGGGAAGATTTTGGCTTGTATACTTCGTTACCAATGTGTTAAAATTTCCTTCGTAATTGCTCCAGGCCACGGTTCTCTCCTTTCGTCCTGCTGCCCATATGTAAAAAGAATACTGCATATCCTATAAAAAGATTATACCGTTTTATGGAGGCCAAATCAAGACACCGCGAATACGATTGGCGCCTATATACAGCAGTTTGCGCATTTTTTGCATGGGAAGCGCGGGGCGGAGGGGCATATTTTATAGAAGGGGCGGCGAAAAAACGGCTGGGACGAAGCCGGGGGATGGGGGAGAAACTGTGGGTGGGGGAGAAACTGGGAATGGGGGAGAAACTGGGAATGGGGGAGGAACTGGGAATGGGGGAAAACTGGGAATAGGGGGAGAAACTGGGAATGGGGGAGAAACTGGGAATGGGGGAGGAATCGGAAACGGAAGGAGGATTCATATGCCGGTTATAGATTTGCACTGTGATACCATATCGGAGATCCTGGCAAGGAGGAGAAGGGGAGAGATTTGTGCCCTGCGGGAGAACCGCCTGCACGTGGACGCCCGGCGTCTTGCGGAGAGCGGTTATCTGCTCCAGTGCTTTGCCCTGTTTGTGGATCTGGATGCCTGTCAGGATCCCTGGCAGGAGCTGCAGGAGCTTTACGGGGTATACCGGCAGGAGCTGGATGACTGCCGGGATCTGCTGAAGGAGGTCAGATGCGGGGCGGACCTTAAGCGCTGCCGGGCGGAGGGCCGCACGGGGGCCATGCTCACTGTGGAGGAGGGCGGGGTCTGCGGGGGAAGCCTGGAGAGGCTGGAGGAGCTGAACCGCATGGGCGTGGGGATGATGACCCTGACCTGGAATTACCCCAATGAGCTGGGGGCGCCCGGCCAGCCAAGGAGGGCCTCCCGGATTCCGGAGCAGAGAGGCAGCCGGCCCGAGGGAGGGAGCCCGAAGGGTCTGACCGAGGCGGCTCCCCAGGGAGGACTTACGGACCGGGGCAGGGAGTTTGTCAGGCGCATGGAGGAACTGGGGATGATTGTGGATGTGTCCCACCTCTCTGACGCAGGCTTCTGGGATGTGGCGCAGATGAGCCGCAAACCCTTTGTGGCCAGCCACTCCAATGCCCGGGCTGTCTGTCCCTGTGCCCGGAATCTGACGGATGAGATGATCCGGGCCCTGGCCCTGAAGGGAGGAGTTATGGGACTGAATTTCTGTCAGTATTTTCTCACCGGTCCGGCGTCAGGCCAGGAAAGCCCTGGCGCTGTAGAGGCCCTGATTGCCCACGCCAGGCATATTGTCCGGGTGGGAGGGATCGGCTGCCTTGGGATCGGCTCGGATTTTGACGGGATCCCCACCAACCGGGAGCTGCCCGGGGCAGAAAAAATGGGCGAGCTTCAGGAGCATTTTAGGGCCGCGGGCTTTTCTTCACGGCAGATTGATATGATGTTTTCTGGAAACATGTTCAATATCTTTGAAGATTTGTAAAATTCCACTAAAAACTAAAAAAATTGCTTGCATTGCTGGTCGGAATACCGTACAGTAAGAATATAACACTGCTAACAGCATAGATCGGAGGTAACAGTATGACAAAAGCGGAAATTCTAAAGAAGGAGATTCTGAGGCAGTACCGCAGTGTGCGCCAGTTTGCGCTGGAGATGCATATTCCTTACAGCACCCTGGTGACTGCTCTGGAGAGAGGCATCGAGGGCATGGCTTACGGCACCGTGATTAAGATCTGCGACAAGCTCAGCCTCAATCCCGTGGATTTCTCTTCCCTGGAAAGAGACACCTCCCTTGGCGCTCAGCTGCTGGAAAACAGAGTGATGCAGTACTATGTGAAGCTGAACCAGGCAGGCCGTGACAAGATCCTGGAGCTGATGGACGATTTCGTTCAGATTGACAAGTACAAGGCAAAGGGAAAGAAATCCAAGAGTTGACAGCTGGGAGACGACCGCAGAGCAGGAAGCAGAAAGTCCGTGACAAAACAGCGCTCCAGGGCCATGAAGAGAGGCCGGGGCGCTGTTTTGTTGTGCATTTTCCGGGGCGTGTATCTGTCAGTGTGTGGGGACGAGTGCTTGTGCGCCTGGGGTTTTTAGCTGCGGATGCCCCGGCAGGCATCCAGCAGCTCCCGCACGCTTTCAAAGGCGCAGGAGGGGGGATAGGGGGTGTCCGCCGCCTCCTGGGGCGTGGCCTCCCCGGTATACACCAGGCAGGTGTCCACCTCCCCGTTGATCCCGCAGGCAATGTCCGTGTAAAGCCGGTCCCCCACTACCAGGGTCTGGGAGGGGGAAAAGCCGGAGCGCTCCAGGCACAGATCCACGATTTCCCGGCTGGGCTTGCCCAGATAGAGGGGTGTTTTCCCGGTGGAGGCCGTGATCATCTGGCAGATGCTGCCGCAGTCCGGGATAAAGCCGAAGTCGAAGGGGCAGCACAGATCCGGGTTGGTGGCGTAGAAGGGCACCTCCAGGGTGGAGAACACCCGGCAGATTTCCACCAGCTTTTGATAGGTCAGCTCACTGTCATAGGCGGCTACCGCGCAGGCAATGTCCTCCTGGCAGGTTTCCGTTACATGGAGCCCCTGTTTTTTCAGCTCCGACACAAAGGAGGCGGTTCCCATCACAAAGATGGTTTGTGTGGGATAGTGCCTTTGCAGGAAGCGGAGGGTCATATAGCCGGAGGTGATAAAGAGGTCCTCCGTGGTTTCCAGGCGGAACACATCCCGGAACCGTCTGACATAGTCGGCACCGCTTTTGGTGGAGTTGTTGGTGATGTAGTAGGCCGCACCGCCGACGGAGCGGATATAGGAGAGCAGCTCCCGGCTTCCCGGCAGCAGGGTGTCTCCCACGGCGATGGTGCCGTCGATATCAAATAGGAATAATTTTTTCTCGGACAGAGGGGTCATAGGACAGTCCTTTCTGCGGCAGCAGTCTTTGAAAAAGGGGCCGGAGTATTTTGCAAACAGTAACAGAGTAGCACAAAAAATGGAAGTTGGCAAGATTGCGCCAGGATTGTTCTGCATACTGTCTTCTGGTAAATTTGGGACAATTTAAGATGATTAAATTCGTTTAAATTCCCGAAAAAACTCTTGCCAAGCTCCATCCGGCTGTGGTATGGTTGATCCAGGCAAAGGATTTCAACTTTCTGTATTTCTATAGGAACGGCTCCTTCGTCTCCGGCCGCCTGCGGCCAGCTGCCGTTCTTCCATTTAAGGACTTTCCTTTCAGTCCTTCTTTGTTCAATCTCTTTGCTTACATTCCACTATCACATTAAGCAGGGGGAAATTCTCTTCCTGCCAATCTACAGGAAGGAGTCTTTATGAACAAAAATCCATCTCTGTCCCCCAAAACCGGGATTCTGCCCAAGTCTCTGGAATCCCTCACCGGCCCTGTCCCCGTGCACATGTGCAACGATTACCTCTTCCGGGCTATGATGCAGCAGGATCCCCATGTGCTGAAGGCACTTGTCTGCTCCCTGCTCTATCTGGAACCACAGGAGGTGACCGGCATCTCCATCCTTAATCCCATTGAACTGGGAGAAGCCATTGACGAAAAGACCTATATGCTGGATACATTGGTGAGTCTGAACGGACGCGCTCATCTGAACCTGGAGCTCCAGGTGATCAACGAAGGAGACTGGCCGGAGCGCTCCCTGTGTTACCTGGGCCGAACCTTCAGTACCATGAACCGGGGCGAGAACTACCTGGATGCCCGTCCGGCCATCCAGATCGGGATCCTGAAATTCACCCTTTTTGAGGGAAATCCGGAATTTTTCTCCAACTATTATATGATTAATGAGAAAACCCATCAAATTTACAGTAGAAAATTCCGCCTTTGTGTGTTAGACTTGACTCAGATACAGTTAGCCACGAAACAGGACCGGGAACACGGTCTGGACAAATGGGCCGCCCTGTTTAACGCAGCCACATGGGAGGAATTGAAGATGCTCGCCAGAGAAGATGAGAACCTGCAAAACGCTGTCTGCACCGTCGCCCGACTGACGAAGGAGGAAAAGATCCGTCTGCAGTGCGAGGCCAGAGAGGACTACTACCGCCGCACGGCAGGACGGGAACGGCTGCTGAAGGAAACCACGGCTAAGCTGGGTCAGACCACGGCTAAGCTGGAGCAGGCTCTTGAGCTTCTCCGAGCACATGGCATTGACCCTTCAAAGGCAGCTGAGGATCAAATGTAAGCCGGGCCGCTCACAATGAAACACGAAATCAAAGACTGGATCACAGGACAATTCAGAGGACGGAGAGGATGAAAATGAGAGGAAAATGGTTTGCCCGCCCTGGCAGGTTTAAGACCAGGATGGTGATGATGATCGTCGGAGTGCTGCTGCAGGGATTCGGCCTGTCCCTGCTTCGCCAGATCAATCTGGGCACGGACCCCTGTTCTCTGTTCACCCAGGGGGTGGAGAGCCATGTGCCCTTGAGCTTCGGCACCTGCCAGCTGCTGTGCCATCTGGTGACCTTTGCCTTTGTGCTGCGCTTCGACGTAAGCTACATCGGCTTCGGAACCGTGGGGAACATGGTGTTTCTGGGGTACATATCGGACTTCTTTGCCTGGGTCTGGCAGAGCGTTCTGCCCCAGGGCTTCTTTGAGAGCCGGGCGGTGGACTGGGCCTTTCTGGTGCCTGCCCTGGCGGTCTTTATCCTGGGGGCCTCCACCTATATGAGCGCCGGGCTGGGATCCTCCCCCTACGACGCCCTGCCCTTTATCATTTCCCACCATGTAAAGCGGGTTCCCTTCAAGGCAATCCGCATGGCCTGGGATATCGCCTTTATGCTGGGCGGAATCCTGCTGGGCGCCCGGGCGGGGATCGTCACCGTGGCGGTGGCCTTTTTCCTGGGCCCGGTCATTTCCTTCTTACAGAAAAAACTCCAGGTCTTCCTGACCTGATTTCCGGCTTCTCACTCTTTCCAGGAAAACTTCAGGTCTTCCTGACCTGATTTCCGGCTTCTCACTCTTTCCAGGAAAACTCCAGGTCTTCCTGGCCTAATTTCTGGCTTCCCACGCTTCTTAGGAAAGCCACAGGTTTTTCAGCCCTGATTTTTGGATTTCCACGCTTCTCAGGAAAGCCCCAGGCCATCCTGACCTGATTCCCGGCTTCCCGCCCCTATCTCCTTACAAGCTCACCGCCCAGTTCAGCAGGGCCCTCTGGAGGGGGAGGAATTTGGAGCGGCTCACGGGGATGGTTTCCTCATTTTTGAGCACCACCTCATGCTTGCGGAGAGAGCGGATGGCGGCCAGCGACACCACATAGCTTCGGTGGCACTGGAAAAACTGCCCCGGGGGCAGCTCGCTCACCAGCACATTCAGGGAACAGTTCAGGCGCTCCGCCTTCTGCTGCTCTAAGTGCACCGTCAGCTCCTTGTTGTTTACCTCCACGTAGAGAATCTCAGCGGCCCGCAGCACCGTGGTGGAGCTGGGGGTGCGGATGAGGAAGGACTGGTTCTGGAATTTCCGGTAGGCCCGAAGCACCACATCCTCCAGCCGGGGCTGCTCGCTGGACTTGAGCACATAGCCCACCGGAGAGATGGAATACCCGTCCAGCAGGAAGTCGGAGCTGCTGGTGATGAGGATAATATCGATCCGGTTCCCCTCCCTGCGCAGATCCCCTGCGAAATCCAGGCCGTTCTCTTCCCCCATCAGGATATCCAGCAGCAGAAGATCCAGGGCGTTGGGATTCTCGTTCAGGTAGCTTCGCAGCTCCCGTATGCTGCGGAAGATTTCCAGGGTGTACGGGATATCATATCGGATAAAGATCTCCCCGATCAGCCGCGAGATATGATGCAGGTAGATCGGTTCATCGTCGCAAATCGCCACATGGTACATGGGTATCACTCCTTTGCTCTTTGGCCGGAGTCCCGGCTGCGGTCGTCATTCCCCCTCTTAGATTATACTAAAATTCACATACATATGACAATAAGCAAAAACTTGCCGTTCGCGCCGTATTTGTACCGTTCGCGCAAATTTTGTTCATTCACGCCGTATTTAAACCGTTGGCGCGGCCTTGCTGCGGCGTGCGCTGTATTTTGACCGTTGGCGCAGACGAAAATCCGCCAGTATGGCCGTTTACGGCATAAATCTGGCGTAAACAGCCAATCTGACAGTCCGCGCCGCATATGGACCATTGGCGAAAAAGGGTAGATTTCTTTGGGAAAATCATATAAACTGGTAAATAGGAAAAAAATGCCGTTTCCAGGAGGAACGGCAGGAGCGGGGAACTTTGGAGCGCGAAAGCTCCGGGACAGGAACGCTCCGGAACGGAGACAGTTATGCCACAGGATGAAGGAATCCGCACGGTTTCCGGACAGACCGGAATGAATCATACCCTTTTCCAGGAAGAGGCGGAGCCCCTGCGCCAGACGGTGCAGGAGGGAGACTTTGCGGCCTCAGGGGCCGGGGAGGGGGAGCCCGCCCGGCAGGAGGCCGGGATGGGGGAGTTTGCAGAGCAGCTGGAGCCCTCCCGGGATCTCTCTTTGTATGTGAAGGACGCCCGGGAGATCGACTGGCTGATGGCGGGGGCCGGGTTCGACGCGGTTTTGGACCGGGACGGCGGCAAGATCAGCGCCATCCGTTTTGAGATGCTGCAGAAGCAGCCCTTTGAGGAAGTCCTCCGGGCCACCCCCGGGGAGCGGCGGGAGGCGGGCAGGGCCTTTTTAAGGCGGCTGAAGGCCAACCAGATTTCCCCGGAGGCATTCCGGCCCCAGGGGGAGGCGGCAGAGCAGGCCCGGGACAGCGCCCGGATGTACGGAGCCTTCTTCCGGACTGCGGGGGAGCGGCTGCGCGCCTATGCGCTGCCGGAGGGCGATCTGAAGGATCCCGGGTTTTTGGCCTCCCGGGCAGGGGAGCTGTACGCCCTGCGGGAGAGCCTGAAGGACTATGCGGGCAGCCAGCGGCTGCTGCGGGAGCTGCCCGGCTTTGAGGAAGGCTTCCTGGAGCAGGGAGGGCTGGATCTGGAGCAGTTTGAGGCCCCCATGGACGTGATGCGCTGCTTTGCGGGGGCCGCCCTGCAGTCCCTGGATCCGGAGGGCCTGGGAGAGCGCCGGGGCCTGGGGGAGAGTCTGGCCCGGCAGGTGGCGGGAAGGCTTTTCCTGGACGCCTACGGGGAGCTGCTGGCGGGCAGAAGCGCCGCGGATATCTGCGACGGCTTCGGCAACCGGGAGCTGGCCTGCCTGCTGAATTTCACGGGAACCGCCGAGTATATGACGGGCAGGCTCCTGGAGCAGGATCCGGAGAGCCGGGAGCGGTGCCTGGCCTACCTGCAGGGAGGGGAGCCTCCCCTGAGCGCCGCCTCTGTGGAGGAGGAGCTGGGATACCGGGACAATGCCCTGCACACCGCCGGCATGGCCCGGCAGGTGGAAGAGAGAAGAAGAGCCGGCGAGGGCATGGGACAGATCGACAGGAGCAGGCTGGCCCAGGCGCTCTCGGGGACATGGCACCCGGAGGGCTGGGGCAGGTTTGCCGGGAAGGCGCTGGGGGACGTGAGGGACCTGCAGGGTACAGTACCTCGGGAGACGGCCCTTCCCCCGGAGGAACTTGGCCCGGGGCCGGAGGCCTTCGACAGGATGTTCGCCCGGCTGGCCCGGGAGGACCGGGGGCTGGGGAACGGGGATTTCTCCAGGGCCCATCCCCTCTACGGACGCCTGGGGGCATCCTGCGCGGCGGAGCTGTTCTTTGTGGACGGAAAGCCCGTGGAGGAATACGCCCGGGACAGATGCGGGGCGCTGGAGGGAAAGGCCCGGGAGGACGCCCTCAAGAGAGAGATTATGAAAAGCATCCTGGACGGAAAACACCATGTGGAATTTGCCAGTCTCCAGGCGGATGCGGCGGGCACCGTGCAGGTGGGGGTAGGCAGTGTGACGGCCCAGCCGCCCTCCCGGGAGCGGGGCGGCCTGTTCCGGAGAAGGGCCCTTGACCTGGCCTGGTCACGGCAGACAGACCCGGACAGGGGACGGCGGGAGGAGGAAATCCGCAGCCGCTTCGGAGAGCGGGTGGAGGCCCTGCTGGCGCAGCAGAAGACGCTCTCCCAGCAGGAGCTGTTCCGGCAGGAGAGGGAGCACCTGCAGATGGAGCAGCCCCGGGAGACGCACTCCCAGCGGCCGCCCCAGGGGGAGGCGGCCGGGAGGAAGACCCAGGAGCCCGGGGCCGCTGACCGGCAGAGCACCCGCATCAAGACCAGCTTCGCCCAGCAGATGGCGGCGCAGAACGGTCCGCTGGGCAGGGAGTTCCCTGCCCGGGAGAGCCCGGGGAGAGAACCCATAAAGCGGGACAGCGTAAAGACGGCCCGGACAGGGCCCAGCCGAAGACATTCCTAGGCGCCCCAGCTGGGCGGAACCCCTCGGCAGCCGCAGAGAAAAAGCAGCGGCGGGGAAAGCGCCCCGGCGCGAAGGAAGGCCAAGATCCGGAGACGGAGAGAAAGGAGAAAACATGGCAGAAAACACAGCACAGAACACGGGCAGCACAGGAGAATATATACCCGGG
This sequence comes from uncultured Acetatifactor sp., assembly GCA_947625475.1. Lineage (GTDB taxonomy): Bacteria > Bacillota > Clostridia > Lachnospirales > Lachnospiraceae > Acetatifactor. Next base: position 61,634 of record CANQOL010000005.1, read on the forward strand.
AGGGGGGCACCCGCGCAGAGCGGCGCGGATGCTCTGAGGACGGCGGCGCCGGACACTCTCAGAGCCTCACTGGGGGATTTGTCCTCTGTTGAGCCCTGGAAGAAAAAGATGTATTCCCTTCACAGGCTGGGAAAGGACGCGGTCAGGGGAGACCTGGCGGAGGTGGGGGCCAATGCCTTTGACAAGCTGTTCGAGAAGCTGGCCGCAGGGGATCCCTCCCTGGGCGGAGGTGATTTTGCCAATGCCAATTCGGTTTACAGCAAGATGAAGATCCAGTCGCCCACAGAGCTGTTCTTTGTGGACGGAAAGCCCCTGAGGGAATATGCGGGAGCCAAGTATCCCGGTATGAAGGAGGCGGATCTGGATAGGGCCCTTAAGGCGGAGGCCATGGCGGCAGTGGTCAGCGGCAGACACTATGTGGAGATGGCCAGAGTGCAGATGGGAGAGGAAGGCGGCCTGCAGATCGGCGTCAGCCAGGTGAACATGGATCTGACCTTTTTGGACGATCAGACCGGGTTCCTCCGCAGCAGACCCTCGGATCTGGCGGCGAAGCTTAAGCAGGAGGACAAGGGGAAAGAAAGCCGCCGGGAGGCGGTCCGGGAGAGCTTCGGATCCAGAGTGTCCGGCCTTCTGGCCGCGGAGCTGCGCAGAAAGGAGCTGCTGGATACCCTGGATGCAGAGTCCGCGAAGAACACCGCAGATCTGTCAGCCTTTGCCGGATCCGGACCGGAGGGCCCTTCGGCGGAGGATTTCTCAAAGGCCGCGAGGGCGATCCGCCTGGATTCCGCCGGCCGGGAGAGCAGTGTCCGCTGCGATATCAATGTGTGGATGCTGGCCCAGGGCAGGAGCTTTTCGGAGATTCTCACCCTCTCTGAGGGGGAAAGAAAGAACGCGGGGAAGGGCTTCGTCCAATTCTGCAGCGAAAACGCGCTGACAGAGGATCTGGAAGCCGCGGAAAACCGGCCGAAGCTGCGGAAAATCGGAGAGCTGTGGCGGGCGGCTGCGGACAGGATTATGGAGTGCGGCCTGCCCAGGGTGGATCTGAAAAACCCTGCCTCCGCTCTGGCAGGCGCCATGGAGGCCGAGGCTCTCAGCACCTTCCTTCGGGATTTCAGCCGGAATACAGAGACCCTGAGGGGTACGCAGGCCTTTAAGGACGGATATGGGCCGGCGGATCAAGGGGAGAGATTTCAGCTGGCAGGCTGGTATGCGGACCGGGTGGAGAAATGTGTGAGGGACCAGGGGAAGGATCTCGCCGATATGCGGCAGCATGAATTTATGAGTGCCGTGTGCGACAGGCTGGCCCTGGATGCCTACGGGGGACTGTTCCAGGGAAAGAAGTTCTCCGGACTAAGCCAGGGCCGGGAGGCCCGGGAGCAGTTTGATATTCTGGCGGATGTCTCCGCAAAGCTGGCGGAGAAGCTGGAATCTGCCCTGAGGGAGAACCCCGGCCTGCAGCAGGAGTGCACCGCCTACCTGAGAGAGGGAGGAAAGCCTCCCAAGGGTCTGAACCTGCAGGAGGCTGAAAAGGAGGTATACCGGACCCGCTCAAAGACATGGGAGGAAAAGACAAGTCTCATGCAGAGGGCCAGGGAAGAGGAGCGGAAAAAGACCGGCTACACCCAGCAGATGGCCGCCAAGGAAAAGAAGGCTCTCCAGGCGGGGCCCAAATCCAGGGACGGCGCCTCCTCCCAAAGGGGAGGGGCGGGAAAGTCCCAGCCCGACCGGCATACGGGCGGACCCTCCAGGAGCTGAGCCGGGGAGAGCTCTCCCCGGCAGGCCATAGATAGATTGAAAATCACAGTGATGTGCTGATTTTTCCCATGAGAATTTGTGGCGCTCCGGAATGGGGATTAAAATATGAGACACACACATAGAAGAAGCAAAGCGGACTCCCGGATCGGCCGGGAGCGTAAGGAGGATGAAAAATGGCAAAGACAAGACCTACAAACCCAACGCTGGGCGCTGCCGCCTCGGAAAGCAATGTGTATGTGGGAAGCGACTATCAGCCCAGATGGGGCTTTGACGGCACCCACACCGCAGTGCAGCGCACGGAGGGAGAACAGAGCCGGACAAAACAGGTCATCGGCGAGGAGGGCATGTTCAGCACTCTCAGCGACGCGGACCACACCGTGTTCTCCGATCAGGACGACAATCTGCGCATGGACAGCAGCAGCCCCATGTATATGCACCCCTGCGAGGCATCCGCCGTGCAGAATAATGCCGCGGAGACAGACAGATACGCCAGTCTGGCTGCCCTGGGCGGTATGTTTGGAGATCTGGATCCCCAGGCGCGGGAGAGCGCGGTGAATGACGGCGCGGCCCTGTTCGACCGGATGATTGCCACAGAGGGCAGAGGAATGGTGCGGATCGGCAACGGCTTCTGGACGGGATCGGATACGGCCCAGTACGCCAGCCCCTTTTACCGGAATCTGGGCATCACATCCCCCACGGAGCTTTTCTACGTGGACGGAAGGCCTATCCGGGAGCTTGTGGACCGGCAGTTTTCGGATCCCCTCGGGGAGGAATATGAGAAGGCGGCCAAGGCCATGATCATGTCCCTGCTGCTGTGCGGCTCCGGAAGGGTGACCATGGCCCAGGCGACCACAGGGGAGCTGGGGGACGATGTGACCGCCGCGGAGCTGGAGGGAGGCGTGAAGGTCTTTGCCCGGCCCGTATCCAGCGGCCTGGGCCACTTTCAGAGCGGCGTGAGGGACATCTCCCGCGAGTGCGCTGCCGGCGCAAAGCGGGCCCGGCAGCTGTTTACGGGATCCCCTGAGCCCAAAGAGCGCCTGCAGGCCACCGTGGCGGGCTTCGCGGAAAGGTGCGACAGGGGTCTGGAGAACTACCGCCGCAGGGAGGCGGCCAAGACCGTAATCGGCACCGTGCCGGACCATGCGAAGACGGAAAAGGAGATTTGTTTCTCTCCCGAGGATCTGGAACGTCTGACGGCGCTGGATGGTGCATTTAAGCTGGAGTCGAGAGGCAGTGAAAGGTTTTCCGGCTCAGAGCTTTCCAGAGGCGGCAATTTAGGCGGAGTGGTGCTGCTCTGTCAGGGACAGGCGCTTGCCATGGCCAGGAACAGGAAGCCTCCCCTTAATCCCCCGGCGCGAATGACGGATCTGCTGAATCTGGATTCCCCCAGGATGAAGGAGGGAGGGGATCTGTTTCAGCTGATGCGGGAATCCTCAAGGACCGTGACGGAGGCTCTGGTTGACTATGCCGACGGAGATCCCGCCCAGCCGGAGTACGGAAAGAAAATGGCCGCCGTGATGAAAAACTTTATGGCCGGCATAGGGCATATCGATATGAAGGCGGAGCTTTTGAATGCGGCGGGTGCCAAGCTGGAACTGAAGGACGAGAAGGCCTGGGCAGCTATCAGCCGGCCCGAGGTGAGACGCAAGGTGGATGCGGCTATGGAAGCCGTAAGCGCGGCCGCGGGAATCAAGGCCTATCAGCTGATCAATAACTTCAAACCCAGAAGAGCAGGTGTGAATAAATTCCTGGAGGGAAAGGTGCCGGAAACCTTTCAGAATCCGGGAAATCTCTATCCGCCGGGGACGGACCCGGCAAAGTATGCGGCTCCGGCCGCCCTGTTCCGCAATCTGGCTGAGATAACGGAGCCGTCAGAGCTGGACGCCGCCGGCAGAACCATGCAGAATATGCAGTCCCTTTATGTGCGCCACAATCTGACCGAGCGTTTTGCGCAGAGCGAGCGGGACGTGTACAAGATGACTGCCCGGGCAAGATATCAGATGATCGCCCAGCAGTATATGAACGCTTACACAGAGCGTCAGATCACCCAGGGGGTCGCCTCCCAGGATCTGCCCTGGGCCATGGTGGGAAATCGTGCCTGGAGCGAAGGGTCAATCGCGGATAAGATGGCCGCCCGGCTGGCCGAGTACGAAAGGCGCATGGCCGGGCTCCCGGAGGGAGAAACGCTGCCTCCCGACCAGGCGGGAAGATATTTGACGGATCCTCACGGTCAGAAGGAAAAGCTCACGCTCCGGGAGCAGCAGGAATTAGGTTCCCTGCTGGACCATGCCGTGCTCAGTCAGGCATTCCGGGAAGGGTGGGCCGAGTTCTTAAGCTCCGATGTGAAGGAAGAATATACCGCGCCTGTCAGCCGGAGCATAGAGAGGGCGGAAAATGCGGCGCTGTACACGGAGGACAACACGAATTTCTTCGGGGAGGGAAGAAGCGTAAGCGCCATCCGGATGATGATGCTGAACAATATGGGCTTCGATGAGATGCTCCGGCAGACCGTCTCCGCCGCCCAGATGAAGCAGGCGGGAAACAGTTTCACAGAGATGGAGGCGGAGTTTGGCGATATGGCCCCGGAGCAGCGGTACGCCCAGTACGGGGAGCTGTACCGGACGGGGGCGGAGAGGCTGCGCGGTTACCGGCTTCCGGCGGGGGATCCGAAGGATGTGTCCTATGCCTACTCAAACGCGGAAAAGATGGCGGCCCTGGGCACCCTCCTGAAGGATCTGGACGCCAACCTGGACGGAAAGACCGAGCTGGGAGGGCATGAGGAGTTCCTGCAGGGCTTTGCAGGCGGGGAAAAGGATTTCCAGATCGAGAATTACCGGGCCGGCCTGCGGGTGATGGGCCAGTACGCCCAGGCCTGCGTCCTGGCGGTGGATCCGTCCCTGCTGCCTGAGTATAAGAACGCCTCTCCCGATGAGCTGACCGCCCGCCAGATGGCAGGAAAACTCTTCCTGGAGGCATACGGGGATGTCTTTGCGGGCAAAAGCGCCAGGGAGATCGAGGCTGGCCTGGGCAGCCGGGAGCTGGCCGGCATCCAGCGGTTTATGGACACAACCGTGGAGATGGTCAGCGAAACCCTGGCAAACGGCACTAAGGAGGAAAAGGATGCCGTCCGCAGCTACCTGACCAATGAGGGAAACAGCCCCATAAGCGCCGGGCAGGTGGAGAGAGAGATAGGCTACATCAATCTCTTCGACGGACAGACCATCTCCCAGACTATCTCCCGGCGCAGGGCCGATAGGCAGGGACTGGCCCCCATCGACCGGGCCGTTCTGGATCGGGGACTGACGGGCACCAGGGCCGGCGAGCGCTCTCAGAGAGACCGGAGCTATTATGGGGAGGACAATTCCTTTGCGGCGCTCCATACGGCGGCCCGGGAGGAGCTGGAGGCTTCCGTGCAGGATCTGGCCAGCGACGATCCCTGGAAGAAGGATCTCTACGCCCTGCACAGACTGGGCAAGAATCCGGCGGAGCCGAATCTGATCGAGATGGGCTCTCAGACCTTCGACAGCCTGTTCCAAAAGCTGAATGCGGAGGACGCCTCCCTGGGGAACGGCGATTTTACCAAGGCCAATTCGGTCTATGCCAAGGCGGGGATTCAATCTCCCACGGAGCTGTTCTTTGTGGACGGGAAGCCCATCCGGGAATATATGGGAGACAAATACCCGGGTCTTTCGGGCGAGCAGCTGGATATGGCCCTGAAGGCGGAGATCGTGGCGGCCGCGGTCAGCGGCAAACACCATGTGGAGATGGCCAAGGTCCAGCTGGGCGAGGAGGGAGGCCTGGAGATCGGCGTCAGCGAGCTGAACCTGGATTTGTCCGTGCTGGACAGTCAGGCAGGCTTTTTGCGGGGCAAGCCCTCCTCCATGGCCAGGAAGCTCCAGGAGAGCGACAAGCCGGCGGCCCGGGAGGAGCGCCGGGGAAATGTGCGCTCCCACTTCGGAGATAAGCTGGCCTCCCTCCTGGCGGCACAGATGAACCGGGAGGAGCTGGCCAGGAGGCTTCAGGAGGAGAAAAGGGCCCATGAGGTAGACCTGAATGCCTACACCTCCGAGCACGTGAGCGAGCAGGATCTGGTCCAGATGAGCAGGGACGGCCTGATTTCCGCCAGCGGCCGTGTGGCTACAGTGGCCAGCAACCTGAAGCTGTACGCCCTGTCCACAGGCAAAACCTTTGAAGAGGTCTACGATATGAAGCCGGAGGGGAAGCAGGCCATAGGCGAGGGCTTTATGGAGTATGTCCGCGGGACTCTGCCGGGACCCAACGACAATGAGGCCGAGATCCGGCAAAAGCACGAAAACATGGGGGAGATGTTCGCCCGCGCCACCGTTCAGATGCAGAATTATGTGATACCCGTTGTGGATTTGAACGACAAGACGGCTCTCCAGGGACTTTACGGGGAGATGAATTCCTTCACCACCATGGGAATCGACCTGTCCCAGAATCAGGAGAAGCTGATAGACACGGATGAGGCCGCGATCCGGCAGGCCTATGCCAACAACGGGCTGCCCACAGACGCCCGGGAGAGGGAAAAGCCGATTCAGGCGGCTTCGTTTTACACCCAGGCTGTGGCAAATTATGTGAACGGAATGACCAAGGATCCGGCGGATATGGACGCCGGCCAGCTGAATGAAACCGTCGCCGCAAAGTTTTTCCTGGAGACCTACGGAAAACTCTACAGCCAGGGGAAGGTGGTGGAGAACGCCGACGGAGAAAAGGTCAGGGTAGGAAAGACCGTGAAGGAGATTGGAGAGGAGCTAAGCCAGAATGACCTGTCTGTTCTGATGCAGGTTAAGGTTGCGGTTATCAATGCCATCGGCAGACAGCATATTTCTGACCGGCAGTGCGCCGCTTATCTGAGGGGAGAAGCTCCCATTCCTCTGGATGTCAAACAGCTGGAGGAAACGATCCGCGCCAGTGCGAGAATCCCGGAGGAGCAGACAAGGCCCCTGTGGGAGAGGGCCCAGAGTGCAGGCAAGGTGTCCACCAACTATAATCAGATGCAGCAGGGACGCCAGACGGCCCAGAATGCCGTGTCCCAGGAGGCTGCCGCCTGGAGAGATCGCCAGAGGGAGAACCAGCGCCAGCAGACCGGACCTTCCCGAACCCAGAAGCGCTAGGGGCAGGACTTGGCGCGCCCGGGCCCTGCCGGGCCGAAAAGCCGGCAGCCCGGGCGCGCCGCAAGACAGTATCAACATAAAACAACCCCAAAAGGAGGCTGAAAATGCAAAACAGGTGGAACGTAAGCGAAGGCGGCAGACCCGGATGGAGTTCTGCCCCGCGGAAGCGGTCCGGAACCGCTGCGGCCGCGGAGGCGCTGCCGGATACCCTGACGGATGCGGACAGAGAAAACCGTCCCCTTCCCATCTCGGAGGAGGCGCCCCTGACCCTGAGGCTGGAGCAGGATGCGGCGTATATGGACCGCTGCGTCGGCGCCGGGACCCGGCAGGCTATGGATAACTGCCTGCGTCAGCTCCAAAGGCAGGGCCGTCTGACAGAGGCTGAGCCGGGATGCGGCGGGGCCTGCCTGGTGATGGCCCAGGCCATGGTGATGACCCGGGATCCAGGCGTGCGCCTGATGGATCTGCTGAATCCGGACGGGGAGATGATGCGGGAGGGAGCCCCCTGTCAGCAGAAGCTGAAGGCGGCTGTGGAAGAACTGACGGCGGCTCTGGAGGCATACGCCCAAACCCCCTCGGACCCGGAGCCCCTGGCGGGCATCCTCCACACCTGCATGAAATGGACGGGGGAGCTGGATCTGCGCAGGGAGCTGCTCTACGCGGCGGGGGCGGATACGGATTTGCCGGAGGAGGAGGCCCTGAGGGCCCTGGAGACGCCCCCCGGAAGCGGCCGGTCGGACGCGATCCTGGATGTGATGGGCAGCAGTATGGGCGCGGGAATCCGGCAGATGATGGTGCAGTTCCGCCCCAAGGGGACCGCCGCCGAGGTATTCCGCAACGGATCGATCCCCCAGGCGTATCTGCCCGGCGGAGGGCCGGGTGGATCTGACAGCAGCCCGGAGAGCCGGAACCTGTACGCCGCCCTGGCAAAGAAGTGCACCGGCGCCCAGGTGGATGCCTGCGGAAGCGGTATGCGGGCCGTCAGCGGCATGTTCCCCCAGCATGAGGTGCTCAATAAGCTCCGGGAAGCCTCCCGGAATCCCGCCGCCTGCACCGCCGGGGAGCGCTATCAGTTTATGGCTCTTTCCTATCTGATGGGCCAGGTTAGAAGGATGATTGTCAGGGAGGGTCTGGCGTCCCGTCTCCCCATGGGCTTTGCGGGAGGCAATGTCGCCGCGGTAGTCAAAAAGCTGGCGGACCGGATGCAGGAGAGAGAGAGGACCCTGGCCGGGCTGGAGCCCGGGAAATCCCTGCCCCCCGAGAAGGTGGGGACCTATCTGCTGGGGACAAAGGACGAACCTCTGGATCAGACCACCCTCTCCGATCTGGACCAGGGCGTCAGGGAGATCCTTTGGGATGTCCGGGAGCAGGCCCGCCAGGCCCAGGCAGAGGAGGCTCAGGCGGCAGCGGACCAGTCGGCGGAAGAGGCGGCCCGGGAGCAGCCGGCGGAAGAGGCGGCCCGGGAGCGGGCCGTGAGCGGCGCGGACATGGAGGAGATGTACCAGGGCGCCTGCGACGGCATGGCCTTTGAAAAATCCCTGGCCATGACCTCCCGGGAGGAGCTGACCGAAGCCGCCAAGTCCCTGAAGGATCTGGCCGCGGACCATCCGGTGCCCCCGGAGGATCCAAATGACCCGGAGAAGAGCCGGGAGGACAGAGAAAAGGCGGGAGAAGCCTACGGAGAAATCTACCGGACGGCGGCGGACCGGGCCATGGACTACCGGGTGTCCGCCGACACCAGAAACGCCTTCTACAGATGGAACAACGCGGCCAGCCTGTTTGATCTGGCCATGGTGATCGCCGCCGTGGAGATCAGTCTGAAGAAGAAAAAGAGGGAGAGGGAGGAGGAAGAGGAAGAAAAAGAGGAGATCCTGCCCGGCTTCGGGAGGGGCTTTGACAGGGGGCAGAAGGACTTTGACCGGGACGGATACCGGGCGGGCCTGCGGCTCATGGGATGCTTTGCCCAGGCCTCGGTGGAGGCGGTGGATCCCAGAGCCATGCCCGGGAACGCGGGAGCGGGCGAGCTGCGGCTTCTGGCCGGGCAGCTGGCCGGAAAGCTCTTCCTGGACACCTACGGAGAGCTCTTTGCGGGCCGGAACGCCAGGGAGGCCGCCGCGGGCATCGGGACCCGGGAGCTGGCCTGCATAGAGGGCTTTACGGAGACTGCCCGGAAGCTGGCGGAGGACGGACTGGGGGGAGGCACCCCCAGGGAGCGGGACGAATTTAAGGAGCGCTGCAGGGCTTATCTGGCGGGAGAGGCCGGGAGCCCTGTGGAGAGCCGCCAGGTGGAGCGGGAGCTGAACTATGTGAATCAGCTGGACCGGGACAGCCTGGTGAATGTGGTGAAGGGACGCCGGGGAAGCGGCGCGGAACAGACCGCGGAGCCGTCAAAGGGACGCCGGGGAAGCGGCGCGGAACAGACCGCGGAGCTGGAGAAGGGGGTGCTTAACGGAATCCGGGGCCGCCAGCGGACCGAAACGGACAAACTGATCTACGGCAGTGACAGCCAGATGAAGAGATTGATGGAGCCTTATAAGATGAAGAAGGTCTATGAGGGGACGGATCTGTGGTTCGAAGAGTATCTGGGAGCCCACTCGGGGGACGCAAAGACTCTTTACAGCCTCCATTCCCTGGGAAAGGGAAAACTGAATCACAGCCAGCGGCTGATCAACACAGGACGCGCGGCCTTCGAGCAGATGTTCGCTACCATCAGAGCGCAGGATGAGAGCCTCGCCGCAGACAGGCTGCCCAGGATCTACCGGTATGCCCAGATCCGTTCGCCCCTGGATATGTTCTACGTGGACGGGAAACCCGCCTCCGGCCTGCTGGAAAAAAAATACAGTGCCAGTGAGCGGGCGAAGATGACCGAAAAGGGGAAGGAGGATATCCTGAAGGCGGAACTGATGGCGGCCCTGCTCTCCGGCAGACACCGGGTGGATATGGTACGGATCAAGATGGAAAAGGACGGAAGCGTGCGGGTCTGCGCGGATGAGGTGAACCTGGATCTGAGCTTTTTGGACCAGGAGGCTGGCTTCTTTGACACCAAGCCCTCCCGGCTCTCCGAAAAGCTGGCCGCCGAGAGCGAGAAGGACCGGGAGAAGCGCCTGACAGCCATCCGGGAGTCCGTGGGGGAGAAGCTGGGCGCCGGCATCACCCGCTTCATGAGCCGGATGGCCCGGCAGGATGCGGCCCCGGCAGCCCCGGCGGCCCAAAGCAGCGCCCCTCAGGCGGCCCCGGCAGCCCCGGCAGCCCAAAGCGGCGCCCCTCAGGCGGCCCCCAGCGGCAGTCTCCCGGCGGCCCCCAGCGGCGCCCCTCAGGCGGCCCCCAGCGGCGCCCCTCAGGCGGCACCGGCAGCCCCGGCAGCTCCGGCGCCCCCCGCAGATACCCAGACGCCTCCCGCCAGAGTCCGCCAGAGCGCGGACCAGCTTGCCCGGCAGGACGCCCTGGAGGCAGGCGGAAAGCCTGGGGCCCGGCAAAGGGCCGGCACTCTTCCCGGAGGCAGATTCAGGAGCGAGGCGGCCCCCGAGGCCAGGGGCAGGGCCAGGAGCGAGGCGGTTCCCGAGGCCAGGGTGAAGGCCAGGGACGACGTCCTGGTAAAGGAGCCCCTCTCCGGGACGGGACCCGCCCGCAAACGGACCGGAAAGGGCTGACGGGACCTGTTAGCGCGGCGGTCAGAGCGCGAAATTTTACCTTTCACGCCGCATTTTGACCGTTCGCGCTGAACTATAGAAATGATAAAAACAGTGTGCTATAATAACTCATGATATGTTTCGGGGCCTGCGGGCCGGAATAGAAAGGCAGGAATGATATGGCTGAGATAGTGGTAGAGGCCTCCGCTGAAAAGCTGGAGGAGGTACTGGAGTTTATCAACGGTCAGCTGGAGGAGCGTGAGTGCTCCATGAAGCTGATCAATCAGGTGGATCTGGCGGTGGAGGAAATCTATATGAACATCGCCAACTACGCCTATAACCCCGTGACCGGGGAGGCCAACGTGAGATGCGAGATCACGGAGAACCCTCTGCAGGTGACCATCGGCTTCGCGGACAGCGGCACCCCCTACAATCCGCTGGAGAGGGACGACCCGGATGTGACGGCCAGCGCCGAGGATCGGCGCATCGGCGGCCTGGGTGTGTACCTGGTCAAGCAGCTGATGGATGAGATCGACTATCAGTTTGAGGACGGGAAGAACGTGCTGACCATCAAGAAAACCATCGGCGATTAGTCTGCCGGGGAACGGAGGAAGCTATGGATCAGGATGCTCTGGTGGTTGTGCTGGAGACGGAGGACGGTAAGGAGCAGGAGTTCGAAGTGTACGGGACCTTCGGGGTGGAGGAGCAGGACTATATGGCCCTGATTCCCGCCGGGGAGGGCTCAGACAGAGAGGTGTTCCTGGTGGGCTTCCACGCCGGGGAGAACGACGAGATCGTCTTTGATCCCATTCCCGACGACGAGACCTACAGCCAGGTGAGCCAGGTGTTTGACAGCCTCTTTAACGGGGACGGCACCGGGGAGCAGCAGTACGATATGACGGAGACCTACCAGACCGAGATGGATCAGGTGGACCGCCTCATGGAGGACCTGGAGGAACAGGAAGAGTATTGCTACCAGGACGACGAGGGAAGGCTTTACCTGTACGATGAGCAGGGCAATATCGTTTACCTGGATGAATACGGAGAACCCATCCTGGGGGAGGAAGACAGGGAGAGCGGGGAGAACCCGCAGAAGGAGGATCAGAAGGAATGAATGAAACGGTTTACAGAACGCCCAAGAGAATCGACACGGTTACGGCCAACGGAGTGGATGCAGAGATCAAGGCGCTGCTGGATCAGGGGGCGAGAGCTCTGGTGGTAGACATGACCGACACCACCTACATAAGCTCTGTGGGACTGCGTGTGCTGCTGGCTGCCCAGAAATTTATGAACAAGAACAGCGGGAGCATGGTGCTGCGCCATGTGTGCGACCAGGTGAAGGAAGTGTTCGACATCACTGGGTTTTCCGGATTCCTGATGATCGAGGACTAAGGAAAATGGCGGGGAAAGAAGATCTGACCTTTCAGCAGAAGCTCTGGATTCTGGGGAGCGTATGCTGGAAGGGCGGCAAACCCCTTCTTCTGTATATGCTGATGCCGTCCCTGTGCATGGCGCTGGGGCATTCGCTCTTTCACCGGGACATTCCCCTGCAGGAGTTTGTCTCCTACGGAGGGAATTTTTACACGTTCCTGGGCATGCTGCTGACCGTATGGATTCTCTGGCGCAGCTCCAAAAAGAAGGGGCACAGCTTTTTTGAGGACGCCACCCTGTACCTGGATCAGGCCAGGCCCAAAAAGACGCTCCTCTTTGCCCTCTTCGGGGCGGCCCTGGCGGTGACGGTGTCCGCGGTGCTGACCCTGCTGCCCAGGTGGGCGGTCAGCTCCTACAGCGAGGCGTCCCAGACCATGTTCAAGGGGTATGACATCCTGTTCACGGTGATAACCACGGTTGTCACCTCGCCTCTGTTGGAAGAACTGGTGTTCCGGGGCTACATGCTCAACGCCTTTCTGGAGCGCTACGGGGAGAGGACGGCGATTATAGTGGTGAGCGCGGTGTTCGCTCTCTGCCACGGACAGATCCTCTGGATCCTGTACGCCTTTGGGATCGGGCTGATCATGGCCTGGGTTTCCATCCGGGAGGACAACATATATTATACGGTAGTCATGCACATGGGCTACAACGCGCCGTCCGCCATAGCCTGGCTGATCCGCAGCTTCCCCTCCGCCTCGGCGCTCTTCTACGGGAGCAGGTGGCTGGTGCTGGGGTACGGGCTTGTATCAGGCATGACGGTTCTGCTGCTGGCGAGATATTACCTGAAAAAATGACGGCTTGGGAAGGCCGCTTTTCCCGGAAAGTCCGGGGCGGGCGGCAAGGGGGGCAGTCTTGGGAATAAGGAGGTCATCGAGAAGATGAAAATTTTAAAAAAGGTGTTACTCTATGGGGCGCTGCTGCTTCTGGGAGTGGTGGTGCTGGGCGCACTCACAGCCATGCTGGTGAACTGCCTGTTTGTGGAGCGCAGCTTCGAGCATTTCCTGAATTTTAAGGTGTTCCTTTCCCTGAATACCTACCTGTACGGGGCCGTGGAGATGGCGCTGCTGGTGCTGGCCTACTTTGTGTTCACCCCCGCCTCTTCCAAGAGGAACAAAAAGGTGCTCCAGGGCAAGGGCCAGAGAATTGAGGGCGCGCTGGAGAATTCCCGGTTCATGACGGATTCCGAGAGGGACGAGAACTTCCCCAAGAAGAAGTACAACAGCCTGGCCGCGGAGAAAAAGGACGGCATCCCCGTCTACGCGGTCTACAATACCAAGAAGAAGGATATGGATATCAACATCGCCTCCCCGGCCCACGGCCTGATCATCGGTGCCACCGGAAGCGGTAAGACCACCACCTTCATCAACCCCGTGATCCAGATCCTGGGCCACACCAGCGCAGGATCCTCCATGATCTGCACGGACCCCAAGGGAGAGCTGTTCCAGATGCACTCGGGCTTTTTGAAGAAGCACGGCTACAACGTGATGGTGCTGGATCTGCGTGATCCCTACAGCTCCTTCCGCTGGAACCCCCTGGGAGATATTTACGACCGCTACCAGCTCTACCTCCACACCGGGGATGAGATCTACGAGCGCACGGATCCGGTGGATACGAACCTCCAGCTCATGAACCCGGAGGAGGAGTACAAGGACGTCTGGTACGAGTACGACGGCAAGGCCTACGCGGTGCGCCGGGATCTGCTGAATATGATCAAGCTGGAACGCCAGAAGATTTACGACGAGCTCTACGAGGATCTGAACGACCTGATCAGCGTGATCTGTCCCGTGGAATCCAAGGACGATCCCGTCTGGGAGAAGGGCGCAAGGTCCATTATCATGGCAACCTGCCTGGCCATGCTGGAGGACAGCGAGAATCCGGAGCTGGAGATGACCAAGGAGAAGTTCTGCTTCTACAATATAAACAAGGCCATCAGCAATTCCGAGGACGAGTTCGCGGTGCTCAAGGACTACTTTAAGGGACGCCCCAAGCTCTCCAAGGCCGTGGGACTTTCCCGGCAGGTGCTTTCCGCCGCCGACCAGACCCTTTCCAGCTATATGTCCATCGCCTTCGACAAGCTGTCCATGTTCAACGACGAAGGCCTGTGTGCCCTGACCTCCGCCACGGATATCCTGCCGGAGAAGATCGCCTACGAGCCCACGGCCCTGTTTTTGAAGATTCCCGACGAGAAGGATACCCGTCACGTGCTGGCGGCCGTGTTCGTGCTCTGCATCTACAAGGCCCTGATCAAGGTGGCGTCGGGCAGAGAGGACCTTTCCCTTCCCCGGAATGTATACTTCCTTCTGGATGAGTTCGGAAACATGCCTCAGATCGACAAGTTCGACAAGATGATCACCGTGGGACGTTCCCGTAAGATCTGGTTCCACATGGTGGTGCAGTCCTACGCCCAGCTGAACAATGTGTACGGGGATACGGTGGCGGATATCGTCAAGAGCAACTGCGGTATCAAGATGTTCATCGGATCCAACGATATCGCCACCTGCGAAGAGTTCTCCAAGCTCTGCGGAAATATGTCCGTGGCCACCACCAGCGTTTCCGGCTCCACCACGGATACCACGGGCGGCATCAACTACTCCAACCAGCTCCAGGACCGGCCTCTGATCTACCCTTCCGAGCTGATGAAGCTGAACAACAAGAAGGACACCGGAAACGCCATTATCGTGACCTTCGGCAACAACCCTCTGCGGACCAAGTTCACCCCCAGCTACAAGTGCCCGCTCTATGAGATGGGCCAGATGGATCTGACGGAGGTGCGCAGCAACGCCTTCTTCGGGGACGATGTGTTCTACGATCTGGACGAGAGGAACTATCTGGTGCTGGAGGATGAGCCGGCCCAGGATGAGGACCAGCCCATGCAGGCCCAGGCATAAAAATTTTCCTGAGAGGGTCTAACAAAACGGATATTATTCAGTATAATATATAGGTAGAAAAGCAGACAGGTAGGATGAGATGAAAAAACGTTATGTACTGCTGGCGTTGATCGCCGCAATCGGAATGATGGGGTGGGGAAAGACGGATCTGCCGGTGCAGGCTGTGGAGGATCTGAGCGCCGAGGAGTTCTTCCAGCGGATCATGAACTCCCAGGGCAATATTAAGGATGAGGAGAGGCGGAGCGACTTGTATCTGCAGACAGAGGAGTCAGACTGGCTGTCCACGCTTCCCACGCCGGATATTTCGGTGCAGGTGACGGTGGATCCGGAAACGGGCATCGTCTCAGGACCGGGAGCCGGCGCGTCGGGCGGGTCGGGTACCCCCACGGCCGCGCCCACAGCTGCGCCCGCGGCACAGCCGTCCCAGGGAGGCGCTGGCAGCCCGGGGGCCACGCTTTGGCAGGCCTCCGCCAGCCAGGCGGCGGATCCCGCGTCGGTAGCGGCTGCGGCCATCGCGGCGGCTGCGGCCAACCCCTCGGATGAAAACACCAAGGCGGCTGCCTCCGCGGCGGCCACGGCCATGGGAATCGACCCGGCCACCGGCACGGTGGTGGGTGTGCCTGTGATCGACCCGGCCACGGGGCTGCCTGTGACGGATCCGGCCACAGGGATCCCGGTGCTGGTGGACCCGGCCACGGGAGTTCCCTTGGCGCCCACTCCGGCCCCCACGCCCACTCCGACCCCGGCGCCCCGGGAGGAGGATGTGAACCTGTCCAGCACCTATCACGAAGATTATGATCTCTATGAGCTGTCCATGAACGGCAAGTATTTCATCTATTCCAATGTGGACAACGGCGCCATCACCGGCGAGCCGGTGATGGTGGATATCCCCGGGAACCTGAATTACCGGATGGAGAAGGACGGAAGGACGGCCTCCTATGAGGAGGGCAGCACCATCAGCGCCCCCGGCTCCTACGTGATTACCCTGGAGATCCCGGCGGATACCTCCCTTCCCCCTGAGGACCGGGTGATTTACCGGGCGATCTTCCGCTTCCGGGTGGAGGAGGTTTCTCTGGAGACCCCGACGCCCAGCCCCGAGCCCACCCAGGAGCCCGAAGAGATTGAGGAGATACCCGAGACCCCCGAGCCCACCGAGATCCCGGAGGATGTCAATCCGGACGATCTGAGCGAAGAGGAGCTGCTGGAGGATTTTGACCCTTCCGAGCTGGAGGATCTGGACACAGACCAGATGATCCAGGAGGCCGTGGGAGAGGGGCACAGCGCCGAGGCCACCGAGGGCTACATAGATTCCGTGGGAATGGGCATCACCTATGACGAGTCCAACGGCTATTACCGGTATGAGCTGGCCAGCGGCGCGGTCTTCTTCGCCAATGTGCCGAACGGCGCCATCACCAACGGCTTTGTGAGCCTGACCACCAACGACGACATCCTCTTCACCGTCTACCGGGACGGGGAGGAAATTGAATATACCCCCGGCACCAACATTTCCGCCGCCGGCAGCTATACCATCTATCCCCACCAGGAGGGAATGCTCTATGTGGCCACCTATGCGGAGCTGGAGCAGCCCTTGTTCCACTTTCGGATCCCGGAGCAGTATGTGAACGATCTGGGCGTTGTGTCCGCCCCCTGGGGCAGCACCATCGAGACGGTGTTTTTGGACGATGAGATGCTGGTGACCGAGGCACGGCTGGATACCTACTATCTGGGGGAGGACGGAGAATATCTGATTACCTTCCAGACCCCCGCAGGCAGCCAGTCCGTGAGCTTTGTGAAGGACACGGTGCCTCCCCGGTTCTCCGTGCAGACGGCGGCCAACACGGCTACCTTCTATTACAGATGTACGGACCTGTCCAGCTACCAGGTGATCCAGAAGGGCCAGGTGACAGAGTCCGGCTCGATCATCAATTCCCTGGACGGAGCCGGCACCTACACGGTGAATATCTACGACACGGCGGGCAATTCCAGCAGCGTCAGCCTGGAGATTGAGTACGGGCTGAACACGGCGGCCATCCTCTTTATCGTGCTGGCCGTGGCCCTGGCCGTGGGACTGTTTGTGGTAATCAAGCGGATCCGGCGCACATTTGTGGTCCGGTAAGAGTTCCGTGGCGCAGGCGCCCCGGCAGGGGCATCTCCGGCACTGGGCCCCGGCAGGGGCATCCCCGGTGAGAAACCGGGGGTGGGAAAGGTGTAAGGTATGGGTGTGACATGTCTCGGATTCCTGGGAGCCCTCCAGGATCTGTTCAGCGAAATATTTGACACGGTGCTCTCCCCCATTCTGAGAGACGTGTTTAACTTCATTGTGGATATGCTGGGCTCCCTGCTCAACGACATCTTCTCCGGCTTCTTCCTGATGGGCTGGATCACGATCCTGAAGATGATCGACTTTCTGGAGACCGTCTTCAACGTGTTCGCGGGACTCAACAACGTGCAGGTGACCACGGGGGATGTGAGCGAGGAGCTCCCCCTGCTGGATTATTTCTTCAGCATCAGCCAGATCCAGAAGGCGTTTGCCATTATCACCCTGATCTCTGTAGTGCTGGTGTTTTTGACCACCCTGATCTCCGTGATCAAGTCCATATCCGATATGGCCCTGGAGGATAAGAACCCTTTGAGCACAGTGCTCAAGCAGGCCGTCAAGGCGGCGGTGAGCTTCCTTTTGATCCCATTCGCCTGCCTGTTCCTGCTCAACGCGGTCACCGGGATTACCGTGGCCATCAGCGAAAATGTGGGAAATGCGGAGGGGACGGTGAGCGACGCCCTGTTTATTACGGTGGCCCAGCCCGCCATCAAGAACACGAACAATGTAAAGAAATACTCCTCCGGCTTAAAATATGAAGATATCGACGCGGTAAAAAGCGATTTCAACTATAAGCAGTTTAACTATGTGCAGGCATACGTGAGCTCCGGCCTGGTGATCTTTATCATGCTCTGCTCCGTCCTCCAGTTTATCCAGCGGATCTTTATGATCCTGCTGCTCTACCTGGTGAGCCCCTTCTTCGTGGCCTATATGCCGGTTGACGGGGGGGCCAGGTTCCGGGCCTGGCGGAACATGTTTGTGGGCCATATGGTGTCGGCCTTCGGCCCCATTTTGGTCATGCGGATCTACCTGATGATCGTGCCTGCCGTGCTCAACAGCAACATCAATTTCCACACCAGCAGCGATTTCCTGACGGCCTGTGTGAAGCTGGTCTTCATCATCGGCGGGGCCTTCGCGGTCTACAAGAGCCGGCTGCTGATTTTGACGGTGGTGGATTCTCAGGCGGCCAGCTCCGCGGCTGAGAGCGGCGTTATCGGAGCCGTCGTAGGGGGCAAGATAGCCGGCGCCCTCGGAGGCGGCGGAGCAAGGAGCTCCTCCAGAAGAAAAAGCGGAAAGTAGGTGAGGGCAGATGCAGATGGAAGTTACATATTTGGGAATATTCTCCTGGCTGTTTGACGCCATCTTCGGCGCCATCCTGAGCCCGATCTTTAAATTTATCGCAGGACTTCTGGAGCCCGCCATCACCTGGCTGTTTGACAACGTGCTGGCGCCTCTGCTGAAGAACGTGCTCTGGCCCCTGTTCCAGATGCTGCTGGATCTGATCCTGGACATCTTCTCGGGGATCCTGTACCGGCTTATGGCACAGGTCATGGAGATCGTGGACGCTCTCCAGCAGTCCTTCAACATCTTCGCCGGCATCCAGAAGGTGAGCTACGCGGGGAAGCAGGATCTCCCGCTCATTGAGGTGGTGTTCCGGCTGGATGTGGTCCAGAAGGCGGTCCTGATCATTGCGGCCATCGGCTTTGTGCTGACCATGGGCTTTGCGGTGGTGGCCACCATGCGTTCCATGATGGATCTGGACGGGGAGAACAACCGGCCCGTCTCCAAGGTCCTCTCCTCCACCATGAAGGCCATGCTGAAAATGCTCATTGTCCCCTTCGCATGCTTCTTCGCCATCCGGCTCTCCGGCGAGCTGCTGCTTGGCATCCACAGCGCCATGGGAGCGGATCAGACCACTCTGGGAAGGATGGTCTTTGTGGTGTCCTCCCTGGACGCCAGCCGGACGGCGGAGCTCAATATCAGCGGCACGGTGAAAAACGACGACAAGCCGGTGAAGATTTCCGGTGACATCGGGATCGGGGATAAGGTGCGAAAGCCCTACTACGAGGGGAGCAAATCCTACACCAACACAGACCAGGTGGAAAAGGACTTTGTGTTCAAGCGCTTCGACTTCCTCATAGGCTTCGGGGCCAGCCTGTTTTTGATTGTCGTACTGTTTGTCTGTCTGGTCAACTTTGTGACCCGGATATTTGAAGTGATCATGCTGTTTATAGTGGCGCCCCTGTTCGCCTCGGTGCAGCCCCTGGACGACGGGGATAAATTCCGTGCCTGGCAGGAGATGTTTGTGAGCAAGCTCTTCGGAGGCTTCGGCACGGTCATAGGCATGGAGCTGTATATGATCCTGTGCCCCGTGGTCATGAACGGGCAGCTGGCCTTTGTGCAGGGCAGCACGGAAGCCAACTATCTGCTGCGGATTGTGTTTTTGCTGGGCGGCGCCTGGGCTACCCTGAAGGTAGGTCCTACGGTGACCGGCCTGCTGAGCGCCTCCGCCGGACAGATGGAGGCGGAGAGCTCTGCCAGACTCACCCACACAGTGGTGGGAGCAGGCGCCGCTGCGGTGGCCGTGGCAGGAGGAGCCGGCAGCTGGCTCATAAACCGGGCCAGAAGCGGCAAGAGCGGCGGGGAGGACGGCAAGGGCAGCGGAAACCGCTACACCCCGAACAATTCCATGATGAACGGCCAGTCCTCCGGCACCTTCAGTAAGAATGTTTCCAATATGAACGGCGGCGGCGCAGGCGGCAGCGGCAGCGGCGGCTACGGCGGAAGCGGCGGCTCGGGCGGCAGCAGCGGGGCCTTCACAGGCGTAAGCCGCACCGGCTCCGTCGGCGGACAGATCGGCTCCGGCGGCACGGGCAGCGCCGGCACAAGCGCCGGCTCAGGCAGCACGGGTGCGGGCGGCGGCGCAGGCGGCCGCAGAACAGGCTCCGCCGGAACCGGAGCGGGCGGCAGCGGTGCAGGCGGCCGCAGAACAGGCTCCGCCGGCACAGGTGCAGGCGGCAGCGGTGCAGGCAGCCGCAGCGGCACGGGTACAGGCGGCAGCGGGGCCTTCACAGGCGTAAGCCGCACAGGCTCCGCCGGCGGACGGATCGGCGCCGGCGGCACGGGCAGCGGAAGCGGCGGCACGGCCGGCAGCCGCAGTACAAGTGCAGGCGGCAGCCATAGCACAAGTGCAGGCGGAAGCCACAGCACAAGTGCAGGCGGCAGCGGAAGCACCGGAGCCCACGGAACCGGAGCAGGTGCATCCGGCGGCAGCGGATCCGGAAGTTCTCAGGCATTTACCGGCGCCAGCGTAAACGGCGCCGCACCGGCTGGGATGCCGGGCGGCACAGGTGCATCCGGCGGTGCGGATGGGGCCTCCGATACCGGGCTCCGTGAGGGCTCGGCCCCTTATCTGGAAGGGCTCGGCGGCTCCTCGGAGAGCGGTTCCGATCAGGCATTCACAGGCGTTTCCGGCGAGGGCGGCTCCATGGAGGGCGCACCCGGAACGGCCGGTGAGGATTTTGGCGGAGAATACGAAGGCTCCGGGACGGGAGAGAGCGGCGGAGAGTACGAGGGCTCTGCGGCGGGAGAGAGCGGCGGAGAGTACGAGGGCTCTGCGGCTGAGGATTCCACAGCCGGCGGAGATTCCGGCAGAGATTCCGGCGCAGCCCGGACAGCGCATCCCATCACCCCTCCTTCGGGAGACGGGGGAGACCAGAGCTTTGAGGGCCTGCGGGGCTCCTCCGGCAGTATGGAGGGAGCGCCCGGCACCGGGGGCGGATCCGGCGGATCCGGTGCATTCAGCGCAGCGGGCGGATCCGGCACATCCTTCGCGGGAGGCCAGTCCGGAGGCGCCGGCACATCCAGCGCAGGCTCTGCGGCAGGCCGCGCGGCGGCTTCGGCCCTGACGGGCGGCAGCAGACCGGCCGTCAAGCCGGCACCTCCCCAGTCGCCTATCGGCAAGGCGGGCCTCCAGGGATATCTGGGGGACAAGGGACGCTTTACCTGGAATACCTCCACAGGGGGCCACCACTATGTGGGCCTGAATATGGGCAAGGCGGCCACCCTGGGACGGGATGAAAACAACAACTTCAGGGCCAGGTTCTTAGGCGTGGGCGCCAGATCCGACGCCAGCGGCAAGGTGGATAAGGTGTACCTGCCCTTTGTAAGGCTCAGCAGAGGAAATGACGGCAATATGCATGTGTCCCAGGTGAAGCTGGGCGGCCTGAAGTTCAAGCGGGCGGCCACCGTCACCCAGAATTCGGACGGCACCAAGAGCCGTTCCTACGGCGATATGTACTGCAGCGACTTCTCACCCATCGGCTTGAAGCGCAGGTTTGACGATCAGACCGGAAATGTGGAGCGCCAGAGCCTGCTGGGAACGCACTACGAGAAGAACGCCCAGGGAGCATATGTGAAATCCTACTCGGACCGTCTGGTGCACAAGGAATACGCCCAGGACGCCCAGGGCAAGTCCCACGTGGTGGCCCGGGACGGGAAATACCTGCACACCAGGTACTCGCTGAACCCGGACGGCACCACCACAATGACGGGTATGGGCACCTCAGGGGGGAAAACCATTTACACAAAAAGGGAGGATAACAATCGATGAGAATCATTCCCAAAAAGACAAAGGTGAGAATGGAGCTCTTCAAGGGCATTGAGCTGATGGATGTGTTCGTGGTCGGCATCGGCCTGAGCGTCTGCGCCTCCCTCATCATGTCGAATCTGCCGGGAAAATGGATTGTAGCCCTGGCCGTGGTGTTTATCACCATCGGGCTTGTGTTCCCCATTGACGACGACAAGGGCTATATGCTCCTGTACAATACCATCAAGTATGCGGCCCGGTCCAAGGTCTTCCACAAGGCCGGGTACGAGGAGGCCCAGGCGGCCCAGGCCCAGGCCCCGGCAGCCCAGGACACAGGGGCCAAGGGAAAGGGCAAAGGAAAAGCCAAGGCCAAAGGAACCTCCAAGGAAACCGCCAAGGCTGCCGCCAAGGGTGGCTCCAAGGCTTCCGCCAAGGGAAAAGCCAAGTCTTCCGGCAGGAAGAGCACCTTCACGGTGGAGGACATCACCCCCTTCACCGGCATCGACGGGGAGTTCATCCTCTACGGAAACAGCTACAGCGCCGTGGTCATGCAGATTCCCGCCGTGGAGTTCCGCTTTTACACGGAGAACCGCCAGAATACGGTGATTGACCGCTGCGTGGGAGCCGTGCTTCGGACGGCGGCCATGGACGAGGTCATCAATATGGTGAAGCTGGACCAGCCCATGCTCTACGACGATTTCATCAAGGGAGAGCAGGGGAAGATGCATGAGTTGACGGAGGCCTACTTAAACGGCCTGCTCACAGACGATGAGCTGACGGTCCGCATCGGCATCATCTACGACCGGATTGCCCAGCTGGAGAAGTTCAACTACAAGGAAAAGGTGTATAAGTCCGTGCACTATCTGATGTTCTGCTACAAGGATAAGGATTTCCTGCGCAATCAGATCCGGAACGCCCTGAGCACCTTCTCCACCAACAATATGGAGTGCCATCAGCTCAAGGGCCCCGAGCTGGCCATCTTCTTAAAGTACAACTACGGGGTGAATTTTGACGAGAGGGAAGCCTACAAGCTGGAGCCGGATCAGTATATGTCCTGGATCCTGCCCGACGAGATCAAGTTCGCCAGCCGGACGGTGGAGTACGATCACCTGATCACCCACAACTTCCGGCTTCGGGACTACCCCATGACCGTGAGCAACGCTTGGGGCGCCAATATGTTCAACCGGCTGGGCACCAAGGTGGTGCTGAAGATGACCCCCATCGACCGCTACAAGGGCATCCGCCAGATTGACCGGTCCATCGACGAGCTGCGCGAGCAGGAGAACTCTACCAGCAAGACCAGTAAGCTCATGGACATCGGCATGCACATAGAGACCCTCTCCGAGGTGCTTCGGCTCCTCCAGGGAGAGAACGAGATCCTCTTTAACGTGAATACCTTTGTGACGGTGTACGACTACGAGCTGTCCGCCGCCATGCAGAGCCCGGACAAAAAGGCCGCCAGCCGGGTGGCCTCCGCCAAGAAGCAGGTCCGCCGGGATCTGGCCGAGGAGGGCTTCAAGGTGACGGATATGATGCTGCAGCAGTTCGAGGCCTACAGCTCCTCCCAGCTCTCCGGGTACGACGCCTTCAAGGTCTACCAGCGGGGCATCCACTCCAACTCCGTGGCCGCCGCCTTCCCCTATGTGGTGAGGGATCTGTGTGACAAGGAGGGCATCTACGTGGGCCAGGCGGCCGGCGTCCCCGCCTTTGTGAATTTCTTCCAGCGGGATAAGGACCGTGTCAACAGCAACACCGTGATCATCGGTAAATCCGGATCCGGCAAGTCCTACGCCACCAAGACCATCCTGACCCAGCTGGCCGGGGAAAACAGCAAGATCTTCATCCTGGACCCGGAGAACGAGTACGGCAAGCTGGCCAAGGCCATGCACGGCAAGGTCATCGACGTGGGCAACTCCGTCCAGGGACGGCTCAATCCCTTCCATGTGATCACCTCCCTCTCCGACGACGAGGACGAGGGCATGGACGGGGAGAAGAATCCCGGCAACGGCCTGAACGTGCACCTGCAGTTTTTGGAGGAGTTCTACCGCCAGATCCTGCCGGGCATCGACTCGGACGCTCTGGAGTACCTAAACACCATGACCATCCGTATGTACGAGCAGAAGGGGATCGACGAGACCACGGACCTGAGCACCCTCGCCGCGGAAGACTACCCCATCTTCGACGATTTGTACGAGAAGATCATCAACGATATCCAGAACAGCTCCGGCGAGTACGTAAAGACCAACCTGACCGTCCTGCTGAACTTTATCTCCAAGTTCGCCACGGGAGGCAGGAACTCCAATTTGTGGAACGGGCCCGCGTCCCTTTCCACCAACGAGAACTTTATTGTGTTTAACTTCCAGTCCCTGCTGGCCAACAAGAACAACATCATCGCCAACGGCCAGATGCTGCTGGTGCTCAAGTGGCTGGAGAACGAGATCATCAAGAACCGGGAATACAATATCAAATATAAGGCGAGCCGCAAGATCGTGGTGGTCATCGACGAGGCCCATGTGTTCATCGACGAAAAGTTCCCCATCGCCCTGGACTTCATGTTCCAGATGGCGAAGAGAATCCGTAAGTACAACGGAATGCAGGCCGTCATCACCCAGAACATCAAGGACTTCGTGGGAACCGAGGAGCTGGCCAGAAAATCAACGGCCATCATCAACGCCAGCCAGTACTCCTTCATCTTCCCCCTGGCGCCCAACGATATGGCGGACCTGTGCAAGCTCTATGAGAAGGCGGGCGCCATCAACGAGAGCGAGCAGGAGGATATCGTCAACAACGGCCGTGGCCGCGCCTTCGTGATCACCTCCCCCTCGGAGAGGACCTGCGTGGACATTGTGGCCTCGGACGGCATCGAGCAGCTCTTTACCATGTAAGGGGAGCGGCCGGAATGGAGAGAAAGATGGGAAAGAAGACAAAGAGAATGATTCTGATGCTGGCGGCGTCGGCCCTGTGCCTTGGCAGCTTAAGCGCCTGCTCCTCCAAGGGGTCTGAAGCGGAGCAGCCGCAGGTAGTCAGCGCCCTGGCGGACGGTGTGGTCACCGTGGGGATTGTGGTGGGAGACGACATCTTCTGCCGCAGGGAGTATGTGAAACCAGACGAGCTTTCGATCGGAAATGGCGGGGAACCCGTGCTTGCGGGCATCGAGGTGGATATTCTCAATTCCATGGCGGAGGCCGCGGGGGTTTCCGTGGCCTACGAGCCCCTTTCCGCGGACCAGAGCAACGAGGATCTGATGAATCTTTTGGCCGCGGGGGAGATCGATGTGGCCGCGGGCAGGCTCTTCCAGCTATTGTCCTACGAGGGCGTCTACCAGCCCTCCCGGTACTATGCCAAGAGCGGCCTGTACCTGGTGACCCGGGAAAACCGGTTCGTGGACACTCTGGCGGGCTTTACGGACGCTCCGGTGGGCGTCTCCCAGAATGTGCCCTCCTATGAGCTCTTGTCCGTAAACGGAATCCAGAATGTGCAGCAGACTGCCTACTCGGACGTATCCCGGATCCCCCAGGATCTGGAGAAGGGCGTCATCGACGCGGCCATCTGCACGGAGCGGGAGGCCCTGAAGCTTTTGAAGGCGGGGGGCGTCTCGGCCAGCGAGCTGCTGGACAGCCCGAGGATCCAGACGGTGTTTTATATATCGCCGGGCCAGAGCGAGCTTTTGGCTTACCTCAATCAGGCCATAAACAAATTCCTGGATAATCAGTCCATGCCCCAGACACAGGCCCAGACCGAGTCCGGGGACGGGACCGAGACCCAGCAGTAGAGACCAAGGAGGCAGTGGTATGGCGTATTTTGACAGCCCCAAAAACAGGGCCATGTGGGAGCGCAGGCTGGCGGACCTCAGAGTGGAGAAGGAAAGACGAAAGGAAGAGGGATATATGCCTCAGGAGCAGA
The DNA here is from genome assembly GCA_947625475.1 of uncultured Acetatifactor sp. Taxonomy (GTDB): domain Bacteria; phylum Bacillota; class Clostridia; order Lachnospirales; family Lachnospiraceae; genus Acetatifactor. Next base: position 87,061 of record CANQOL010000005.1, read on the forward strand.
CAAAGCAGGAGCAGGTAATGAACGATTCCAACCCTTTCCGCAGGCGGATCACCTACGCTCAACTGGAGGAACAGGAGAGGATCGCCATGGAGTCCCGCCGGGTGAAGCGCCCTGTGCGCGCGGCCCGGAGGGAAATGGACGGCGTGCGCCGGGAAAAGAGCGAGCCGGTGAAGGAAGGCATGGGAATGGCCAGATGAGCAGGCGGAAGGAGCGGATGGCTCTGACGGCGGCAGCCCTGCTGGCAGGCCTGTATGTGAGCCTGCCCTGCCTGGCCGCCCAGGACGCGGATCCCGCCCTTCCCTCCCTTCCCGAGGGATGGAAGGAGGAGCTGGAGGCGGAGTGGGAGAGCATGGTGCAGGACGGCCTGGAGGGAGACTCCGATGAGGTCCAGGACATGGATCAGGATCTGTTCCGGATCCTGGAGAGGGCCCTCGCCGCGGGGAGCGTGGTCAGGGACCCGGAGCTGGAGCTTTCCTGGGATCCCGGCCGGGGGATCTTCCGCTACACCCTGCCCGACGGGGAGTATCTGGAGATGAATGTGCCCCTGGGGGGCTGGACCAGAGAGGGAGTGCGCATCACCGCATCCTCCGGCATCAGCTTTTACCAGGTCTGGCTGGACGGGACCCTGACGGCCCTGGGAGGCAGGGATGCCTACACCCAGGAGGGAAGCTACGAGATCCTGGCCCTGGACGCGGGAAGCCGGGAGAAGACGGGCTACCAGGTGACGGTGGCTTTCCACCTCTACCGGGACCTTACCCGGGCTCTGACCCATATCAATGTGCCCGCGGGGCTGCGGCTTAGCCGCGTGACCCTGGAGGGCGTCCCCCTGGAAAATCCGACGGGGGAGGAGAGGTATCTCCACCTGGAACAGGACGGAGCGTACCTGCTGGAATTTGAAGACAATCAGGGAAACCCCTGCTGGAATATGGAGTTTGTGCGGGATACCCAGGCCCCGGCCCTTCTGTTTGACAGGCCGGTGGAGGGGCTGGTGCTCACAGAGCCCGTGGGCTTTCGGCCCACGGAGGCCTCGGCCCGGATCCGGATCCTGCGCAACGGGGAGGAGAGTTACGCCTCCTCCTGGCGGATCGCAAAGCAGGGGAACTATCAGATAGAAGTCCTGGATGCCGCGGGCAATGGGCGGGAATACGAATTCACCCTGCGCACGGGCGCCGATTTCCGGGACCCAAGACTGCTTATAATTCCGTGTGCCGCGCTGGCGGCCATCGCCGTCTGCTACTTCAAATGGCGCGGGAACATGCGGGTTATATGAGCCTGTCTCACAGGCTGTATTCTAAGAAAGGAGGAAAGGTGAGATGGCAAGTTCTGTAGCAATGATGGCGCTGGCTTCCAGCAGCAACCCCTTTGCCAAGGCAGCTGAGCCCATCGTCAACCTGATCAACATGGCGGCTGGCCCGCTGATGCTGATCGTGGTTGCGCTGGGAACCCTCTACTGTGTGTTCCTGGGCGTGAAGCTGGCAAAGGCGGAGGAGCCTCAGGACAGAGAGAAGGCAAAAAATTCTCTCAAGAACGCGATCATCGGCTTCGTGCTGATCTTCGTGCTGATTGCGGCTCTGAACATTATGGTGGACCCTCTGATGAACTGGATGAACCAGTCAGGCGGAACCCAGATCAACATGGACGCTGGCGGCACAAACAGCTAAGCTCAGCGGACGGTGGCGGGCCGAAGGACCGGAAGCAAATCGGTTCCTTCGGCCGCTGTCCCGTCTGGGACAAAAAGGGCCTATGGGGGGAGCGGGCCCAAAGCGCGGAAAGGAGAGAGCGGAATGCGCCCTGTGAAAAGAATATTATGTTTGATCTTAGCCCTGATATGTGTTTTTTTCACAGGCTGCAACTCCATCCTGGCCAAGGGCGATTTTCATGTGAAGAATTTTTCTCCCGTGTCCATACCGGATATTATGCAGGGAGTCTCCGACAGCGTGGACCAGAACCAGGTGGCCATTGACTTTGAAAAGTACAATGTGCCGGGCACCAGCGCCTTCTACATCCTGCCCAACCATGTGAACGTGCCCTCCCAGATGGCGGCCTTCAAGGTTTTGGACTACAATTCCAACGGCTGCTTTGTGTACTGCTATGAGACCCAGTACGTGAAAAAGCCGGGGAAGAACGACGCGGGGGTGACAGCCACCAGCGGCAAGGCGCCGGAAAAATTCCAGACGGTCTATGCTGTCACCCCCTCCGGGGAGGGGTCGGCGGGGAGCAAGGACGCCCTGGTGCTCATGTCCTACAATCCCGCGACCAGGGATTACAAGGTGTTTTTCAGCACCCTTGTGCCCCGGGCCGAGGAGGAGACCGTCACCAACAGCGCGGGGGAGGATATCGGGGATCTGGTGGGCCAGATCCATGAGACGGTGATCCAGGCCAACCGCCTGGCAAACCGGGAGGAGTATTTCCTGTTCACCGCGGATAAGTATGCCTATGTGTTTGACAAAAACGGCAATGGGCTGGTGAGGAAGGACTGCGGCAGCGTCCTGGACGAGGAGATCGGCCGGATCAAGGATGAGGCCTACAGCGCCCTGGTGGATTCGGGAGTCTCCAAGGAGGACGCCCAGAAGAGAAAGGATAACAGCACGGTCACCGTCAATGACGCCGTGATGGACCAGTATTACGATGTGTTTGTGTCCCTGACGGTGGAGCTGCCCGACGAGGAGGGCCAGAAGGCCCTGGAGGAGGAGAGCCAGAACTACGACTATACCTCCGACGACTCCGACGAGGCCATGGAGGAGGGGGACGCCTACATGGAGCAGAGCATGTTCTCCACGGTGGTGGCCCTGTACTCTGCGGATATCGGGGGAGAAAACGGGATCGCCTTTTATTCCGAGAATCTGAATGCGGAAATACAGCGGCTGCTCTGGCAGTATCCGACTGTCAATCTGGAGGACATTATAGATGCCGCATATGCGAAAAAGAATGGCGATACAAAACTGTACGAGTCCATCATAGAGAGGTTCTCACAGCTCAGGTCCAACTATATAGTAGCGATCGGCAAGGAGGGAGTTGAGTGGAGCGGGGATACGACAAGTGATTTCTCGGAAGGTGAGGTCATATTTCGGGCTGAAGGCATTGCCGAGCACTATGCGGATCTCTTTGATATGCACAATATTAAGACGGGTGAAGTGTGTAATCCCAGGTTAGATGGCGATAGGCCGACGGAGATATTTTACTTGATGAATGGGAATAGAACTCTCGCGGATAGAACGCGTCTGATGGATCATTTTGAGGGATTCCACACCAAGGGCAATTCCATGAACATGGAATTACAGTACGCGGAGGATCTGTACGGGCAGATCGGGGATCTGCTGCAGACGTTTGTGGACAATTCCGACGATTATTACAAGTACCGCATCCAGACCGGAGGGACGGCGGGCCTGAGCTTTGACACGGATGAGCTGGAGGATTACTGGAGCGGCTGGGAGAAGTTCAAGGCGTTTTTTACCGGAAGAGAATATGCGGACGGCCTGAAGGGAGTGGCCCAGGGCTTTAAGGATGCGGACTCCAGCGAACGGATTGATATTGTAAAGAACAAGTGCAACGATGAGGACAGGCAGCGCCTGATGTCCATGGTGCTGGGGGTTTTTGCGGACACCGCGGATAAGAGCACCCTGAGCTGGCTGCGGCCCCTTACCTGGGATAGGGGCAGCTGGAAGAATCCCATTTCCGTAGATCCCTCTCCCTCCGGGTTTGATAAGCTGGAGGCGCTGCTGGTGGGGAGAACCAGCGTATATCAGGAGGGCGGCAAGGAGGTGCAGACCACCCGCTACTATCCCATCCTGTACAATGACCGGTATACCAAGAGCGTGGCCAGCCTCCCCTGGACCGTGAGGGTCAGCAAGTATATGGAGGCGGCCACCAGGGAAATAAAGTACGTGGAAGAGAGAGATCCTACGGACGAGGAGTTTGATGCCTGGATGGAGAATAATCCGGATAAAATCCAGGCTTATCTGGATGAGACAAGGCAGGAGTATGAAGATAGGAATTCCTGGCGGGGGCAGAGTTACATCGAGGAAAATTATACGGAACCCGATGAGGACAAAATCAAGTATTACTTCCGCAATCAATATGAAGGGTTTGGCGTGCAGATAGAGGAGATCAAGACCTTAAAGGAGTATCTCCCGGGCAACACCTACCCGGTCGAGTACGAGTTCCGCCTCCCCGAGGGAACCATCCTTCAGTGGGTGGAGTCCACGGGCCGGGACGAGAGCATCGCACCCTCCGGAGAGATGGGGGTGGTCTACTATTCCGTGACCCAGGAGGGGGACGAGGAGGGAGACGGAGAGGGAGAGGGAGACGAGGAGAAGGAGACCCTGAGCATGATCCGCTACAACAACGGCGTGAAGGAGGTGCTTAGGAGCGAGGGCGTGAAGGGTGCGGCGGAGGACGCCGGCATCGTCTACTACTACGGAAACAGCGTCGACCCCACAGAGGTGACCGTCTTTGTGACGGATCAGACCATCAACTTTTACAAGAGAAGCGCCCAGGGAAACTATACCTCCATCCCCGTCTCCATCCAGATGTCCCAGCTGGCGGGGATGCCCTCCAACTACGCCGTGACGGTGTACGGGGAGAACTGGAACTATGAGTCCTCCTCCTGGGAGGGAAATAAATACCAGGCGGACGCGGACCAGCAGGAGGAGATCCAGAAGGGCATGGAGACGGGCAGCGGCTCGGAGGTGCTGAACGTGTCCGGCATGGCCATGCTCAACGACCACGACGTGGTGATGCCCACCCTTTCCACCGGGCTGATTCTGGCCAACATCAACAGCGGCCTGTCGGTGGTGCTCCAGAAGGGCTCCTACTACTCGGCCTTTGAGGACAGGACCGGGAAGGGCGGCTTCATGGTGGTGGGCTTCGGCTCCCAGGGCTACGGCTATCAGCCCTGCGACATATCCATGGCCAAGTGCTACTCCATGGATCTGGCGGGCCGGAACGTACAGCTGGAGGAGGAGGCCCTGAAGGCCTATCTGGACGGTCTGTATGTGAGCTATTTGAACCGCACCCACCGGCTGCGCCTGCTGCCGGGAAGCACCAATCAGTATACCGTTGAGCCCCTCTCCGTCAGTGATATTGCGGAGAACGCCAAGGCGGAGAATCTCTTCTATAAGGATGCCTCCGCCCGCAGCAGGGAGCTGGACAGCGCCCTGAAGCGCTTCGGCTTCAGCAGCCTCCCTCAGAGTATCAAGAATTACGCGGATGAGCTGGCGGCGGACGCCCAGGATCAGAGAAAGGCCCTGGAGCAGCTCTACCAGTTCGTGGGAGTGGGGAATATCACCGGGATACCCACCCAGGCCTGGCTCCTTCAGGCGGAGGGAGAGCTGATCGATCTGGACTACGCCCCCGGCCTGGAGAATGTGATGATCCAGCTGGCGCTTTCCGACCAGGGAATCGCCAATATCAAGAATGATGATAAGAAGAAGCAGTATCTGGAATATCAGAAGCAGATGGATCTGCAGATGAGCAACAATGACCGGGGCTCTGACCTGGCCAAGGATTACCGGGAGATCACCTGGGAGAAGGATCTGGAGACCATGCAGGAGATGGAGTTCTACCAGGCGGTGCTGGCGGATCTGAAGGCCCAGGTGGCCCTGACCAGGAACCTGGTGCTCCAGGAGGATATCGACGCGGCCTGGGAGGAGTATCTGCTGGATATGCTCCGGCGGATCAATCCCAACTGTCCGCCCGCCCTCCAGGAGTCCGGGCTGGACGATCTCATCGCCCTGATGGACACCACATCCGGCGCCCTGGACCGGGATACCCTGGCCAGCCAGGTGTCGGAGATCCGGCGTGTGGTGGATTTGGAGGAGCTGATCCTCACCTACAAGCTCAAGGAGGCCAAGTATGCCAGCTCCACCTTCCGGGATGAGCTCCAGGCCTACCAGGAGAATGTGTCCTTTGAGTCCCAGGAGGCCAAGGAGAAGGCGTTCCGAAACGCCGGCTTCTACCAGGTGCTGGCAGATCTCCAGACCAAGGCCAAGGAGAAGGGCCTGCTTGGCAGCAGGACCTGGGAGGAGGTCCTGACGGACATCATCGCCAGGTGCGGAGGCGGGATCACCCTGTCCTCCTCATAAGAGAGAAGAAGCCCTGCCCGCCCCTGCCGGGGCGGAGAACTGTTTCCAGCCCCGGTGGGGGTGGGAAGGGCAGGAAACCGCTTTCCTCCCCGGCCGGGGCGGGCGGGGCGGAGAACTGTTTTCCTCCCCGGCAGGGGAGGCGGGGCCGGCAGGGGGGCGGGCCCGCAGCGGAGAAAGGAGAGAGCGGAATGCGCCCTGTGAAAAGAATATTATGTCTGATCTTAGCCCTCATATGTGTTTTTTTCACAGGCTGCAACTCCATCCTGGCCAAGGGGGATTTCCATGTGAAGAATTTTTCTCCCGTGTCCATACCGGATATTATGAAGGGAGTCTCCGGCAGCGTGGACCAGAGCCAGGTGGCCGTCGACTTTGAAAAGTACAACGTGCCGGGCACCAGCGCCTTTTACATCCTGCCAAACCATGTGAACGTGCCCTCCCAGATGGCGGCCTTCAAGGTTCTGGACTACAATTCCAACGGCTGCTTTGTGTACTGCTATGAGAGCCAGTACGTGGTGAGGAAGACGGGGCAGAACGATTCGGGCGTGACAGCCACCAGCGGCAGGGCGCCGGAAAAATTCCAGACGGTCTATGCCGTCACCCCCTCCAAGAACGCTGTGGACGGGGATGCGGGGACCAAGGACGCCCTGGTGCTCATGTCCTACAATCCCGTGACCAGGGACTACAAGGTGTTTTACAGCACCCTTGTGCCCCGGGCCCAGGAGGAGACTGTGTCCAACAACGCGGCGGGGGAGGACGTGGGAGAGCTGGTGGGCCAGATCCGTGAGACGGTGATTCAGGCCAACCGCCTGGCGGACCGGGAGGAGTATTTCCTGTTCACCGGGGATAAGCACGCCTATGTGTTTGACAAGAACGGGGCGAAGGTGAAGGATAGGGACTGCGGCAGCATCGTGGATGAGGAGATCACACGGATCAAGCAGGAGGCCTACGAGGCCCTGGTGGATTCGGGAGTCTCCCTGATAGACGCCCTGAAAAGAAAGCAAAAGAGCACGGCCACGGTCAATGACGCCGTCATGGATCATTATTACAATGTGTTTGTGTCCCTGACGGTGGAGCTGCCCGACGAGGAGAGCCAGAAGGCCCTGGAGGAGGAGAGCCAGAACTACGACTACGATTCCGACGACTCCGATGAGGCCATGGAGGAGGGGGACGCCTACATGGAGCAGAGCATGTTTTCCACGGTGATCGCCCTGTACTCCACGGATATCGGGGGGGACAAGGGAATCCCCTTTTATTCCGCAAATGAAAATGCGGATGAGCAGCTGGCCCTGTGGAAGAATCCTCCGGGGAGCAGCGCGGTATTTGCCAGCTATGACGATATGCAGAACTTTGCAAATTCCTACAGTATCGACAATATCAAGGCGGGCAATGTGTCCAGCGGGACAAAGGACGCCGACGGAAAGGATATCTATTATCCGGATCATTTCGTAGGGTTTCACACCCAGGGCAACGCCATCAATATGGAGCTGGCCTATAAGGAGGATCTGTACGGGGATATCGGGAATCTGCTGCAGAAATTTGTGGACAATTCCAGCGATTATTACAAGTACCGCGTCCAGACCGGAGGGACGGCGGGCCTGAGCTTTGACACGGACGATCTGGAGGATTATTGGAGCACCTGGGAGAAGATCAAGGCGTTTTTCTCCGGAAGAAGCTATGCAAGCGGCCTGGCGGGAGTGGCCCAGGGCTTTAAGGATGCGAACTCCGATAATCGGAAGGACATTGTCAAGAACAAGTGCAGCGACGATGACAGGATCCGTCTGATGAATATGGTGCTGGGGGTCTGGGCGGAGAACGCCGCCGGCGAGAACAAGGACGATATGAACTGGCTGCGCCCTCTCGTATGGAATACGGCAAGCAAAAAGAATGCCCTGTTTGCGGACCCCTATCCCTCCGGGTTTGATAAGCTGGAGGGACTGCTGGTGGGCAGAACCAGTGAATATCAGGTGATGTTCTTAAGGAGATGGCCGATCTGGGTAACCAGTACCCGCTATTATCCGATTGAGTACGATGACCGGTACCGTTCGGGCCAGGGAAAGGGAACCCTTCCCTGGACATTGACCCCCACCAAGTATATGGATTACGCGGAGAGGATCTTTACGTATAAGTCGCTGAGGGATCCCACGGATGATGAGTATGTGGAGTGGGTAAAGAAGGAAGACCCTGACGAGTATAACGAAGCGGTTACGGCCTGGTACAATAACTATAAAACAACGCCTACGAATGCCCAGATCCGCAATATGATGGACCGTGTCAAGGTTATGGACCAGGTGGAGTATAATGCAACCTACCGGTATACGATCCCTGCCAATACAATCCCCACCGAGTATGAGCTCCGGTTTCCCCAGGGCACCGTTCTTCAGTGGGTGGAATCCACCGGGACGGACGAGAGCATCGCGCCCTCCGGGGAGATGGGGGTGGTCTATTTTGCCGTGACCCAGGAGGGGGACGGGGACGAGAAGGAGACCCTGAGCAAGATCCGCTACAACAACGGCGTCACCGATGTGCTGGAGGGGGAGAATGTGAAGGGGGCGGCGGAGGATGCCGGCATCGTCTACTACTACGGGAAAAACACCGATCCCACAGAGGTGACCGTCTTTGTGACGGATCAGACCATCAACTTTTACAAGAGGGGCGCTGACGGAAGCTACGCCGCCAGCCCCGTCTCCATCCAGATGTCCCAGCTGGCGGGGATGCCCTCCAACTACGCCGTGACGGTGTACGGGGAGAACTGGAACTATGAGTCCTCCTCCTGGGAGGGAAATAAATACCAGGCGGACGCGGACCAGCAGGAGGAGATCCAGAAGGGCATGGAGACGGGCAGCGGCTCGGAGGTGCTGAACGTGTCCGGCATGGCCATGCTCAACGACCACGACGTGGTGATGCCCACCCTTTCCACCGGGCTGATTCTGGCCAACATCAACAGCGGCCTGTCGGTGGTGCTCCAGAAGGGCTCCTACTACTCGGCCTTTGAGGACAGGACCGGGAAGGGCGGCTTCATGGTGGTGGGCTTCGGCTCCCAGGGCTACGGCTATCAGCCCTGCGACATATCCATGGCCAAGTGCTACTCCATGGATCTGGCGGGCCGGAACGTACAGCTGGAGGAGGAGGCCCTGAAGGCCTATCTGGACGGTCTGTATGTGAGCTATTTGAACCGCACCCACCGGCTGCGCCTGCTGCCGGGAAGCACCAATCAGTATACCGTTGAGCCCCTCTCCGTCAGTGATATTGCGGAGAACGCCAAGGCGGAGAATCTCTTCTATAAGGATGCCTCCGCCCGCAGCAGGGAGCTGGACAGCGCCCTGAAGCGCTTCGGCTTCAGCAGCCTCCCTCAGAGTATCAAGAATTACGCGGATGAGCTGGCGGCGGACGCCCAGGATCAGAGAAAGGCCCTGGAGCAGCTCTACCAGTTCGTGGGAGTGGGGAATATCACCGGGATACCCACCCAGGCCTGGCTCCTTCAGGCGGAGGGAGAGCTGATCGATCTGGACTACGCCCCCGGCCTGGAGAATGTGATGATCCAGCTGGCGCTTTCCGACCAGGGAATCGCCAATATCAAGAATGATGATAAGAAGAAGCAGTATCTGGAATATCAGAAGCAGATGGATCTGCAGATGAGCAACAATGACCGGGGCTCTGACCTGGCCAAGGATTACCGGGAGATCACCTGGGAGAAGGATCTGGAGACCATGCAGGAGATGGAGTTCTACCAGGCGGTGCTGGCGGATCTGAAGGCCCAGGTGGCCCTGACCAGGAACCTGGTGCTCCAGGAGGATATCGACGCGGCCTGGGAGGAGTATCTGCTGGATATGCTCCGGCGGATCAATCCCAACTGTCCGCCCGCCCTCCAGGAGTCCGGGCTGGACGATCTCATCGCCCTGATGGACACCACATCCGGCGCCCTGGACCGGGATACCCTGGCCAGCCAGGTGTCGGAGATCCGGCGGGTGGTGGATTTAGAGGAGCTGATCCTCACCTACAAGTTAAAGGAGGCCAAGTACGCCAGCTCCACCTTCCGGGGTGAGCTCCAGGCCTACCAGGAGAACGTGTCTTTTGAGTCCCAGGAGGCCAAGGAGAAGGCATTCCGCAGCGCCGGCTTCTACCAGGTGCTGGCGGATCTCCAGACCAAGGCCAAGGACAAGGGCCTGCTTGGCAATAAGACCTGGGAGGAGGTCCTGACGGACATCATCGCCAGGTGCGGAGGCGGGATTACGCTTCAGTAGGAGGCGCTTTGGCAGGATATATCGATAGGGTCTAACAAATCGGGCCCTGCCGCGTATCAAATATAGAAACCGATCCGGACGATCCGGAAACGGGAAAGAGAGGGAAAATTTTATGGCGAAGGAATATGAACAAAACGGCGCGATGGACAGCACGGTGGGACTGCAGCAGGTGCCCCCTACACTGGCCCAGCGGACTCCCTGGGAGGTGGCCAACGGCATTAATTTTCGGGGAATGCTGGAGAAAGGTAGTTTTGAAGAATTTGAGGCGAAAGTTAAGGGAGTGCGCGATGGGGAGCAACAAAGCTATTATGATAAGTGCGCGGAGCAGTTTAAGAATCTTTTTGCAGGTTCATCGGCGAACTATCGCGTAGGACCGGAATCTGTGAAGAGCGCCCTGAACCGCCTGCTGATTAACGGCCAGAGCTATGCCCAGCGCTATTCCATCAATCCGGAGGACGTCGATGAGAATAATTATGAAATGGTGGTCTGCGATATCATGCAGAACCTCACCAGCGGAGAGGTGGCAAGGAGCTTTCAAAACGGCAGGGATATGCAGGTGAGCGTGCTGGCTGTCGGGGTGGAAGACAATACCATGTTGGCCCGGCCCGTGGTGCCTCCCTTTATCGAACCGGAGGTAAAGGAGCCCGCGCCCCTGGGATTCTTCAAGCGCAACCTGTCCAGATGGGGCTTCTTTAAGGAGGATGTGGCCAAATACAACGTGCAGAAGGCGGCCTATGACAAGTACCAGGAGCGGCTGCAGAACTGGCAGACCAACACGGAGGTCTCCCAGAAATCCTCCGAGAGTCTGAAGAATGAGCTCGAAAAGAACATTAAAATTGACCCGCCCAGCCAGGAAAAAGTAGCCCAGCTGCGGGAGTTCTTCGGCAGCCGGGAGAAGCGCCAGGAGCTTCAGAACCAGGCTAAGGAGTTCCTGAAGGCGCGTCCGCTGACGAACGATGAAGTAGAAGCGCAGCTGGTAGGGGAGTTTGGGCTGCCGCCCAGGGAGAAGAGAAAGGTCAGCTCCCTGTTGGGCGGCATGGGCCGGGAAGGCAGCCTTCGGTCGAACCTCTACATGTATATGATGGCCTACGGCAATGACGGAAACGGTATGACTCTGGAGGAGGCCATGAACGCTCCGAAGGAGGAAAAACAGAAGCTGGCCAAGGATTTTTACGACGCCTTCTTTCTCAAAGAAGGGGATGAGGCCACCGACAGGACCGAGAAAAGAATGGATGAAATGGGGCAGGTCTTGGCTAAGATGTGTCTGGCCTATTCCAAGGAATCCCTTCCGCCCATTGACGTGATGGATCCGGAGACCCTGAAGAACGGGCCCCGGCTGGCGACTCTGTCGAGCATGGGGATGGATCTGGGTCAGCTGTTCCCGAAAAGCAGTCTTGTCAAGCCGTATGTAGAGAAACATCTTGTGCTTCCTGAGGAGCAGATGGCTATTGCGGAAGAAAAAGGGCTGTCATCTTTGGACTTTGTGAAATGGGGAACGACGGGTCTTCGCAGCACCGGCGAGGTTCTGGACGATGCCATGAAGGCTTTTGCCCGGGACAGCTTTGTAGAGGGGCTGCCCGAGGATCCCGCAGCGCTTGATCGGGCTACAGGTCTGAAACCGGGACGGCTGACCTCGGCGGCCGCCTTGGTTTTGTATAACGATGAGTTCAATAAGTTGGCGAACAAACCCGGTGTCACGATGACGCAGGAGGAGATCGGAAAAGGAAAGTATGTGGGAGCGATGTGTGTTCCTGAGGATGAGGAGGCCGCAAGAATCTTTCGGGGAGAGATGCAGACGGGCGACTGCAGCAAGATGAGGGCAACTTATGTGGCTGCGCAGGCGCCCACCATAGTGGAGAAGATAAGGGACAAGGTAGACTCTATCCTCCAGGCGGGCCGCAAGGCTCTCGGTCTGGAGCCCTCCAAAGAGATTACGGCAAGGCAGCAGGCGAGGGCGGAACAGGCCCAGGCCCGCCGGCGCACCAATGCGCAGCAGCTGGACGCCCAGGAGAAAATGGAGAAAGGGACCGTCGAGAAGCAGTCCCATTCCTACAGCCAGTCAAAGAAGGCTCCCGCCAAGGAGGAACCCACGAAAAAGGCCGGGGGCATACAAAAATAAGGAAGTTTACACTGTTTTCAGAATGCGGCATGATTTTGGTCATGCCGCATTTTTCTGCTTTATTTCGAGTGGAAAATTTTAGAAATTTTTAATATTATAACCCCTCGACAAGGAATGTCCTGTCTGTTATACTGATTACTGTCTTTAGAAAATCGAGAGCATTTCTATGATCCACGCGGTTCCGCGGCATTTTTCTGAGACTACAGCTTTATACATCAAACAATAGGAGGATTCTGCTTATGACACAGAACGAAGCAAGAGAAGTATCCAACCGGGAGGTGAAATCCAGCGCTTTCACCGCCTACTTCAGCGAACCGAAAAATGCAGCCCAGCTGTATTCCGCGCTGGCCGGGGTGGAAACCGCCCCGGAGGACATCGTGATCCGCACCCTGGAGGGGGTGCTGTTCCTGGCCAGGAAAAACGATCTGGCTTTTACAGTGAAAAACAAGGCCCTGGTCATCGCCGAACACCAATCGACTGTGAGCGAAAACATGCCCCTGCGGAGCGTGATCTACTATGGCCGGACCGTGGAAAAGCTTCTGGATTTCCGGGCGCTCTACCACCAGAAGAGGATCCCGCTCCCAACTCCGGAGTTTTACATGTTCTACAACGGAGGAACCGCCCAGCCCCTGGAAAAAGTTCTGAAACTATCGGAAGCATATGTTGAAAAAACGGAGCATCCTATGTTAGAATGTGTGGTGAAAATGATCAACATCAACCTTCCGGCAGGGCATGAGATCCTGGATGAGTGCCGGCCCTTATACGAGTACGCCTGGTTCATCCAGCGGGTGAGGGAGTATCAGGAACGGAAGCTGGGGCGCGACGAGTCGATCCGGGAAGCGATCCTGGACTGCCAGAGGGAGGGAATCTTTGCGGAGTTTGTGCGTGAGCACGGAACGGAGGCGGTGAATATGCTGTTTACGCAGTTCAACATGGATGACGCCCTGGATGTGAGATACGAGGAGGGCGTGGAGGACGGATATGAAAGAGGCGTGGCCGCCGGAAGGGCCGAAGGAATCGCCGCCGGAAGGGCCGAAGGAAAAACCGAGGGCATAGCCGAGGGAGATTCGCGGCGGCTGATCCGTCTGGTCTGCGCGAAGCTGCGAAGAGGGGACACACCGGATAAAATTGCAGAGGACCTGCTGGAGGATCCAAAACAGATCGAGCGGATCTGTTCCGCTGCCGAAGCCTGCGCTTTTGATGAGAATGCTGTCTATGAAAGTCTCCAGGCGGAGGAAAAGCAGGCGGCGGCAAAGTGAAGGGACAGAAAGGAAAACAAGCCAAATATGGCGGGAGGAAGCATGAAGCTGATATCGTGGAATGTAAACGGGCTGAGGGCCTGCAGGGAGAAGGGGTTCCTGGACTTTTTCCGGGAGGCGGACGCGGATATTTTCTGCCTGCAGGAGACCAAGCTCCAGGAGGGGCAGATTGAGCTGGATCTGCCGGGGTATTTTCAGTATTGGAATTACGCGGAGAAAAAGGGCTATTCCGGCACCGCCCTGTTCACCAGACGAAAGCCGCTGGAGGTGTCCTGCGGCATCGGCGTGGAGGAACACGATCATGAGGGCCGGGTGATCACCGCCGCCTTCCCGGAGTACTATGTGGTGACCGTCTACACCCCCAACGCCCAGCGGGAGTTGACCCGGCTGGACTACCGGATGAGGTGGGAGGATGCCTTCCTCGCCTACCTGAAAAAGCTGGAGGAGACAAAACCCGTGATCTTCTGCGGGGATCTGAATGTGGCCCACAGGGAGATCGATCTGAAAAACCCCAGGAGCAACCGGGGGAACGCGGGCTTTACCGACCAGGAGAGAGCCTGCTTTACCCGCCTTTTGGAAAACGGTTTTGTGGACACCTACCGGTATTTTTACCCGGACCGGGAGGGAGCCTACTCCTGGTGGTCCTATATGGGACAGGCCAGGGCCAAGAACATTGGGTGGCGCATTGACTATTTTGTGGTCTCCGGCGCCCTGAAGGAAAGGCTCCTGGGAGCGGACATCCACAGTCAGGTCCAGGGCTCGGATCATTGCCCGGTGGAGCTTGTCCTGAAGGAGTAGGAGAGCGGATGGAGAGGAAGATCTGGACCGAAAAGGTGGAGCAGTGCGTGAGGCTCGGCAGTCCGGACAGGCGGCTGCCCAGGGAATTTTTCCTCAGGGACGGCATCACGGTGGCGCGGGAGCTTTTGGGCAAGATCCTGGTCCATGAGACCCGTCTGGGCACTGTCCGGGGCGTCATCACGGAGACGGAGAGCTACATGGGGTGGGAGGACAAAGGTTCCCACACCTACGGGGGGCGCAGGACGGCCAGAACCGAACCCATGTACCACATCGGGGGGACATCCTATGTGTATTTTACCTACGGCATGTACCACTGTATGAATATTACAGCCGGGGAGGCGGAGGTCTCCCAGGCGGCGCTGCTGCGGGGCGTGGAGCCTCTGGATGAGATCTCCCGCCGGCGGATGCTGTCCCTGCGCCTGGAGAGCGCCCTGGCCCGCAGAAGGAGGGCTGCGGGGGAGGATGCGGCCGGGGAAGCTGCGAAGGCGGCCCGGAGCAGGGAAAAGCTGCGGCGGGGGCTGGAGGATCATCTGGCGGACGGCCCGGGAAGGCTTTGCATTGCCATGGAGATCGGGAAGGCCCAGAACGATGTGGATATGGTGGAGAGCGGCTCCTTCTTTGTGACGGAGGGACTTGTCATCGGCCCGGGGGAAATCCGGGCGGGCAAACGGATCGGTATCGGCTATGCCCAGGAGGCCGCGGACTATCTTTGGAGATTTTACCTATGAGCCTACGGTTTTATTTCGGCCCCTCGGGCGTCGGCAAAAGCTGCCGTTTGTATCGGGAGATCATCGAGCGCTCCCAGAGGGAGCCCCGGAAAAATTTTCTCATTGTGGTGCCGGATCAGTTCACCATGCAGACACAGAAGGATATTGTGAGCCTTCATGAGCGGGAGGGGATCCTGAACATAGATGTGCTCAGCTTCGGCAGGCTCTCCCACCGGATTCTGGAGGAGGTGGGGGGAGAAAATGTGCCGGTGCTGGACGACACGGGGAAATCCCTGGTGCTCCAGAGGGTGGCCGCCGGGCTCCGGGACCGGCTCCCCGTGCTGGGGGGACAGCTCCAGAGGCAGGGCTATATCCATGAGGTAAAAAGCGCCCTCTCCGAGTTTATGCAGTACGGCATCAGCCCCCAGGGGGTGGAGCAGCTGGCGGAGTTCTCCGGAAAGCGGGGAGCCCTCCAGGGAAAGCTGCGGGACTTGGAGCTTTTGTATCAGAGCTTCCTGGACTATATCCGGGGGCATTTTATCACGGCGGAGGAGACCCTGGACCGTCTGTGCCGGGTGCTGCACCGCTCCCGCCTGGTGCCGGGAAGCGTGGTGGCCTTCGACGGCTTTACGGGCTTTACCCCCATCCAGAACCGGCTGATCCAGCGGCTCATGTCCCTGGCCCAGGAGGTGATTGTCACCGTGACTCTGGGGGAGGGGGAGGATCCCTATCATCTGGACGGAGAGCAGAAGCTTTTTCACCTGAGCAAAAAGACGGTGCACGATCTGGAGAAGCTGGCGGATGAGGCGGCGGTGCCCCGGGGGCAGGATGTGTTTGTGGGCGGGGAGGTCTCGCCCCGCTTTCAGGACAGTCCCGCCCTGCAGAGCCTGGAGAGGAACCTGTTCCGGCTGGAGGGGAAGCCCTTTCCCGGCAGGCCGGAGAATATCCGGATCCTGGAGGAGGCCAATCCCCGCATGGAGGCCCACAGGGCCGGGCTGGAGATTTTGAGGCTGGTCCGGGAGGCGGGGCTGGCGTACCGGGACGTGGCGGTGATCACCGGCGACCTGGAGGTGTACGCCCCCTACGTGGAATCGGAGTTTGCGGATATGGAGATCCCCTGTTTTGTGGACCGGACCCGGGGCATCTCCTTAAATCCCATGATCGAATATATCAAGAGCGCCCTGCAGCTGTTTTTAAAGGATTTCTCCTATGAGGCGGTGTTCCATTATCTGCGCAGCGGCATGGCGGAGCTGACCTATCTGGAGACGGACCTGCTGGAAAATTATGTGCGGGAGACGGGGCTCCGGGGCCGGCGCAGATGGCGGCAGGTCTTTTCCCGTAAGACAAAGGACATGGGGGAGGACGAGGAAAAGCTGGCCCGGATGAATGAGCTGCGGGAGCGGATCCTGTCCCAGATCGCCCCTCTGGAGGGGGAGAGCCGGGCGCCCGCCGCCCTGTATGTGGACGGGCTTTACGAATTTTTGGTCAGGAACCGGGTGCAGGAGAAGCTGGCGGGCCGGGAGCGGGAGTTTACCGCCGCAGGGCAGCTCTCCCGGGCCAGGGAGTACGCCCAGATTTACCGTCTGGTGATGGAGCTTTTGAACCAGATCTACGAGCTGCTGGGGCAGGAGGAAATCAGCCGCCAGGAGTTTTACGATATCCTGGAGGCGGGCTTCGGGGAAATCCAGGTGGGCACCATCCCCCAGAACGTGGACCGGGTCCTGGTGGGGGATATGGAGAGAACCCGCCTAAAGCCCGTGAAGGCCCTGCTCTTTCTGGGGGTCAACGACGGCAGCATCCCCAAGGGGGTCTCCCGGGGCGGGCTGATCTCGGACATGGACAGGGAGTTTTTGCGCCAGTCGGGACTGGAGCTGGCCCCCTCTCCCCGCCAGCAGATGTATATCCAGAGGCTGTATCTGTATCTGAACCTGACCAAGCCCTCCCGGTATCTGATCCTGTCCTACGCCCGGGCAGGCCGGGACGGAAGGAGCCTGCGGCCCGCCTATCTGACGGATACGCTGCGGGGGATTTTCCCGGAGCTTACGGTGGAGCGCCCGGGAGGGGAGAGTGTCCTGGAGAGCGTGGTGACCCCCAGGGAGGGGCTTGGCTATCTGGCCAGAGGGCTGCGGGAGTACGCGGCCGGCAGCCGGGAGGGAGGCCTGGAGGATTTCTTCACTTTGTACGCCGCCTATGCCCGGCGCCCCGGCCAGGAGGAACAGGTAAGGCTCCTGGAGGAGGCCGCCTTCTGCCGACTGCGGGACAAGGGCCTTTCCCGCAGGGCTGCCCGGGCCCTCTACGGCAGGAATCTGGAGAACAGCGTCAGCCGTCTGGAAACCTACGCCTCCTGCGCCTGCCGCCATTTCCTCCAGTACGGCCTCTCCCTGCGGGAGCGCCAGGAGTTTGGGTTTGAGCCGGTGGATATGGGCAATATTTTCCACGGGGTGCTGGACGAGTTTGCCCGGGAGCTGGAGAGCAGCCCCTACACCTGGTTTGATTTTCCCGGTGAATTTGGGGAGGCTGCGGTGGGGCGGGCCCTGGAGCGCTGCGCCGCCCAGTACGGGTCCAGCGTGCTCTACAGCAGCGCCCGGCGGGAGTACGGCCTGGTGCGCATGAAGCGGATCCTGGTGCGCACCGTAGACACGCTCCAGAGCCAGCTGAAGGAGGGCGCCTTTGTGCCCAGCGCCCATGAGCTGTCCTTTAACAGCGCGGGGGATCTGGCGTCGGTGCAGATGGATCTGACCGGGGAGGAGAGGATGCGCCTCCAGGGGAGGATCGACCGGATTGACACGGCCCAGGAGGGGGACCGGATTTACGTAAAGGTCATCGACTACAAGTCGGGCAGCCAGCAGTTTGACTTGACGGACCTGTACTACGGCCTGCAGCTCCAGCTGGCGGTGTATATGAACGCGGCCCTGGAGCGGGAGGCCGCCCGGCATCCGGACAAGGAGGTGATCCCGGCGGCCATGCTCTATTACCATGTGGAGGATCCCGCCGTGGAGGTGGACCGGGAGCCTGACCCTGAGGAGCTTCGGGAAAAACTGCTCAGGCAGCTGCGCATGAACGGCCTGGTAAACCGGGAGGATGAGGTGATCTCCCTGCTGGACGCCCGGATGGGGGAGAGCTCCGCCGTGATTCCCGTGGGGCGCAAAAAGGACGGCAGCCTGTCAGCCCGCTCCAGTGCCCTGAGCGGCCGGGAGCTGGGCCTGATCTCCCGCTACGTGAGCCGCAAGGTGCGGGAGCTGGGCCGGGAGATCCTGGAGGGCCACACGGAGCACAATCCCTACGAGATGGGGAACCGGCAGGCGTGCACCTACTGCCCCTATAAGCAGGTGTGCGGCTTTGACCCCCAGATTCCCGGCTGCAGCAGGAGACGGTTAGAAGAGCTTAGCCGGAAGGATGTGCTGGAGAGGATGGAGCGGGGAGAGAACCGGGCCGGGGAAGAAGAAGGGGCTGTGGGAGAGGAACGCGCCGGGGGAGAAGAAGGGGCTGTGGGAGAGGAACGCGCCGGGGAGGAAGAACGGACTGTGGGAGAGGGCCGCGCCGAGGGAGAGAAGACATGTCAGTGAGTTTTACGGAGGGGCAGCAAAGGGCCATCGATGTGAGGGATAAAAATATTCTGGTGTCTGCGGCGGCCGGGAGCGGCAAGACGGCGGTGCTGGTGGAGCGGATTGTGCGCATGGTCTGCGACGAGAAGCACCCGGTGGACATCGACAGGCTGCTGGTGGTGACCTTCACAGGGGCCGCGGCGGCCCAGATGCGGGAGCGCATCAGCCAGGGGATTGCCCAGCGCCTGCGGGAGAATCCGGGCAGCGAGTACCTGGAGCGCCAGGCGGCCCTGCTTCACAACGCCCAGATCACCACCATCGACAGCTTCTGCCTGTACCTGATCCGGAATCATTTTCAGGAGATCGGGCTGGATCCCGCCTTCCGGATCGCGGATGAGGGGGAGAAAAAGCTCCTGTGCCAGGAGGTGATGGAGGAGCTTCTGGAGGACCGCTTCGCGGAGGGGGATCCGGATTTTACCTACTGTGTGGAATACTTCTGCATGGGGGGACGGGAGAGCGTGCTGGAAAAGCGCATTCTGGATCTGTACAGCTACGCGGAGAGCTGCCCCTGGCCCCAGGAGTGGCTGGAGGAGAGGAAAAAGGATTACGACGTGGAGACCCTTTCGGAGCTGGAGAATTCCCCCTGCGGCGCCTATCTGCAGGAGTATCTGTCCAAAATGGCGGCGGGAGTCCGGCAGATTTTGGAGAAGGCCCTGCGGCTCTGCCAGAAGCCGGCGGGCCCCTATGGGTATGCGGAGACGGTGGAGCAGGAGCTGGAGCAGCTGAGGGCCCTGGAGGGGTGCCGTACCCTGGGGGACTGGGAGAGGGAGCTGGCTCTTGCGTCGGAGGCATTCGGCCGCCTGCCTGCCCAGAGGGACAAGTCCGTCTCTCTCCTTCTGCAGGAGCGGGTCAAGGAGCTGCGCAGCCAGGCCAGGGAGGTAATCAGGGAGCTGAGGGAGGGATTTTTCTCCGTGCCCCTGCCCCTGGCCCTGGAGCGGATCAAGGCATGCGCGGGCCCTGTGGGAACCCTTCTGGGGCTTGCCCTGGAGTTTCGGGAGCGGATCCAGGCCAAAAAACAGGAGCGCAAGCTCATCGACTTTTCCGATATGGAGCACTACGCCCTGGATATTTTGCTGCACCGGCAGGAGGGCAGGACCGTGCCCAGCCAGGTGGCCCTGGAATACCGGCAGTATTTTCAGGAGATCCTGATCGACGAATACCAGGACAGCAACCTGGTGCAGGAATATCTGCTGGGGGCTCTCTCCGGGGAGCAGGAGGGGCACTTCAACCGCTTTATGGTGGGGGATGTGAAGCAGTGCATTTACAAATTCCGGCTGGCCAGGCCGGAGCTGTTTCTGGAAAAATACGAAAGCTACAGATACCGGGGACAGGACTGCGAGAGGATCGATTTAAGCCAGAATTTCCGCAGCCGCCCCCAGGTGGTGGACGCGGTGAACGGTGTGTTCTCCCGCCTGATGAGCCGGGATGTGGGAGGGATCTGCTACGACGAAGGGGCAGCCCTCTATCCGGGAGCCCAATATCCGGAGAACGAGGGCTGCCAGTGCGAGCTTTTGCTCACGGAGAAAACCGGCCCGGAGGATGGCCTGACGGTCCGGCAGCAGGAGGCCGCCGCCCTGGCCGGGGAAATCAAAAGGCTCCGGGAGAGTCTCCGGGTGACGGACCGTGATACGGGGCAGCTGCGCCCTGTGCGGTATCAGGATATGGTGATTCTGCTGCGCACCACCAGCGGCTGGGACGAGGAATTTCGCCAGGTGCTGGAGGGGGAGGGGATTCCGGTGCATGTTACCTCCCGCACCGGGTACTTTGCCGCCACGGAAGTGCAGGAAATCCTGCAATTTTTGCGCGTTTTGGACAATCCTTTGCAGGATATTCCTCTTTTTGGGGTGATGAAGTCCGTGTTCGGGGGCTTCGACCAGGAAGAGATCGCCCTGCTGCGCAGCCGGGACCGAGGGGGCTTCCTCTGGGAAAATGTGCTGGAGCAGGCCGCCGGGGATGAGGGGGAGCTGTCCCGGAAGTGCCGGGAGTTCCGGGAGCGGATCGAGAGGTACAGGGGGTACGCGGTGTATATGCCTGTCAGCGAGCTGCTGCGCACGGCGGCGGGAGATTTCGGATATCTCAATTACGTGTCCGCCCTGCCCGGAGGGGAAAAGCGCAGGGCCAATGTGGAGATGCTTTTCGCCAAGGCGGCGGATTTTGAGAAAACCAGTTATTTCGGGCTGTTCCACTTTGTGCGGTACATAGAGCAGCTGGAAAAATACAAGGTGGATTACGGGGAGGCGGAGCTGGTGGACGAATCCTCAGACGCGGTGCGGATCATGAGCATCCACAAAAGCAAGGGGCTGGAGTTTGCCGTTACCTTTGTGGCAGGCCTGGCCAAGAGCTTTTCCATGGAGGATGCAAACCAGAGCTTTCTGACGGATACGGATCTGGGGGTGGGCACGGACTTTGCGGATCCGGTAAAGCGGATCCGAAGCAGGACCCTGCGCCGCCAGATCCTGGCCAGAAAGCTGCGGGAGGAAAGCCTCTCGGAGGAACTGAGGGTTTTGTACGTGGCCATGACCCGGGCCAGGGAGAAGCTGATCCTGTCCGCCTGCATCGGCAAGGCCCAGGAGACCTGGGAGAAGGCCATGGAGTTCGGGGGGGAGAGCCTGTCCTTTCTGGAGTTCATGGAGGCGGGAAGCCTGCTGGATTTCCTCCTGCCGGTTCTGCCCGGCACCTCCGTCCAGGTGCGCACCGTCACCCAAAAGGAGCTGCAGGGGCAGGAGGAAAAGGAACAGCTGCGGCAGCTGGGAAGGAGCTTTCTTCTGGAAAACGGGGCCCGGCTGGCAGACCCCCAGGCCCTCCGGCAGCTGGGGGAGCGGTTTTCCTATCGCTACGCCCATGAAAATCTGAGTAAGCTCTACACCAAAACCACCGTTTCCGAGCTGAAAATCGCCGCCATGGAGGAGAAGGATGAGGAAGCGTTCCGCCTCTTTGAGGAGAGGGAGGTGATTCCCTACATCCCCGCCTTCCGCAGGCAGAAGGAGGAGCCCGGAGGCGCCGCGGTGGGCGACGCCTATCACAAGGTCATGGAGCTGATGGACTTTGCGGGAGTGTTTGGGGACGGCGGCCGGCAGGGGAAGGACGGATCTGGGGAGACTTCTGGCCGGCAGGGGGAGGACGGATCTGTGGAGACTTCGGGCTGGCTTAGAAAAAATCTGGAAGAGTTTTTGGACAGGGAGGTCAGGGAGGAACGGTTTTCGGAGGAATACAGGGGCCTGATCCGGCTGCCAAGACTGGAGCGCTTCCTCCAGGATCCCCTGGCCAGCCGCATGTACCGGGCCCAGAGAGAGGGGAAACTGTACCGGGAGCAGCCCTTCGTGTATGGGATCAGCGC
The DNA here is from genome assembly GCA_947625475.1 of uncultured Acetatifactor sp. Taxonomy (GTDB): domain Bacteria; phylum Bacillota; class Clostridia; order Lachnospirales; family Lachnospiraceae; genus Acetatifactor. Next base: position 109,210 of record CANQOL010000005.1, read on the forward strand.
AAGCCGGCTGGGAAAAGAATTCCCCGAGGATGAGAAGGTGCTGATCCAGGGCATTATCGATGCCTTTTTTGAGGAAGAGGGCGCTCTGGTGCTGGTGGATTACAAGACGGACCGGGTGAACACGCCTGGGGAGCTGTGGAACCGGTATGAGACGCAGATGGATTATTACAAAGAAGCCTTAGAGAAGCTCACAGCACTCCCAGTGAAGGAGAGAATCCTCTACTCCTTCAGTCTGGGGCGCTGTGTAAGAGAGGGCGGTCGTTGACCTTGGCCAGTGCCCTTGGTCACTGCCCTTGGTCAATGCCCGTGGTCACTGACCTTGGTCATTGACCTAGAGCCATTTTCTTCCCTGCGCCCATGGCCTTTTTGACGGGGGGCAGCAGGAGGATGAGCACGGTGACAGCCGCCTCCGCGCAGATGTAGATGGCATTGTAGACCAGGGAGTAGGGCAGAGGGGCCCAGCCTTCCCAGGCATAGCTCCCGAAGAAGAGCCAGCCGGAGAGCACGGCAAACACATACCGCCCTGCCACGCCTGTCAGATATCCCTTGATCAGGCCGTTTTTCCGGCTGCAGAACAGGCCGGAGAGCCCCAGGGCCCCGAAGGCCAGCGGGTAGTCGATCAGCAGCTGCAGGGGGTAAAGCACGTAGGGATCGATGATCAGCTGCAGCACACCGTAGGCCACGCCGGTGAGAATGCCGGCCCCCAGGCCGAACCAGTAGCCGGGCAGGCAGATGATCAGCATGGACAGCAGGGTGACGGATCCCCCGAAGGGAAACTCAAAGACCTTGATGTTGGACAGCACAGTGCCAAGTGCCAGGGAAACGGCGCAGAAGGCCAGCTGCCGGACCGTGAGCTTTGCGGAGCCCTTTGCCGCCTGCCCGGCTTTCCTGCGGACCAGGAACAGGGCCAGGGCCAGCAGAGCCGCAATCACGGCTGCCAAGAGCAGGTTTCCCAGTGCGGTGGGGACATAGGTTGTCTCTCCCCAATCATTGACGACAACATTGTAGAACATAAAAAATCCTCCTTATGCGGCTAAGGAGGAACAGCATCGGGCGCAGACGGATCACATGGCAAATCCATGACGGATCGTCTGTCAGGTTATCCCTGGAAATCTAACCTTGACAGATGCCTTGAAGGTGATCTCTCTTGTCAGAAAACGCCTGCTTCCTTACGCCGGTATTATCCGGTTCAAGTAGTGAGGGTCAGAGGCCGGCGGAATCCGAAAAGGTCCGCGGCTCAGTCTCAGCGATGTGCTCCCCTAGCATGTATTTTTTCTCATCATAGCGCACAGATCCCGGATTGTCAAGCCTGGGTCCGCGGTTGTTTGTCCGAAACGCCTGCGGTTTGTCAATATTCCTCGCTCAGCAAAAAATCCGCCACATGCATATTTTTAATACCCTCATAATTTCCGCCCGAAAAGTTGTCTAAGCTCAGGACATATTTGGGAAAATTGTCACGTATATCAAGTAAACGGCCGTATTCTCTTTCTTTCGTCTTTTCGGAGCTGATGCTCTGGGCAGCCTGAACATAAATTTTCTCGTTTTGCCTGACTGCGGCAAAATCAATTTCGCCGTCTCCTGCTTTTCCCACATAAACGGTGTACCCTCTTCTGCAAAGCTCAAGGTATATAATATTTTCAAGGCTTGCGGCAACCGTATCAGAGCTGTATCCTAGAACACTGTACCGCAGAGAGGTATCGGCGAGATAAAATTTTTCCTGCGTTTTCAGAATTTCCCTGCCGTGCAGATCATATCTTGAGCAGCGGTGGAGAAGGTATGCTTTTTCCAGCTTTTCCAGATAGCTATACACGGTTTCGTTATCAATTTTCCTGTTTTCTGACTTTAAATAATCTGAAATTGATTTTGCGGAAAAGGTATTTCCCACGTTATGAAACGTGTACTTTACAACACGCTCAAGCTGGTCGATTTTCCTCACCTGGTTACGTCTTACAATATCGGAAAAAATGGTTGAATTGTAAATATCCCGCACGATGGTGTATATCTCGTCCTGGGAATATTTCTGCAGATGAACGGCAGGGAAACCGCCCAGACGGATATAATCTGCCAGCTCTGCTCTCGGGTCGGATATGGCGGTATAGGATTGCTTAAACATCAGATATTCTGCAAAGGACAGCGTGTAAATGTGAAAGGTGATATATCTTCCTGTCAGGTAAGTGGATATTTCAGAAGACATCATACGGGAGTTGGAACCGGTAACGTAGATATCCACATCGAAATCGGAAGCAAGAGAGTTGACGACCTTCTCCCATCCGCTGATTTCCTGCACCTCATCTAAAAACAAATAGGTTTTCCCTTTTGAAGAAATATGCTCCTTTAACTGAAAATACATCTGGCTGGCCGTCATATTCTCAAATTCCATAGAGTCATACCGGCAGCTCACAATACGGTCATCGGGAATTCCCATTTCTGTTTTCAGCTTTTCCACAATCATTTTCAGTATGGTGGATTTCCCCGAACGGCGCACACCTGTCAGCACCTTGACAAAGGGCGTGTTTGCATAAGCCATGATTTTATCCGTATAAGCAGGTCTGTAAATCAAAACAGCCACCTCCATTGTCAGAAATATTGTACCCAATATCGTCCGCCGCCAGACGCACACAGGATCAGAAGCCTGCAGACGATTTTCCTGTGGATAGTATGCCGCAAATCATGCTGTTTGTCAATACTTTTGCGGTTTAAAACCGCAAAAAACCGAATAAATTTCGAGCGGATGGGAAAAGATAAATCAGAAGTAAAAAGTTCACGAAAGTTTAAAAGTATTGCCAGATGTATAATAAAAGCGGAGAAAAAAGGTGATATTCTTGAATACAACGGAGCAGGTACATCAAGAGGATTTAGCGTACTTGAAATCACTCCGATATACGGACGACGATCGGTTTGCCTTGCAGATAATTTAAAGGAGTGGCAGCCATGTGTAGAATTATGGAAGATATGAGGGATGAAAAAGAAGCAATTTGGTGATATGTCAAGAGTAAATTGAAAAAGAAATAACCCAAAAACCAGTAAAAAAGGGTACAAGAAAA